>CAZCDS010000066.1:0-36478 GCA_964497585.1 uncultured Syntrophaceae bacterium
GTCGCGCTCTTTTTCGCACCTATCCTTTCTGCGCGGCACTATAGAAAAGTGCCATCATGATTACTGAGTTCTCTGGCACCTTGACGATCCGATCGATAAGGAGAGATGAAGGCAACCAGATTGATAATGCCACAATCGCGAAGAAGATTTGCTACCTCCCCAATTCTACGTATGTTTTCTGTCCGATCTTCAGGTGAGAAACCCAGATCTTTGTTTAGACCATGTCTGATATTGTCGCCGTCAAGGATATAAGTATGGCAATTCCGCTTATGCAAAGCCCTTTCCACGGCGACAGCTAAAGTGGATTTACCGGATGCTGGAATTCCGGTAAACCAAAGGGTAAGACCACGATGACCATTTGAGCGTTCGCGGTCGGTTCGAGTAATTTGTCCTTGATGCCAGTGAACGTTTGAATCCTTTTCCTTAACCATAGTATGCTCCATTCCTCCTTTGCCTGACAGTCCGGGGAAGACCGTTTGACATGACGTGGCCAGCATCTTGTCAAGCAACCGTACGATGCGCTCCTCATTATCAACAACGGGAACAGGGGGCTCGAAGTCTAACGCGCGCACGGCCGATGCTTCTGTTTCCCCAACCGGTTTTCCGGCAAGAGAAAGCCGGGCCGTGAACGTTTGGCCCCCACCCTCCTCACTATCAACGGAGATTTCTCCTCCATGGAGCTCGCTATGCCGAGCTAAAACTCTGTCCGGGTATTACTCCGCGATTTCACAAATGCCGTTCGTTTTGGCAAAAACCAGTTGTCCGACGGATCTTGACCTCTGCATCGGTGCCGACGCTTTTGCGAGGATGGGCCAATGACTCCGATTCTCGTCTTTGTGCCTGATCAAGGGCTCTTTTCCGCGACTTGAGCGTACCACTCCCCCGGTCCCACCGTCAATGGCAATCTTGAACGTGTTCCACCACCCAAATGCGGTCCGGCAAGGATGGGCCGATGGCTTGGCACTGGCACGAGGCTATGCGCCTTACGTCTCTCTCAGCGATTTTAGCCCCTCCCCGGTAGTAGGGCTCCCCTTAGCTGAGACAGAACGTCGAAATTTGAGCGCGAGAGTCCCGTAAGGGTGGCCCTTCGGAGATATGTCCGCGGAAAGGATGGCATCAAAGAGAAAGGGCCCATTGCTGGGCCCTCCTGACGGCAACCGCGCCGCCCCGCCCGCAAACCGCGGACCGGTGGAAAATACTCCGTTTCATGCCCGGTGGCAACCTTTTACGCGAACGTTCAATCACGTCTTGAACCATCCCCAGGGGGCCTCCACGCGCCAGAACGCGCCGAGAATCACCACAGCGCGTACTCAAGCGCGCTGAGAATTACGCCAGCGCGTACCTATGCACGTGCTGCCCACAATATATGGTGTATCTGGCTGGAGTCCCCACTATTTTCGGCAACTTTGTTTCGCGTGGGTGCATTTTTTTCGAGGTGAACCCGTACAGGTGGGGGGCTCTCGCTCCTATTTGGTGTTTTACACCGTGAAGGAATATGCACAACTGTCCGACATCATGAACTAAAGCCACACCACCCTTCGCGCAGTATCTGTCGAGGGGAAAGGGAGGGGGGCGTATATGACCGGTCCACGACCTCCTGACCTGACCTCCCTTTGAGGTCCGGATACTGGCACACATTAACTCAGAACCTGGACCACTTTTTGTTGGCAGGTCACCAACTGCTTCCCTGAACACATTCGAGAATGCACTATTGTCTTAGCGCCTCCACAAGTACCGAGCCATTGAAAACGTCTTTCACCGAAAAGTTCTTCTTCAGTCGCCCGTTTGCCTTCAGGAAGGCTCTCACATCCTTTATGAAGGCTTCCGTCCCCCCACCAATCTTGTTCCGCTCCAACATCTCCGCGGGCGTATGGATCTTCGCCTCGCCGAACATCTTCCTCAGCTCAGTTTCGGAGTACGGTTTGCCGCCCTTGAATGTTCTCTCGTTGAGGATCCTCCGGAACTCTTCCCAGTTCTTGGATTCATTGCACCATGCGGAGGCCTTGGCCAAACCTTGAAAGATCTTCTGGAGATTGTCTTTCGGCATCTCTTCGTAGGCATTCTTCATCATCAACAGCCCTTCAGGCATGCAGCCCGGATAGTCTGCGGTCGTGGCGACAACGTCACCCATTCCTTCTTGAACGGCTTTCCTGGCCAGCGGATCATAGATCTGAATCAGCTTGAACCTGTTCTTGATGAACATCTCGGTGACCTCTTCCGGTATCTCCTGGGTTACTTTAAAGTCGGTCACTGTCAGTCCATGAGTCGAGAAGTACTTGTTCAGGAAGTATGTCACTGAAGGTTCATCAAGGTACACTCCCACAGGTCTGCCCTTGAGTTTCTTCAGGTCGGTTCCCTTCTTCTCGATGATCTTATCGCCGCCGTTCGACCAGTCGGTCTCGGCTATGGCAATTACCGGCACGCCCTTCATATAGAGACCTATTGCAGTTCCGATCATATCGAAGTGCATATCCACGAGTCCCTTCCTGAGGGCCTCGTTCATCTTTATGTTGGACTCCATTCTCACGATCTCGACATCGACTCCCAGGTCTCTCCAGTATCCCTTCGCCTGCGCCACGTCGCAGGTACTCCATCCAATCCACGGCACTACAGCAATTCTATAGGCCTTTGCTTGGCTACACGCCGGCAAGAAACAAGCCACTGACCCGAGAGCCAGAAGGACTGTCATCACGACGCAAATCTGGCGATTCATTGGAGACTCCTATCAACGTTAGTGGGGCCTGGGGCATCCCATTTTGAATGGTTGGGGACCACCGTCGGTCACACCCACGGTTCACGGCAATATAGGGGAAGCTTAGGTGGCATTTGCCTCCTGCGGGTCAGTTTAGCTGTACCTTACCGCTTCCGCTCGTAGAAAAGACCCTTCAGCAAAAAGTCTTAGGGAATTATGCCCAGGTTGGCGTACTCATCGGCGATCTTCTTCCCTGGAATTATGCGGCGGTCTTGCCATTTTTGAACCTCTTGGGACCCCTGAAGGGCCGCGGGACACCTCGGCTGACCCAGAAAAGGTCTCCGTTTGGAATCCCACTCCACCGGACGGAGGCAAAACCGTCGTAATGATGATGAGAAAGCCTTTGTTATCCCGTTCTTGAGCATACCTCACCGCCTTCTCCTCCGTCAATTGAAACGTCCTCGCCCTCCTCCCTATAACACAGCTTGCTAGTATCGGGACAAGATCAAGGTTGAAGCCACATGAACTTGCCACCTCCGACCATGATATGCGACCTTCGCTCCAACCTTGAGCTGCCCCCAATTGATGTGCCGCTCTTTAAGTTAGAGTCTCCAGTGTACGGACATCCCTCGGAGATGATATCATCTCTGGGATATTCGGGAGAATGAACGTTTTGAAGAAGGGTTCCGGAGCTGGCGGTTTGTAGCCGAGAGAGCTGTGGGGCCTGAACATGTTGCAGTGCATTCTCCGCGGTTCGGTGATCACCTGCGCCTCCGTGAGGGTGGAGAAGATCTCTCGATCAAGGACTTCGTCACTGGGCTTCCCGATGATCTGCTCAACGCTGTATCGCTTGCGTCTCATCATGACCTCCCGTGAGGTCCAGATACTCGCGCAAACTAACTCAGAACCTGGACCACTTTTTAAGAGGCAGGTCAATCGGCCATTCCACCAGATCATGAGTATCGATTCTAGGGGACAACTGTATCTTGTGGTTTACCGTCCGTCACGTCTGTGGTATTGAGTATTTACCGCCTTGAAGTTCGTATCTAAGAGGAGGCTGAGCGCCATTGATTGAGGTTGCAGGAGGCAGGAATGGACTGGCTCTCTCAGATCTTCACGACGTTGTCTGAATCGCCTTACGCTGGAGCAGCAGTCCTTCTCGGACTGTTCCTCACAGGAGTAGGTGTAGCTTTGGGAATTGTGTCAATAATATGGATGGTACGGTGGAGGAAGTACAAGAGGCTTTGCTACGCCCTGAAAAGCTCGACAGTCTTTACAAAGTTGACTGACAGAGCTCCGTTTGTCACAGTAACGAGCGATCAAGGACCCGTAGACAATTTGACTGTAACTAACTTAGCTTTGTGGAATGGCGGCAACGATGCGATCCGCAAGTCCGACGTCCCTCCAAGCGAGCCGCTCCGGATCCGTGTCAAGGATCAGTGTCAGATCCTCGATGTAAGCCTCAGCCACCAGAGCGATCCTGCCAATGAGATTAGGCTGTGTGAAGGATCACAGGGATCGAGAATTGAAATAGATTTCGAGTACCTGAACCCGAGAGATGGAGCCGTAGTCAAAATCGCTCATACAGGTCAATCGAGTGATGATATTCAGATCAAAGGAAAGCTCATTGGGCCAATTCCAATGGAAAGGAAGTCTCCTCAGGCGGGAACTCAAGTCTCTCGCAAACGTCTATGGAAAGAATTCGCGGGGCGTCTTGCTATGATAGGCATGCTCGTCGTATTGATGATAGTCACTTACAGTCGCTTTGGTTGGTCGCCGGCAGTTGGATCTCTGATGGGAGCCTTCTGGGCTCTATTAGGATTCTTGACATCAATGATGGTTACTTCTTATCGGTATTTAAGGAGAGGAGTTCCTGCTGAGTTCAATATATTCCTCAGTGACTTTTGATAGGAGTCGGATAACTGAAAAAGGGGACGCTCTTAAAAAACTAAGCAACTGACTACACCAAACGGTGGTGGTTTTCCCTGGCGATCCTCTCTCCTCTGCGCACGACATAACCAACACCCGGCACAGTTAGTTCCAGGTGGCGGGCTAACTCTGTAGCGAGGATAGCGGAGTCCGACCCGTCCTAAAAAGAGAGTGGGCATGATTGGGAATAAGCGCCCAAGCATAACCAGCCGTTCGGGTCTCTGGCAACAGTGCCTCAAGTTGATTCAACAGCTCGTTACGATCCTGATTGTCCCTGAAGTTCGCTCTGCGTTCTATTCCACTCGTCATAACGCGGTGGAGGACTCCGAGAGCGCCCATTCGTGCTAATCCCGGCATGTATCACCTCCTACGTCTGTCTTATCGCCGTGTCAACTTGGTTTTTTAAGCGCGTCCCCTGTTTCACAGCACGACTATTTTTCCTTGACCGTTGCTTTTTAATGGGTGACCCCGTTCTCATTCATTCTCATTCAGGTCGTTTGTCGAAACCGCCGAATTCGATGGCCAGTCCTTCTCTTCTCCGGTTGCGGTAAATCTTGCAGGTGACTTTCTTCAGCCGAGAGTTTCTGTTCGAAAACCATTCCAGGATCAGATTCGTTTTGTCCTGAATCTCAAGTCCGTCCTCTAAGCCACGCTCGGCCATGTCTGATCTAAGGACATACTCCAATATCGCACCGCCGACCAAATCCGGAATGGACAGGAGGTCGTCCAATGCCATTGTAGGGTCTATGAATGGCTGTGCGTAGGCAAAATCCGTGAAGCCATGGGTGGCATAGATATTGAAAACGCTTTGCAGTATTCGCCCAAGACCGTTCATATCTTCAGTAATCGAGTCACGATCAGTGAGCCAGAAGAACTTGTTATTACTGGATGTGAGCTTGAACACGAATGGAGCTTGGAGATGGCATACCCGAAGAATCTTCTCGGCAACATGAGGTTTCCATTTCCCGCAGCCCTCATCAGCCAAATATTTATGCATGGATCGGTCGCTAAACAAGTACCGAATGTCGTTATGAATTAAGTATGTGATCACTAATCCTTCTAACTGGTCAAAATTCTCAAGAAACTGTTTCAGGAGTCTCAGTCGCTCACGATCCTTATTCAGTTTCTTGAACCCCATGCTTCTCACAAAACCTAGTTGGTTAATCCTGAGTGCTAAACGTGCAAGGGCCCACATCTGCGCATTGTTCCAGTCCAAGATCACAAACGATAGCACTTGATATGTATTGCTCTTTCGGCCGGTCTTCTTCGCGTCTTCGCCAGCATAGTCTGAAACCGACAAGACTGATTGCGCTTGACTGAAATCCGGGAGTTCTAGCACCCCGGTCTCAAGAAGCGTCCCCAATCTCTCGTTGATGTGGTCCACTATGCCAGGACGAGGATTCGGTATTTCAATAAGTCCCATAGGAAACACCTGTAAATTAAGAACGTTCGTACGAAAACAGTGTCGGTCATTAAATCAGGGGACATACACTTGTTTTCTGCGCTGTCCGTGCCCAAGCTTTTGATTTGCGCTTTTCGGCGCCTTCAGGGTTGTCACTTGCTCGAGTCCTCGCGGTCTGCTTCTCAACCGTTGTGACACGCCCCTCATGACCCAACGGAGGCCATCAACCGAACACTTTCCTCAGTGACATGGTGCCGACAGCCGGACACCAAACACTATGTCAGGCGAGTACTAGGCCGATCCCATGAGAGATCAGCCCACCTGACGCTAAGAAATCGGTTCTATGTCCCCAGAATTCACGATTACTTCGTCGGTTGTGGCATCACTGGTTCAGTCGTGCGTCTGGAAGCCGCGCGTAGACGTACGTGAGTGCCTTTTCCCCGTTGGCAAACTCAAGTACTGCCTGGATCAGCATGGGACCATAATACTGAAAAGTCACAGCAAAGTCTGGTGCTGCGTCAGCCTCAACAATCTTCCGATTGAAGAGTGGGCCAGCGGACCAAATCACACGAACGGGAGATTCTTTGTGGTAACGATGAGGAACAAGCCACGCGCAGGCCTCATAGCCCTGCCCTGGCATCAACGAGGGAACGACCTCGACCACAGGCATATTTTGCCTAAGCTTTTTGTATTGGTTGTCTCTATCATCTTCGAAAGCATCCCGAGGTTCGGGAAACGTGACCCTTCGGGAAGATTTCGGCGCAGGAAAATTCTTAAACAGCGATAGCCCCTTGTCAAACACTCGCAGAGTCTTCCAAGACCACTGGTCCGGGTCGAGATCTGCATCGGGACCTGTTCGCGTCAACCCACGCGTAACGATCTGTACCCTTGCCTGGAGCGCTCTTGGATTCCATTTCACCGTCAGGAGGTTGTACGTGTTGCATTGCTGGGTTGCCGCAGGAAGTTCGCGGCTGCCGCAGGAACCTCCAGCGATAATCAACTGCGGTATAGCTGAATGGGATGTTGCCCAGGCCGATTCCGGATCATAGGAAAAGACCTGTGGATAGTGTTTGTGCCCATGGAGAACAAGTTGGAATCCATTGTCACGAAGAAGACGCAGTAGGGATCTCGCGTTGAGGACAGAGTCGACACCGCGTCCCGGTTCAATAAAAGATGGGAGCAGAACCGGGTGATGGTGTATGATAGCAATCTTGATCCACTCATCGCACTCCGTGCCGTAGATCTCCAGGGCGCTTCGAAGTTCAGCGATGGCTCCGGCATCTACTTGTCCCCTACTTTCGTCGATAGTCTCCCTCTCAACATAATAGCAGGAATTGATTTCGGCGACCAGAAACTGAGATTCAGGAAAGGCGTGAATCCGGTTTAGTCCATGACTTTCCTCTGGCCGTACGTAGGGTCGGTCCGTCGGTTGGATCTCTCTGAATAACTTGTTATAGAATTGACAGTAAGGCGCGAACCGATGTTCAGGGTTATCCTTGTCGAACACGACGTCGTGATTCCCCGGAACAACGAACACGTGCCGAAGATCGATCTTTGAGCCTAACTGCTCCTGTCCCACTAAAGTACTGAGCAAATCATGAACTTGATCGAATTCACTTGCGTCAGCGCCCTGGGTTAGGTCGCCTGTCGCAATTATCAATAGAGGAGTTGGGGGGCGTTTCGGCGACTGAATGGCCCAGCTAGTACTCCCCCAATCGGGACTGGCAAGGTCCCTTTGTAGGAGTTCCTTTAGTGGCGGGATGCCTCGAGAAGCACCGGTCGTGTCTTCTGGTGCACAAATATGATTCCTTCCGAAGTGGAGATCAGAGAGGTGAATCAATCTTAACTGAGGTAGGTTAGTCATCCTTGCATCTCCCCCGTACAGGTTCGCAACACCATAGCGGCGCAAAAGCGGCTCTTCAGTGGGCCCTTAGAGGGCCCTGGATTCGGTCATAAACGAAAACAGGGAAGCCGGGAGTCTCCCAACTTCCCTGTAAGCCCCCGCCGTTATTGTTGGCGTACCCATGGGGATTTGAACCCCTGTCGCCTGAGTCCTTTCGGCTTGTCTTCAAAGGAGCGCATTGAATTGCTCCACCGTGAGCCCAACCTCACGAACGATGGCTCTCAACGTTCCTTTAGCTACCTCGTCGTGGTCCGGAACCACGATCCGGCGGTGCAGGTAGCTCGATTGCCTCAATACGATGTGGCTTCCTCGTTGGCGATCTTTCTCATAGCCGAGTCTCTTCAGTGCCCGAACGACCGCACGACCGGAAAGCTGCGGCAGCTTCGTCAAATGGCCACCTCGATGACCTCCTCGGCAATGGGGGGAGGAATAGGCTCGTCGTGTGCGGCAAGACTTTCGAGATAAGCGGCTATTGCTTCCTTGGCGTTTTCAATGGCCTCCGCTCGAGTACGGCCCTGCGAGATACACCCGGGAAGTGATGGCACCTGTACGACGAAAACCCCATCTTCGTCCTGCTCTATGAGAATGCGGTATTTCACTGTCGGCCTCGTCGATCCTGCCAAGGCCTGCAAACCGGCATGTCGTCGAGGCAATTCGTCAACGAGGGGGGCAAGAGATAATTAAAAGCCGGAGATTGCGAGAATCCTCGGTCCGTCAGGATCTTGTTTTGGCGTCCCCAAGGGGATTTGAACCCCTGTCGCCGGCGTGAAAGGCCGGTGTCCTAGGCCTGGCTGGACGATGGGGACGCGGTTGTCTCTCGATCGAGTGTCGCGTTCCGAGGACTCAGGTCACCCTCGGAAAAGTCACCACCCAAGGAGTGGTGGGCCGTGCTGGGCTCGAACCAGCGACTCTCTGCTTAAAAGGCAGATACTCTACCGTCTGAGTTAACGGCCCTCCAGATCCAATTCCCCGCTCAGACGCCCGGCAGCGCCACAACCCTCGGGCGGATTACTGTTACGCCCTCAGTGTACACGATCAAACCGTGTGGAGTCTACCACAACGTGGTCTGTATCAAATTCTTCCAAGAAACTCAACATGTTGTCACGGCTCTCGTCTAATCGGCAGCGCTTCTCCGCTCAACGGTTGAGGCTCTCTGAGCCGCTGCCACGGTGGCCGAGCGGGCCCACGCGGACAAGCTTCGAGAATAAAGCACAGTCTGTGCTTCCTTGTCAAGAGACAATGGCCCGCGCGAAAGGACAGGAGTTCGCCGGAGAGGGCATCCTGCAACGGATTGGGCGCTTCCTCCGCGAGCGGGCAGTTGCCGGACAGCCAGCCGTCCCCAGCATTGCACAGCGGCGTGAAGTATTACACATGCACCGGATTTTGATGCTATGGTATATTTTTTGTGCCTGGAAGTCGGTACAAAGAGCCGTATGGCAACCATGACCGTGAACACGAAGGGCATTCGAGGCGGGCGGTCCGTCGCCGGAGAGTATTTTGCGCTCTTGGGGAGGGCTCTTCCTCGCCAGTCTGGCAGTGACGAATTCTACGTGCTTCCGCGAGTCAAGCACGCGGGCGGGCACGTGGGTACGCTCGACGATCCGGACCCAGACCAGGTCCAATGGCTGCTTGCGAGGGTCGGAGCGCTCTGCCGCGCGCTGCCTACCGAAGGGGCGTCTTCTCTCGAGGACGAGATCGACCGCTCGTGCTGAAGCAGGGCATGGTGCGCTTCCTCTGGGAATTGGGGTGATTGTGCGTGCGGAGGCATGATCTGTCACTCTACATGAAGATTGTGATGTTCCCGGTGGACGAGATTCTCTCGAGGGGGATCGAGTCCGTGGTTGAGATCCGGAACGATCTGCTGACCTTGCTTTCCCGGATCGGGAAGAAGTGATCGTTCTGCTACTCCGTCCTTCTCGGTGCGCTCCGGGCTCCTGCGTCCTACCGAGTGCCGCTCACGGCACAGAGAACGTAACCGGCTATCTTCTAAATCACTCCTGCTGCTGTCGCGACGTCGCGACTTGTGCGGTCTCACGCAGGGTACCTGTCCCCGCGCACGAGACCTATCTCGGTCACCATCTCCTGGACATGGTGAGGATTCGCCGCCCCAACCCCATCCGCCGCCAGATCGAGGCGCCGCTCTTCTACGAGGGCTGGGCCTCTTACGTGGAGACTCTGTTGGATGACCTTGGCAGGTCAGGGTTCCCCGAGTGTGCATTGTTCAGCTCCAGCGCCAGATCTGGCGTGATCTGCGAGCCGTTCTCGACGTCAAGCTACGGACGGGCCGGATCACCATGGAAGCCGCGGCACAACAGATCGAATCGATCGGCTTCTCACGGGCCGTTGCCGAGCATCAGATTCGGTACTTCGCGCTCACGCCCGGCTGTCAGTCCTGCTATTTCCTGGGAACGCACGAAATCATCCGTCTGCAGGCTCTGCACGCTCCGGCGCTTGGGTTAAAGCGATTTCATGACGTGCTCCTCGCAGGCGGACAGATCCCCTTCGCGCTTGTGGAGAAGAGGCTTCAGGCGCAGTCACTTTTACGCGGCTGACCTCTTTGGTACGGACCTTCTCCCGCTAAGTCGATCGGGAGACGCGTGTGGAAACGCTTCCAGCATCAGCCTTCCTGAAGTCTCCATTCTTATGTTATGCTTCCCAGTCTCGTCGCCGCTCATACACGGGCAAGAAGTCTTTCAGGAGAGAAGATGACCGATCACCCCGATCGCAGGGTCCTTTCGTACCGGTGGCTCATTTACTGGGTCATGGCTTTCGTGTACCTTTCGGCCTTTTTCCACAGGATGAGTCCCGCGGTCGTGGCGCTGGATATCCAAAAGACCCTGGGAATCTCCGCGGGCATGATCGGACTCCTGTCCTCGGTCTATTTCTACAGTTACGCAGTCATGCAACCACCTGCCGGACTGCTCTCGGATTCGCTCGGCCCGCGAAAGAGCGTCACGATCTTCCTGATCGTGGGAGCGTTCGGGAGTATCCTCTTCGGCTCGGCCGAAAGCTCTGTAGCGGCAATTGTCGGAAGAGCCATGGTGGGACTTGGTGCGGCCATGGCCTGGACACCTACCATGAAGATCCTGTCCAAATGGTTCAGGCCCAGTGAATTCGCGACGCTCTCCGGGTTGCTGCTCGCAGTGGGCGGAATGGGATCTCTCACAGCCGCGGCTCCTTTAGCCTGGCTGAGTGAACTGTGGGGCTGGCAGCGCACGTTTCAAGTTATCGGACTGGGAACGCTTCTCCTTGCGATCCTCGTGTGGCTCGTGGTTCGTGATCGGCCGGAAGATCTGGGATGGCATGGAATCGTGAATCCCAACCCGGCGACGGCACGGGAAATCGGTCTAAGGGAGGGTGTGCGCGAGGTCCTGACGGACAAGTACTTCTGGCCCCTGGCCATATGGTGCTTCTTCATCATGGGGAGCTATTTTGTGTTTGCGGGACTGTGGGCAGGACCCTACCTGATACATGTCTACGGAATGACCGCAGTCCAGGCGGGATATGTACTGAATATGCTTGCCGTGAGTCTTGTGGTCGGAAGCCTGTTCTGGAGCTTCGTTTCCGACAGAGTGCTCCATAGCCGCAAACGGGTCCTGATAATAGCTTCGGGTTCGTACGTTGCCGTTGCCGCGTTTCTCTGCATGTTCCCCAACGGGTTGCCCTGGACATCTCTCTACGTCATCTTCTTTTTGTTAGGAGCATGCTCTTTGGCACCGGGCGCGGTGACCATCACGACAACGAAGGAGCTTTTTCCCATCGAGATTGCCGGAACCTCCATCGGAACCGTGAATCTCTTCCCATTCCTGGGAAGCGCAATCATGCAGGTCGGTTCCGGGCGGGTGCTTGACCGCTTTCCCAAAGCCCCCTCGGGAGCATACCCGATGGAAGCCTATTCACATCTCCTGGCACTGGTTCTTGCGACGGCCGCGATCGGGTTTTTGTGCACTTTTGCGCTGAAGGAGACGTTCCCGCGCGGCCCGATCCCAGAGTAATACCAGTACGGATCCGGACGGAGAGACCTCGCTCACCAAGACCCGCTCCCCGAGCTAGCATAGCCGCTAACGTGACGATCGCGTCAGTGATTCCAAGGTCTTATCACCCTCCCTCTCTCCGCTCAGGTCGAAGGAAGGAGGCTGAAAACACTCTTCCCCTGGGGCGAAAGGGCAGGGTAAGGGCGAAACCATTTAGCATATCATGCCGTCAGAATCAGCGCCTATGTCCCGTGGGACAGAGAGCAATTCAGCCACAGCGGTAACCGGCGGGACCGGGACTTGCTCCTTGTGGGGCGAGGGTCGATGCGGTTCAGCTCCTCGACAAGGTTCTCCTTCTCCGGCACCGCCTCAAGCGTTTCCGACTCGGCGAAGAGCACGGCGTGGACGGGATTCCTCCCGAACCTATTCTCATGGGCTCTCAGGAGCATTCCGGCAAGTTCCGGCATTGGGTTGATTTGCGAATGATCGAAGTCCGCCTCTACGCCCGGATCATCGCCCAAGCAGGGATGCCTGACTCTTGTGCGATGCGCTGAAGTCCCCGCTTCCGGGACTGCCCATGTGCCATTCGCCGTGGCAGCCTTTGACGGTTTTCATTTACGTTGATCCCCGAAAGAGACCTAGGTTCTGGAAGAGCGGCGAAGCGACGGAAGAAAGAAAACCTTGTCTTGTTGGCGGGTTATCGTCTCAGACTTTTACATCTATCAGAGCGCGATCCGGATCTGCAACAGTCTTGCGTGGTCCGGCCGAACCGGGGAAGCGCTGGTGTATCCTGTTTCCGGGAACCGCGAGAACGCGCCTCTTTGAAGCGCAATCCGTATCAAGGACTTGATCGCTTGTCATAAGCGTGTCATGATCCCGCAATCCCGCGTCCGTGCGGGAACAAGGAACGAGCCTGTCAGCACATATCGGTTCTATATGGCCGGTATCATTTACGGCGATGCGAGGAAACACGTGACGAGGAACCCGACAGCAGCATACCCATTGCGAGGCTTGATCGTCTCGGTAGGGCTTTTCTGCTTCGGACTGGCCGCGACTGCGCTGCTCGAATCCTGGGGAGCCGACCTTACCTGGACGAGTGCCTGGTACGAAGCGGGAGGACCTGCCGGCGGATGGCCCCACGGTCGTGCGGCTCCCTGGTCTCTGCTCTACGATTACGGCGAGATTCCGACGATCCTTCTGACGATTGGGGCGGCGGTCCTTTTCCTTGCCGCTCGCGTGGGCAAAGCTCAGGCGCATTATCAAAGGCCCTGCCTGGTTGTCCTGCTCACGGTCCTGCTCGGACCGGGGCTCCTCGTGAACGGAATCCTCAAGAACTACTGGGGACGCCCGCGTCCCGCGGAAATAGCCCGTTTCGGCGGTCCCTGGAAGTTCCAGAGGGTAGGGCAAAGAGGCGTACCAGGCCGGGGCAAGTCTTTCCCGAGTGGACACAGTTCCATGGGCTTCGCGATCGCCTCAGCGTCGGCCTTCTATCCGTACCATCCGGCGATTGCGCTCGCGGCGCTCGGAACGGGCATCGCATACGGCACGCTCATGGGCGTCGCCAGAATGGCCCAGGGCGGACATTTTCCGACCGATGTCCTCTGGTCCGGCGTGCTCGTCCTGTTAATCATAGCCCTGTTGTACCATGTTTTCTTTCGTATCCCCGAGCACGCGGCGGCAGAAGCTTCCGGCGCCCGACCTCCACCCGACCTCCACCCCTACGTGACCGGTGTGCTCATTGTGGTCTTTGTCGTCTTGCCGCTCGTCTGCATCATGGGCGCATGGCCGATCTACGAAGAGTTCCATCGGGCGGTTCCGGTGCCGCCGGGCGTCGAAGAGATCCGGCTCAAACTTGACATGGGCCGGCACACCAAGGAGTTTGCCTGCAAGCCACGGGAGAAAGAGATTCTCGTCGATATCGTAGCTCGAGGCTTCGGATCGCCCTCCGCGATAATCCGGGACCGACTGAAAGCCCGCGTGACGGGCAACGTACTCCATGTGGACGGTAGCCTCCATCGGTCGGGATTCATTGCCTGCTGGAGCACGAGCGCTGCATTAAAATGCTCCCCGACCGAGGATCCCACCACAGAGAACCGGAGCAGATAAAGAGTCTCCACCACCAGAAACCAAGAAGAGAAGAAAACATCCACCACGGGGGGACGAAGACACAGAGAGGACAAAACAGTCGCATGACAATTCACAAGAGTCCCGTCTGAATTGAACCGGATTGCTGGAAAAACCGGAATGGCACCCGCCACCTAACAGGACTGTAGTTTAGGTGTGCTTGGTCGTACTCGCCACAAAACTTCAAGCCAGGATGAACCTTGGCCTTGCAGTTGGGGCATTCAACTTCCATGGTGGCCCCGGATTTCTGACAGAATTTCACGCCCTCACGATCCCTTGCATGCATTTCGTACACTTCTTCAGTTCCCGCTGTGTCATTTCCGAACGCCGATTAGATCTCGGGCTTGTACGCCTATCCCAGCGATTCCAGCTCAGCCCTGGCCTCCTTCAGGAAGGTCTCAGTCCCGCTCAAGTCGAAGTATTTAATTGCCTTGTTGATGCACTCTTTTGCGTTGTCCTTTCTATTCTTGGCTTTGTGAAGCTTGCCAAGATCAAGGTAGGCTTGGCCCAGAACTGCTTTTGCTCCTATCTCCTCGGCGACTTCTATGGCTTTGTTGAAATGGCTTTCTGCTTTTCTGGCGGCAAATGGGACGCTCTTGACCAGGAAGCCGATATTCTTTATTGCAGTTGAGAGACTGAGATCCCCTTCGCCTTGGGCGATCTGGAGATACAATTTGCCCAGACAATACTCTGATGTAGCGTAGAAGTATCTTCTCTCATTTTCCAGACAGGCCCGACGACACTCCTCAATAAGTCCAAGCCCCCGGCTCATTCGTCCTTGCGCAATCCAAGCCATGGACAGAAATATCTTCGCTACTGTTTCAAACCATTCCCATCGACATTTTCGGAAAAACGTCACCGCCTCCGCCAGAGGAGGCCCGGCTTCCTGAAACCGGCCGCCCTGCGCATACGCGATGCCCGCGATGCATAGAGCCCCATGGTAATATAAGGGATCTTGTGCCTCGCGTGCTGCCCTCTTAGCCCATTCGAGGGCAGTAGAGACATCTCCATCCATCAGGTGAGATTGTCCTAAGAAGCAGTAACCAAACGCCACACTTCGAAGGTTGCCGTGTCTCCGGCCGAACTCCACAAGGGCTTCTCCTGCTTCCAGAGCTTTACTACGATCTCCTTTCTTGTAATGGGCGTAGGCGATCCCACCCAATGATTTGAAGTAGAGGTAATGATCTGACGGAATCAACCTGGATATTTCCTGGGCCCTTTGTCCGAACATCAGCGCCTCGTCCAACCTGCCGAAGGTCAGACAGATCCATGTAAGCCACGTGCAGGCATAGCCAATGACACGGTGGTCATCTATCTCTTCCCCTATGTTGAGACCCTTCTCCGCGTATGCCTTTGCCTCTCGATACCGCCCTCTGCCCCAGCGAGCCCAGCCAAGCCAAGCGTAGAACATACCCTCTCTGCTCTTGTCCTCCAGCGATACTGCGAGGTCCTCGTGCGGAGTCAACAGGTCGTCCATTCCGCCATAATCGGCCTGGTAGTAGAAGACGAGGGCCCGTTCCACGAGAATATCGACGAGTGTTGCCTTTTCATCCCTTGTCTTGTCCGGCTTGTCGGCAAGGAGCGTAAAGGCTTCTCCGTAGTATTGGTGTGATTCTTCCAGTGCATATCGTCTCAGACTCTTCTGACCCGATTTCATGAGATAATCTACGGCCTTGAGAATGGAATGGCCCTGTTTGAAATGGGAGGCCAACGTTTCATAGAACTCCGAAAGCCTGTCTCGGAATAACTGTTCCATAACGAGGCCAATTCGCTCATGGATCTCTTGGCGGTCTTTCTTGAGAAGGCCGTTATAAACCGCCTCCTGGGTAAGCGCATGCTTGAAGATGTACTCTAGATCGGGTTGAACGGATCGGACTCTCACCAGGTCCAGCATCTCCAGGCCGTGAAGAGATCGGTCGAGCGTCTCCTGTATTTTTGTAATCCTCTTGAGGATCTCGTGAAGAAAGGCCCGGCCGATGACGGAAGCCTCCTGGAGAATCCGCTTCATCTCATTTTCAAGCCGGTCGAGCCTAGCGGAAATTACGCCCTGAACCGTCTGCGGTATATCCGCCTCACTCAGCGGTCGTGTGAGCTTCCAGGAGCCGTTGTCAGGGGCAAGAGTTTCGCTCTCGACCAGGGAATTGATGGCCTCTTCGACGTAGAACGGATTTCCCTCCACCCTTTTCTGGACAAATTTTCTCAGATCAACCGGTATGCTGTCTGCGCTCAACAGAGATTCCACCATGTCCAACGTGTCCGATGGGGAAAGATCCGTGAGGTGGATTTCCTCGTATGGCACCCCCAAAGATCCCATCTGATGTGCGGAAAAAAGACTGAAAGGCAACCTGTGCACGCAAATGAAGAGGGCCGGATATTTCTGGTCTGACAGAAGAAAGCGGAGCAGATCCAAAGTGGAAGGATCGGACCAGTGAATATCTTCGAAGCAGAATATGGTTGGAGCGTACTGGATCAGTGCGTCAACAATGGCCTTGATTCCCTCGAACAGGCGGGACTTCCAGAATTCGGGACTTACCTCCTCAATCTCAGGATAGCTTAGCGAATAGAGACTGCCAACATAGGGCGCCACTTCCTCCCTCGTCCCGAGGAGACGCTCCACACCTGATTCGATCTTCTCCCTGATTTTGTCCCGAGGATCTCCTTCCTCGATTCGCCACGCCCTATTCATGAGATCCATGATCGTAAAATATGGGATGTTCTGAGAGTACGGATATGAATGGCCTTCACGCCATCGGATCTTACCGAGATCGAGCGAAGCTTTGAATTCTTCGACGAGTCGGCTCTTGCCTGTGCCCGCATCCCCGCAAATGGTAATTATCGAGCCTTTGCCCTGTTTGAGGCGTTCGACAGCTTCCTGCAGTTGGGCCAGTTCCGCCTTCCTCCCGATGAGATCAGCCCTCAGGCCGGACGGTCGGTGAACCTTGGTGGGCTCCTCTTTGACCGAAAGCACCTTGTAGATCGAGATGGGCTCGGCCTTGCCTTTCACCTTGGTCGGTTCCAGGGTTTCAAAAGCGAAATGTCCCTCGGCTCTCCGATAGGTCTCCGGGCCGACGAAGATCTCACGGGCCTTGGCAAGGTCGCTCAGTCTGGCAGCAATATTGATGGCATCACCTGTTACGCCGTGCGTCCCCTTTTCCGGGTCCACGTCCGCAGTGACCGTCAAACCGGTATTGATACCGCTGTGCATGGAGAGAACGGCTCCGACCTTGGTCTCATACTCTGGATTCATGGCCTCTACGAGTTCGTGTATCTCCCTGGCTGCACGGATTGCCCTTACCGGGTCGTCCTCGTGAGATTGGGGCACTCCGAACAGAGCCAATACCCCGTCTCCTGCGAATCGCTCGATGAAGCCGTCATATTTCCCAACAATCCCCCTGACTCCATCGAAGATGCGGCTGGTTATCTCTTTGACATCCTCCGGGTCGAGCCTCTCTGTCATCGCAGTGTACCCGGAGAGATCTGAGAACAGGGCGGTCACCTGTTTGCGTTCCGCATCGGCGGGTGCGCCTGTGGTCACGACTGGTGCCTCGGCTACCAGTTTCTGCCCACAGTCCCCACAGAACTTGTCCTCGGGCCCCAAGGCGGTCCCGCAATTCGGGCAAACAAGCAGTAATTCAGCCCCACACTCCCTGCAAAACTTCTTGGCCTCAGGGTTTTCTGTTTGACACTTCGGACATTCCATAGCTCCCCCCTTTGAAGGAACGGCGGGGCCCTGTTTCAAGACATCCTCGCCAGCTCCTCCTCAGCCTTCGTCATCCATCCATCAGCGCCGCATTCCCTGTAGATCTCTATCGCTTTGCCCAGTTGTTCTTTGGCCTTGACTCTATCCCCTTTTCGTTTGAACAGTTCGGCGTACAGGGCGTAGTCCCTACCGAGATGGAACCTCATGCTGTTGCGTTCGTCTGCCTCGATGGCCTCTTCAATCCAATGTTGGGCTTCGGAGGTGTGTTGGTTGTCGATGTTCAGGAGGATTTCGCCGAGGTATCTGCGTATCCAGCCTGCTAATACATTCCATCGGTTTTCGCTCGTCAAGGAGTAAAGTGATTCCAGCTCAATGGCCTCCTCGCTGATCATCACTTTGGCCATCGCCACGCCCATTTTATTCAACCGCACCCACGATGGACAACTTCTGAGATCCTGCATAAGGCCCGCTGCCTTGTCGTAATGGTGCATTGCATCCTTATATTGTCCCATTTCACAATAGAGCTCTCCTAAGAATTGCCGTGCAAACGAATTCCACGAAGAGAAATTGATCCTCTCGCAACAACGGACTCCCTTCAGAAGATGGTCTCTGGATTCCTGCAACAATCGACGGCTATAACAAGAAACTCCGTGGCTAACGTATGCTAGCCCCTTTGAATATATGTCTCCGCTTTGCACGGCCGTGCAGACGGATTCCGCCGTATTCTGGAACCCTAGATTGATCGCTCCTTGGTAATAATGAATGAACAAACTTAAGTTACTCTTCGCCTGTGACAGTCCCCAGACCGAGTTTGCGGCTACATTGATCTCGACTACTCTTTCCAAATAACTCTGCGCCTTTTCAAATTCACAGTCGCAGGAGAGGGTGATCCCCAACCACAAGTTGGCGAACAGAGAAGAGACAATGTCTCCCTCATCTTCCGACAATTTGAGCGCCTTTTCGAGGTGGTCAAAAGCCTTGGCAAACTCATCCTGAGAAAGCCAATAAGCTCCAGATATAGCGTGAATCTGAGAAAGGCTCCTCGTATAAGCATGCTTTTCAGCCAGTTCAACTATTGGATCAACAGCTTCTTTCGCTTCAGTATGAAGATTCTTCTGCATATAGTAAAGTCCAAGAACCGTTCTTGCATCGATTCTCGCTTTCCAAATCTCATCCGTGCGAGGCATTCTCTCCAGACAGGCTACTCTTTTCTCTGCATGTGCGATAGCATCATTTACTGAAGCTGTCTTTATTTCTTTCTTTGCCGCCATCTTTGAGTACTCGGCTGCCTTCTCCCAATTCTCAGCCTTGGTGTACTGCTCGGCCAGCAGTGCACAGTGGTCAGCAACATTATCCTTGAAAAGCGCTTCCATGGCATTACCGATCACCGTGTGAAGCTTCTTCCTTCTGTCGGTCAATATGCTCTCATAGACCACCTCACGGGTAAGAGCGTGTTTGAAGACGTATGTGGAATTGGGATATATTCCTCTCTCGTACAGAAGCTCACCATCCTTGAGAGCAGAGAGGTCGGCGAGTAGTTCTTCTTCGGTTATCCCTGTGACAGCCTTTAGAAGATCATGGCTGAATTCTCGCTCTATCACCGAACCAGCTTGAAGAAGAGACTTCTGGCTTTCTGCCAACGCATCGACACGGGCCATGATCACGTCCTGGATCGTGGAGGGAATAGCAACTTGATCCATGTCTTTGGCGAGGTGATATTTGTGGTTGGTTCGCTGTATCATTTCCCTGTCCGTGAGGGATCGTACGAACTCTTCGATGAAAAAGGGGACTCCCTCGGTCTTTTGAAGGAGGAAATCCTCAAGCTCATGGTCGATATCGTCGCTCGCCAGCAGATGGGTTACCATAGCCAAGCTTTCCCGATTGGACAGGCGGTTCAGATTGATCTGGCTGTGAAAAGACTTGCCTCCCCAGGTGTGCACGAACTCAGGTCGATAGGTGAATATCATCAATACGTTCGCCCCAGGAATGCTCTCCAATAAGTATTTACATGCCTCCTCTGAGCTTCCGTCCGTCCAATGAAGATCCTCGATGGCCAAGATCAGCGGGCGGATTTCCGAACCTTTGAGGACGATTCTTATCAATGCCTCACGAATTCTGTCTTTCTTCCCTTCAGGGCTCATGGGAATCTCGTCCATACCGCTTTCTTTGACCCATAGGAGTTCAAGTAGATATGGGAGCGTAAGCCCTTCATCCGCCCCTAATAGTGCCACTCCCCTTCTTACCTTCTCCGTGATATCCGCGTCCGTGTCTCTGTCTTCTATGCCGAAGTTAGCCTTGAGTACGTCTATGAGCGGATGGTATGCGACCCCTCTGCCGTAGGAGAGGCACTTCCCTTCAAGGAAGGTCACGTCTTCGTTTGCCACTGCCTTGCGAAACTCGTATAGCAGCCTGGACTTGCCCACCCCGGCTTCACCAACAATTGAGATGGCTTGCCCTTGGCCTCCCTTGGCCCGCAAAAAAGCGTCCTGCATGATCTCAAGTTCCCGCTCCCTTCCGACGAAACGAGTAAGCCCTCGTTCAGCGCTTACATCAAACCTGGTCCTTCTCGTGCTCGGCGCAATGACCCGGTAGGTCTTGAGCGGCTTATCCTTGCCTTTTATCGGTTTTTCCCCCAACGCCTCAAAGCGGAAATACCCTTCGGTCAGCCTGAACGTCTCCTCCGTGATGTACGTGGTGCCGGGCTCAGCGAGCTGCTCCATGCGGGCCGCCATGTTGATCGTGTCGCCCACCGCAGTGAACTGGACTCGGAGGTCATTCCCGAGGGTCCCCACCACAACCGGCCCGGTGTTGATCCCGATCCGAACGAGGATCGGCGGTACCCCCCGTTCCGCTCTGACTTTCTCGCTGAACTTCACCATTGACCGGTGCATTGCCAGGGACGACCGGATTGCCCGCTGCGGTCCATCTTCCAGCGCTATGGGCGCTCCGAAAAGAGCGAGGATGCTGTCGCCCCGTAGCTCGTTCACTGTTCCCTCGTAGTCGTGGACCTTGTGGATGAGGATCTCGAATACCTGATCCATGAGGGTAAACGTCTCTTCAGGCCCCAGCTTCTCAGTCAGCGGGGTGAAGCCCTTCATATCCACGAACATGATCGTGACTTGCCTGCGCTCTCCCTCTATTCGATCCCTTTGAGAGAGGACTTTCTCAGTAAGACCGCTGGGGAGGTATTTCTGAATCTTGGCGAGCTTTTCGTCATAAGAGAGGTCTTTGGGAAAGGTCTCGGTGGAAGAAGTCCGCAAGTCATGGCCGCATTCTGGACAAAATTTGCTATCAGACGGTATGGGCCCACCGCATGCAGGACAAGTGAGATCCAGCTTTGTCCCGCATTCATTGCAGAACTTGAAGCTATCGGGAAGCTCGGTCTGGCACTCAGGGCATTTCACTGGTTCTTCCTTGAAATGAGGCGGAGGGGTTCTGCTCTATGACAGGCTCGCCAGTTCCTCCTCAGCCTTCGTCACCCATCCGTCAGCGCCGCATTCCTTGTAGATCTCTATCGCCTTGCCCAGTTGCTCCTTGGCCTGGAAGATGTCGCCTTTGCGTTTGAAGAGTTCGCCGCAAAGGGCGTAGTCTCTTCCGAGGTGGAACCTCATGCCGTTGCGCTGATCTGCTTCGATGGCCTGTTCGATCCAATGTTGTGCTTCAGAGATGTGCTCATCGTCGATATTCATGACGATGTCGCCAAGGTATCGGCGGATCGAGCCTTCGAACATTTTCACTCTATTCCGATCCACGTACCCATACAGAGTTTCCAATTCGATGCCTCTGCCGGTGTTCAAAACCTTTGCTCGTGCCCAGGCCGTTCCAAGGAGATTCCTCCAGGAAGGGAACAGCTCAAATCGGTCAAGAATTTTCTCAGCTTCCGAATAGTGACTTGCAGATGTTTCATAGCTTCCAGTGTCGACGCAAATCTCACCCAGGTACCACTGTGCAGAGGCCACATAGACGGGGAAGTTGCCCCTTTCACTCAAAGCCGTTCCTTGTATCAGATGTCTGTCTGCCTCCTCAAAAGATCCTTTGCCGTAACACGAAATTCCATGATTCATGCACGTGACTGATCTCGAAACGATATCACCGCTTCGCTCCGCCAGAAGTACTGCCTCGTAGGTGGTTCGGTAAGCCACATCGATTTTACCTTGCCAGGAATTGCAGAGACCCAGGAAACTCTTTGAGAGTGCCGTACCCCAGATACTCTCTGCCGCCTTATTGATCTTGAGCATTTCCTGGTAGTGCAACAAAGCATTGTCATACTTGCAGTCAAACAACATGGCGGTCGCCATAGTGAAGCTTCCAAAGGAGAGAGAGAGTGCGTCACCCAATTCTCTGGCAATCTTGAGAGCGTCCTCCAAGTGCGCGAACGCTCCCGGGAAATCCTCTTCCAGCCAGTATTTGGCAGCCCCAATGATAGTATAGATCTGAGCCAGCCTCCGGCCAGAACCATGCTTCACCGCAGCATCGACTATCGGGTCAACGGCTTGTTTTGCTTTGTTGATCTGACTGATATGATTGTAATTCAGCCCCAGAAAGGTCCTCGCATCGATGATCCTTTTCTGGACATCGACCGTATAGGGTAATCTTTCAAGCGCGGCTACAGTCTTCTCGCCGTGAGCAATCGTATCATTTATTGAGGCTGTCTTGGCCGCCTTTTTCACCGCTAGGCTCGAATGCTCGGCCGCCTTCTCCCAATTCTCGGCCTCGTGGTAGTGCTGGGCCAACACTGCATACTGCTCACCAATATTGTCCGTGAACAGTTCTTCGATGGCATTGCCGATCACCTCATGCAGCCTCTTCCTTCTCTCAGTCAATAGGGAATTATAGGCCACCTCACGGGTCAGAGCGTGTTTGAATACATACGCGCATTCGGGGTATATCCCTCGCTCATAAAGGAGCTCCGAATCCTTCAATATAGCCAAACGGTTCAGCAATTGATCTTCCTGGAGTCCCGTAACGTGCTTTATCAAGTCGTAGCTGAACTCCCTCTCGATGACGGAGCCTGTCTGGAGAAGCTCCTTCGCGCTCTCGGGCAGGATATCAACCCGCGCCATGATCACGTCCTGGATTGTTGAGGGAATGCCCACGCGATCCACGTCCTCGGCCAAATGATATTTCTCGTTCGTTCGCCTAATGATTTTCATATCCCAAAACGATCTCACGAATTCCTCGATGAAGAGAGGGATCCCTTCCGTCTTCTGAAGTATGAATTCTTCGAGATCCGAGTGGATCTCTCCGGAACCCAACAGTTGAGTCACCAGAGCCAAGCTTTCCCGATTGGAGAGGCGGTTCAGATTGATCTGGCTGTGGTACGACTTGCCACCCCACGTGTGCACGAAATCAGGTCTATATGTAAATATAATCAAGACTCTCGAGCCGGGGATACTTTCTAAAAGATACTTGCTGGTCTCTTCTGAGGTCTTATCCGTCCACTGAAGGTCTTCAAAAGCGAATATCAAGGGTCGAATCTCTGAACCCTTTAAGATTATCCGCTGAAGCGCCCCAATAATCCTGTCCTTTTTCGCCTCTGGACTCATGGACAGCTTGTCCACACCACTGTCTCCCACCGATAGGAGTTCAAGCAAATACGGGAGTGTGAGCGCTTCATCCGCCCTCAACATTTCCAGGCCACTTCTGACCTTTTCAGTGATCTCCGAGTCATTGTCTTTGTCTTCTATGCCGAAATTCCCCTTGAGTGCGTCTATGATCGGGTGGTAGGCCACTCCCCTGCTATAGGAGAGGCACTTGCCTTCGAGAAATGTGACGTCTTCATTTGCAGTGGCCTTTCTGAACTCGTATAGTAGCCTCGACTTGCCCACGCCCGCCTCTCCCATGATTGAGACCGCTTGGCCTCTCCCTGACTTTGCCCGCTCAAAAGCATCCATCAGGAGTTCAAGCTCTCTCTCCCTTCCGACGAATCGAGTAAGGCCTCTTTCAGCGCTGACATCGAATCTGGTCCTTCTCGTGCTTGGCGCAAGGACCCGGTAGATCTTGAGCGGCTGCTCCTTGCCTTTGACCTCCTTTTCGCCTAGGGCCTCAAATCGGAAGAATCCTTCAGTGAGCTTGAACGTATCCTCAGTTACGTACGTGGTCCCCGGTTCAGCAAGCTGTTCCATTCGGGCCGCCATATTGATGGTGTCTCCTACGGCAGCGAACTGGACTCGGAGATCGTTTCCAAGAGTACCGACCACGACCGGTCCGGTGTTGATTCCAATCCGAACCTGTATGGGTGGTATTCCCCTTTCGGCTTTGACTTTCTCGCTGAATTTCACCATTTCCCGGTGCATCGCCAGAGACGATCTGATCGCGCGCTGCGGTCCATCTTCGAGGGCGATGGGCGCTCCGAAGAGCGCGAGGATTCCGTCTCCTCTGAGTTCATTCACTGTTCCCTCGTAGTCATGAACCTTGTGGATGAGGATCTCGAATACCTGATCCATCAGCCCGAAAGTCTCTTCCGGGCCGAGCTTCTCGGTGAGCGGCGTAAAGCCCTTCATGTCCACGAACATGATTGTGACTTGCCTGCGCTCTTCCTCGATCTTGTCTCTCTGAGCGAGGATCTTTTCCGAGAGACCACTTGGAAGGTACTTCTGAATCTTGGCAAGTTTCTCGTCGAAGGAGAGATCTTTTGGTCGAGCTGCGGCGGGAGGACTGCGCAGATCGTGACCGCACTCCCCGCAGAATTTGTCATCCGGGAGGTTTTCCGTCTTGCACTGTGGACAGACCAGGACGATCTTGGTCCCGCACTCCCTGCAGAATTTCCTCGTATTAGGATTTTCTGTTTGACACTCCGGACACTTCATGGGTCTCCCTCAAGGGCAGACGGGCGGGGTGCTAAATCAAGCCATGCTCGCCAGTTCCTCCTCCGCCTTCGTCACCCATCCGTCAGCGCCGCATTCCTTGTAGATCTCTATCGCCCTGCCCAGCTGCTCCTTGGACGTGACTCTATCGCCCTTTCGTTTGAAGAGTTCCCCGTAAAGAGCGTAGTCTCTTGCCAGGTGCCACCTCATACCGTTGCGTTCGTCTGCTGCAATGGCCTCTTCGATCCAGTGTTGGGCTTCGGATGTGTGCTGGTCGTCGATGTTCAGCAGGATCTCGCCCAGGTATCTGCGCATCCAGCCTTCATACCACCTTACGTTATTGTCAGACATACGCGCATACAGTGATTCCAAATCGATCTTCGTCTCAACGTTCATCACTTTTGCCCTTGCTAAATCGATCTTACAAAGGTTCATCCAAGAGGGCAGAAATCTGATTTGCCACAGAAGTTGAACTACCTTCTCACAATGATTCCTCGACCTCTCATGTTCACCCGTTTCAAAGTAGACTTTGCCTAGCCAATACTGTGCCACGGCATTCCACGTAAACAGATCAATCCTTCTGCAAAAATTCTCTGCCTGCATAAGTTGCTCTATTCCCTGTTGAAAATACCCTTTTCCAAAGCAGGACATGCCATGGGCAGTGTAGGCCAAGCCTTTTGAATATGCGTCTCCACTTTCCTCGGCTATCTGCAACGCCTCATAACTGGTTTCGTAGGCCAGATCAATTTTGCCCGAAAAATATTGAACAAAAACGCTCAGAGTGCTTTTCATAGCTGACGTACCCCAGAGATTGCTTGCCGCAACATTAATCTGAATTGCACGTTCGAAATGGTGAAAGGCTTTTTCGAATTCGCAACTGAGAGATAGCGCACAGGCCAGCCAATAGTTTGCCAATACTAAGGAAACAAGGTCTCTTGCTTGCTCCGAAATCTGCAAGGCTTCTTCCAAATACTTGTATGCCAGTGGGAAATCTTCCTTAACCCAGAAGCAATAAGCCCCCAAAATAGTATATATCTGACATAATCTTCTCTTGTAGCTGCTTTTCTCTGCCGCATCAATTATCGGATCAATAGCCTCTTTAGCCTCAAGAAGGTAATTCATTTGAGCTGTATAAAGTCCTAGGACTGTCCTTGAATCGATAATCTTCTTCTGCCAATCATCTGTGTGCGGCAACTTTTCCAAACAGGCGATTCTCTTCCTGGAATAAGCGATTGCATCATTCAGTGACACTGTTTTCTCGGCTTTCTTGCGAGCTAGCTTCGAATACTCAGCCCCCCTTTCCCAATTCTCCCCCGCAATATAGTGCTCGGCCAGAACACCATAATGCTCGTCAATATTGGCCTTAAACAACTTCTCAATGGCATTCCCGATCGCCTCATGAAGTTTCTTTTTTCTGCCGGGCAAGATGGAATCATAGACCACCTCACGAGTTAGGGCGTGTTTGAAGATACAGGTCGATGCGGGATATATGCCTCGCTCGTATAGGAGCTCAGAGTCCTTCAGAACAGACAGACAGGACAGCAATTCTTTCTCTTGCAAGCCGGTCACTTCCTTCAGCAAATCGTGGCTGAATTCCCGCTCGACGACGGAGCCTACCTGAAGCACTTCCTTTGGACCCTCGGGTAGTCGGTCAACCCTTGCCATTATTACGTCCTGGATCGTGGAAGGAATGGTCACGTCCTGGATGTCCCTTGCCAAACGACATCTGTCGTCCTTCCTCTCGATGACCTTTAGATCGTTAAGGGATCTTATGAACTCTTCTATGAAGAAGGGAACACCTTCAGTCTTATTCTGAATGAGAGCCTCAAGATCGTTGTCAAGCTCCCTTGAGCCCAAAACGTGAGCAGCCATGACGGGACTCTCACTGTCCGAGAGTCGATTCACTGTCACTTGACTGTGATATGATTTTCCTCCCCAGTTCTGCACGTACTCCGGTCGGTACGTAAACAGCAATAAGATCTTCGCCGCGGGAATGCTCTCCAAGAGATACTTTGATACATTCTCCGAGTTCTTGTCCACCCAATGAAGATCCTCTATGGCTATGATCAGTGGCCGTATCTCGGAACCGGTAAGGGAAATAACCTTGATCGCCTCAATGATCTTGTCTTTCTTCCCTTCATGGCTCATTTGAATCTTGTCTATGCCGCTGTCCTTCACAGACAAAAGCTCCAAAAGATAAGGAAGGGTCAAAGCTTCGTCGGCCTCCAACAGTTCCAAACCTTTCCTAACCTTCTCTCTTATCTCTGAGTCGCCGTCCCCCTGCTGAACATCAAAATTAGCCTTCAAGATGTCTACGATTGGGTGATAGGGAACGTTTCTTCCGTAAGAGAGGCATTTCCCTTCCAAAAAGGTCACATCTTCGTTGCTTACTGCCTTTCTGAACTCATACAACAGCCTGGATTTGCCAACGCCTGCTTCACCCACGATGGAGACTGCTTGTCCCCGGCCCGCTTTGGCTCGCTCAAATGCGTCGAGCATTATCTCAAGTTCCCGTTCCCGTCCGACGAACGGAGTAAGACCCCGTTCAGCGCTTACGTCAAACCGAGTCCTTCTTGAGCTAGGAGCGATCACCCGATAGACTTTGAGCGTCTCCTCCTTGCCTTTGACCTCCTTTTCTCCCAGTGCCTCGAATCGGAAGAATCCCTCGGTGAGTTTGAACGTGTCCTCCGTGATGTACGTGGTGCCTGGTTCTGCAAGCTGTTCCATCCTGGCCGCCATGTTGATGGTGTCGCCGACCGCGGTGAACTGAACACGGAGATCGTTTCCAAGAGTACCGACCACGACAGGCCCGGTGTTAATCCCGATGCGAACCATGATCGGAGCCAGTCCCTTTTCCTCTTTGACTTTCGCACTGAATTTGACCATTTCTCTATGCATGGCCAGGGATGCACGGATTGCCCGTTGAGGGCCGTCTTCGAGGGCTATGGGAGCGCCAAAGAGAGCCAGGATGCCGTCACCTCTTAGTTCGTTCACCGTTCCCTCGTAGTCGTGAACCTTGTGGATCATTATCTCGTAGACCTGGTCCATCAAGCCGAAGGTCTCCTCAGGCCCCAGCTTTTCGGTGAGCGGCGTGAACCCCTTCATGTCAACGAACATGATGGTGACGTGCCGCCTTTCGCCCTCGATCTTGTCTCGCTGGGAAAGGATCTTTTCCGAGAGACCGCCCGGAAGGTACTTCTGAATCTTGGCAAGTTTCTCTTCGAAGGAAAGATCTTTGAGTGGGGAGGTTTCGGACTGGAGCATGCTTTGGCCGCAGCCGCCGCAGAATCTGCTAGCTGGCGGATTGCCATATCCACAATCTGGGCAGACCAGCTCCAGTCTGCTACCACACTCATTGCAGAATCTGTGTGTCTCAGGATTGCTGGATCCGCAATTCCGGCATTTCATGGTTTTCCTCCGATCACCCGAACGGAATTGCTTCTATAACAGCCTTCCCAGTTCCTCTTCAGCCTTCGTAACCCATCCGTCAGCGCCGCATTCCTTGTAGATCTCTATCGCCTTGCCCAGTTGCTCCTTGGCCTGGAAGATGTCGCCTTTGCGTCTGAACAGCTCTGCGTAGAAGGCGTAATCTCTGCCGAGATTGAACCTCATGACGTTTCGTTCGTCTGCTTCAATGGCTTCTTCGATCCAGTGTTGGGCTTCGGACATATGCTTATCGTCGATACTCATGATGATGTCGCCAAGGTATCGGCGTAGCCACCCTTCGAACATTTTGAGTCTATTCCGATCCAAGTACCCGTACAGAGTTTCCAATTCGATGCCTCTGCCGGTGTTCAAGACCATCGCTCTTGCCCAGGCCATTCGAAGGACATTCCTCCAGGAGGGGAGCAGCTCAAATCGGTCAAGAACCCTCACTGCTTCCAAATAGTGACCTCCCGATGTTTCATAGCCGCCGGTGTCAACACAAATCTCACCAAGGTACCACTGTGCGAGGGCCACATAGACGGGGAAGCTGCCCCTTTCACATAAAGGCATCCCCTTCTCCAGATGTAGCTTAGCGTCCTGAAGAGATCCCTTGCCGTAGCAAGACATTCCATGAGTGACGTACGTGTATGATCTGGAAAAGATATCACCACTTCGCTCGGCCAGAACTAGTGCCTCGTAGCTGGTTCGGAAGCCCACATCGATTTTACCATGCCAGCAATTGCAGATGCCTTGGAAGCTCTTTGTTAATGATGTACCCCAGAGGTTGCCTGCAGCCAAATTGATCTTGAGCATTTCTTCGAAGTGCGAGAGAGAATCGTCATACTTACAGTCAAACATCATGGCGGTTGCCATTGAAAATCTTCCAAAGGAGATCGAGATAGCGTCACCCAAGTCTCGTGCAATTCTCAGAGCAACGTTCAAGTGCCCGAACGCTCCAGGAAAATCCTCTTCAAGCCAATATTTCGCAGACCCCATGATAGTATAGATTTGAGACAGCCTCCGTCCATAATCATGCTTCACTGCCGCATCGACTATCGGGTCAACGGCTTTTTTCCCCTCGTTGATCTGACTGATATGATGGTAATTCAGCCCCAGAAACGTCCTGGCATCGATCATCTTTTTCTGCACATCGTCGGTTTGGGGTAATCTTTCAAGCGCAGCCACAGTCTTCTTACCGTGGGCAATTGCATCATTGATTGAAGCAGTCTTGACTGCCTTCTTACCGGCCAACCGCGAGTACTCGGCCGCCTTTTCCCACTTCTCAGCCTTGATGTAGTGCTCGGCCAACACAGCATAGTGTTCATCAATGTTTTCCTTGGACAGCTCTTCCATGGCATTGCCGATCGCCTCATGAAGCCTCTTCTTTTTCTCGGTCAAGAGGGAATCATAGACGACCTCACGGGTCAGAGCGTGTTTGAATACATACGCGCATTCGGGATATATCCCTCGCTCGTAGAGCAGCTCCGAATCCTTGAGAACCGACAGCCGAGACAACAACTCCTGCTCGGGTAGACCCGTGACCGCCCGTATCAGGTCATGGCCGAATTCTCTTTCGATAACCGAGGCGATTTGCAGGGTCTCTTTCGGACCTTCCGGCAGACCGTCAACCCTGGCCATGATCACGTCCTGAATGGTTGACGGAATGGGCGCCTGGTGTCTATCCGCCGCCAGGCCGTACTTCGCGCCCGTCCTCTCTATGATCTTGAGATCCTTAAGCGATCTTACGAACTCCTCGACGAAAAAGGGGATTCCTTCGGTCTTTTCCAGTATCAGGTCTTCGAGATCTCCTGCAATGTCCTCCGTACCAAGAAGATGGGCAACCATGGCGAGGCTCTCGCGGTTGGAGAGCCGATTCAGCGTTAGCTGGCTGTGAAAGGACTTACCGCCCCACGTGTGAACAAACTCGGGCCGATAGGTGAATATCAGCAGGATCCGCGCTCCCGGTATGCTCTCCAGAAGATTCTTCGTCACGTCCTCCGAACTCTTGTCAATCCAGTGCAGGTCTTCAATAGCCATTATCAACGGTCTGAGTTCCGAGCCTTTGAGCGGGATCGTCTTCAATGCCTGGACGATCCGGTCTTTCGTCCCTTCGGGGCTCATCCGGAGTCTGTCCATGCCGCTCTGTTGCACCGACAGAAGCTCCAGCAGATAGGGGAGGGTAGCCGCTTCATCGGCTCCCAATATTTGCAGACCCCGTTTGACCTTTTCCGCGATCTGGGAATCCTCGTCCCGCTCCGCAATGGAGAAGTTTGCCCTCAACATGTCTGTGATCGGATGATAGGCAACGCCGGTACCGTAGGAAAGGCATCTGCCCTCCCAAAAGGTTACATCTTCGTTGGCTACGGCCTTTCGGAACTCATACAGGAGCCTCGATTTCCCCAACCCGGCCTCGGCAACGATGGAAAATGCTTGACCTCGACCCGTCTTGGCCCGTTGAAAACCGTCAAGCAGAAGCTCAAGCTCCCTCTCACGTCCGACGAACGGAGTGAGACCTCGTTCAGCGCTGACATCGAATCTCGTCCTTCTCGTGCTCGGCGCAATGACCCGGTAGATCTTGAGCGGCTTATCCTTTCCTTTGACCGGCTTCTCGCCCAGTGCCTCAAATCGGAAGAATCCCTCAGTGAGCTTGAATGTGTCCTCAGTTACGTACGTCGTTCCGGGGGCAGCAAGCTGTTCCATCCTGGCGGCCATGTTGATGGTGTCGCCGACCGCGGTGAACTGGACCCGAAGATCGTTTCCCAGAGTCCCCACCACGACCGGGCCGGTATTGATCCCGATCCGAACGAGGATCGGGGGTACCCCCCGTTCCGCTCTGACCTTCTCGCTGAACTTCACCATTGACCGGTGCATTGCCAGGGACGATCTGATCGCGCGCTGCGCTCCATCTTCGAGCGCGATTGGTGCGCCAAAGAGCGCGAGGATTCCGTCCCCCCGTAGCTCGTTCACGGTTCCCTCGTAGTTGTGAACCTTGTGGATCATGATCTCGTAAACCTGATCCATGAGGGAGAAGGTCTCTTCGGGGCCGAGCTTCTCAGTGAGCGGCGTGAACCCCTTCATGTCCACGAACATGATAGTCACTTGCCGCCGCTCGCCTTCGATCTTGTCCCTCTGGGAGAGGATCTTTTCCGAGAGACCGCTTGGAAGGTACTTCTGAATCTTGGCAAGTTTCTCGTCAAAGGAGAGTTCTTTCAGCGGAGATGCCGCGGGAGGCTTGCGCAGCTCGTGTCCGCAGTCACCACAGAATCTAAATCCCGGTGGATTGGAGAAGCTGCATTCGGGGCACGTCACTTCCAGTTCAGTTCCGCAGGCACCACAGAACCTCATGCCCTCCGGATTCTCGAAGTGACATTTCCGGCATCTCATGATCACCCCCCAATCTCGGCCCGAGGAGAGCCGTGGCAGGTTCAGCCGGTAGCCCCGAGGAAATGAAAGCCGCCCTGCGTCCAGAAAGAGGCGTGGATGGTCACTCGACTGTTGGCGGTCGATCTCGTGAAGAACGGCATTGTCCCACTGGCTAAGCTTAGCCGACTCGCTGTGCCGCTGTCAACGTTGTCCTTGACACCAGAATTTCAGCCGAGGGCCGGCAGCGCAATAAAAGGGTCTTGTCACGGCGGATATGCTATGATCCTCGAGGATTGAATCGAAGAGCCATCCTACAAGTCGTACGAGAAAAGTCGGCCGTCCGGGCCGGACCGACCAGGCTGAGCATGACCGATTTCCACCCCACATTCAGCGAGGACCTCGGGCCCCTAGGGGTGTATGTTCATATCCCCTTTTGTTTGTCGCGGTGCGATTACTGTGCGTTTGTGACCAATCGGCACGATCCGGAAAGGGAGAAGCGCTACATCGAGCTGCTCATCCGTGAGATGGATCTGTATGCCGAGTGCGCGAATCTCGGACACCTTGAAACTGGTGTTGCCGCGGACACGCTCTATTTCGGAGGGGGTACGCCCTCGGTGATAGGGCCCGATCTGCTCGTGGATGCCCTGGAAGCGTGCCGCGGCACATTCGGGCTCCGGGAGGATGCTGAGGTAACGATTGAAGTAAATCCTGCCACCGCGAGCCGCGCCGGGCTGCAGGAACTGCACCGAGCGGGATTCAACAGGGCGAGCCTCGGCATCCAGTCCTTCCGGGAAAAGGAGCTGCAATTGATGGCCAGGGCACACACGGTCCGCGACGCACGACAAGCCTTTGCCGATCTGCGCTCCGCGGGGTTTGAGAATATCTCCGTAGACCTGATCGCGGGCTATCCGGGACAGAGCACGGAGTCGGTTCGGACGAATCTGGACAACGCGATCGAGCTTGGACCGGAGCACATATCCGTGTACCTGCTCGAAATAAAAAAAGGCACGAAGCTCGCCCGTGACATCCGTGACGGGAAGGTTCCCCCGGTCGACGATGACCTTGCCGCGGAGATGTACGAGGAATTCTGCGATCGCGCGGAAGCCGCGGGGTACGAGCAGTACGAGATCTCCAACTTCGCTACGGCTGGAAACCGATGCCGTCACAACCTCAAATACTGGCAGGACAAGGTCTTCATCGGGCTCGGCGCGGGAGCGCACGGAATGACGGGGAGGACTCGGTACGCCAACCTGGAGGGGTTGGACGAATATGAGGCATCGCTCCAACGGGGGCATCGTCCCATCGGTTCCGCGACGGAATTAACCCCTGCAGTCCGTTTTAAAGACGCTCTAATCATGGGCCTGAGGCTTGTTGAAGGGGTTGACCTCAAGGTTCTGGGACGGCGCCACCATGTTGATGCTCGGGCCTTTGTCATGGAGACCGTCGGCGACCTCAGGGAGGGAGAGCTCCTCGATGTCCGGGAGAATCGGGCCTTTCTGACCCGACGCGGGAGGCTCCTCTCGAATATGGTCTTTTCCAGGTGGGTCTGATCGGAATTCCCGCAGTTGCCGGGCAAGAGTGGGGAGCGCTACCGGCTCTTATAAGATTGCGCTTTGAAATGAGTGATACCATTTCCCAAAGAGCCGGAAACTTGGTGGCCTATGCAAAGGCATGGACCACGGGGGCGTGCTCAGTGGCTACCAAAGCTTCCCTAGGGCACAAACGTGAGGTGCCACGGTGTACCATTGCAGATCCGTGACATCAGGTTCCGATCCCATGTGGACGTGATTCCCGAATATCCCTTGGTGTGCCGGGGCAGGGGGGTATTCTGGAGCCTACCCGTGGCGGATACTATCGTTGATTCAAGGGCATCACGCGTGCTATGCTCAAAAATCCTAAGGCAAGCCGGTTTTTTGGGACAGCATCGCAGTAACTCCGTCGCAATGGTGATTTGTGGGTACGAGGGGACAGCTCTCAGCGGATCAACCAACCATCGAATGACCGGTCGGAAATTGGAGGATCGGCGCCACACCGGGCAATGAACAAATCCGAATGAACATAGGGCGTGATGAATATGGCCAGCGGCGAAGAAACCTGATCGCCGCGATTGTAGCCAACGTACTGGAATGGTACGATTTCGGCCTGTACGGATACTTTGCGCCGATTATTGCACGGCTGTTCTTTCCCTCCGAAGACAAGCTCGCTTCTCTGATCGCAACGTTCGGTGTTTTTGCCATCGGATTTCTCGTGCGGCCGTTGGGCGCGGTTGTCTTCGGACATTGGGGGGACAAAGTCAGCCGCAACAGGGCTCTCATCGTTTCCATCGTGCTGATGGCGGTAGCTACCACGCTCCTGGGGCTGTTGCCGACCTACGCTCAAGTGGGTGTGTGGGCTGCGGTCCTCCTGACTTCGGTGCGGGTGCTGCAGGGATTCTCGGTCGGCGGGCAGATAGGGAGTTCTTTGACCATCCTCGTGGAGAACGCACCGTCGCAGCATAGAGGTCTCACAGGAAGCTGGACGAATGCAGGCGCAATCCTGGGAATGCTTCTCGGGTCGGGCCTGGGATCACTCATCACCCGCTTCGGGTCCACAGACTGGGTGAACGCCTGGGGTTGGCGCATTCCTTTTCTCATCGGCGCGTGCCTCGGCATTTTGGGAATGCTCATGAAGGGCCGCGTCGAGGATCCGGCAGTAATCGAGCACATGCGAGAGTCTCAAGACGACCAAGCAGCCCCTGTTACTCAAGCGGTAAGAGGTCACTTCAGGGAAATGATCGTCGCAGGGGGATGCCTTTGGGTCTCTGCAGTCTCCTTTTACATGATCTTTGTGTACATGACCACGTTCCTTTCCACGGAAACGCCGGTGCCGCTGCACGAGTCACTGGAGTTGAACACCATCAGCATGGCGGTCTTCATGGTTCTCGTTATCATGATGGGAAGCCTGTCTGACCGGTGGGGAAGGAAACCGCTTCTGATCGGCGGTTCGTTAGCGCTGGGGCTGATAACGTATCCGCTTTTCCAGGTATTGATTTTGGGAGACCCTTTGTGGGACCTCAGCGCTCAGATGGCCTTTGCGGTAGCGGCTGCGGCTGTTCAGGGAACCCTTCCGACCACTTTGGCGGAACTGTTCCCAACCCATCTGAGGTGCAGTGCCGTGGCTCTCACGTACAACATGGGATACGCTGTTTTCGGCGGGACCGCGCCGCTGATCTGCACGCTGTTCATACGAGTTACGGGAGAAAAAGTCGCGCCCGGATATTACCTCACGGCTGTTGCATTCATCTCAATGCTTCTCATGTTGAAGTTGAAGGAGAGCGCGGACAGACCGCTGAAATGGTGAGGGGAGGGGATAGGGGGTTAGAAGGCACCACAAGTATCCGCAGGATAGAGAGAGCTTGAGGGGGCCGCTCGGAGGAAGGTACGCGTGTCAACGCAGGGAGTCGGTAAGGGAGATGGTAGAAAATGTTATGCAAACTCAAAGCAAGAACTTAGTCTAGATCCAATTGTGCCTTGCATTGATTACATCTCATCACGCCGCGAAAAACTGTGTTGCCGCACTCGGGACATATGTAGCGGGCTTCTTCGTCCCGAACCCATTTTTCTGTGCCGAACTCTCGTCGATAGGGGACGGCGCGGAGAATCACCTTCTTGCCGACGGCCATGGAGAAATTGTCAATATGGTGACAGGGAAATTCATCGCATTCATGACACCCCGTGTACCCTTTCTCTTGTGTGCAGCTCCTGATCTCACACTGGCGACAATGCATAAATTGGTCGTCGGATAGGCAGCCGCGGCACCGAATGTCTTCTACAGAAAGGGTTTCGGCATTGGGGAGTGTGCCTTTGCCCGGCGTTCCTCCCTTGTAGAGGTTTACCAGGCGCTCTTTCAGTTTGACGTTATTGTCTCGGTGGGCGATGTAAATAGCACACACACCGCAATAAAGACCGCAAGGAGAAAGGAAATCCGGATTTATCTCCATAGCCTTTGTCCCTCCTGACGTACTGACGGGAATTAGTCCGCTGTCTCACAAATGCCGATCGATGAGGGTCAGGAACCGGCTGTCCCATGGATTTCGACCCAAATCGGCGTCGCCGCGCTTCTGTTGATGGTCTGATGTCTCCAATTTCGGCGGTTGTCCCCGCGCAGCGGCTCTCTTAACAGAACCTAACGTACCACGCCCCTCGCCCCTCAGTCAATGGGCGTGTTGAGCGACGACCTGCCAGGGAGTTAGGGCCGCTTCTGAGGTGGCTCCCATTGAGGGAGGGACGAAAATCGGAAGAAACCTCATGGTATTCCGGGCGCAGCGGCTTGTTGGTGCTGTCTCTCAGGGATTCGCGAATTTTTGCGCGAATCACGAATCGTACCGAACCCCGTTGCATCTCAGTAGGAAGACGAGGGTGTACTTCTGTGTTCCAGTCCCTAACTTTTCCGGACTGAGGCCATGAAAGGGACGAAATGAGCCGGACCTGAAACTGCTCGATCGAACCGAGCGCATGGTAAAGAGCGAAAGCACGAGGAGTTCAGGAGCGAGGAAAATGAACAGGAACGAAGTATACGACGAAATTCGAGAGATGTTCGGTCTGGTCCCGAGCTTCTTTGACGATATTCCGGACTCTTCCCTGGATCTGGAATGGAAGCTCATGAAGCGGGTCCAGTTCGACGACGGTGCCATACCAAACAAATATCGGGAGCTGATCGGGCTCGGGATTTCTGCCGTCACGAAATGCCGGTACTGCACATTCTACCACACGGCACTTGCAAAGCTGAACGGAGCCACAGACGAGGAAATTGAGGATGCCGTTCACTATGCGAAATCTACCGCAGGGTGGAGCGCCTATGTCAACGGGATGCAGATAGACTACGATACCTTCAAGGACGAGATAAACCGGGCCTGCGAATATGTGAGGACGAAGGAGGCAGCCTGACAGTCCCGTTACAACGGTGATCGTTCACCAAAAGCGGGGGACACCGTCCCTGCGTCCCGAAATCCGGCGCCCAGTGGGTACGGTGTCCCCGAAGTTCCAATGCTGATACACAAAAACTATAGTAACGGGTGTTGAGTTCTCCGCGAAAGCAGGACGAGGCTGCGCGGGACAGATCTTTTGTAGGGGCGTAGCCTGGAAACTGTATCAAAACTCGATTTTCTTGTCGCGATATAC
>CAZCDS010000067.1:0-35614 GCA_964497585.1 uncultured Syntrophaceae bacterium
CCCATACGTCCGGGGAGATCCCTATCACATTCATCATTGGAACGCGAGATGGTATCAAACAGGCCATTCTCCAAGTGTGATCATTGACGCCTTCGTCTATGCTGAAGTATTCTAAAAGCATGGTAAGGATCTGCCTTTGCGGAGGCGCTGTGCTTCGGTCTCCACCGTAGGCGGTTGATCGAGGCGAGCTGCATCGGTTCCGCTGTGGTCGAGTATCCGGAGGGGAGGCAGATATGCCTGAGAAGAGTTTTCCGTGGTACAGCGGACTGACCGATGAAATGGTCGAAAAGCGGCGGCGGGAAATCGAGCGGAGTAAAAGGGAATTCTTCGAGGAAGCCAAGGACGGATTCTATATCTCCACGCGTGAGGGGGAGTTCCTCGACTGCAACCCGGCACTGGTAAGAATGCTTGGCTATGAGAGCAGAGCCGAACTTCTCTCCCTTGACCTGAACACCGAGTTGTGGGTCCACGCCGAGGACAGACCTCGATTTCAAGCAATTATCGAAAAACAGGGCTTCGTGGAGGACTATGAAGGGGGGTTCATGCACAAGAGTGGACGAATCGTGCACGTCAGCCTCTCTTCAAATGTGTGGCGGGACGAAAAGGGTGACATCCGGGGCTATCGCGGATTCGTCGTCGACCGCACCGAGCAGAAGCATATGCACGAACGGCTCGCTGCTTTGGACACCAAGTATCGGGACCTCTTTGACAACATGCAGGACGGCGTCTTCATCTTCGACAACAGGGGCACCGTGATCGACTGCAACGACGCTATGTGTGACATCGTGGGGCACACTCGGAAGGAGTTCCTGGAGCTGGACTATTACGAGGATCTCTTCGTGAACTCGGACCAGTTTACCGACTTCACCACACGATGCGCAAACCAGGGCAGAGTCAAAGATCTCGAGGTTCAGATGGTACACAAGGACGGGACGGTCCTTGACGTCTCCATGAGCGGTTATGCCACCCGCAACACCGCGGGCCGGATCATCGGTTACCAGGGCCTCGTCAGAGACATTACGGAAGCCAAGCGGCTTCGACGGCAATTGATCAGGTCCGAGAAACTCTCCGCGATGGGGAGAATGGCGTCACAGCTTGCTCACGAGCTCAACAATCCCATTTACGGCATCATGAACTGTCTGGAACTTCTCCAGGATGTCGTGCCCGAGGCAAACAGCAAACGAAGGTACCTCGATCTGGCCCGAGATGAGTGCAAACGCACATCGGGACTGCTCCTCAAGATGCTCAAGTACTTCAAGCCCGATCAAGACCGTAAGACTCCTACGCAGATAACCAAATTGCTTGAGGAAACCCTCCTCTTCTATGAAAAGCAGTTGAAAAATCAGAACATCCGGGTCATCAAAGATCTCGATCCGAACCTGCCCCCTCTCATGGCCGTTGAAAGTCAATTGAAGCAGGTCTTCATTAACATGATCATCAACGCGAATACCGCCATGCCGTCCGGCGGCCGGTTGCGCGTCGCCACCCGCTTCGATCCTGGCCGGCAGGAAATTCTCGTTTCCATCGAGGATACGGGCGTTGGCATTCCCCGACATAACCTCGACCGAATTTTCGAAGCATTCTTCACGACGAAAAAAGAGGTGAAAGGTGTCGGCCTCGGATTGAGCATTTGCTTCGAGATAGTCAAACACCACGGCGGCAGAATCGAAGTGGAAAGCGAGCTGAACGTCGGCACCACCTTTGCACTGATCTTTCCGTGCGATCCGGGCAGCGTAGAAAGCGAAGCAGGCGACGAGAAATCGGATGCGTGATCAGGCCCCCCTGACGGGATACTCTTTTCCTGCAAATCGTTTCTGCAACCGTCTCATACCGACCGCTATGCAGTGCTAGCCCCGACGGGCCGGACTATACCTTGTATCGACCGGCTAAGTCCCTGAGCACCTGGCCGATCTGCGAAAGCTGATGCGCGGCCGCCTCCAATTGGGAGGCATTGGAGAGGTTTTGCTGAGCGGCTTGCTCAATGTCGGTCATGGCGCTTGCAACCTGATCCACTCCGCTGAATTGCTGCTCACTTGCACCGCGAATGACTGCCGCGACCTGAGATGACTCTGAAACATTGTCAGCCAGGACGCGAATCGATTCTCCAGCCAGGACCGACTGCTTAACGCCTGCATCAACCGCGCCCGATCCTTCTGCCGTGGCTCTGACTACCGCGTTGACCGATTCTTGAATCTCTTCAAGTCGTGCATACACCTGCTTCGTCGCCTCCCGGGACTGGTCCGAAAGACTTTTCATTTCGTGTGCCACTACGCTGAAGCCCTGACCCGTCTCTCCCGCCCTCGCGGCCTCTATGGAAGCGTTGACGGCAAGAACGTTGGATTGAGAGGCAATATCCTGGACCGTCGCGATGATCTCTTCAATGGCCTCGGCGTTTCCACTCAGCTTCTCGACGGTTTTTCCCACGGAACTCATCTGCTCACGGATCAGTTGCATCCTGTCCACCGTGCCCTCGGTGGCCGCGAGGCCGGAGCCGGAAGTCTCAACGGCCGATTGAGAAGAGCGGGCCAGATCCTTGGCCTTCTCGCTCGAGACCCGGACCGCCTCTCTCATCTGCTGCACGGTCGCTGTTGTCTGAGTGACCGCGCTGACCGTTCGGGATATGGCGGCGGAAAGCTCGGACACCGATGCCGAGATCTCCCCTGACGATGTGGCAAGCCGGTCGACCTCACCGAGGATTTGTCGGGTGTGACCTTCGAGCATATCCGCCATGTTGTTCAACGCAATACCGAGGCGTCCGACTTCGTCCCGTTTTCTTCCCGTTTTGACTCGGTGGGTGAGGTCCCCTCTACTGATGGCTTCGGCGAGGCTGACAGCCTCGATGAGCGATCTACGCGTGCTGCCGCCCATCACGTAGTTCTTTATAAATGAGGCTGCAACTACCGCTATCGCCAGCAGGATCATCACGAGCCGAACGGAGCCGGTCCAGTCAATCGCGCTCTTCCGCTTTTCCGTGATTCGTCGTTTCTCAGCGGCCGTGAATTCCGACATTTTCGCGCTGAACTGATCGAAAAGTCTTCGGCCTTCCTGCTGCAATACCCGGCTGCGGAGATCACCGAGCTTTCCTGATTCGCTCATCTGCTTTGGCAACTCGATGAGAACCGAAGCATGGTTTTTCCACCAGGCTTCAAGGTCCTGCTCCGCCTGACCGATGAGATCCGCTTCCGACTGATCAGCTACCTGCTTCTTCAACTCTGTCAATTCGGCTGAAGCAGTCCTATGGGCCTGCCGGGCCGCACTGAGAAGTTGCTCTCCTCCGGTAATGACGTATATGTGCAAATCCACTGCGGCTTGAAGGACCGTTCTCTCGATCGATCCGGCTTTATCGACCAGGCCGTGCCTCCTGTCAACGAAGCCGGAAAAATCCAGGAGAGTCTGCAAGCCGCTCAAGCCAAAAGCGGCGAGACCGAGCGTCAGGGTGATCGGCAGGAGACTTCCGATCATCGTTTTGGCTGTCAATCCTAGTCTAGCATGCTGCATTGCGGCCTCCATTGCCCCCCGAGAGGAGAGTTGTTTCCACACTCAGCGGTATCCGCGCAACCGAACGCCGCCAAGGGGCCTCGACTTATTGAAACCCGGATGGATATCTCCACTGGCGACTCGTACAGCTGATCGCTCTTCACGCGGAGTCCTCCGCGTCCTGCCGGGACGCTTTGCAGCCGTCACGAGCCCGGGGGCCGATTTACAGGGCACACGGTCGATGACGTTCGGATGCTCGGCAGATTTTTCAGTGGAATGCCGTAATCGGCGATGAGGCTCATGAGGGTCGTACGGCGGACCAACTTCGGTAGATCAAAGAGACCTAGACGACCCGCTTGCAACGATGGAGCAGCGAACGAATCCGCGATCTCCCACGAAGGTCTTGTTTTTCCCCTCGTCATAAAGCCCGCGGGAGGTTTCTTCTCACAAGAAACAGCCTCCCGCAGTGAGGTTCGCGGTTTCGCGTTCCCCGGCTCCATAGACCCATGGAGCCACAAAACGGAATGAGCCGAGACAGGTTTTCCGTTCATGATTACCCCGTCTCCGCTACGACGACAGCTTACAGACTTTCGTCACCTCGTTCAGCCGAGAGCGATCAGCACTTCTTTTAAAATACAACGGCCCCGGAGTGTGAGTCAATGGCCGACGGCGCCCTGCTACAGACTTGTCCGCCGTGGACCCGGCAAGTCTCCGACAGCCTACGACGATGGCCCTTCGGGCGACGCGCCACGGGTAAGGCGCTCCTCGAATTCTCTCAGGAGGATCTCGTAAGAGACTCCCATCTTTTCGGCCTTGCGCTTGTGTCGAATCCGCTGAACGTGATAGCAGACCACATACCCGATCAGGGCGCTGAGAGGAGCGACAATAGAAGCCGTCACCAACCAGCGCTTGAGGAATTCCCAGCCGAGGAGCACGAAGGAATACAATGAGTCCCAGAAATAACCCTGCTCAAAAACAGGTGAAATGAGCTGCCGAAATGCTTCCTCACTCATCACGGACGCGTTTCCGACCAGCAGGGACCCGAAATAATAATACCCGTAATACATCGGCACGAAACTGAAGGGATTGGTCACCCAGGTGAAAGCAAAAGCTATCATCGAGTTGAAGCGAAAAACCAACCGGAGGAGGCCCAGACAAATCACCTGCCCCCCCACGGGGACGCCGAAACCCACCGCCAGGCCCACCGCTGCTCCCCGGGCATCAAACCAAGGCGGATTCTTGGAGGAAACAAGGGGCTCGACGAAATACCTGTGGAGCACATCAAGAATCCTGTGCACGAAGTCTTTTGGCCGCAGTGGCGGTCTTATCTCGGTCCAATCGTCGTCCATTCCCTCCAATCCTTTGTCAGCACCTGCTCTGGGTTCGTCCTGCCCCCACTGCCCTTCGGCAGGGGGAAACGCCACAATCTGTTACCACCGCGTCGGTCATCCTTCAATACGATTCTCTCGGTAGCGGCAAAAACGGTCCGTCTGCAATGGAAGTCGATCAAAGCCGTGCGCAGGAGTCAGGACGTCTTGCTCCCTGCGATTCCGCTCGGGGTAGCACCCGGGCGACTGACTCCGGTACGTGGACTCACCCGGGAACCTCGATAATGACCGAGAACTCTTATACTTAGGGAGACCACCATAAAGGATTTGACAAAACCGTCGGCCCGGATATGATCCTCCGGTGAAATCGGCCGAGTCGGATGAGAGAGACAAACAGTACGGCAAGGCTATTCGCATCCAACGCGCGATCCTGCTCCGTTCCGGGTCTGACCGCGGTCTTCACTCACACGCATCAATTCCGGGAGAAGCGCCATGAAACCGATCTTCATTGAAGCAACGACCATACCCGACGCGTGGTTCCAATGCCTTTACACGCTCATCGCCGAATCACGTAAACCGGACGGTGCGGCCCGGCGCTACACCGTGGACACCGGTTCCAACCCCGGGGCGGACCGAATTGAATTCGATATGGCCATGGTGCATATTAGACAACCCGGCGTACGCCCCCTTTTGCCACAGATTCCCGAGCATCTCAATCTACCGCCGGTTGCCGACGAGCAGTACCTCGCCGAATACATGCCCTATCTCCTGTCATCCGAGAAGGCTCCCCATGAGCATTACACGTATGGTGAACGCCTCCAGGTTGCATGGCAATACGTCATCGACTACTACCGGAAGCACGGAGGCCGCACAAACCGGATGTGCATGGAAGTGGGCCGACCGGAGGACGTCTTTTTCTACGACGATGAGGATGGATCTTCCCCCTGTATGAGACTCGTGGACACCCGGATCATGGACGACAAGCTGCACTGGATCGTCTATTTCAGATCATGGAATCTCTGGTCCGGATTCCCCGTTAATCTGGCCGGGTTGCAGCAAGCCAAAGAAATCATGGCCATGGAGATCGGTGTGGAGGACGGCGAGATCGTGGCGGTCTCAAAGGGCCTGAATATCCGTGATTACAATATTGAGGTCGCCTTGATGAGGCTGCAAAAGGATACGAGCATCCAACTGGGGGAGCGACGGGAATAGCCGCCGATTCTATCGCACGGCTCTAAAACCATCCCCTATTACCGTACGGGGGGAGCCCGCGGTATCTTTTTGACCTGACGGCACAGGGGGGGACTCTCATGTCCTGCGTGCCGCGGGATTGTGCCTTGGAGTGCTTGGAGACGGGTATCACCGGACAGGCAAAACGATCTCCATCAGGAGCGCGGTGTCTGATTTACGCGCAAAATTCACCCGATTTTTCGATCAGCCGTTCGTCCGTCAGCCAGGGCCAGAGCCGGTACCAACCGCAATCTGGTCTTCCCCATCCCCCTACTTGTTGTTCTGGCCCCATTGGAGGGGAGCCCTGGTCTTGGGCTCAGCGGGCTTTACTTCGACCTGCCCCCACTTCATCGATTTCTTGCCCTTTAATTCGGGCAGACCGGCTCCAGGCTTCTTGGTTTCAATCGTCGTCTGCGGTTTCTCGGGCTTCTTGGTCGCGGTCGGCTTGGGTTTCTCGATAGGCCTTGGCTCAGTGGTCAGAGCGGGTCTCGTTCGAGACCGAGATCTGCGAGGCACCATTTCCGCGGGCGGCTGATCGACCGCTTCCCGCCTTCGCGCGGGCCTCCTCACACTCGGTGCCTCCTCTTCTTCCTCCTCCGTGGTCACTTGAGAGGGGGTGTAGTAGATGTCCAACTCCTGGAAAGACTTTGTCGGATTGGTGAAATTGCGCTGTAAGGGAAAATCTTTCTCAGTGATCGTCGCGTCGTACGTTTCATCGGGATTCCAGAAGATCTCCGCGGCACAGCCGACACCGGCCAGGACGATGATAAACATCGATGTCAGGACGGGAATGAGAAGACGTTTCATGGCACACTCCTTGGAGGTGTTCGACACTCGATCAGCAACGCCGCGCTTTCGCACTGCACGTGCAAGCTCGACGGTATTCATGGTATCACAGACACGTATAATTGGTCAATATCACTGACAGGAATCGAACATGTGGCACCATTCCACTTTCTGAGGTAGGAAATGCCGCGTGACGATGTCGGCCTTGATCTCCCTTCAGGAAGAGGATGACAGCCTGGTGCACACTTGAGCCCGGAAATCTGATACTAAGGACGTACGAAGGAAAAGACTCAGCGATTCGCTCCGTTTCTTTCGGGACCGGAGTCTCACGGGATCTTGTGGGACATGGCACGAACCGGGCTTACGACCCCGGTGGCACGGGGGCGAGGAAGCGATGACCAATTGGCATTTACTTCTGGGGATCGCGGTGCTGGCATTCGCCCCCGGTTTGTTTTGGCTCTGGTACTTCTACAAGAAAGACACGCTGGAACCAGAGCCGCTCCACATGGTCCGGAATTGCTTTCTCCTGGGGATCATCGCGATAATCCCTCCCGCAGTCGTTGAATCGATCCTCCGGTTCCATCACTTGATCGACTCGGTCGCGGTGGCGCCCATCATTGAAGAGTGCGCCAAATTTCTTGTGGTGAGGCTGTTCGTCTACCCTCATCGCGAGTTCGACGAACCCATGGATGGAGTAGTGTACGCGTGCGCGGCGGCCTTGGGGTTCGCTTCGATCGAGAACGCATTCTACCTCTACCACGAATATGAGAAAACTGCCGGTTCATTGGCCACGGTAACCATTATTCGGGCATTTCTGTCGGTGCCGGGGCACGCTGCCTTTTCCATCATGTGGGGATACGCGCTCGGAGTTGCCAAGTTCCTCGACCGAGACAAGCGTACGCCGCTCGTGTTGATGGGACTGTTGTCGGCCATCGGGTTGCACGCGCTCTTCAACTCGCTGGCAATCCTCGGACCTCTCTGGCCCCTGGCGATGCTCGTCCTCATTCCCTTCATGTGGCAGTTGGTCACGAAGAAAATCACCGCCGCTATCACCATGTCGCCCCACATGTCGGACGAACTTCCCGAAGCCGAGAACGAGACCGCGCAGGGCGGAATGGTCACAGCGGGCCGAATGCCCTGGTACGAAAATCGAATTCTCGTGGTTGTGCTCATGTTCCTTCCCACGTTCCCCATCGGGATGTACGGCCTCTGGAAGACCACGAAGTTTCCCCTGCCGGTGAAGGCCGCATATTTGGCCCTGTGGACGGTAACATTGGGAACCGTAGGCTACGTGGCGCTTTTCGGGGACGCCCGAGCGATAGCTCTGGTGGAGGCCTGCCGGTCAGGGGACCTGCAGACCGCGCAACAGCTTATCGATGCGGGAGTGGATATGAACGCGAGGTCTCCCGAAGGGAAAACGCCGCTCATGGTGGCCGCGGAGCGCGGGCACCTGCCTGTCGTCCAGCTCCTCGTGGCCAAAGGGGCAGAGATCAACGCGAAAGACAACTCCGGCAGGACAGCGCTTGCTTTGGCTAGAGAAAACGGCCGGGAAGGGGTGGCAATCCTGCTGCTGAAGCATGGCGGCACGCGATAGGCCGCGGACGGTCAGAACCGCGCCGTTCGCGGTATCAACTACCTTCGGTGGGCAAAGACCCGGGCCTTCCACATATCGGCCTCTGCCTTCTCTTTTGCCCCCAGCAGCTCGTTACACCGCGCCCGAAGAAGATAGACTTCCCCGCTGTACGGGTTGGTCTTGGCAGCCTGGGTGAGGTCCTTCACAGCGAGGTCGTATTTGTTTATTTCCATGTAGAGCTTGGCTCTGCTTAGCAGCGCGCCGAAATGCTTCGGATCGATATTCAGCGCCCTTGAGTAAGCTTCCACCGCCCGGTCCACATGGGAATCGGCTTTGTGGATGTCTCCCATGGTGATGTACGCGTCTGCGTACGTTGAGTCTTTCTTGAGTGCTAATTCCACCTGTTTCATGGCCTCCGCGGTGTCCCCCTTTCTGAGCATCGCCTCCGCAAGAAGCCGGTATCCCTCAGGATTATCGGGACTCAGTCGGATGGCCCTGGTGAGGTCGGAGATGGCCCGGTCGAGCTGCTTTTCGTTGAAATAGAGGCTTCCTCTGAGGAGCCAGGCTTCAGGATTATCCGGATCAATTTTCACGGCCTTGTTCAGGTCTATCAGGGCTCGGTCTCCACGCCCGACGACCTTGAATATGTACGCCCGCTTTACGAGGATCCATGGATTGTCCCGATTGAGATCGTAAGCCCGGTTGAGGTCTCGCAGCGACGCGAGTATGTTGCCGGTGCGCAGGTAGAGTCGAGCCCTGTTCATGTAGGGGAGAGGATTGTCAGGATCGAGCACGATGGACCGGCTCAGTTTGTCCAGGGCCTGCGGGTACTTGCCCATCATCATGTAGATGATCCCCTGATTGAGGAAGAGTATCGAATCGTTTGGACGTACCTCGGCCGCCCGGTCATAGTCCTTGACGGCCTTCTCAAGCTCTCCCAGAGCCCGATACGCATCCGCCCGATACCAGTAAATGGATACCATTTCGGGATCGAGCGCGAGCGCGCGGTTGAAATCGGCTACAGCCCTGGCCGGCTCCGAGTTCCGCAGGAACGCGAATCCTCGGCGCAGGAACGCGTCCGCGTTTTTCGGCTGGAACTTCAAAAGCTTGTCCATTTCTTGGATAGCTTCTTTGTATTGGCCCTTCTCCAGGCAGACGGCAGCGCGACCGAAATAACCGCTTGGCTCCTTGCAGTCCGCCTTAATACACCTATCGAAGCAGCACTGGGCCTCGTTGAGCGAGCCTCTGCAGAAGTTAATCAAACCCATCGAGGCGAGAATCGAGGCAGGATTGCCCTTGAGTTTCGCGGCCCTTTCCAGATCGCTCAGAGCCCTTTTATAGTCGCGGCGCCTTCCCAGCAGACTGCCTCTCGCTTCCCATGCGTCCGCTGCGGCCGGGTTGATTTCTACGGCACGCGAGTAATCCTCAAAGGCCCGACCGTACTCTTCCAGCCGTTCTCGGGCTCGTCCCCGCGCGATCAGGGCCTTGACGTTTTTCGGATGCTTTTTGAGGACCTTATCGAGCAGCTTTACAGCGGCCTCCGCTTCACCGTTCTTCACGAGGTCGTTGGCCCGGTCTATGTCGGAAGACTGCCAGCTGCTGCACGATGACAGTGCAGTGCAAAGGGCCAATACTGCGAGTAGGCCCACCGTTCTTTGAGAGGTCGGTCCCTTCCGCCGCGGTTCGGGCGATGTAAGACGGACAAGTCCCATCACATTCCTGCCGCTGTGAGGATCTTCCGCGCCAAATCTAAAGAGTTGAGCACCTTTTGTCAATGGCCTTGAATTACAGCGGGGTCTGGCGCCCACCTTGTTGACCGTTACGATACGACTTGCGGGTTCGGGTGGGCGGCCACTCCGCTTTTTTCTTGATCCCCGGCCCATAATATGCATAAATACCTTCAACATACCGCTCAGTTGGCCAAGGTAGTTCAACGAATGTCGAGCTACTGAGCCACAGACTGAACGCTCCAGTTTGACGGAGAATCTTCATGTATCTGTCCTGGGATAGTTTGACGCACCTTCAGAACTTCTTTCAGCTCGACTTCCTCTTCAGCGGGCTCGAAGTATCCTCTGCGGCAGTCTTTGCAGCCCGCCTGCTCGTCTTCATTCTATTCGGCGCAGGGATTTTGTGGGGACTGCTGAAAATTATTCTCAAGTCCTTGGACTGCGTTCAGACCTTTCTCGGGAGCCTCAATCGGCTGCCCTGGACATTCTTTCTGCTGATTCTGCTCGCTTTTCCCGTCTCCGACGGCAGCCTGGGAGCGCGGTGGACCGGCTATATTCTCATGGTGCTGGGTTTGCTCGCGGTTGCCGCCACGAGCGCGTTCATGGTCGTGCTCTGGAAGTACGGTCTTGATCAAGCGCTTCGCTTCATACGCAGCTTCCGGTCCGGATCTCAGCGGACCGAACCTGAAGGCGCTCAATTCTCGGAGCCCTCGGTACAAGTGAGGAATTCCTACGGGATAACCGCGGATGTGGATGTTCCGGAAAGCTCTCGCTCCTGGTCGAGTCCCTGACACCGCGTGATGCCAGCTTCCAAGCATGAAAAGGCACAAGGCGCTATGAAGGTCCCGCGCCTGGGATTCGAGGCAGGTGCCCGGAAGCGCGTAGCATGGGAGCCGGTGCACTGCGTGCACGCGGGTGATCAGCTCCGTCAATGTGTGGGGACCGTCGTGAACGTTCCTCTCTTGGCGTCCGGCAAGCTGCTGCGTTGCCCCACCTGGATGAAGTATCTCAAGCGAATCATCTTTTCTAACCGGTGGTCGGTCTTGAGCAATACTACGCCTGCGTAGATGTATCGACCGGGCTCCTTCTTTAGATTAAGCACGATCGTGAACGGCACGGTCGCTCCGGGTGGAACTTCTATCTCTTGCGGCTTGAGCACTGCAGTGACGCTCGATCCCTTCATATCGATCCCGGTCAAAACAACTTTGGATTTTGAAGCGTTCGAAATCCGCACCGGAAACGTCATGCTATCCACGAAACTCGGCAGTTTCCTGACCAGAAGCGGCCTGTCAAGGGAGAGTTCCCGGATGACCTGGGTCAACAAGTTCAGCTTTACGATAGGCCGATCCGGATCGTTGGAATGAACGAAGATCGTCGATTTCTTGGTCCCTGCTCGCTGACCTTGAGTGTCGAAAATGGCTCGAATCACGCCTTTTGTCTTGGGCGGGATTTCTTTGGTATTGATGAATGCCTGGGTGCAGCCGCAGGAGGTTCGCACTTTTTCTATAATGAGCTTCTGATCGCCGGCATTGGTGAAATGGAACGTGCTGGCGACCTGTTTCCCGTAGAGCACCTTTCCCTGGTCCATTTTTTCCGTATCGAAGACAATCTTCGGGCTTGCGACCGCGGTCACCGCGAGGATCGGTACGAAAACCAATATGAGGAAAGCAGTTATCTTTCTTTGCTCCATGGGACTTGTTCTCCTTTTCAAGGTTCGCGCTCGGTGGTATCATACAGCGGGCGTCCCGGAGTGCTCATGGGCCTTCCGATAAGCTCGGAGAGTCGCGACGGCCTCCACCGACATTCCGGGCGGAGGAGGCCGCAGACGGAGCGGGAAGGTGAGCGATAGCGATTATAGTTACAGTCTCCGCCAAAGCAAAGCCTTTTCCCGACGAGTGCGGTGAAAGTTGGCAAGGGGTGGACTTTGCCGGGCGACCGTACTCACGGGGCCGGTCCACCGGCAAAGGGCAGGTGTGGGACCCACATCAGGTGCGTCACGGGAGATGTCGGCGTGAGCGCGTGGTGCGACACGCTCTCGGAACTCGATAACCTCTGAGGAACTGACATGGCAAACTCATCCTCTTCTCAGTCTCAGTGCATAATCTGCGGAGAGCGCCAGGCCGCCTATCCGAGAGAGGACGCGCAGCTGTGCGCTGTATGCTACAACGAGTCCGAGAGGCTCTTCGATCGGGAGATGTCCCGAATCGAACTTATTCGAACGGTGCGAGGCAGAGATGTGGAACTCTATGACATAAAACACCCCGATTCAAAGTCCGAGAAAAACCACTGCGGGCAAGTGATCTTGATGAAGGCCGGACAAGGATTCGAAGTCAAGATTTGTTTGCGGTCTCGAGCCCTGGATTGGGGAGCCAATCTTTCAGATGCTGAAACGCATTTCAGCTCTGCGGACAGCCGGCTCGACGCATTGATTGGAAGCGTCTACCTTTTGATGGAATCCTGGGGAGCCGGTCCCTATTTCATGGACATATTTTATTTCGACAAGGTGGTCTCCACCGAAGGTGAACTCTGACGGAGAATTGAGTGGGCCGGTGCCTTCTAGGCAAGATGTGGTATACCTGACACCGAGACCATAGACAGGAGAAGACCCAGGTGTTCGGAATATCGATGTGGGAAATCGGTATCATCCTGGTTGTGGCCCTTATCATCCTGGGCCCTCGCCAGTTGGTGGAAGCCGCGCGCGTGGCGGGCAAGTTGTACCGGGAGATCCAAAAGCTGACCTGGGACATTAGAGAGCAGATAAACCTGGACTCGATCTCATCGCTTCCGGAAACGGACCATGCTTCCACTCATTCCCCGGCCGACGAGCCGGACGACGACTCGATCACTGATGAGGACCTCGTGCCTCCGACAGAGGAGAAGACGGGGCCCGACTTCTACGCGGATTTGCTGGAACAGGCGTCAGGGGAAGACGCCGAGAAGGAGAAAGACGCGCGGGAGCTTGAAGAGGGCGGCGAGGAGAAGAGCAGCGAGGAGAAGAAACACACTGAAGGGAGCGCGCCGTGACGGAAGGTGAAGCTCGGATGTCCTTCCTGGGTCACATGGAGGAACTGCGCAAGAGGTTGCTCTGGTCCGCGCTCGCAATCATCCTGGGATTCTTCGTGTGCCTCGGGTTTGCCTACTATATCATGAATTTCGCGACCGAGCCTCTTAGAAAACTGCTTCCCGCAGGCACTACCCTAGTTTTCACCAAACTTCCCGACCCCTTCTTCGTGTGGGTCAAAGTCTCCATGGTTGCAGGCATCCTCCTGGTCCTGCCCTTTGTGCTCTACCAGATCTGGAAATTCATCGCGCCGGGCCTCTACAAGAAAGAGCGAACAACGGCGCTTCCCTTTGTGGTCATTGCAACGGCGCTCTTCTACATCGGTTCCACATTTGCCTATTTTGTAGTTTTTCCCGTTGTCTTCGGTTTCTTCCTGGGCTTTCAACAGGCCGATCTCAAGCCCATGATCGATATCGGCCCGTTCATCTCGCTGATCATGAAGCTTATGCTTGCATTCGGCGCGATATTTGAGACGCCGATCATCATTGTCTTCCTGGGACTTCTGGGGGTGGTCGATTCGGCTTTCTTGAAGAAGGGACGGCGTTACTTCATTGTTCTCGCCTTTGTTGTCGGAGCGATGCTCACACCGCCGGACGTGTTTTCCCAGATTGTCATGGCGGGGCCGCTCCTGGTGCTCTTTGAGGGGAGCATTCAAGTACTGTCGATCATAGAGAAGCGGCGTAAGGCAAGGGAAGAGGCTGAGGAGCAGGAGCTGACCGCGTAGGAGGACTCCGCAAGCATGGACCTGTTGCTCCTCTTAAGCCCCCGCTGGAAGCAGATGCGCAACCGGGTCAAGGATCCGGGAAAAGAGCGTTTGCGCCTGCCTTTCATTATCGCCCTGGTAGTCGCGCTCTGGGCAGTGATCTATGTCATCTTCGTTCGGGCCCTGACGTACTTCTCCGCGGAGGAGCTTTTCGGTTCCGTGGCCGCGGTGAAGCTCCTTTCCATGATTCTTGTCACCTTCGCGTTCGTGGTCATCATCAGTAACGTGGTGACGACCTTTTCGACCTTCTTTCTGTCCGAGGATCTAGAGCTTATCATTTCCGGGCCGGTTCCCGCCCACTCGGTGTACGCGGCTCGTTTCGTCGAAACGCTGGTTGATTCCGCGTGGATGGTTCTGGTCTTCGGGTTGCCTGTTTTCCTTGCGTACGGTCGGGTCTTTTCCGCGGGGTGGACGTTCTATCCCCTGAGCGTCATTGGGTTCGCATGCCTGCTGGTCATGACGACGGCTCTGGGCGTATTCGTGGTCCAGATTCTCGTGAAGACCTTTCCCATTCGGCGCCTCAGAGATCTCTTTATCTTGTTTGCCATTCTGATTTTCATATCCGTCTATCTCCTCTTTCGGATGATGCGGCCCGAAGAGTTCCTCAATCCGGAGGGCTTCGCGTCGGTGATGGATTACCTTTCCCTGATGTCCGAGCCTTCATCTCCCCTGCTGCCCACGACGTGGATCGTGGAAATGCTCAGGCCGTACATTACCGGCCACGGATTACATGACAGGCTGTTCTATCTCGCGCTTCTCGTTTCGACAGCGGTTGTCTCGTTTCGTCTCGTGGGGCACTATCACGAGGCAGCCCATTTCGCGGGCTACTCCAAAGCTCTCGAATCGCGGGGCGCCCGTCTTTCCCGGAGTCGTTTCACCGCCCTGCTGGAAAAGGCGCTCCTTCGACTTTTTGACGGCCCCACAGCCCGGCTGGTACTCAAGGAGACGCTGCTGATGGCCCGGGATTCCGGGCGAATTAGCCAGTTGCTTCTGTTGACCGCGTTGATAATTGTGTATCTCTATAATTTCAAGGCGTTGCCGTCACTCGATTCGCAGTCGGCCAGCTTTTTTCTCAAGAACATCGTCGCGTTCTTGAACATCGGCCTGGCGGGGTTCGTCCTCGCGTCGCTGGGAGTTCGCTTCATCTTTCCCGCGGTTTCTTCGGAAGGTAGGGCCTTTTGGATACTCAAGGGGGCGCCGGTCAAATTGACCCGGGTGCTGTGGGTGAAATTCGTCTTCTATCTCGTTCCCATGCTGCTTCTGGGGCTTTTACTCGTGATGGCGACGAATTATTTGCTTGGGTTGGGCACGTTCATGCGGGTGGTATCCACAATCACCGTGGGGCTGCTCACCCTGGGGATCACGTCACTTTCCATCGGCATGGGGGTCCTGCACGCGGACTTCAAGGAGGTAGACTCCAACCGGCTCTTCACGGGATTCGGCGCGCTGCTGACCATGATCTACGGAGGCCTGGCCGTAGCTGCAGTAGTGCTGCTCGAAGCCTATCCGCTGTACCGGGTTGTGGTGAAGGCGCAATACCTTGGGCACGCGCTCAGGACGCTCGACTACCTGGTGATTGTGGCCTGTTTCGCCGGGGCCCTCGCGGTTGCCGCGGTCTTGATCGTGAGGCCGATCAGACTGGGCTTGAAAAGGATCGAGGAGTTGGAGGGCTGAAACGGAAACGCACACAGAAGAGGATTCATCCAAAATGACCCAAGAACACGTCTCGTTCCCCTGCGGGAAACTGATGCTGGAGGGGATCCTGGAAGTGCCCTCGGCAGCGAACGAAGGGCTCGCGGCCGCGGTAATTTGCCACCCCCACCCGCTCTTCGGCGGCAATATGACGAACAATGTGACCGCGGCGCTCGCCCAGGGACTCCTTCAGCGGCAAATAATCTGCCTCAGGTTCAATTTCAGAGGCACGGGAAGGAGTCAGGGAACGTACGGCGAAGGGAATGCCGAAGTCGACGACGTGCGAGCCGCGCTCGACTATCTGCTGGACGTCGACCGGGTCGACTCGGAACGCGTGATCCTTGCGGGCTACTCCTTCGGCTGCTGGGTCGCCTTCAAGGCGGCTGCGCTCGACTCTCGACCGGGGCGTCTGATCGGCGTCTCTCCTCCGGTGGACGAGTACGACTTTGGCTTCCTCAAAAATGAACACCGGCCCATACTCCTGATGGCCGGTGACCGTGATTTCGTCTGTTCGGAGAAGAAATTCGCGGATCTCGTGAACGTGGTGCCCGAACCGAAAATGAGCGTGACCTTCCCCGGCGCGGACCATTTCCACTTCGGGAGGGAAAAGCACCTGATCCGTGAGACTCACGCATTCCTCGACCGCTTTCCCTGGGACGGAAGAAAGACGTTCTAAGCACAGAGTCACAGAGCCACGGAGAAGAGAAGAGATCAACTGTCTGATCACTGAGCCTTCGTACCTCTACGGTTCAAATTTCCGGGCCTACTCCGCCGTGAGCCTCTCAATCCTGAATGAAACCTGGGCCCGGACACGCCAGACATCGATCCGGTCATTGATCATCCGCCCGTCTTGCTCGATCACGCCGATCCGGGTGATACCGCGAAGGGTCAACTGAGCTTCCTTAATTACTTGCTTCATTGCGTCTTCCCACCCAATGGGTGACTCACCAACCAGTTCGATGATCTTCACAACGGACATGACGCTACCTCCCGGAGAGTGACTGAAGCCCAAGAAAGGCTCATGATCTGACTTTTTCATGCCGGATCGCATCCGTCAAGGCGGCAGGGAGGGACGGCTTGCCATGGGGATTTTTTTTGATTATTCTGGCTGTTCGTCACGGCTATCAGGGCCACGGCGCGATGGTCAAAATCATGAACGCAAGGGACTGACGAGATGGGATTTGGATCACGGACGGTTTCCATGATCAGATATCGGGTGCGAGGCGAGATCGACGGTCCGTTCTGGGAAGCGGTGGAAGACGGCCTGAAAAGAGGATCATTCAAGGAAGTCGAGTCGGGCGCGGATATCGTTGGGATGGGATGGACTTCCCTTGATGACTTCACGGATTTCAGCTTTGAGGGCGCGGCGTTCGCGCGGGCCAATTACGCAGCCTTTGCCCTACGGGTGGACACGGTGAGGGTACCTCCCCGGATCCTGGAGATCCACTTCAAGCAGGAGAGCCTGAAGCTCCTCCAACAGACCGGGCAGCGCCGCTTGTCGGCAGCACAGGGCCGAGAATTGAAGGACCGGCTGAAGGAAACGCTCAGGAAGGGCGTCTTTCCGTCCATACAGGTCTTTGACGTCATCTGGAACACATCGGAGGGAATGCTCTACTTCGGGACCCTGAGTATCAAGGCCAGAGAACGCATGGAAGAGCACTTCAAGAAGAGCTTCGGCCTGTCGCTCATTCCGCTCATCCCATACCTGAACGCGGAAGAAATCCTGGAAGACAAAGCAGAGAAGCGGCGCCTCCAAGAGCTGAAGCCCTGCTCCATGGCGCGGTGAGCGAAGGCGCGGCTCGGCCGGCCCAGCCCAAAGGCTTCTAATCGAATTTCCAAGGACCCAACCAAATGGATTTCATTGATATCTTGAGGGAAAAAGCATTTCTCGGACGTGAATTCCTCACGTGGCTCTGGTTCAAGTCCGAGCGGACCGGGGGGCGCGTGGAATTGACCGGCGGAGCAGTTGTCGAGGTAGAATTCCTCGACAGGATGACGCTGGACCTGTCCGACGAGGACACGCCGCAGACCGTTGCAATCAAGGGACAGCAGTCGGAGCTCCGGGAAGGGCTCGCCGCGCTCAAAGAGGGCAAGAAGATCGAAGAGGCCCGGATACGCGTCCGTGCAGCCGAGAACGATTTCACCATGCTGCTCAAGGGGACGTGGTTCTCGTACGGTTCGTTCAGAACGCCGCCCATGCTCCCCTCGGGAGAGGAGGGCGACGACGAAGGGCCTGAAGCCCGATTCCTCGAAAAGGCGTACCTTGTGGAAGAGGGGATCGAGATCGTCGACAAACTCTTTGAACACTTCCTGAAACTACGGATATCCGACGAATGGGAACTGAGCGAGCTGCCCGCGCTCCGGAAATGGGTGTCAGCCTCAGGGGACTGAGCTGACCGTGTGGGATATAGTGTATCTTTTGACAAATATTCTGATATCTTGAAGCTGTCACCCTTCGATAACCTTGACAAGATGCCCTGGCTAGTACAGTATTTAAGTTTACACAGGGGGCGAACAAGCCGAGCTCCCGAAATCACGCCCGATTGTTCCCCGATAGCTCAATCGGCAGAGCGGGTGGCTGTTAACCACTAGGTTGTAGGTTCGAGTCCTACTCGGGGAGCCAAGAAAAAGCAATCAACCCGCACCGTTGGAAACAAGCCGCAGCGGGTTTTTCTTTCTCAGCAAAACCGTTGTGGCCATTTTGTGTCCCCCTTGCTGACACGCCCTGTTCGCCGCCTCGATCAGATTCTCAAGTTCCGCCGTTGAGTAGTGGGTTGTGATGCATCCGGTTTTGTATTCACCGCATCGTGCAACCGCCTTTTTCTTGACAAGGAACGTGGCCCGGATTAGGGCTCCGGTCCAGACGACTCAATCAAAGGAGTTCGCAAGCATGGCCGAGCCTTCGGGTTCGGCTTTGCCGTTCTAGGTTCCGACCGAGACGGAGTTCGGTGCCAGGAGACGCGCGCGTCACGGGACGTCCTGGGCTCGGACATGTCCAGGATACCGAAGGGCGGCACGAGCGACGCCCACTCAATCGGGACAGCCCACACTAAGTCGGACCACGCTGGAGGATCCCGACGTGCAAGAGACGAATACGCCCCGTTGAGAATCGGACGCGCAAGGAAGTTGCGCAAAGGCAGGTTCCTGCGCGGAGTGAGTAGTGAGAGAAAACGATGGATACCGGAACATTCCCGCCCAAACGGCATTCGGCTCGGTCAACGGAGCCGCGCTGGAAGCACGCCTTGGCAGAATTTTGTGCAAGCACGGGCCCGGCCCGAAAAAGAGTTCCGAGAGGAATCGAGTATGGTGTACCCGGAAATGTACGGAAATGCGGAAATGTACGGAAATGTAAACCAATTCGTTTTCGCGATGACCAGCGTGCCTCAGTCTACCCCCAATGCAGTATCCACATCTCCACAATCGTTGCAGTCAGAGAAAGATGTTTGGGTTGACCGTCGTAGCGTATTCAAGTCGGATCGGTTCCGAATCAGTCCACGCTCTGCCCGGTACCCCCTTGAATGACCAGTACCTAAAAAATGGGGAACCTGCCTCGCCTCCAGGAAAACCAGCCTCGAGGTACATGTCTTTCAAATGATTGGCAAACTTTCTTGCTTCCTTGTCGCATTTTGAAAATAATTGGTTCAACCCATATTCCTTGCCAACATCCGAGGACGCATACAGAAGCCTACAGTTAGATGGTAGATAATCTCGTTTGAAGAGGGGTTTCCGTCCGTAGTTAATATCTTCGATGGAACCCAACTCTGAATCAACGATAACGGCAAATCGTTTTACCTTTGAAAAAGCTGGGTCTTGTTGAAGTCCTTTTATTAGAAACCACCAGGCAATGACTTCCGGCTTTTCCCCCAGATTTCTGAATTCATAATACTCGATAGGAATGAAGCGGAAAACAACCTCCACGCCGGAATCTGAAGGACCTATCTCGCTCTTGCCAGCCATTGCGCACGTGGCTGACACCCTCGCTCCAACGATTGTAACTGTGTTAGTGTCTACAACAAGGAAGTGATCATAGGTTGAAAGGTGAATGTCTGGGTGCTCGATTCTGAATCGATTATCCATGGGGAGCTGGCTAATGGTTTTGAATCTTTGGTCCCTCTTGTACCCTGTGTAAGCGGAGAATACGTCCACTTCTATTGGACCGTTCTCGCCCTCAAGCTGCATCCCGCCATCGGATGAGAACCTAAATCTGATCCGGCTAGTGGACTGATGGGGGTGAAACGCAATTCTTATCTGGCGGGGTTTTCGAAGCATGCAGCACTTCTTGAACTTCTTGCCACTTCCACACGGGCACGGCTGATTTCTTTGACTACCCGAACCCATATCAGTAAGGACCCCACAGGAAGTCGGTAGACCGATTAGCGCAGGAGGTGAGGCTGTGTGCACAATTGATCAAGATTCTAATCTCTTCTGAAGCGAACTTCATATATTCAAAGGACCCCATCCTTTTCCTGATAGATTACGGTTATCACCAAAGATTTTATTTTGCAAGTAGGGACTTTGCCGCATTGAACAAGTCCTGAGCCTCTTGAATCGGGCATCCAAATACTGCACGTCGGGAGGGAAAGTAGAGAGACTCGTCCCAGGTCGCATGACAGCAAATGAGGATTCTGTGAAAAAACATCTGAAGAGGAAAACGATGGCTATGTTAACCTATATGGTTCATTTCGGATAGGAAGCGGCCAGTGATACCGATACTACTTTGATATCAATGAGTATATTGGCTCCTGCGTAGCCTTTGCTTTAAACAGTCGGCGGTGTTTCTTGGTGTTGAAATGGTGTCCATCAGGAACGGATCTCGGGGCAACCTTGGGAGGATTGACGAGGGAGTGGGCGAACACCAGAGGAAAGTTGGGGCAGTTGACATCCAGGCGCCGAGAATCTTTCCATAGTCCTTCCATACCTTTTGGAGGACGGACAGGTACAGATGATGTCTCATCGTGTTTAGTTGTGGTCGATTTTTTAGGGGATTTGTCTGGCAACCGCTTAACTACTATGGTTTACAATGGATTCGGGGGGCAGCATCGCAACCTTCCTTAGAGGAACTTAGATGAATTTATTAAAGAAGGTTGGCTCGACCCCTTGAAGAAAAGGTTTTGCACCAAATTTGTACCATTCGGTGCTGTAACGTCCTGGTTTGTTGTGGTGCATGGCAACGGGAGGTACGAGAGACCTTGTTGATATGATTACTGTTTATAGGGTCACCCCGTATCTGTTAACCACTAGGTTGTAGGTTCGAGTCCTACTCGGGGAGCCAAAAAAGATCAATCAACCCGCTGTGTTAGCAATGACATGCAGCGGGATTTTTCGTCTCGGGGAAGGAGTGTGTCGATTTCGTGCCAATCGTTACCGCAAGTCGTCACGCTTTAAGCCCTTGCGTCGCTTTTCCCTCGCTTGGCGACCCGAAAGCCCGTGTGTATTCAGCTTTTCTATTCAGCAGTTGACTCACAGTTCCATTCTGGTAGAATATGGTAGATCCGACGAAGAAAGTTAGTCTTGCCTATCCGCCTGTTCGCTGGCTCCCACAAATAGATTCCAATTCCACGTTGTTCGCCTGACTGGGCGGAGGTTTCGATGGGAGAGACATAGCAGTTGCCGAAAGAAATGGCTGACTTCTTGGGGAGCGAAGATTGCGGAGGGCTCTTTTCTGGGCAAACTGCTCCGTTTTGCTTCGCTAGTTTGCAGGATGAACTAGGAGTTTCTTGCAACATACGCCGCCACCAATAAGACAGAATTTTTGACAATCAGTCTAGAATGGCAGATTGTCCCTCATCCCCTCGCGCATGGAATCATTCATGACTTCGACATTACGTCCCACCCCATCGAGCCAACAGATCGAGGGACTGGATTTCATGTGACGGATTCCATTCCAAAGTCGGCAAGAGCTTGCCCATACCCTCCGAGCGGTTCATGCGGTCAAGTGTCCTCATTGTTGGCAATTTCGATGCGGTGGCATATGCGAGGATGCGAACGACTCCCCGGGGTGCAGGGAAATTCTCATCCGGGGCCGGTACCAGCGCTGGCTCATCTCCTTCGAGAGCTACTGCGTGGTAGCTCAAAACCCAAGAGCCAACGTCGGCATGATCTACGGCCTGCCGAACCACTAACTTCCTTCCTGCGCAAAAGACCTCGTTGAATTCTATCTGGATCTTCACGTTCGCAGCGTGGAGGGGGAATTGCAGTACCCCTTTGCGAAGAACTTTCTTCTTTATCAAAAGAAAGGAGCTTATTATGATCGAAACTGACGAACAACGACGTTGGTGGTTCGCCACGCACCCCGAGTTCAGCCGGAGCCACAAGGGAGATCGAAACCGCGGCCAACACGAGGAACAGGACGGCGGCGACAAAGTGCGCCCTGAAGACGTTGACGCGTACGTGGACAATGCACTGAAGTACGTCGACGGCCCCGCTGCTGCTCTGCTGGAATCCGTGAAACGGAATTTCGGCACCGCCGGCGATTCACGCCTAGGAGGGCAAACCGCAGAGCTATCGGCAGGAGAGAGAAGAGAGGGGCGGCTGAGTCTAACAGGGTATCCCCTCGATGGCGGCCTGATTGTGCCGCAACTGCCCACCCTTGAGGAAGTCTCCCGCTGGCCGGCGGAGATACTGAAAGAGTTTTTTCAATGGATCGACACATTTTTTGAGAGCGATCCATTACTCATCGATCCGAACGCGCTAGAACGTCACCATCGGCTTGTCAAAAAACTTGCGAAGTATTTTGCAGACTGTGGCTTGAACGTCGAAGATTTCATACGGATACTGCGAGCCGGCGACCATCGACTCAAACATGGGGGCTTACACACTGGAAAAGGACGAGGCGGGGATTGGAATAGGGAATGGGAGGAGTTTGCCGATCAATGGCCAGCCGAAAACACCGAAACACATCAGGATCGAATTGAGCGGAAACTGCAAGAAATGGAAAAGAAGTACGGGGTTGACAACAAAGGTTACCTGTTACCTCCGAGACGCAAGCGTAAGTGATGCCCTCCAAGCTTGTGGGTGGGGCGGACCGGAGCGTTGACTCGAAGCCTGGGGCCTGTATACTGGAACAGGAACGGAAGGGCGATTGCAATGGGGGGTGGAAAGAGCTTACCGAAAGCAATGTCCCCAAAATGACTTGGAGAGTGAATAGAGGGAAAGGGACACATCGGAATGAAACGGAAGAGTGCGACAAAACCGATGAAACGATGCTTCTATCGCCTAGGAAAACCGAGCGAAAAGCCCCACCAGGTTTACGGAAAGCCGGAGTGGGATAGACGATTCGGCCGCGCGGAATGGAGCGAGAAGGTGGGGGGACTCTCCACGGGCCGTCTTCTCCCTCCCTACGGACACGCACGCGTGGATTTGGCCGTTGTCCTCCCGTCTCGCAAGATTGGGGATTTTATTTGGACGTGGTACAGCGACTGCATTGCTACGGACGGCACATTGTCTCTCTTCAGGCACGCGGGTTTCACCGGTTTTGAGGCACGCCCCGTCACCGTTGAGAGAATCAAACGATTGAGCCGGAAGCACAGAGAAGAAGCGATCATTCCTCCCCTGTGGGAACTATTAATACAAGGAAAAGGAGGGGATGCAGCTCCAGAGTCCGGAATATATCCCTTATATGAAGTTGAAGAGTCTGGAAAGGTTCAGTATTCGTCCTTTCGCAATGGGATCGTCGTGGACGAAAACAACTGGGACGGATCCGATTTCTTCACGGTGAACGGGTATCCCAAGTTTATTTTGGTCTCGGACCAAGTCAAAGACCTGATAGTTTGCCATCAACTGATCAACTGTGCTCTCATACCTTCTCACAAGCTGGAGTGGGGATCGGATATTCGACCGGAAGAGTTGCTAGAAGAGACTCGTGCTCGAGCAAGCCGAGATCTGGAGTCCCTCCTCGCGGATCTTGAAAGCCCGGATGAATCGAGTTTGACGGATACAATTCACGCTCTGGCACAGAAAGAGGACCCTCGGGCGGTGGACGCGTTTATCAGCAAATTCGATCACGCGGATCCTTTTGTTTGGAATGCTGCAGCGCACGCTGTGGCCGCGATTGCCCGGCAAAAGAGCCTGCCCGAACAGGTGCGCGAAGAGGTTTTCTCCAAGCTCAAGGGCTTGCTCGGTCACGATGACCCGGTGGTGCGCAAGACCGCTGTCACGGCTCTCGGTTGTGTACGGGGGGAACGCGCGGCACAAGAAATCATGCGATCATTTCAGGATCCGGACGAATCGGTTCGGCGTGCGGGAGCATTCATGATAACCCATCTTCGTTACAAACCGGCACTGGAAGCAGTGACGCGCCTGACGCGGGATCGCAGTAAGCGGGTGCGCGAGGTGGCTCGCAAAGCGGTGATAGAGTTGAGCGCCGAATGTCCCTGAGAATTACTTGTGTGCCAGTGGGGCGGAAAACCGCCGTGATAGCCATACGCAGCGGAAGAGGGCGCGCAGGCTCTTGTCCGGTCTGTGAACCCGGACGAAAAGCCAGACGGTTTCTTGTGTTAAATTTTTGCGGGAATGACCTATGGATGGTCATAAACAGTGCTTGATTTAGTGCAACGGGGTTCGTCGTCAACATATGGACCGTCTCGGTGTTTTCGCCTTGTTGAGGCGTCTGTTAACCACGAAGTTGTAGGTTGAGGGGTAACTGAAATACCGCGGCAGGAAGGTTTGTGGTGCCCGGCAGCCTTCGCGGCTCGTGCGGAATAAAGGAAATGCTGCGCGGAAGACTCCTCTGCCCCCACTTGCTCAACGCGCAGAGCTGCCTTTTGATGCTCATGGCTCTTGACGTTCGCGTATAGGAAGGCTTGGGGATTGTCTCTCCAGTCATCTTTCGGGGGCATATTCGTCCATGGGGAGGCTAGATAGAGAAGCGCGGCAGCGACGACGACCATAAGTATTCTAGCGTGAGACACGGAGAGTCCCCCCATCGTGGATGGATTACAGAGAAGGTTCAGCCCCAAGGCAGCAACATGGAGAGAGATCAGTCAAGCCTGTTTCCTGTCCTCTCGGGTGCGCGGGAGAATTCAAAGGCAGGCACTTTGGGTTCCCGCCCACGCTTCCCGTTTCCTGGCAACCTGCCTCGCCGTACCCTCAACGGGCAGGACCGAGGGACGAAGAGGCCGGCCCACCGATGCAGCGACCCTTCAGGCTAGGGTGACGGGGTGACGTCTCGCATGCCGTAACTGTCGGCACCGCTCCCGGTCTTGATAGTAGCCGGAGCGGGTCCGCCAGTATCCTCCACCACCTCCCACACCGTCAAACAAGGTGGCTGCCATTCCTTCTCCTGCTCGGGAGATCCTCCAGCTCGGTCTATATTCCGCTGTTTGACTTCGTCATCAAGTCTGTTCACGGCAGCCTCCCTTGGGTGATTGCATCGAATATTGCTGTCACGGTAATTGTTCCGCGGTCTCCCAAACGCTCGTCCTTTTGGGCGCAGAACCGGCTTCCGTGAGCGGGTTCCTGTCCTCGTCTCCGGTGAGATTGACGGGGAGAGACTACAGCCCTCCCGTGCTGGCGATAAGAGGATCCGGCCCCCAAAGGGTATTATACCTGGACCACTGACCATAACGCGGCCCGTAATAGCGAAACGGCACAATCCTCCCACGAGGGCCAATCAAATAAGGGCCAAAGCCTGGGGGTGGAACCTGGTCACATGAGGGTGGAGCACTCTTTGCCGGTTGCTGGTCGCCGTAGTCGTACATCTGTGCGAACGCAACGCCAGAGGAGATGCCCCCACAGCCCAGGATTAGAGCACAAACCATGAGGCTTATCGTGATTTTTTTCATTGTCTGGTCTCCTGCAGTCATCCGAGGGTACCACACGCTCAGCCGTACGGTCAAGCCCACTCGTGGGGGGCAATCAACCATCGGACGGGCTTTCTCTCACCTTCGCCTACAAGCCCCACAAACGCCCGTGGTGACACACTCGGGGTTTGACACTCGAGGGCTCGCTCCCCTATAGTAACGGGCACCCTAAGCCATCCTGTGGTTTGTCACGTGCGGACTACCCGCGAAGGCTGCCCGAAAACGATAGCGAGCAATTTCAATGCGATCGGTTGACATTCTCCATGCCCCGGCTCCAGCTATCCCCGGTTCCCACCGATTTAGAAGGAAATAAGATGAGACGCAAGGCTCTAGTTTTCCTGATACTAGTCCTGGTTGCAGCCAGTCAATTGCCTGTCTGCGCGCAGACGACGCAGAATGCGATCTTTCAGGTCTCCACCATAGACGCACTCAAGCATGGGATTTTCGATGGAGATACGACCTTCGGGGAACTGGCCAAACAGGGGGATTTCGGCCTGGGAACCTTCAACGGCCTCGATGGAGAAATGATTGCCCTGGACGGCCGCTTTTTTCAGGTCAAGGTGGACGGGACCGTGCATCCGGTGCCCGACACTCTCAAGACTCCCTTTGCGGTGGTTGTGTTCTTCAAGCCCGACCGGGAATCGATCCTGGGCCGAGCGGATAGCCTCGAAGCGCTTCAGGCCCATCTCGATTCGGAGCTGCCGGAAAAAGAGAGCCTGTTTGCAATCCGGATCGATGGGAAGTTCGAGAAGCTGCGTGTTCGGAGCGTGGCCGGCCAGACCAAGCCGTATCGTACACTCGACGAGGTCATCAAGGAGCAAGCCGTATTCGAACTGGCAGACATCCACGGCACACTTGTCGGATTCCGTTTCCCCCGGTACATGAGAGGGGTAAACGTGTCCGGATACCATTTCCATTTCATTTCCGATGACCGACAGCGCGGCGGACACGTGCTTGACCTTGCCGGACGAAACCTGAAGATCCTGTCCTCCGCCTTGTCGCAATTCCATCTGGCAGGACTCCCGACTCCGGGCACAACGGAAGGCAAGGAGCAAACCGATTCGAGCAGCGCAGGCCGTGCCAAGCCATGAAGCCATCTCAATAGCGGTTGCGCGACGCCCACTCAGTCGGGACAGCCCACCCTAAGTTGGACCACTCCCTCGGCCCTCCGATCAAACCCAATCTTAAACGTATGCCATCGCTCAAATGCGGCTCGACATTACTGGGCCGCATTAAGACGACGAGCACTGCGACAAAAATGATTGACTGAGTGACGGAGGGTGAAGTACGCTCAGAAACAGTACAGTAGGGACATTTTCACCAACATTACGACGGCTTTGCGTGGGTAGTGTAAACTCCATGCGCCGCTTCTTTGGGTGAGAGGGGAGGTATTCCTTCCACCTCTCCACTGTGTCACGAGCTAAAAACGGTAGGACCGCCGGCATAATTCCGGAGAAGAGGAGGAATAAGACATGTTCATGAAGAAGTTGGCGTATCTGTTCATTGTTTTCTTGTCGATACTTCCGGTTTCCTTTGCCTTGGCGCAATCAAAGATCCCAGATCTTGTTGGCGTCTGGAAGGTTCAAGGCGAGGGAGTCCTGTTAATCAAGAAGGGCAATGATTCAACTCAAACCAAGTACTCAACTGATTTTCAAAAACTTGCTGCGGAAAATGTTGTGGAAAAGCAGCAGGGGCGGCTTTTTTATGGCTATTACAAAAGTCCCCGGAAAACGGAGAAATTCGTTGGTGTAATTAGTCATGATAACAAGACCGCTCACTGGGCGGGTCGCTTCGGTTTTGGCCAAGCCAGAATTGTGTCTCCCAAAAAGATGGAAGTGATATACCTTCAGACGAATCCTCAAGGAAGTCAAGCCTGGGTAGAGACACTTTCAAAACAGAAATAGAAGGAGTTGGATGGTTGGCCGAAAAAGGAAAATCTGGTTCATCGCGTAATCGCGTACCTCACATTTTTGGTTTTCATCCAGTCAGATGGTACCTCGTCTGGTGGAGCGCATAGATCTTGAGCATGAACAAGTCCCTGTCTCGAAATACGTATACCTGTCTTTGTAGGATCTTGATCTTGTTGTTGGTTCCCTCCAGTGGGCCGGTGGAGATGGGATAGTCGTAGTAAGCGACTATGCCGTCTCTGTGGGTCCGGAGGGTCTTGGCGAAATCCTTGAGCATTCGGATGCCCGATGCCTCGGCTTTGCCGATCCAGTGATCGAGATGAGTTTTGGCACTATGGGTCAGGTGCTTGAGTCTCGGGCGAGCAAATTTACTTCTCAGACAACGCTTCTGTATATCCTTGACCTCGTCGTCCCCTCGTCCCTCCTGGGTGTCGCGGCCGGAGGCACATCAAGAAAAGAGGTGGCCTCGGAGGGATGAGCAGGAGAGCGTTGGTGATGTAGATTGACCTTTACAAGGACGTATGGAAAAATCTCGAGTAAGGCCTGATTCAAGACTATGAGAAGGGGGAGGTTTGAGATGATTCACAGGATCTCTTTCTCACTCACCGCACTCTTATTCCTGGGGCTTTGCGTCGGCGCGAGCCCGTTTTGCCCGGAAGCCGGAGGAGCACAAGCCATGAATCTGCAAGTAACAAGCTCAGCCTTTCAACACGGGGCTATGATCCCGAGAACGTACACTTGTGACGGGAGCGACATCTCCCCGCCGCTATCCTGGAGCGGCGTGCCTGCCGGAGCCAAAAGTATCGCCTTGATCATGGACGATCCGGATGCCCCGCGAGGTACATGGGTTCACTGGGTCCTTTTTAACATTCCGCCGGACACCACGGGCCTTGCCGAAGGCACGGAAGGAGGAGCACAACAGGGTAGCAATAGCTGGGGTAGAACGGGATATGGAGGACCATGCCCGCCCGGAGGGACACACCGGTACTATTTCAAGGTTTACGCACTTGACATTCTTCTCACTCTCGAGACCGGCGTCACTAAGGCCCAGCTGCTCAAGGCAATGGACGGACATGTCCTGGCCGAAGGTCAACTGATGGGCAGATATTCCAGGAAGTGAATGTTGCCCAGTCTCACAAGGGCTGGACATACGGCTTTATGCAGACGAGAAGATTTCGAGGAGCCCCGATGTTCCAGTTCATCGGCACACCGGGCTGTGAAGAGCCCCGGCTATGCAAGGGGGCATTGGGGGCATCGGGCCGCAGAAATCAGCACTACTATTCAGGAACGAAGGAAACCTTGATTGGGTGACCGTGCTCCAAGAGGATTCGAGCTGTTTCATAGGCTCTCTTGTTGCAATGCCCATCTCAGCTCGTCTCACGTGCTGCTGCGTCAACTTTGTGTCCATCGATTGTGGATCGTTATGCATCGCTGTAGATCGAAGCAACGGGACGTTTCGATAAGTGTTTGTTTTCATTGACACCTCAAGAAAGACCCACGATTCCTAATCCGCAGGTGGCAGGTTCGATCCCTGCCGGGGGTACCAAAAGACGTTAAGATACCCTTGAGTGAGGCGAACCTTGCTCGGCGGATTTCTTTTTCAGGATAACCAGTGCGGGACTTTTCTCCGCAGACCTTGTTGACCGCTTCAATCGGGTTCTCCAGTTCCGGCCTGGAATAGTGGGTTGTAATGCGGCCGGACTTATGTCCTGAGTGATCATGCCTGCCCTCGAGGAGCCGCAATTCCGGGTACACCGTGCTCACTCCCCTTTGGAGGTTCCATTGGGTCAGAGCTTCCGGCTCTTCAATACTCAGGCAAGCTCGCTTTCCACGCGAGTTATGAAATCATCACTCCCGAGGGGGCTGCCGGTTCGTTCACGGAGACGCAAGAGCTTGAGGGAAAAAGAGGAATGTCCTCTTTTCCGTTGTTCCGACAAGCTCTTACGGCAACATGAGTCTATGCCGAGAACCCCGCGAGCTGCTGTCGATGAGCTCTGTCACCACGTGCTGACCCGCGGTAATGCGGGGCAAGAGGATGTTCATCAGATCGACGAGTATCGGTCGTTCATGAGGCTGATCGAAGGGGCCTGGTCACGCCGTACGGCAGGGATCCCTGACGATAGGAGACCGCACTGCGTAAGGGAACCGAATTCACGCTCCGGCCTCGCGGATGGCGAAGAATGAATCCGAAAAAGTGGCATGTCCCTGTTTCTCGTGTTTCACCAGGCGCGTGGATACTCTATTCGCAACGGACGAAACATTTGACCCCTTCTTCAAGCACCATCACACGGATTTCCTCTTGATGCAAAACCTGATTTGACCCCTATTACAACGGCCTCCACAAACGCCTCGGCCCGCAAGCGCCGCCGAGGGAGGACTACGCTGCGTGACACGGTGCGGATAGCCAGGGCCACGATGCTTGACAGGCGAGCCATGGAGCAATGCTGTTGGAGAATAGGCGACTTGTTAAGAAAGTCAGTGTCTCGTCTCATCCCCTGAATTCGAAGGCCGTGGTCGAGGCAAAACCCCGATAAAGAGCCTTGTCAAGCCTTGCTTGTATCCCCACGTCAGCCGGGCACTCGCCACAGCTTCCTCAAGGCGGCCTCATCACCGTTGAACTTATCCCGGTCGCACCGGCCGATCCCTTTCACCTCGTGCGGCTCCGGGCCTTGTTGCCCATCTGTGTATTGCCAGAGCGCAAAATCAGAGAAGGCGGGCGGAGGCTCCGGTAGGCGTGACGAATACCGTGCGATCCACAGGAAGCAGTTTTGGAGTACAGTGTCCGTGTTAGTTCCCAGGTTTTCTTTCAGAAATGACTGAGATGCGTACAGGCCCGGATATCTTCCAATTTGCGTATTGACGGCCTCGACAAACCTCTCGGCCTCTTTCAGCGTCATGGTTTGGCTGGCATTAGGCTCGAAATCCAAGACGACGAGGTCCGTCGCAGCGGGGTTCACTGTTTTCAGAAAATGCTCTGCTTGTTTTTTCCCGTCGCCTGCCACCCCAAAGTGATACGCTCCCCAAAGAAGTCCAGCGTCAAGCGCTTCTTTTCTGCGGTCTTTGTATTCTCCGTCCACAAAAGATGTACCTTGGGTAGCTTTGTGAATGACCCCAAGGATTCCGTCGCGTTTTACCACCCCAAAGTCGCTTACCGTGTTGTGGTGTGACAAATCCACCACCACGTTGATGAGGATCATCGCTTGCCTCCTTTGTGAGGTTACGGGAATTCCGTGGACACCATACTTCTTCTGGTGGAGCGTTCCTTGAGCCTTTCGGTCCTGGTTCTTTGCCCCACATCGATCTGCCCAAGGCCAACGCCAGTTTTGCGATGAAGTCATCATCTCCCAACGGTCAGCCTAGGCGCTCATACCGACGAAGCGCTTCGGATTCGGTATCCGAACACTCGGTCAGAATTTCTGTGAGTTTACCGGCCCCTCGTATTCGACCTTAATGTAACCCCTCATTGGAGTTCCCACGTCCTCACTCTTTTTCGCAGAAAGCTGGTGATACCCCTCTCTGTCAGCGATGAATTCCATGTAGAGAGGTTTGTCCGATGTCGCTAGGCCATTGGCCACATGCTCTCCCTGGTCGGTGGCTTTCTTACCATCCGAGCCGGGTTTGCTCACTTTAAGGTCAGCGGTGATTGCCGAGTCCGTATACAGCCACACTTTCACAATGGTGTTTTCGGCAGCCCAAACGGCGCCACCAGTGCGATACTCACCGTGTACGAGCTTGCCGCCATACCGTAAAGACTCTGCCTGACTGTCCCCGAGGTCATCATCCAACTGGAACTCCTGCGTGGTTCTGCGCGGATGTCCGCGAAATCCTCCCGTGACTCCCGCAGGGGCCCAAATGCAATAGCTCTTCGGGGGCACTGTGAGCGAGAGCTTGCCGCTCGCGTCGGTCTTCAGATCACTCGTTGTGGAACCGCTGTAGTCGTGCAGAGTCATGTTCGGTCCGAAATCCGTCTCCACGGTAGCCTTTTGAGAATCGTTTCTATTGTCATTGAGTCCGATGATGGCCTTTGCGCTCCGCTCGATAACCAGCAGGTCCTGCGAGTCTTGAAAGCGGACTTTGTAGGCACCATCCTTGAAGTTAAGCTTTTGATGACACCAGACGAGGTTCTCAATGTAGGGCCGGGTCGGATGGCTTTGAGGGTCCGCCGTATAGCGAGTGTGAACGTCGTTATTCTTAAACAGGTCCTCGTAATATACCAGCGGGCTTCCATCGACAGCCATAATCGCCGCATACGCAACCCTGGTCAACTCGTTATCCGGATCGATGGTGGTGACGAGTTCGTTATCGTTCTTGAGGTCGCCCGTATGGTCCTGCTTCCCGTTGCCTCCGGAATCAGAGAATACTCCCCGCCACGTATCGTGGTTATTGATAAAGGGCACGGTCTTGAAACGGTTGTGCTGTTGAAAGTTAGGCAGGCTGCCCAGATCGAAGAAGCCCTTCCCTTGCGTAAGATTCACCAGGGCTTCTCGAAAGGCGAAATCAAACGTGCCGCAGCGATTCTTTGTCTGATTGGCCCAATCGTCAATGCGATTCTGTTCATTCATTCCGACCACAAATTCGCCTACCGCCACATATTGACGCTGCATATTTTCAGGTTTTTGCACATCCATGCCGTTGTATAGGAGATCCTCCACAACTTCCGGTGGAAAGTGCTTCACTGCATCGAATCGGAATCCATCGGCGTCTGTTTGCTTACGAAACCAAACAAACCACTGTCGTGCCTGGTCTCTCATATAGGTGCTCGCATGCTCACAATCGTGTTCGCAGCAGCGACCGCGGTAACAGATGTCAGGGCCGAACATCTCCTTTCTCCAGTCATCATCGCGCGCTGAATGGTTGGGATTAGGGTGAAAGTCCCTCCAGCTCTTGGGCCACCGTCCTTGAGTCGGGCCGGAGAATGCAACATACCGAAAGGTCTTGTTTTTTTTACTCCCCCACGCGGCGTGATCGTAATCACCACCGTTCATGTGGTTTAGAACGATATCCGGGTACACCTCCAGTCCATTTGCATGCACGACCGCGATCATCCTGAGAAACTCGTCCTGATCGCCGAACCGTGTCGCAAGAGATCCCTTCTGAAACTTGTTTCCCAAATCGTAGTGGTCGAAGAGGTCGTAACCCATGCCTTTGCTATTCGCACCCTTGCAAGGTGGAGGAACCCATATGCCGTCAAACCCCATGTCTCGGAGTCTCGGAGCGAGCTTGGCCAAATAGGTGTACCAGCCGCCGGTTCCATCCGGATTTGTTTGATAACGTTGGTTCGCGCAATCCCACCAGAAGGCTTGGAGGATAACCTTGCCGTTCCACGGATTTGCATTGGTCGGCAATGCCGTGGCAATGGTGAAGCCGAGAAAGATGACGATCAACAAGGCAGTCTTGTGTCTCATCTTCAACCCCTCCTTGAGATTGGTGGTAAATCCTGTTGCAGAGTTTCAACACGGCCCTTAAAGCGCTTCACAGCAGTGATCTGAGGCGCGAACGCACCGGATCACCAATTTATGTAAGAGTGGTCAAGTTTGGTTCTGGGCCTTTCTCACTTGTCGTTCCAACCTCCCTGCAAGACGTGCAGGAAACGAAGATGATCGCCGCTACCAAGGAAGATGGACGCCTGCCGCCTTCCCCGGTTCATCACATGGTACCAGGCGGCCGGATACTCCATTCGTAACGGACGAGACATTCGCCCCCTCCTTCAAGCAGCATAAGACACATCTCCTCATGATGCAAAACCAGGTTTGACCGGTATTTGAATCAATCGTGGCTTCGCTCTCCACGACCATCAACCAATTAAGTATGGTGTCCCCGGAATTCCGGCATAGTCCACATAGTAGCGTGGCACCGATTCCTTGTAGAAGGGGGGACGACTCGCGTTATACTTGAACAGATACGAATCCGCCATCCAAGCCAGATTGTCGAGAAAATCTTGATGATTAGCATTGTCCGGTAGTCTCGGGAAGTAGACAAGCCCCGCAATCGGGGTATTGGTCTTCTAATACAGTCCGGGTCTTTGTATGAGCCATTCGTCTTCCGTAAACACTACAGGACAAATCAGCATGCGATATTCTAGTCCTGTAAAGTAATAAGCTTGACGCTTCTTCCAGGTCGTTGGCCCACCAAATGTATCTGAATCTCTGACGGAGAAAACATGAATGGCTGCGTCAGCCGGCATGAAAGGATAGTTGCGGCTCATCAAAAAGCTCCATCGCTTACCGGACTCGGTTGTTGTTCATCGCAACACTTGTGAGACGCTGTAGCCACCTAAAGTCACTGCCAAGTGATGGCCCCAATAGCTCCGCTAAGCTGGGCTCATAGTCCTGCGATCACACACCAAGATCACGAATAAATGCTCGAAGCTCTGCTGGAGCTAGTCTCGGAAATAGGTCGTTGCTGAACTCGAGTGAATAGGTGAAACTCCCATTTTCCCAAAGGACAGACTTAGGGTTGATAAGGCACCAAAAAGCCGCCATCGCGCGATCACGAGTGCATAAGGACATTGGCTTGCCGCCAATTGTACGCGAGCAAATGAACAATTCCAGACTTCTCAGGTCACATAGCGCATTATACGCATCTTGCTCCGTATAATGCTGCTTGGGCTTCAAAATCTTGCGACCGACAAGGTACCCCGATCCATCCTGCCTCTCGAACAGACATGAAAACACTGCTATCGCGAGCAAGGAGCGGTTATTCAAACCTAACTCGGTCGCCTTGGTCACCAGCTTGCTCCGGTATTCCGCAAGTTTCTCAGGAGAAGTTTTCTCCCTGATCAAAGGTACCGCATAGAGCAAGAACTCAGTCTCTCTTTCCTGACGTTCAACGAAAGCTAATATTGACGTGTGCGCCGCCTCATAATGGACCTTCTCAAATTTGATCACACTTACCTTTGGAAGAGCGGCAGATATCCGTGCTGACGCCTCATCGAACCGGTCACAGAATTCTGTATACGTAGGCGTTTGTCGGGAGATCCCTTCCCAAGCGCAGAATACCGGATTGATCACAGTGCGGGGATTGTTCAGAAAGGTAAGCCAGGTGTCACGATTGCCTGGCTTAATTCGTCCGTTGGCAATCCCTGCAAGTGTGATTAGGACATTCTGGTCAATCAGGAAGATGCCCGGCTCAACGAATGGGAGAGGCAACCATCCTCCTTCGACCAGAGCGTAGATTGAAAAACGTTCGTGAAAAGCTACGTCCATGGAAAAACTTGCTGTGGTTAACTCGGGAACGTCATCTTTAAGAATCGTTCCTTGACCAGTGAACTCTATCCGGTGCCTGCTGTGCGGTTGAACGGCATCAGAGTATACTAGCGGCCTGAATGACTGAGGGACCATATCTGTCTGCTGGCCGTTTTCTGCCACGTGCCGTAAAGTTATCCAAGGTTTGGTCTCTCTATCCGTTGATATTGCCGGCAATGACCTGAATCTCCTAATCGCTTTGACTTTGTGATTGAGAAGCATGACACCGCCCAACTACAAGGGTGCGGCTCCTGGCCTTGGCTTCTTACCTATATTGGGTACATGCCAAGAAGTTCCTCAATTTCTGCAATACACTCTGCTGTGCCCTGAGGCCACCCCGCATCCATCGCGCAGAGGAAGCCCGTAGTCAAGATTTCCACTATGCACCTCCAATAGTTGAGGGTTGTCAAGCATTCGATCAGGAGGTGACCAAATTCCAACTTCAGCAAGGGTCCCTGATATCCGTAGAGATCCTTTGAATCAGACTTATCATGAAGAGGGCTGAATCCCCCATCAATATTTGAAGTCCAGAAGCGTAGGGGACCCTCCGGGGGCCCTAAATCACGGTAGACGCAAAAACAGGGAAGCGCTTCTTGTTGAGGCTTCCCTGTGATAACGGTCGGTTAGAGTGGCAGTCCCAAGGGGGATCGAACCCCTGTCTCCGCCGTGAGAGGGCGGTGTCCTAGGCCTCTAGACGATGGGACCACAACGTGATTTTCTACCAAACCGGGGGCTTGCTGTCAAGCGAAGCCGCCCCCAGAAAAATCAGGCTTAAGAAACGAGCGTTGGGGATGCCACAAATTCTCCGGGCGGCATCGCGGAACTCCGGCCGGACCTCATCCGTGCCCTGATAATCCGGTCCCTCGTCGAATGACCCACGCGCTTGGCCCTCGCCGCCACCAAATCAACGATCATGGCAGTTGCCAAAAGAACTGGCAGATTTCTTGTGGAAAGATTGCGGAGGACCATCTGGGGCTCTTTCTTGCAACCTGAAATGAGCGATTTTATTCTGTTCTTTTTTCACCC
>CAZCDS010000068.1:0-35596 GCA_964497585.1 uncultured Syntrophaceae bacterium
TCCCAGCTCCGAGAGCAGCTTCAATGCCTCCTCCATCGTCGAAGGCTCGTGATAGGCAAACTTCGGCAGAAGCATCTCAATACCTCCCCTGGAATAACGTTCCGTGAGTTGCGGCCGGATGCCTGAACAGGAGCGCTCCCCTCACGTCCGTCGCGGGCCCGTCAAGCTGTCAGCACGATTTGAGCCGCCGTGCTACCCGCCTGTACAGTGAACCCTCACATCTGGCCGAGCATGGCGCGTCGGAACTCTCATAGTAGCAGAGTCCGGGGCACGCGTGGGTACCCGCGAGCGAGCGCCCGGGGAACCTCGGCCGGGCGAACCGCGTCACCGGGATCTCTGCCACACTGCCGCAGGAGTGAGCGAAAAGGAATTCTCCCTGCTGAAAATTCTCCAGACAAATACGATACCGAAGAAACCTCACGTCCGGGTCCCGGAGGAATCGCGCTAGTGTTTCCCAGGTCTTGCCGCAGCCGGGACACCGTCGAAACGCTCGGTCGCCTGCATCAAGTCTCGCCTCATTGCCGGGCCCTTTGAACCGAGCCTCAGTGCCCCCTTTCGGCTGGGATGGTCTCGAACCGAACCGTTGCTTCACCGGACCGACCTCGTCAACGAGCTCGGCATCGATCTCATAGGACGCGAGCCACCGCATCAGCTCGCCGGCAGTCTGTCTCGCCTTTTTTCTCCGCAGGACCGAGTCTTCGTCGGGCCCTACGGTTGGCTCGTCAAAGGGGGGGCATCGGAAGTACAGCCAATCGGAATATCCGCCGAAGGGTGTGCCGTCCGTGGGGCGATTGCACGCCATTACGCCCCGGGCAATCTGTACGTCGACAGGCACCACGATGTGGTAATCGTTTCCCTCGGGTGAGACGCCTATCCAGCCTTCGTTGCCCGACTTGAGCGGTAGTGTGGCTCTGAGTATATCATGGAAGCTGATCCGCAGCATCGCTCGATCCAACCGAAATTCCGTATTAGGAACAACCCCTGTTCATGTTACCTTTGGGGGGCCGTGGTGTCAAGAGTGCTTTCAAGCTTTTTTATGGCATTTTTGTTCTCTTTCCCAGAGTTATCGAGGCGAGCAATTATTCATTATAGTGAACAACTGGCCCGCACGTGGGCCCGCCGGCATTTCCCGGGGCTTTCAGCGCCGCAAGAATCGTTCTTCTATCAGGTCACAAAGCGGTCCGGGATCGTTCAGATCAAGAACGGGAATGCCCGAGGGCGGATCGTCCGGATCCCCTGCAATTGCCACAAGCTGGTCATCGGCCCGGCACAGGAGTTCTCGCTTCAACTCTTTCCTGAAGACCTCTATTTTGGGATGAGACTCCCGCTTATACCCTTCGGTGATGATGAGGTCCACGCCGCGGACGAATTGATCTCTGATCTCGTCCAGGGAATGGTCGTGGTCGGTATCGGTGACCAGCGCGAGCTTGTGGGGGGATGAAATCACAGTCAGAACCGCGCCGGAATTCTTGTGTCTCCAGGAATCCTTGCCTTCATGGTCGATCTCAAAGGAGTGCGCGTCATGCTTGATCGTTCCAACGCGCCAGCCGCGGGCATTGAGTTCTGCCACCACCTTCTCCAGCAGGGTGGTTTTCCCGACGTCGGATTTCCCCACAATGGAGAGAATGGGGATCATACGAGCTTCCTCCCACGTTCTGATCTGCCGGCCGGGCCCGACAACAAGCTCATCATAGCATTATACGTGCCGGACGGTCAGCAGGGAGAATTTCCCTCCCGTTTACTCAATCCGCACCTGAGGCTGATAGTCTTCCACGGGCGGAAAGTCGTGAAGTTCCTTGCCAATGGCGGCTGTGAGGAAGGAATCGACCCACCGGAATATGTCGTTTTCTCGGATTGTGGCCCGAAGCTGTCCCATTCTGGCTCGGCGCTCCGACTTTTCCATGTTGAACGCCGTGTGCAGAGCGTCTGCTACGGATTCGACATTGTAGGGATTTACCAGCAGAGCGCCCTTCTGCAACTGAGCCGCGGCCCCTGCGAATTCACTCAGAACCAGCACGCACTCCTCTTCCACGCTGCACGCGCAGTATTCCTTTGCGACGAGGTTCATTCCGTCCTTCAACGGGGTAATGAGGGCGATCTCGCAGGTTCTGTAGTAGGCGAGGAGTTCTGGTCGGTTGAGGTGACGATAGATGTAAATGATCGGCACCCAGCCCGAAGTGGTGAACAATCCGTTTATCTCACCCACCAGTCGCTCCACTTCCATTTTCAGGTCCTGGTAGCGCGGAATATCTTCACGGCTCGGAACGACTACCTGAACCAGAGTGATTCTTTCCCGCAGTTCGGGATAGCGGGTGAGTAGATTTCTGAAGGCTTCCAGCTTGAAAGGAATCCCCTTGGTGTAATCGAGACGATCCACGCCGAGCACGAGGTGGCGTCGCGGAAGATCCTCGTGAATGTACCAGGCCCTGTCCGCGATCTCCCTGGTGACCGCCTGGGCCGCGAAGGAATTGTAGTCTATGCTTATGGGAAAGGCGCCGACCCGGACCTGCCGATTGTTTAAGCGGACGTTCACCAGTGGTCCGTCCTCATGTACCCCCACGTCTTTGATAACCGTTGATACGCACTGCTCGAAATTGCGCCTGTCCCTCAGGGTCTGCAGCCCGATAAGATCGTATTCGAGCAGACCCTGGAGTATCTCGAAGCGCCAGGGGAGCTTCATGAAAATGTCCAGCGGAGGGAAGGGGATGTGCAGGAAGAAACCTACGGGCGCTGCGCTCCCCCGCTTTCGCAGTTCCCCGGCCAGTGTCATGAGGTGGTAATCGTGAACCCAGACGTAATCCTCTTTGCGCACGTTCCGGATAACGACATCGGCATAGTTGCTGTTCACGGTCTGGTACGCCGCCCAGTATTCGGGATCGAAGCGGCAGAGCGCCTGCAAATCGTGAAACAGGGGCCAGATGATTTCATTGGAAAAACCGTAGTAGAACTTGTCTCTGTCCTCCTTGCTGAGCAAGACCGCCCTGAGGTCAAAGCCCGCTCCCTTTGCGCCTTCGGCAAGGGGTTCCTCCAGGTCCGTCTCGTCCTCGGTGCCGGGCCATCCGATCCACAGTCCTCCGCGGTCGCGCAGCACCGGCGCCAAGGCTGTGACCAGTCCTCCTGCGCTGGGCCTAATGGACCATTGTCTCTCCCTGCGTTCCACAACCACCGGGAGACGGTTGGAAATAATAACCAGACGCCTCTCTGGCTGATCGCTCATTTTTCTCCTCCAGACGCCGAAAGCCATCTCTCGAGGAACCGGAGAACCTCCTCGGGGGGTACAAGCCACAGGTCTGCTTCCGTGGGCCGATGTTCGCCCCGGACAAGAATCGCGAGCCCCCGTCCCTTGATGGCTCTGAACGCGTCTTCATCGGTCAGGTCATCCCCCAGATAGGCTGAGACGGTTTCCGAATCGGTCTCAGCCAGGATGGCGTCGACCGCGGATCCTTTGTTCATTCCGGGGACCCGCAGTTCGATCCCGCCGTCAAATCGGTGGATTTCGAGACCGCTCCGTCCGGCGAGGGCATTCCAGTGTGCCGCTACTCTATCATGGATTTCTTCCGCGCGGCTTGTTTCCATTCCCCGAGTATGAACTGCGACGCTTGCCGGCTTCTCTTCACAGCGTTCGGTCAGGTCTTGCTCGTCGATCCAGGCTCTCGCGCCGGCCAGGCCCCGGGCGGCTCGTTCGTTCAGCCGGGGCGGGCGGTACGTCCCGTCGGGCAGCAACCGTTCGTGACCGTGAGAGCCCCAGATTTCAGGCAGCTCCTCCAGGCCGAGGAGGGGAACCAGATCCTTCACTGCTCTGCCAGTCACCAGGACCACGCGAGTGCCGCGGTCACCCAGGATAGCATTAAGGATCTTTCCAATGCCCGGATATGGATAGGCCCGGTCTCTATCAGGAGTAAAGGGCGAAAGTGTGCCGTCATAGTCCAGGAGCAGGACTCTGCTCCTCACTTGTCCAACGCCTTCGAAAAAGCGTTCCAGGTCCAAGTCCGGTGAGAGAATGCGCATGGTTCGTGAGAATCTTGTCCGTGCGAAAAAACCCGCTTTCGGGTGACGGGACGAGCCGGCATGAAAAGCTCTTTTCTCTTGCTGGTCGCGGGCTCCCGAAAGAGCTTAGCATGCCAAGCCTCCCGAATCCACCGCAACTCAGTTCAGCACAACAGTCGTGTAACCTCGGTCGTTGCTTCCGTCAGCGAAGCCGGGGGGAGAGGCTATCCGAGTTCGATCCGTTCCTCGTCTCCATGCAGGAGGGCCACCATGAGGGTTAGGTATTCCCTCAGGTGTCGGGTGAGCAGGAAATTCTCCCGAACAAACTCCCGTGCTTTGTGGCCCATTTCCATGAGTCGGTTCGGATGGTTCAGCAGGTAGCGCAGCCGTAACGCTGCTCCCTCGGGAGTGCGTACGCGAAAACCGGTGTGGTGGTCCATTACCTGCAGTCGAATGCCCCCTGTGTCTCCGCCGATAACGGCTTTGCCTTTCCACATCGCTTCGGTGACCGTCAGGCCGAACCCTTCCTTCACCGACTTCTGAACTATGATGTCGGCCGCGCGCTGGAGCGCGTTGATCGTGAGATGCGCGTCCGGCGGCAGCAGGAGTATGTGAACGTCGGGGTGATCGGCTGCCTTCGCACGGACTTCCGAGAGGACCGCGTCTCCTTCGGGATCGTCCGTGGCGCCTCCGCCTGCGAGGACCAATTGGAGCGGAGGCACGAAACTCTTGGCAAGGAAAAAGGCTTCGATCACTCCGATAGGATCCTTGAACCGGTCAAACCGGGAGACCTGGAGCATGGTAGGCCGCTCGGGATCGATCCCGAATTCCGTCTGGACCTTTCTCACGTGATCCTGATCGAGGTCCATATTCTTCTCGCTGAGCGGATCGATGCTCGGCGGTATCAAATACTGCGTGTGGGGCAACTGCTGCGCGAAATCGGCCAGGGAGAAGACGCTCGCGTCGTACTCCGCCGCGTAGTTCCGAAGGTACTTCCAGATGGGCCTGTACGGACGGCTTACGTCAATATGGCAGCGCCAGATCCATTTACCCCGGCGGTCGGGGAAATACCTGAGAAGCGGCACGGGCTGGGGATCGTGAATGAAGACGATGTCCGCGTCCTGGAGGACAGACCGAAGCTCTTCCGCGTTGCGCGCGTTAGTCTCCTCGTACGCTTTGAAAAGCGTGTCCGGGATCTGCGTGCGATTTCCTTGAAGCGCGTTGTGGAAGCTTTTCGTACACTGGTAGAAGTCGGGTTCGCCGGTGATTACCTCCCACCTGACTTCGATACCAAGATCCTGCTTGAGCGGAACGAGCTTGGTGAGAATCTCGGCCACGCCACCCCCCACGCGGGTGGAATTCACATGAACGACCTTTACTCCTTCGAGCAGCACGGCAAGTTGCCGAAGATGGTCGACCACGTCAGGGCCGGCTACGTCTCCGTATGCCTCTATCGCGTTCATATGGCGGCTCCCTTGAAATAGTTGGAAAAGACGTTGGCCAGCCGCTGGCGCAACTCGGTCAGTGTCGAAAAGAACGGATCGATTGCGTCAAGTTCCATGCAGAGGTTCTCGTACGTCTCTTCGAATCCATAGAGCCACGCGCGAAAATCGTCCACTCTGAAAACCGACCGGCGCCGCGCGTCTATGACATGGTAGAAGACACTGCTTACCGACATTCTCGGAACAACGTCCACGAGTTCTTCCGGATCGGAAATCCTGTTATTCGTGTCGAAAACCACTATCTGCGACCTCATGAAATGGAACTGATTGTCCGCCTTGGACCAGGGTATCCACTCGTTTTCGTCCAGTCGCTCCTCCACCACGTCGATCAGTTCCTGTCTGATGTCGTCCAGATCTGTGTAGTCGGTGGGATCGATGACCGCGAGCCGTTCGGCCAAAGCCTGGTCGTTCAGGCCTCCTCGCGCCCAGACTGCAAAATCGTTGTTGTATTCAGGGTTATCAAACCTCGGTCGCAGAAGCCCCCCCCAGAAGTGATAGTAGATGCTACCGGGATGAATATCCGTGAGCGCGTCCCGCAGCTCTCTCAGGTTCTGCGCTCGTCTTCCCGTGGCAATCGCAACCAGAGCGCAGTCTTTGATGGCAAAGGGTTCGCGTTCGTGGTTTTCCGGTGCCATAATCCCTCCATACTTACTTAGCGTTTAGATTCGACCACGAATAGGTCTCGCGCGTCTCCTCTATGGACTGCCTTTCTCCGTCAGAATCACTTGAAAGTAACCCGGTTCAGATTCCAGATCAGGCTTGGTCCTGTCGGGATCCGTATTTATCACTATCCATCGCCACATGCCCGGAGCGTCCGGTGTGAATTCGAAGGACGAGCGACCCAGCGGCACTTTGAGCAGGACATAGGTTCTCGACGGACGTATGAACACGATATAGAAGCCTGCACCTTTCTTCTCGCCTCCCGCGCAGGACCACGAGAAGAGCCCCGCCTTACCCAGCTCAATCGTGGGAGAATCACTGAGGACTGGTCGGCATATCCGCGGCTTCTCAGCCTGCGCGCGCACGAAGGACGGTTCGCTGCAGATGCCTGCACACGCACAGAGAAAAATCACGAAAATCAGCCTCGACGCCTCGCCTCGTACCATGAAATATCCCCAGCGGGTCAGTCGAGAATCTATCTCTCTCGATCGGCATGGTGCCCCCCTCGCCGATATCCAGGAGACGGTCCGACCGCCGCGCCGCGCTGAGAATTGATTTTGTTCCAATAACCTAGCCCAAAACTCTAAATCATGCAAGCGGAAACGGGCGTTAGTACCAGGCTGGGTCAATTAGGCGGCGCGGAGCGTATATAAAGTATACTCTCGAAAAAAGATACAACATTATATTTTAGTTGATTTTTTGAGAATTTCACACTATAAAGCTGGTGGACTCCGGACCAGAGGTGAAAGCTATGGATACGGCTCAAAGCAGTCAGCACAAGCGAAGCATCAAGGTCAAAGAATTCCTGGAAGATTTCCGTTCAGGAGCCTCTGATGATGAGCTCATGGAGAAATACCAGCTCAGCCCCGCGGGCTTGGAACGGTTCTACGGAATGCTTGTGGAACGGGGAATCCTGGATTCCGAGGAGACTCAATCCCGTCTCTGGGATGAGACCCCCCTCTTCGCGCACGCGCAACAGGAAGAAGAGAAGCCTCAATTCGTCTGTCCTTCCTGTCTCGCAGTTCGGGACACCGTGTTCGAGAAATGTCCGAACTGCGGGATCTCGGTTAGAGAGTTCGCGGAGGGCGAGAATCAGGAATACGCCGCAACAGAGAGCCGGGAAGCGGATCCCGAGCAGGTTGAGCGCGAGAGCGCCGATTATGCGTGGTGGCAGAGTGAGGGTGCTGCGAATGACGGTTCCGATTCGGCCAATGAGGCGCACGCGACAAGCCCTATAGAAATCCCCCTTGCTGAAGACGGTGAAGCGCAGTCGTACTTCGCGTCGGCCGACGAACCTGTCAATGACCGGTTCTTTGGGGCTGAGGACATCGATGGGAACTTGAAGGAATTTGGCGACGCCATCGATGCCGATGCAATCGACGAGGTGGTTCCGGGAATGCCGCTGGACTTTGTGGACCGGTCCGAGGGAGAGAATTCCCTCAAGGCGGCGAGATGTCCACACTGTGACCAGGCTCTCGATGCAGTGATGAGAAAGACCTACGATCGATCGGGAAGCATCAAAGCTCTTGCATTTTCCCTGCTGTTTCTGGTATTGGGAGCCCTCGGGGCTTGGGTGGTGACCCAATTCGACGGGTATTCCGCGACCAGACTTGCCGTGATCTACTTCACGGGGATGACGATGCTGGTTGGGTGCAGCCTCCTGGCGCTGGCGATCTTCATGCTCTTTCTGGCTCGGGAGCGTGTGTTTCTCTGTTATTCGTGTCGGAGAGCGTACCCGCGAGTCTAGGAGCCGTTGTCGATCGAACACGGCTCGTCGGCTGGCCCCCAAGGAAAGGAAACAATATGGAATCAGTTGCACAGGCGCCGGTCAAGGGCACCGTCCCGGCTCGGACCGGCGAAGAAAACAACGAGGGACCACAGCTCCGCAACGCCTTTCCCGGCGAGGCCCGCGATCTTGATGAACTCTTTCCAGACCCTGAAATCCGTCGACTCCTGTGCGAGGTGGCAGGCGACCTGGACGCGGTCGAGAAGTTCGTCGGACGAATGGACATTGAACTCAAAGCCGAACGGGCATCAATCAGAGCCACGAAGCCCGATCTCAAGAAATTCGTTTTTAAATAAAAGCACTAAATAAACTCGTTGCTGAGAACTCAGGAAGAGGGGGACCGTCAGAGAAGCCCGCGATCTCCCTCTCGTCGTTCTCCATCCTCGATCTGGTTTCCACGGAGTAGAGATGATAGAATCAGACGGTCGACAGCGTCATCCAAGCTTTCAAGCATTAAATGGCACAACGCAGTGTGCAAGCCCCCTCTCACTCTAACCTTTTTCCCCAAAATGGGGGTGGGGGCTAGTCTCACCCCGCTTGAAGGAGTATTGGCCTGTAGCGGTCTCACTCTTACGTTCGTTGACCAGGAGATCCCCATGGAAGGCGGTTTGCTCAGGACATGGTTTGCCAAATTGTTGGAGGCACTTCGGTTCGAGAGAAGCGCCTCAGCGAGGACCAGAGCCGACGTCGCGGCCAATCGATTGGTCGAGCGATTCGAGGTAGTATCGGACGGTCTCAAGATACGCGGGCAAATCTTCTACCCCGTTTCGCGGCCTGGCAGGATGTACCCCACCCTTCTGATCTGTCACGGTATCCCCGGGGGGGCCTATCCGCCACCGGCCGATGATCTGGGGTACGAGGGTCTCGCCGAAGAGTTCAGTTCTCTCGGCATTGTGTGCGTGATCTTCAATTTCAGAGGTTGCGGCGATTCCGAAGGGAATTTCGACATTATCGGCTGGACACGAGATCTGGAGATTGTTGTCGATCAGGTCCTGAACACACCCCATGTGGATCCGAGCCGGCTGGTAGTTCTCGGATTCAGCGCAGGCGGGGCCGCAGCGATCATGGTGGGGGCGGAGAGTTCAGATGTCTACGCTCTTGCCGTGGCCGGGACTCCCGCTCACTTCGCCGTCCTCGCCAGGGATCCCCGGGAGGTGGTAGCAGACTTCAGGTCGCGAGGCATCATCCGGGATCCGGATTTTCCTCGTGACCTGGATCGCTGGATGGAAGGCTTCTCCAAGATCGAGCCTCGTCGTTGGATCCGTCATTTTAAGGGCAATGATTTGCTGATCATACACGGAGACGAGGATGAACTAATTCCCGTGGAACAGGCCCAGGAACTCTTCGACGCGGCGCCCGCCGGATTGGCAAAGCTCTCGATAATCCCCGGAGGACAGCACCAGCTTCGGAAAGATCCTCGCTGCATCGAAGAGACGAAAAGCTGGATTCTGGCCGTCCTGGGGTGGCGTGACAGGCAAGAGTAGGGGTTCGGCGGAGAGGACCTTTTTGCCGAAAGGTTCCCTCCGCCTTTCCTCTTTGAAGACCCAAGCAGCCTACTTGTCTCTTTCGTCGATGATTCTTTTGGCCTTACCGATGCTTCGTTCGATGGAATCCTGTGTCAGGATAGTGACCGGTACGTTGATTCCGATCACGCCCTGGATCCTTGCGGAGATTTTCTTGGCGACTTCGTCGACCTTATCCTGGCCGGCTTCATAGACATGAGGCTTGGCTTCCGTCTCCACCATCATCGCGTCGATATAGCCCTTCTTTCCCACGCGGATTTGATAAACCGGCTCCACGTCGGCTGCGAACTCCATGAGGATTGATTCGACCTGTGACGGGAAAACGTTTACGCCGCTGATGATCATCATGTCGTCAGAGCGGCCCAGAATCTTGTCCATGGTGATAAGGGTACGGCCGCATTCGCACTTCTCGCGTCGTAGTGTACAGATATCCCGAGTCCTATAGCGGATCATCGGCATGGCCCTGCGCTGTAGCGACGTAAAGACCAACTCGCCCTCCTGCCCCAATTCGACCGGCTCGAGGGTTTCCGGGTGGACGATCTCGGGGAAGACGTGATCTTCGTTGACATGGATCTGGTAGTGCTCGCAAGTGAACGAGACACCGGGTCCCATGAGTTCCGTCAGTCCATAATGCTCGTATGCGTGGATGCCCCCTCTGCTCTCGATCTCCTCGCGCATCTCCACGCTCCAGGGTTCAGCGCCGAAATGGCCGGTCTTGAGGCTGGAATTCTTGACATCGATCCCCATCTTTTCGGCTCGCTCGATAATCGTCATACAGTACGACGGGGTGCAACAGAGCGCCTGTGTGCCAAAGTCCTGAATGAGCAGGATTTGTCGCTCGGTCATACCGGCTCCGGAGGGTACGACGGCGCATCCGATCCTCATAGCCCCCTGCAGGAAGCCTAGCCCACCGGTGAAAAGGCCCATTCCGTAGGCATTCTGTAAAATGGTATCGGGACGAACCTCCTGAGCCCAAAGTCCGCGGGCCATGCAATCGGTCCATTGGTCCAGGTCTTCCTGGGTATAAGGGCCGGTGATTGGTTTTCCCGTGGTTCCGGAGGAGGCATGAATACGCACAACGTCGGACATGGGCACCGCGCAAAGGCCAAATGGATAATTGTCGCGCAGAGCCGTCTTTACCGTGAACGGGAACTTGGCGATGTCCTCCAGTTTCTGGAAATCCTTCGGCTTGACCCCCTTCTCGTCAAAGGCCTTGGTGTAGGAGGGCACCTTGTCGTAAGCCCATTGAAGGGTTGCTTTCAGGTTTTCCGTCTGAAAGGCATTCATTTGGCTTTCGCTCATGGTCTCAAGTTTCTCGTCCCAATACTTCCTGGACATCGCAGTTCCTCCTGCCCGATAGTTTTTTTCGGCAAGCCGTCACCGGAAGTACGCGTCCGTACGGATCGTCTCTCCGGAGAAGGGCCTGCTCACGATTTTCAGGATTGGTAAAGTCTGCCGGCGGACGGGCGCTCCTAAAGATATGAAATCACATAGGTGCTGTCAAGCCAAAAGGAGCGCGCGCGATTCCACAGAAGAAGGCTTTCTTTTCAAAGAGGGCCTCTCGGGATGCTCGCTTGAAAAACACAGTCCTACGAAAGACCCGCTCAGTTGATTGCCTCACCCCGCCCTCTCGCAGTAAGAGAGGAGGCAAGCGAAATCCGCAAGCCCCCATGTAGGAGGGCGGGTTACGTGTGCTGTACGTCACGCAAGACGCACGGCTTGTACCTTTCAGTGCACGGGATTTCCTATCAGTACATCAGAGACTTCAGGTGGGCCGCCGTTCGCTTGTCCAACGAAACCTCCAGCACGGGCTCGATACGGGGTGAGGAGACATTGCCATTCAGTTTGACGATGACGGTGACAGGAGTTCGAGCAGAGCCGGTGTTTTCCGCCTTGTCATTTTTGGTACCGGGAAGCGTTATGCCAAAGCGTTTTAACTCCTTGCCGATTCCTGATTTTTCAAGGGCCTCTCTAACGCCGGGGATGCTTCCGATCACGCTAAGACTTATAACGGTTGTATGGAGTCCCAGAAGAGCGTCCATCTGCTGAGTGTTGAGTCGAATCGTACCGATGGCGCCCGCGCTGAGTTCCGGCCCCTTGAAGCGGAAGTTCTCGGTCCTCACCGTTCCCGAATTGACGCGGAAATCGGCGGAAAGCCGATCGAATTCCAGGAGATCGCTCTTGCCTTTTCTGGATCGGGGATCGAGAAATGTGCCGGCAAGGAGTCGAGCCTGATTGAGTACGTTGATGAGCCGCGTCGCTTTGATGCGTCCCTTGCCTGCCTTGACCGACACCTTTCCACTCATGGTCTCAGTGGATGCGAATCGATGGAGATTCCCGTTGACCGTAAAGGTCCCCTTTACCAGTCCCCTGGCTCTCCCAGTTATGTCCTCGAGCCTTAGGGAGTCTCCGTCGACGCGGAGGACTCCGTCGATCTTGTCGACGAGCCAACCCGCATGTTCCGGTTTGAAGGCCACGCCCGCAAGACGAATGGGACCGTGGGCACCGATCCCGTCCTTCGAGGGAGTCAACGTGAGCTTTGCCGTGACCGGACCTGACAGACGGTACTCTTTGGCCTCAGGGATGTAACGGAGCAGCTTCGCCAGGTCTGTCTTTTTCACCTCCAGCGTCAATTCCCGGAAGTCTCCCTTTCGATCGAGGAGCTGTCCCTTCCCCGTCACAAGGGCTCCCGGAAGCCTCAGTTCAGCCTTCGTGACGGTAAGACCTTGGGAAGACTGAATGCCGGAAGCTTTGAACAAGCCGGGAGTTCCCCCCGGTTTTCGGAATTTGCGTCCCACACTGACGTCGAGATTCTTCACAGGGAGATCCATCGACCAAGCCAACTTCGAGGTTCGGCCGCGGACATTCACCTTGAGCCGAGAACTCCCCCGTACGCGGGCCGTGCCACGGGCATCGAGTCCCACCAAGGTCAGCGTTTCTCGATCCACGTCCGCTTCACCGTTCCCATTTAGGAAAGGATGGGACGCGCCCAGACCGATGATTTCTCCGGTCGCCCTGAATATTTGCCGCGCAGCGGAACCTCTGCTGAGCGCGAGAACGGTCTCCTTGAGATCCGTTCGCTTGTTGGTGACGATGATGCGCGTGCCGAGGTGCACGGTCGACCGCGGAAGCCAGCGGCTCCCGGGAGAAAACCGGATCGCGGTTCCCGCCGAATCGATCGCTACCACGGCATCGAGTATCGGCCCCTTCCCACCCTTGCGCAGTTTCTTATGAAATTTTCCTTTGGCAGTGACCCTTCCTTTCGCCCCTGATTTCTTCTCCAGGTACTGAGCCCAGGAGACGGACGCCTTTGTCAGATCGCCCTTCACGTCGAACCAGAGATCGCCCGGTTTGCCTCGGAGATTTCCCCGAACCGGCACCAGACCCTTCAGGCTCAGGGATCGGGGAAGTTTCAGGCCAAATGCCTTGATCCACTGCGGAGTGAGAGATACTTGACCGCTCAGTTCGAGCCGAGGATTGCCCGAGTACGCCTCAGAGATTCTGCCGCCGACCGTAGCGATTCTCTTGGGGCCAGAAACCTCTAGCTTCTCGATGAATACCTCTCCGGGCTTCAGCAGCGCCTGGACCCAGACTCGCACCTCCTTGGCGAGGGCCTTGTACCGGCCCCGGGGGACAGCTTTTTCCAGGATGAAGGAAGCCTTGCCCCGCCATTGCTCTCCACTCTCCCACGTCCCCGTCAGACCGCCCTTTATGACTCCGTGCTCCGGATCGAGCGGGAACTCGGCAGGAAGACGTCCGTCGAAGAATCGCATGGGGAGCAAATCCGTTTCGGCTTTCCATTCAATCCTCTTGACTCCACTGAAATCACGGCCGGCCACGACCTTGCCCTCGAAGTCCATCTGTTCTTTTTTGTCCCGTTTCCCGCCGGCGGTACCCTTAAAAAGGACGAGGGGCAAACTCCCCTTGTCCCAGGTGAGTTCCGCACGCACCCCCCTGAGATCGATCTTTTCGACCCACGGAGCGAATCGGTGGAGGTAGCCCTGAAAGGGCTTGAGATTGACCTTTTTCGCGGCAACCGTCAACCGTACCTGCTGTGGACGTACCAGGTGTCCGAGCAAGGAGACCGTTCCTTCCAGGGTTACCGGGCTCGAGTCCTCTTCCGGACCGCCAAGACGTGCGGATAGCCGCACCGCGAGGCGATTGGCTCGTCCTGCCTGTGCCAACTCTCCCTCGATATCACGGATCGGGATGACGATCTCCCGCCCCGGCTCCTCGCTCCGGTCGACCCAGTCGATGCTGCCCCTTGAAAGGGAGACTCTTTCGACGGACCACTTCAAAGGCTCCTTCTGTTCAATTCGACGCGTCGCCGCCGGGGGACGCCCCTCGATCTTGTGGGTCGCGCCACGGTGTACGCCGGGCGAAGGCTTCGCGGAAATGGCCGTGGAGGGCATGGGTATAAAGGGCAAGCCGATTCTTCCGTTCGGGGATCGGATCAACGAAGATCTGAATCGGTCCAACTTGATCGACTCGATGTGAACTTCGCCCCTGAGAAGTCTCAGGAGCCCAGGGACGAGGACCACCCGGTCCGCCGAGAAGAGCTGCTCTCCACGGGGGGTCTGGACCGAGAGGCCTTCGAGAGTGAGCTGAACAAGGCTCGGAAATGAAGGAGAGACCTTCAGGGAACCGAGCAAGACGTCCTGGCCGGTTGCTAGCGTCAACTGTTGCTGGACGCGGTTTCGGATCAGATCCGTCTCAGGCAGGACGAAGACCGCGACCAGCACCGCTGAGACGACCAGGAAGACCAAGGCCAGAACGATCAGCAGTACGCGGCGGGAACGATTCATTTCGGCTACTCCGCTCACGCTGATATCAGGCACGCGTCATCGCGTCAAGCCCATGGCTGCACAGTTGCTCCAAGGAGCCGCGTGGTAAGACCGAAACGCGGGGAGAAAGAGCGCTCGTTCAGATGCCTTCGTTTCCCTGATCCTCCTCTTCCTGTGTAGCTTTGAGGCCCCCCTTTACTGCTACCAGGGCCGGCTTGAAGCGGCCGATACGACGCTTGAAATTCTCCAGGGCCTGGAGCAGGTGAAAGTCCTGCACACCCTCCCACAGCTCCGGTTGCTCGCGCCTCCCCCGTTCCGCGGCAAGAAAAAGATTGAGTTCCGGGTCCGTGCCCAATCGAGCGATCACGACTTCAGCCGGCTCGTCCTTGGGGCCTTGGATGGTCCGTACGAGAAGGTGCTCATTACCCTCGAGTCGTATATACATCTCGCTATCACTCCCAGAGCTGCCGACATGTGCCTTTATTCGTTCTCTTTGCCAATTCTGCAGGATGAACAGTCCTATTGCAATCCTTCGAAAAAATACGGCATCGCGAGCGCGTCTCTCTGTTGTTTACTCAGCAACGGCACGGGAAGCAGCACATTCGGGCCGATCAGCACGGGAGCGGGAAACTGTCCAAAGAGGCCGTTTTCCCTGTCACTCGCCGACGGAAACGACCGGGAGACGGTTGTTGACACGCGGTCGGGTACGATCTATATTCTCGCAATACGGCGGAAGAAGAAGGCAAAACATGAGTACGAGAATATTCGCGGTCGGAGACATTCACGGTTCGTTCGACAAACTTGAAGCGATGATGGACGTTTTGCCCTGGGATCGTGATGCCGGAGATCTTCTGCTCTTCATTGGCGATTATGTTGACCGCGGGCCACGGTCGCGGGACGTGGTGGAGTTGCTCGTCCAATTGAAGAGAGCCGGCGGCAATTTCGCATTCCTCAAAGGAAATCACGAGAAGATGCTCCTCGACTTCTACGTTGAGCAGAAAGACCAAATGCTCTACGTGGCCAACGGCGGGGCCGAGACTATCGCCAGTTATGTGGAGGGCGCGATCGGCCGCAAAGCCTTCGTACTCCCGGAGGACCACCTCGAGTTCCTTCTGTCTCTCAAGCTCTACCACGAGACCGAGGATTACATATTCGTGCATGCAGGGCTCAGGGATGGAATCCCTCTGCCCGAGCAGAACGAAGAAGATCTCCTCTGGATCAGGGAAGAATTCATCTATTCGGCCTACGACTGGAACAAACGGGTGATCTTCGGACACACCGCGTTGGAAACCCCCTTTGTCACGCCCGGAAAGATCGGCATCGACACTGGTGCCGTCTACGGAAACAAGCTCACCGCGGTCGAGCTTCCCGCAATGAAGTTCTATCAGGTATAGTCCTCCTCTTTTCCCTTGCCGAGAAACCACTTCCGGGGCCGCGTCCGTCTCATGTCCGGGCGACGGCATACGGTTGATCCGTCAAACGGTGAAAATGTAGCTTGCGCTCCGGGCGGCCCAACAGGCACAATGGTTTCAAACGCACTCCGCACCGATCGCTTTGGAGGAGGAGTCAAACCGTCATGACGCAATCCGACGACGAAAAAATCCTCGCTGAACTGAATAAGGGCTTCGACATGCTCACCACGGACCCCGCGTCCGAGGCCCGGTACGAGGAACTCAAAGCCAGGGACAAAGAATGGAAGAAGAACGATCCGGACGGCTTCAAGAAGGACATGGAGAAGATGTGTAAAGCCATGTTCGGAGACAAGTGGGAGGTGGAATACAACGCCATGCTCCGGGAAGAATTCCCGGAAGAATTCGAGGATTAGGTCCGGTGCATCCCTCACCTCAGCTCTCGGACGGAGGGAGAAGGGACAAAGGGAATCCTTTCTCCCCCATAATAGGCGGGCTAGGGTGAGCACGTCTTTCCCCTCCCTCCATACCCGGGGCTTTGCCTTTTAATGCACGGGAGTTTGTATCACTCGTCTGCAAAGGATGTTTCGGTCACTCGTCCCTGTCTTCCAGCACATTCCACTCGGTGATTGCTCCGGGCCGAAAGCCCTGCTGCTGAGCGAGGATGTCCAGGTACACCAGTCCGAGAGGAGCGACTTCGAGCACAACGTCGTCCGCGCGATCCCTCATGTCGATGCTCACGATGTACCGCTCGCACTTGTGGCAGACCTCGACGCGCTCGGACTCCCTATCTTCGGAGTAGAAATACTCCATGGTGTCGAAGTCGGTATTCTCGCAGAATGGGCAGTTCGTTCTCATGTACTGCCATTCATGGGAACAGAACGAGCACTTGAGCCACCGTTGACCTTCCTTACCCTGCAGAAAGCTCAGTCCGGGCCAGGATCCGCACACGGGACAGTATCCCTTGAGCCATTGGAGTCCCTCCGGAAGCGGTGTTATGCTTCGCGCTCGATTCTCCGCGAAGGGCTTCATCAGTTGGCCGATGACGAACTCGAGGATTCTGGCGTCAAGCTTGAGGTCCTTGATCGCGGTTTCGATTTCCTCTCGTTTGTTCTCCAGGACAAGTCTTGCAGTGGCTTCCAGGTCCGGCGGACCTTCGAGGAGCGCGTCCTTCACCGCGGCCAGCTCTCCCCGGATCTTCGGGAGCCCCTTCTCCATGGCGGGGATCAGTCGTTGCGCAGCCTTCTCGAGGTCATCCCTCGCGACGAGGAAGGTCTCCTTTTCTGCGACAGGGACGCCTTGCAGAAACCTGTCAGGGTCAATCTCAGGCAGGGACAATCCTTCCTCTTTCGGCAGCTCTTCTCGTAGCAAGGTGCGCTCGAACATGAGGTCCCCGAAGGCATCCACAAGGGGGGCAACAGCCGGGACTTGTTCTTTGATACGATCGAGCGCCTCTCGGACTCGCTCGCCTGACTCTTGGGGAGAAATGTCGCTGAAGGTCATAGCACGTAGTCTCCTATCCGGCGGTTCGAGTGGACTTGGTTGGCGGGCACGCGGCGCGTCTGCGGCTCACCCGCATGGCTCGTGTGCACGTGCATGATTCGAAGTGCCCGTTGATTTCGCAAGAGCCTTGAGTCTTCGACACCCTATTGTCTACTACTAAGGTCTCCGAAGCGAGCAAAAAAAAGCCCCGCGCCCCAAGAAGGGGGCGGGGCAATCAATTCCATCACAGCCGGACTAGCCTTTACCGGCGGCGTATTTCCAGTACTTTGCGGGGTCGTCCTTGACGATGTAAATCACCCGGACGTCGTCCGCGTTGATGGCCTGAGCCTTGGGATATTTCTTCTTCAGGGCCGCGACCCTCTTCTTTGCTTCCGCGAGGATCTTGTCCCTGTCGCCGAACGTCATCGCGCCGGTGGGGCAGGATTTGACACACGCGGGAAGCTGCCCGGCCCTTTGCCTGTCGAGGCACATGGTGCACTTGACAAGGACTCCACTCTTGGCCTTACGGGGGATGTTGTAAGGACATCCCTCGAGGGTGGCCTTGAAGTCCAGATCCTTGGTTTTCGGAGTGTACACGACAGCTCCGGTCTTTTCGTCGATGACGATCTCGTCCTTCTCCGCCACGGCCATACAGCCTGGTGACAGACATTGCCTGCACTGCTCCGTGAAGAAGAACCAATAGGGCTTTCCGTCGGCCTTCTTGCCTTCTGCGAAGCGGACAATCTTCCAGGTGTTGCCGGACAGATCCTTGGGGTTTTCATAACTACCGGTCTGCTTGGTCTTGGTAGCCTTCAGACCGTTCCACTGCTTGCAGGCGATCTGGCAGCCGCGGCAGGCAGTACACAAGGAGGTGTCAACAAGTATGGATTTTCCTTCGGCCATCTTATGCACCTCCCTTCTTCTTGGTAACGTTCACCATGAAGGCCTTGGTCTCCGGAATCATGGTGTTGGGGTCTCCGACGTTCGGAGTTAACAGGTTGGCGCTGTCCCCCCCGTTCTTAGGTGTAAGCCAGCCGAAGCACCAGGGGAGCCCGATCTCGTGGACCGTGACCTTCCCCAGCTTGAAGGGACGGAAGCGCGTCGTCACGATGGCGATCGCGTCCACCTGGCCACGGGGCGATGCGACCGTCACCATGTCACCGTTCTTGATGCCGCGCAACTTGCCCAGCTCCTCGCTTATCTCCACCCACAACTGAGGCTGAGTCTCCAGGAGCCACGGCTGCCACCTCGTCATGACACCGGTCTGCCAGTGGTCGGTCATGCGGTAGGTGGTGCCGACGAAGGGGAAGCGCGGATCGCACGTAAGGTGCTTATCCATCTCGCCCTTGAAGATCCTGATGGTGGGGTTGATGAATTGGCTGGACATCGCGTTCTTCGGGACGGGGCACTCGAGCGGCTCGTAATGCTCGGGGAACGGGCCGTCGGCTCTTCCCGGACCGAACACGCTTGCCACACCATCGGGCTTCATGATGAACGGCCGTTTGGTCTTTGCCTTGTCCACCATGGGTGGCCACCCGCCGTCAGGCACGTCGCCGACCCACTTCTTGCCGTTCCATTTGATTACCGGCTTTTTCGGCGCCCACGGATTCCCTTTGAGGTCAACTGAAGCGCGGTTGTAGATGATCCGGCGGTTAACCGGCCAACACCAAGCCCACTCCGAGAAGAAACCGACGCCAGTGGGATCGACCTTGTGCCTGCGGGCCATCATGTTGCCCTTATTCGTCCAGCTATTGCAGTAGAGCCAGTTGGCGCTGGACGTGCTCCCGTCATCCTTGAGGTAGGCAAAGGAAGGAACGAGGTCGCCTTTCTTGAACTTCTTCTTTTTCTTCGGGAATTCCACATCCTTCAAGAAATAGCCGTTGATCTCCTTGGCCATCTTGGTGGCGTCGAACTTGCCGTTGGTAGTATAGTCCCACTTGAGGTTGAGGATCGGCTCAGGGAACTTACCGCCTTCTTTCTTGTACAGCTCTTTGATCTTGTTCATCAACTCCGTCATGATGTCGCCGTCGGGCTTGGCATCACCGGGAGGATTCGTGGCCTTGTACCGCCACTGAGCCCATCGGCCGCTGTTGGTGATGCTCCCTTGCTTCTCCACGGACATCGCGGCGGGAAGCTGAAAGACCTCGGTCTTGATCTTCTTCGGATCCATGTCCGGCCCCTTCCAGAAGGAACCGGTCTCATTGTCGAAGACATTGACGTTGACCAGCCAATCGAGCTTGGCCAAACCCTTGCGGTTCTTGTTCGCGTTCGCGCCGCTGCACGCGGGATTCTGACCCCAGGCGAAGAAGCCCTTTATATTACCCTTGTACAGCTCGTCAAAGATTACCAACCACGAGTAGTTCACCCCGTCGTCGAGCTTGGGCAGCCACGAATAACCGAAGCCGTTCTTCTTGGTGGCCTTGTCCCCGAAGAAGGACTTGAGCAGGCTCACGGAGTACTTCGGGTAGTTTCTCCACCAGTTCGCGGACAGGGGATCACCCGTCTTAGGCGTGAACTTCTTGTTGTATGCGTCGAGCGTTTGCAACGAAGCCCGCGGAGTCTTCAGGTATCCGGGCCAGATGTGAAAGAGAATACAGTGATCCGTGGACCCCTGAACGTTGGACTCACCGCGCAGCGCGTTGACGCCGCCGCCCGCGACGCCGATGTTGCCGAGAAGAAGCTGGATCATCGCCATCGCACGGATGTTCTGGACGCCAATGGTGTGCTGGGTCCAACCCATCGCATACATGATCGTCCCGGATTTGTCCGGAACTCCGGTCGTCGAGTACATTTCGTAGACCTTGAGCAGGTCTTTGACCGGTGTACCGGTGATCTCCGATACCTTCTCCGGGGTATACCGGGAATAGAATTTCTCGAGAAGCCGGAAGACGCAACGAGGATTCTTGAGCTTGAGATCTCGCTGGGCCACCCCCTTCTTGTCCCGCTTGAAGGCCCAGAACGACTTGTCGTACTTGCGCTTCTTGGGATCGTACCCGGAAAAGAGCCCGTCCTTGAAGCCGTACTTGTCGCCGAGGATGAACGAGCCATTCGTATACTGTGCCACGTATTCGGGGAAGTACTTCTTGTTCTTGATGATGTAGTTCATCATCCCACCAAGGAAAGCCACGTCGGTGCCGGAACGGAGCGCTGTGTAGAAATCCGCGACGGCCGACGTCCTCGTGAACCGGGGATCCACTGAGATCAGCTTGGCACCTTTGGCTCTCGCCTTGTCCACCCATTTCATGGAGATGGGATGGTTTTCGGCAGCGTTGCTGCCCATGATGAGGATACAATCACTGTTCTTGATGTCGATCCAGTGATTGGTCATTGCGCCGCGCCCGAACGACTCTGCCAGAGCCGCAACAGTGGCGCTGTGTCATATTCGGGCCTGGTGCTCGATGTACACGAGCCCCAGTGCTCTCATCATTGCCTGAATCGGCCAGCACTCTTCGTTGTCGAGGGCTGCGCTCCCCACTTCAGCGATAGCCTCGACGCGGTTGACAACCTGGCCTTTCTTGTTCTTTGCGATAAAGTACTTGTCACGGGTGGCCTTGACCCTCTTTGCGATCTCGGTCAGGGCCCAGTCCCACGACTTCTCTTCCCATTTGTCACTGCCCGGCGCTCGATAGCGGACTTTCTTCAATCGAGCGGGATTGGCTGCAGTGGTCTGGTAGACTGCGGCGCCCTTCGCGCACAGCGAGCCTAGGTTGATGGGGTGATCCGGGTCTCCTTCAATGTTGATGATGGTACCGCTCTTGGTGTCGGTAGCGCATATAAGTCCGCAACCGACCGCGCAGTAAGGGCAGATCGATGTCGTCAGCTTGGCGCTTTTGAGCTTTCCGATCTTCACGTCGTCGGCATAGGCTCTGGTAGGTCCGAGGTCGATGCCGAGAGATGAAAGCGCCACGCCTGCCCCGGCGGCACCGGAGATCACGAGGAACTCGCGGCGTGAGAGATTCATGGATACACACTCCTTGGTTTAGAATGTTGGGTTACGTGGGGTTTTGTGGCCGGAATGACTTCTCTTCAAACAACCTGCTTACGGTGGATGACGCCCGAATCCGGACATCCAGTGAATGTGGATTCAACAGAAAGCCTGGCGCACTGGAAATCTCATTTCGCCCCGCCAAAAATCGGTGACTGGAGAGTTGTGGTGAAAATAGAGAAAAAAATACACTTGACCTTACTCAATTAGCCTAGAACTCGGGCGGTCTCAAGTCAATGGTCATAATTTTACTAGGAATTATAGCAAGTTGATATCACATAAAATCGGTCGCTCAACATTGATATTTTGCAATGACAAACAAGACATAACGGGACATATTGTTCGAGAAACTTCTGTACAATATGGTCCATTTCCCCAACTCCGAAGCGAGCAGAAACCCCTGTCTAAATCTACGTTCCTTCAGGTTGCTGACACAATTGGTGTAGAAACCCTCCGCTGCCCTTTTCCTCACCAGTCCGCCTCCTGGCCGACATCCCAACAAAAAGCTGAGAACGCCCCCCCGGGGGCTCATCACCCACTTTGTTTCCGTGAAAGACCGGTCGGCTAGCGCGGAAATCGTATTAGGCCGAAGCAGCAACTTCGCCACGAAATGTGTATTGTCCTTGACCCCCTGTGCATAGGATTATACACACGGTGGCGGGGAGATCGGATGGGAAAGCCTGCAGGACGCTCGTCAGCGATTCCGCTGGATCCAGACGATCGTTGGCCGGAGCGACCGAGTTTTTCCCGGAAAAGAGGCTCTGGCAACCAAGATCCTGCCATTACCGGTATACAGCCTTTTTATGGAAGGGGCGTAGGAGTGGACCTGCCGTGACGAAGGAACAGAACAAAGCCATTCTGAAGGTGAAGTCGGCGAGCAAGATCTATCGCATGGGAGAGGTGGACGTACACGCGCTCCGCAACGCGTCGATAGACATTTACGAGGGGGAGTTCCTCATTATTGAAGGTCCGAGCGGGTCCGGCAAGAGCACGCTCCTTAACCTCATCGGAGGAATGGATCGACCGAGTTCGGGATCGATCATGTTCCTCGACCGGGATTTGTCGACCGCCACGGATTACGAACTGACGCTCTATCGCCGCGACCGGGTCGGATTTATCTTCCAGTTTTACAATCTCGTGCCAACACTCACCGCTCTCGAAAACGTAGAGGTCGCGGTGGAACTCGTTTCCGATCCCATGGATCCCCTCGAAGCGCTCTCCATGGTAAACCTTGCGGAACGAGCGGATCATTTTCCCTCTCAGTTGAGTGGTGGCCAGCAGCAGCGAGTTTCGATCGCCCGAGCCCTGGCGGGCAATCCGACCCTGCTCCTATGCGACGAGCCGACGGGCGCACTCGACATTGAGACAAGCAGGCAAGTACTGGGTATGCTCGTCGATCTCAGCAGGAATCTGGGCAAGACCGTCGTGCTCATCACGCACAACAGTGCAATAGCAGGTCTTGGTGACAGAGCCGCGCTCATTCGGGACGGATCGATCACATCCATCCGCACGAATGAACACCCGACCCCCATAGAGCAACTCCGATGGTAAGCCGCACGCTGACGCGAAAACTTCTCCGGGATCTCTGGGATCGGAAAGGTTCCCTCTTGGCCCTGATGGCCATTGTTGGCGTGGGGGTCGGGGTATTCGTGAGCATGGCTGCCGTGTACCATGATCTCGACCGCGCGCGTGAGCGCTACTACACGCGTTGCCGCTTGGCCGATTTCTCGGTGAGCCTGAAACGGGCTCCCGACTGGACGCTCGGGACGATAGGGGAACTGGGGAACGTCAGAGCCGTCCGGGGGCGTGTGAAGATGGACGCGCTCATCTACCTTGATGGCAGTGTCAAGCCCATCCAGGGGTCAGCCATATCGATGCCCGGCATCCGCGAGCCGGTGATCGATGATGTACTCTTGTACGCCGGCTCCTGGTTCTCCGATGGGGAGGCCAAAGAGGTCATCCTCGAGCACCAGTTTGCTCAAGCGCACAACCTGGAACCAGGTGACCGCATCAAAGTCCTGCTTATGGACAAGCAGCACGACCTGCTCGTCGTGGGCACGGCCATGGCGCCCGAGTTCGTCTACCTGATTCCTCCCGGCGGAGGACTCGCTCCGGATCCGGGTCGTTACGGAGTAATTTACCTCCCGCGACGCTTTCTTCGGAAATCGAGCGATCTGGAAGGGGCATACAACGAACTGGTCGGGATGGCTGTTGACGACTCGCGCGTCGCGCTGAAAAACAGCCTGGAACTGATCAAGAACAAACTCGACGCCTACGGGGTAACCTACGCAACCCAAGCCCGGGATCAGTCTTCCATCGTCGTGTTGAGGGACGAGCTGACCAACCTGAGGGTAACGGCATATATATTTCCCGTCATCTTCCTCGGAGTGGCAGCCATGGTCCTGAACATCATGATCGGCAGGCTCGTTGCACAGCAGAGGGTGATAATCGGGACACTCAGGGCGCTTGGGTACTCTCGCGGATACATAACGATCCATTATTTGGGATACGGGATCTTTACCGGCGGGCTGGGAGGAATCGTCGGCATCCTCTTCGGGATCTGGTTTCAGGGATTCATGGACGAGGTGTACAAGGGCTTCTTCGCTCTTCCCGGTATTGAGCCTCATTTTCAGCCCGGGCTCATCGTCTCGGGTCTCCTTGTCGCGCTCTTCTTTGGAGCGATCGGTACATACAGGAGCAGCCGACGGGCCGCGTCTCTCGAACCTGCCGAGGCAATGCGACCGCCGCCACCAGAAAAAGGCGGCCGCGTGATGGTGGAAGGCATCGGCTTTCTCTGGGATCGGCTCTCATTCCAATGGAAGATGATACTCCGTTCCGTCTTTCGCAATCCCTTTCGGAGCATGGTGGGCCTTACGGCCGCCGCGGTGGCCACCGCGCTGCTGATCGCGACCATAAGTCTGAACGACGGGGTCGACTACATGATGCAGTACCACTTTGAGAGACTGGCCCACGAGGACTATACTGTGTCGCTGCGCGACCCACGGGGAACACGGTCGCTCAGTGAAGCCCGGAAGCTGGCCATGGTCAGTCAATCCGAACCGCACCTCGCGGTCGCGTGCGACCTGACCAACGGGCCGTACGGAAGGAGAACCGCAGTTACCGGCCTGCCCCGCAAACCGCGTCTTTACACGCCTCTGGATTCTTCCGGTGTACCGGTTAACGTGCCGGCCAAAGGGCTGATTCTCACACGCAAGTTGGCGGAGATACTCCGGGTGGAGGAGGGAGGTTCGATTCTGCTGCGTCCGCTCATAGCGCGGCGGGAAGAGACACGGGCGCCGGTAGTGAAGGTGATTGACAGTTTCCTCGGGCTCTCCGCGTACTGCGACATCCGATACCTGAGCAGCTTGCTGGGAGAGAGCTGGGTGGAGAACGGGATCCTGTTGTCGACCTTTGCCGGGTCTTCGCCGAATCCGCTCATGGAGGAGCTGCGCAGGCGGCCCAAGGTGATCGGCGTCGCGGACCGCCGAAGCTCACTGAGAAAAATGCAGGAGACCATGGGCGAGTTCATGACCGGATTCATCGTCGTGATGGTGGTGTTCTCGGGCATTATAGCGTTCGGCAGCATTTTCAACACCGCGCTTGTTTCCTTAAGCGAGCGTCAGCGGGAGGTCGGCACGTTGCGCGTCCTGGGGTACACGTCGAGACAAGTGACGCGTATCTTTTCAGGCGAGAGCTTTCTGCTCAACGCAGCGGGAATCGCGGTCGGGATCGGTCTCGGTGTGGGCCTGGCTCATCTTCTGGTCGTGGCGTACAACACGGAGCTCTATCGTATCCCGGTAATCATTTATCCTTCCCGGCTGGCAGCAGTGGCTCTGTTGATGCTGCTCTTTGTCTGCGCGTCTCAATTGATCATTTACTTCATGATTCGCGGCCTTCAGTGGCTCGAAGTTCTCAAAGTCAAGGAGTAGGGCATGTCCGAACGGCCAACGCTCATGCATGGTTCGGTGAGAAGGCTTCTTTCACTCTGTCTGGTCTTTGCACTGCTGCCTTTGTTCGGTTGCGGGGGAAAAGAGGTGGAAGTCGTATCACCAAAGAGGGGGGAGATTCGGGAATCATTCTCGGAGCCGGCACGGACACGGCTCGCCAAGACCTATCCGGTGACCATGCCCGTGCAGGGGCGGATCCGGCGAATCGACCTTGAACCGGGTGACAAGGTTACGACGGGCCAAGAGTTGGTATCCTTCGATCGTGTCCCGCTGGAAAAGGCCGTGGAAGCGGCCAAAGCGAAGGTGGCCGCGCTGAAGGCTGAAATGGCCGTGAAAAAGGATAACAATCTCGAACACACCGCCCTAGTCGAGACTCGAGCCACGATCAAGGCGGCAGTGCAAGCTCTCAATGCCTCGGATGAACAGGTCGCGGCTGAGAAGGCCCGCTACGCCCGAGCTGACAAAGAGCTTCGACGCATGTCCGCGCTCAAGGCAGGAAAGGCGATCCCCCAGACCAAACTTGATGATGTGACCCTCCACGCGGAGACCTCCCTGCTGGAACTGAGGCGACAGCAGTTCTATCGAGCCGCGCTGAACGCGTTGCTTGTGGCAATCAGACTCGGCCCCCTGTACGTCGAACGATACATGGACCGAAAGGGACTCGAAGAAACGGTGATCGAGCGGAAACTGGAAGAAGCAGTCGCGAACCTCGGGAGTACGGAGCACCAACTCAAACTCGCCCGGATCCTTTCGCCCATTGACGGGGTCGTTCTCAACCGCTACGAACAGGGCGACAGCACCCTTCCGCCGGGAAAGCCCCTCCTGCGTCTCGGGAACCTCGCAGACATGGAAGTCGTCGCGGACGTGATGACCCAGGACGCGCTGCGGCTGAAGCCGGAAAGTCGCGTAAAGCTCCGGCCCGCGGCCGGTCATGTGGCGATCAACGGACGGGTCAAACGGATCGAACCCGCGGGCTTCACCAAACTTTCCTCTTTGGGCGTGGAACAGCAGCGGGTGCGAGTAATCGTTTCCCTCGATCGGCAGGACCACAAGCTTGGAGTTGGCTATCGGCTTCAGGCGGAATTCTTCACGGGCTTCAAACCCAATGCCCTCATCGTGCCCCGGTTCAGCGTCATGCAGGCTCCTGATCGGACCATGTACGTCTTCAGGGTGATCGACGGCAGACTGATGAAACAGCCGGTTACAATCGGTCTGAGGAACGATCTGGACCTGGAAGTTCTCAAAGGGCTTACCGACAAGGACGTCATCGTTGCACGTCCCGATGCGACTCTGAGGGAGGGAATGAGGGTCACGCCCAGCACATAGCTCATGGTTGGTGTCTTCTGGAGTTATCCGGTTCTTGGTGAAACTCCCCGGACCGTTTCATCTACTGCACGACCATCAGGGTTCTGCTTTACATTTGGGAAAGCTCGAATATAATCTTTCGGATCGAGTCCGTTACACTCCGGCAATCAAATAGAAGGAAATACAGAGCCTACTGAAGGAGGGAATCGATGCAGCAGTCTGGCGAAACAGGCGGTAAGCTGGCCGAAATGATCAAGAAGGCCATCAAAGACGGCAAGCTGACCAACGCGGAGTACGATCAGATCATGATGCTTGCCGACGCAGACGGGGTCATTGACGCGCAGGAGAAGAGACTCCTCAACCAGCTCCAGGAACTGCTCGCCAACAAGAGCGTGGTGAGGGTGGCGGAAGAATAGTCATAGGAGTAAAAGGGGGGAGGGCCTTTGCAAAAAGGGCCTCCCAGGATCCCTCCCCAAGAACCCCCAGGTGTCGGGCCGATAGACCCCCAGGACTCATGACAACGATGCGGAGGCCGCCACGTGCGCTTGCCGCTTCAGACCTTTCGTACACCAGTGTTTTCACAGCCGGTGCCTGCCCAAACCGCGCAGAAGGGCTGTGACGGGGGGATCAAGGAAATGGTCGCGTTTTCCCGCCGAGCCCTTTCCACGAATGGATGACAAACCTCGGTGGTGGACGCGCACCCGAACCTCTTGAATGCGAGTGGAGCATAGCAATGCCCGATGGTTCGCGCTAACGGGTAGAAAAACAGAGACGGATGGAGGAAAATATGGAATCCGGTTCCGGGCCGACGAATCTCTCCTGGGAGCTCGTTGAGAGCAGAGAGGACCGCAGGTACGGACTCTTTTCGGTTTGGATAAATAGGAGCCGCTCCCCGAGAACCGGTAAGGTTCATGAATTTCAGGTTCTAACGTCGCCCGACTGGGTGGCGGTCATTCCCGTTACGCCCGACGGCAAGGTCGTCATGGTCCGTCAGTACCGACACGGCAGCCAGGAACTCTCGCTGGAGCCCCCCGGAGGCCTCGTCAAAGAAGGCCAGACCCCGGAACGCAGCGGCCTTGAGGAAGTTGAAGAAGAGACCGGATATGTTCCGGTCGAGATCGAGTTGCTTGGTTGCATGCATCCGATGCCGGCAATCTTTACAAACCGGTATTATGTCTTCCTTGGGCGTGGCGCCACCCCCAGCGGTCGTCTCAACCCCGATGAGACTGAAGAGGTGGAAACGGTCCTCGTGCCTGTCGGCGAAATCCGGGATTACATCCGAAGCGGGAAGATAACGTCTTCCGTCATGATAGCCGCGCTCTACCTCTTCCTGGACCGTCCCGAGAACGCAACGTAGCCGAGCCGACAGCCGCGAGCATTCAACCGCGCGGAGTTCTCCCTGGCGCCAACATTTCCCAAGGGAGACGGAGGTCGCGACGGCGTCCGATACCAACGCGGATTCTAAGAGTAGCGCCCATGCACGATCAAATACGTGACATGCGATCTTTCGTTGAGGTTAGGATAGGGGGGCATCTCGTCCGGGACGCGAGATTCTGTCGTTCAACCCATGGGAGTTATCACTAACGTTCCATCGGCATCTTGTACGCGCACCCTTGACGAAACGGGCACGTCTCGTAAATTGGTCCGAAGGTGAAAGGATAGGAACTCGTGTCCAATATGGGGGAGAGACTGAGCTTCGGACTGATGGCAGGTTTTTTCGCGATCCGCGATCTCCTCTGGCCGCCATCGGAGAAATTAAGACAGGGACCTGTAGAAGAAGGTTCTCAGGTGTTGGATTACGGGTGCGGACCTGGCGGGTACTCGGTGGCCGCAGCCCGTATGGTAGGTGAAGGCGGCATGGTGTACGCTGCGGACGTGAGCGAGATGGCGATAGCCTCCGTGCGAAAACGTGCCCTGAAGGCCGGCCTATCGAACATCGAGACCATCTTGACCGATTGCCGGACGGGACTGACCGACGAGAGTATCGATATTGTGCTCCTCTTCGATACGTACCACGATTTGATAGACCGTGGTGCATTGATGAAAGAACTGCATCGTGTGCTGAAACCGTCTGGGATTCTGCTCTTCAGCGATCATCACATGAGACATGACCAAATCGTGACGGAGATAGAGAAGGCCGGACTCTTTGAGCTGACTACAGAAATTTCGGGCATATACCGTTACTCCAGGAAATGATCACCGGAAGTCTCGAACACGTAGTCAGAATCGTATTATCGTGACCAGGGTCGGATCTCATTCAAACCACACCGGGGCCCTGGGAAACGGAACGGGTGTGATAAGCCCCATAAAGAGGCAGGGAGCCATGGAAAAGAAGAGACTCGACTCACTGATGAGGCGTCTGATGCTTATCCCCGCTACCGGTGTATCGATAAATATCGCCGCAGCGACACTCCTCTTCCTCTATTTCGCGTGCATAGAGCCGACCTTCCACTCGGGGGTGACCTGGGAACTGTTTCGGGAGCGACTCACATTCTTTATCACGGTCTTCGTTATCATGATCGGGGTGGTGTTCCCCATCAACGGCATATGGATCTTCTATCCCCTGTCACACCAATTGAGGCGCGTGTTTGCGGCGGATCTCACCACGGATATGACCCCTTCAAAGGACGAGGCGTTCCGGCGCCTTGCAGCGAGGGCCCTCAGCCTTCCCGCGAGAGTGGCGATCACCGTCTTTGCGGCCTGGATGGTGTGCGGACTCTCCTTTCTCGTGATGGCGCATTATGCTCCCCAATTGTTTCCCTGGGACCACGCTTCATCGCATAAAATGTTTTTCGGGATACTTTTTGTAACTGCACCGGTGTCGGTGACGTTCATATTCTTCGTTGAGGAACGGTTATTGCGAAGTCTGCTGAGTGACTACTTTCCGCCTGAGGTCCTCCGTGACGCCCCCCAGTCGGTTCGCATCAAGGTTCTGCCGAAGATGCTCTTCGTCACGATCATGGTGGGCACCATGCCGGTGAGCCTGATCAGTCACGAGGTGCTCCACCGAGTCGGTGAGATTCAGGCAGGCCGTCTTGCAATCGAGAGTTTTCTGTCTCAGATGCCGCTTCTCGTCTTCTTTCTCCTCGCATGGTCGGTGGTAGTAGCCGTGGGGCTGTCGATCCTGATGGCTCGAAGCTTCGCGGATCCCCTGCTCCGCGTGGGGTCTGCCATGGAAAGGGTGGGACGAGGAGATCTGAGCGTTAGTGTTCCGGTAGTTTCCAACGACGAGATCGGATCGTTGAGCGAGGGATTCAACGGGATGGTTGACGATTACCGGCGACTCGAATCGGTGAAGGACACCTTTGGCCGCTATCTGAGCCGAGACGTCGTTGCCGAGATCCTCGAGTCGCCGGAAGGTGTCAGGCTCGGCGGCGAGCTGAGGGAAATAACCATCCTGGTTGCGGACCTGAGGGGATTCACGGGAATCAGCGAGTCTCTCGAGCCACAGGCGGTCGTGGAGACAATCAATCGTTACTTCGAGCGAATGACGGACATCATCGTCGACTGCGGCGGGACGATCGATGAACTTACCGGAGACGGGATACTCGTTTTCTTCGGTGCCCCTCGCAGATTTGCCGACCACGCCAGACGCGCGGTCGCCTGCGCTCTGCAGATGCAGCGTGCCATGAATGAATTGAACGAGGGCAACATCCGATTGGGTCTGCCGGAGCTTACGATGGGCATCGGTATTAACACCGGCAAGTTGATCGTCGGCAATATAGGCTCAGAAAAGCGCAAGAAGTACGGAGCGGTCGGGAGCCCTATCAACGTGGCTTTCCGGGTGGAGAGCCAGACAGCCGGCGGCGAGATATTGCTGACGAAGAATGTGTACGACCGACTCGCTGGTGAGCTGGATGTGCGCGCGACAAGAGAGGCTGTCCTGAAGGGCTTCGAAACGCCCGCAACCCTGTATGAGGTAGCGGGAATAGCAGGCTGATACGAGCCTTCGTCACTTTACGGTTGAGTCTGTAAAGGGCGAACTCTTCCTCCTCCTGCTTTGCCTTGCCCCCAGCATACGGAACACCATCTCAGAACCGGCAGGCTCACGACTCCAAAGGGGAGCAGTGCAAGTTCAACCCACCACATGTTGAGAAAACCAAGTTTTCCCGAGATGTGCACTGCGCCGGCTACACTGTCGAGGAGGGTGAAAATCACGATCCCTCCGATGATCATGAGTGGCTTCCTCGCGGTTACTCCCAGGAGGACCAGAGCCCGGGAAGAGGCATGAGCCAGGATCGCGATTACCCGTTCCGTGGGAGCCACGAGCCAGAAGAGCGGCGTCCTGGCAGCTAGTGCGTCTATTTGCGCGCCGGTCGTCTCCGTTCCCGCAATCCCCGACATCACCGCGAGCACCGAGCCCAGGCTGGCGACGCCCAGCAGAACAGCCTCGAAAGCCCCCGCGCCAACGCCGATTGCAATGGCCCGTTCCGCGTCTTGCCCCAGTTGGCGCCACACCAGGACGGCCAGGAAGGTTAGGCCGATTTCAAAGAAACTCGATTGTATGCCTGCAAACAATCCGCTTGCCGTGAGCCAGAGAGGATAGGAGAAATTCTGTCTGAGGTATCCGAGAACTGCGTCATTTGTCAGCAGCACGCATATGACTTTCAGCAGGACCGCTACAATCCACAGGCCCGCTCCCACCCAGAACCATTTCATTGCCGCGCGGGATACTCTCCGCCAGTATATCACTGCCGCGGCACCCACCAAAATCATGCCGAGACCGGGAACCAACCAAAGAATCATGTCGGGATCGGCATTCATGCTCTCTGCGCCCATTTCGCGCGGGGGGTCCCAGGAACTCCCGCAGCCCTCGGTTACAGGAGAGGTCGCTTCACTGCCAGGAGCGATTCCAGTTGTCCCCGCTACTCCTCGCAGTTTCCCTCTTCATGGAGCGGCTCACATTGCCTCAGCTCGACCTGCCCCGCGGCCAGTTTCAGCGCGAAGTTGAAGCAGCTACTCTCGCCGCAAACCTTGCAGTTGGTTTGAGGAAGCAGCTTATAGAGCTCCAATGGCTCCAGGTTCTCACGTGTAGACGTGTCCGGTTCGATCTGCGCCCGTCTTTCCCATACGTCGTTGACCAGCTTCACCAGATGCTCGATCACCTCTTTGGCCTGCTCTCGTGACTGAAGATGATCGACCGCAATACGGTCCGACCAAAAGCCGATCTTATGGTCGTCCTTACGCCAGGAGAAGGCCGGCCCGTCCCCGAAGTAGGACCCGCTGCGCACCGTCGCGTTCAAATAGGGGAGCGCCTCACTGATGTCCACGGGAAGATACGCTATGGCTTCGTACTCAAATTCTTGTACGCTGTGCGTAGAAACCTCAATTTCGAGGTTATAGGCTTCGATCAACATTTCCAGTCCTTGTAACGTCCGAAGTTATCCGGGCAAGGAGGATGTACCCGAACACCCTCCTCCTTGAGGCGTCCATCTTACCATTTCACTTTCCACGCGTGAACCCCTCAGGCACATGCCTTCCCATGACATTGTGCCGTTCGCGGCTGCGTGCTACCATGCACGGAGAATTACGGTTGACGATTTTAGGCTCACCGGTGTCTGCAGATCCGCGGCGCGCATCGGGCTTTTGTATAGAGGTGGAAATTATGAAGGAGACGAACCAACTCGCCGGCAGTACTTTCCTCAGCGATATACGCCGGGGCCTTACCGACGACGAGCTGATGGACAAATACCAGCTTACGAACAGGGGTCTCGGCACGTTGTTCCGAAGTCTTGTGGATGCCAAACTCATCGGCTTCTCGGAACTCCTGCGCCGGTTTCCCAGTCGGAAGGATCTGCCCGAAATGGTCGCGGAATTCCGTACGTCACCGCGCCGTCATCTGGCTATCTCTCTTCCTGTCCACGATGCTGCGCGACCGGCAAATCAGGGCGTGATCTCCGACTTGAGTGATGCAGGCGTGGGGGCGCGCGGTCTTGAGGCTCAGGTAGACGAGATCAAAACCCTGGTTATCCCAGCGGATGAATTCTTTCGAGTCGGCCCGGTGATTTTTCAGGCCATGTGTACGTGGTTCAGAGAAAAAGAGGAAGAGAACGATCATGCCGCGGGCTTCAGGGTCGTGGAGGTTCTCAAGGGGAGCCTGAAGGAACTCCGGACGCTGATCCACGGGCTCACTTCAGAGGACTAGGCGGAGTGAAGGGTCGGTTGTTTCTGGGCGGCAGGCCCGTTGTTCTCCCGTGAGTTCGTCCTGCCGTATGTCCCTTTATTCCGATTTTCCTTACCCAGCCAGCTCGGCCTGGGCGTGCCACGTGGTGCGATCCGCGGCCACGCTGACGTCCTCAAGAAGCCGGGCCAGACGGCTCACTTCGGTGGCCGCCAACTGCCCAAACCTGCGTATGCGCGCGTGCCCGAGTGTTCCCGTCATCTTGGGACCGATTCCCTCTGTACGCGACAGTTAGTGCTGTTCAACATCCGGGCCGGTCTTGGGAGCCTCCTCCGGCACGCCGGCGGCACCCACCTCCGTTGCTCCCTCTGAGCCGACCCACGCGCGCCCCAACAACCATGAAATCACAAGCATGACAATAACAAGAGGGACGCAGACTATGGGTATCCAAACCAAGCTTCCGGACTCCATTTTCAGACTCCTTTCTCCACCTCTGTCAGCGAGAGCATAGCTGGGGCTCTCGTATCCGGCCCCACCCTCCGAGGGCAAGGCACACATGCCCGAGGAGTTGAAACTATCGCTGAAGAGGAATATTGCGTTCCAGGATTCCGATCCCGCGTTGATGTTACCTCACTGGGCTCCCAAAGGAAAAGAAAAAAAGCAGGCGAACGACCCATCTTGCAGCCTTCGCGCACGCAGTTTTACCGAAGACTCTCATGCCAATGAGCGATCCAATAAGTGACAGGGGAATAGAGCAGTCACTAGCAAAGACGCTCATCAGGTGATTCCCTCTGCCCCAGTTGGAGGAGAGGTTCCTCGTTGGAAGTCCTTCACGGGCCGCGGCAAGCAGGACTGTGCCCTGCAATGCATGGAAGTTCCCGTCAGGTCACCTCGCGACCATCGCCCGGATCATATCCGCTGAGTTCTCCAGATGATCGGCGATGTCTCCGGTGGTCTCGACCAGTCGGACCATGAGGAAGAAGGTCTTGGGCGGTAGTTGCTCATCCGCGCAGAGACGTATGAGAATAGCTTTCTCCACGTCGTCCGATTCCCGTTCCCTGAAGCGGATCTCCTTGACGATGTCCTTGACCGCAACTCGGTCGGTTTCCTGCCGGCTTACGAAGAACTTATGGGCCCGCTGAACCATCTCCGGCAGGAAGCCGAGGAAATCGTGCACCTCTTTTACGAGGAGCTGATAGTCTCGGCGGATCAGTTCGGGAAAAGGCTGGTTGAAATAGGAAATCCAGTACAGTGAATTCTTGATGCAATCCACGACCTTATCCGCCTCACGGAGAAAACCGAAGAAGAGGGACTTCTCCACGGGCATGAGCACACTGGGCGGGAGGTGAGCTCTGATGTTTCGCTTGATGAGATCGCACTGGTTCTCAATATCCCGGATTTCCTCTTTGAGCATCTCGAAGGCTTCGTGGTCCTCGCGAAGATAACAATCCACGGCCTTAAGGAAGATGGGGCCGCACGTCCCCACCTTCTTCGCATGGTCCATGGCCCGTTCAAAAGGGGACGGTAAAAAGAAGTCGAGTAATGGCACGCGCATGGTTCAACCCCCGACGATTGCGGCCCGAAGGATCAGATAAATGATCGCCGCGGTCGCAGCGGTTACAGGCACAGTGATAATCCAATATATCATGATTCTCCCGATGATTCCCAGATCGATGGCCTGCAGCCCCCTGGCTAACCCGACGCCGATGTACGCTCCGAGAGCCGCGTGAGTCGTGGAGACCGGCAATCCCATCATGGTCGCGGCCAGGATCACCGTGGCGGTTGCGAAGTCTATGGTAAAGCCCCTGGAGTTGTTCAGTTCGGTGATTTTCAATCCAACCGTCTCAATGACCCGGTAACCCCAGGTCCAGATTCCCACAGCTATCATCACCCCGCCTAACGCGAGCATCCATACGGGAACGGGAACTTTGAGCGCCACCGATCCGGTCGAGACGATAAAGTAAATCCCCGAGAGCGGCCCCATGGCATTGGCCACGTCATTTGCTCCTCCGGCCAATGCCACGTAACAGGACGTCATGACCTGGAGATAGCGAAAGATATCCTCCGCGCCGGTCTTGTTCGTTTTCGGCAGGACCGTTCTCAAAACCAGCGCGGAAACGAGATAAATGAGCGCCGCTACCACAAGCGGAACGATGACCATCACGATGCCCTCGACGCCCAGTTTCTTGGCCAAAGGAGTCTTCATGAAGAGCGAAAGAGTCATCACGAAGACCGCCAGGGCAAGAAGGATAGGAGTGGTCGAAATCGCGCCGCTGAGCGAGTCCAACCGGGAGAGCACCACTCGATCAATAAATCGAAAGAGAAAGAACGCCGCGATGCCACTCATCACCGGCGACAACACCCATCCGATTACGATGCCGATGAATTTTCCCCAGTTCAACGCGGATGGTCCTGCCACGATCAAACCGAATCCCACAATCGCGCCGACAATGGAATGGGTGGTGGAAACCGGAAGGCTTTTTACCGTAGAGAAGAAGACCCATGAGGCCGCGGCAATGAGCGCTGCCAGCAGCCCCAAGAGAATGAGCTGTGGGTCCCCCGCCCGGCTGACGTCAACGATTCCCTTGCGAATTGTCTGGGTCACGTGTGACCCGATGAAGGTGGCACCGACGATATTGAGTACTCCGGCAATGATGACGGCCTGGGTCAGGGTGATGGCCTTTGCCCCCACTGCCGAAGCCATGGAGTTGGCCACATCGTTCGCCCCGATATTCCAGGCCATGTAGGCCCCAGCGGCAATGCTCAGGATGAGAAGGAGGGTATGGGCACTCATGCACCGACCCCTTTTCCTGCGACCATTGAAGAAGTACCTCCCACCGGCTCTTGAGAGCGCTCGTCCCCCTCGGTTGCCAGGCTCGAGAGACCCTGACGTCCTTCATCTGACTTGAAAAACAAAGAAGGAAGCCGACTCCATTCCGCTTGACGAGTCCGCGCGACGCGAGAGGATACTCCACCGCGGGATCTCCGTCAACGATCTCGACTCGGTGAGATTCACCGTCAGGACATACGCTATGGAAAACTCATCAAGTAAGCGACTGTGTTGCTTGTCAAGCACAAACTTCACGAAATGGGCGCCTTGATTTC
>CAZCDS010000069.1:0-35075 GCA_964497585.1 uncultured Syntrophaceae bacterium
AGAGGGACTTCTGCCGCTTCGTCAAGAATTACGTATGGTGTACCCGGAAATCTTACGGAAATCTGGTGTACCCGGAAATCACGTACCCGGAAATCACGGAAATCAATCGCCCAAGAACTGCCAGTTACCACCGTACTGACGTTCCTATTTCGCCTTTTTTCGGGTCCGGCTTGTAGTACCTTGCCTCGTACCTGACTAGGTCTCCCGTGATCCGGCTCAAGCCGTTGCCAACCATTGGGGCGCCGCCTAACCGCTTTGTCCCGCCTATTCGGGACCCGTCTATGGTGAAAGCGAAGTTCCTGATGCTATCCTTCCAAGATCCGGCGGTTCCCACAATAAAACCGGCGCCTCCCCACGCAATACGCGGGCCTTTCTCCCAAGGAGGCGTTCCACCATACGCATAGCGATCCTCGTACACAATGCGAATTGTGGTAAACGCGCGACCAGGGAATGTAACGTATTTCACCAGCCATCGATTATAAGGGTAGCGCTGCACCGAACCCGATGGTGGCCTTGAAACTGACTCTCGAAAAACGAAGTTCCTAATCCTCCGCAAGACCCCGTTTTCATCTGGGAATTCTACCTTACGGCCATTGATCCATGTATCGAATCTCATGAAATCGGGTTCTAGCACGTGGCCATCCCTACACGCATTCCCTCTCTTGGGGAAGCCTACCCATTCCGTTGTTGTCTGGCCTGCGTTGAAGAAACGAAAAACAGCGTCAACAACAAAGCTGTCTCTTGTAGGTCGCATCACAACTTCTAGCGAGTCCATCCGAATGGTCTGATGCGGTGTTTTGGGCGCAGGCGCCCCTGTGGTGATCTCACGATCTCCATAGTTCCAGCCCACACACTGATTGTCCGTGTTCCTTTTGACTCTCCGTCTCGTTTTCGCACCATGCGATTTGAGGATTGCCACGATTTGTGGGCTCTTATGTACGAGATCCAGGGCGGTGTCGCCCTCCCAATTCTCAAGGTGGACGTCAGCGCCTTTGTCGGTGAGAAGCTTAACCGCATCGGTCTGCCTATTCCACGCGGCCCACATGAGCGCTGTCCAGCCGTTCCGGGCCGCTGCGTCAGTGTCCGCGCCGCTGTCGAGAAGCATCCTCAGTATGTTGGTCTGCTGGTTCCTTGCCGCCCACATCAGGGCCGTCCAGCCGTTCTCATCCCGAGCATTCACATTGGCGCCTTTCTCAATTAGAAACCTCGCTATCTCCGGGTGTCCCATGGCCACTGCCCACAGGAGAGGGGTCTGGCCGAACGTGTCGGTTGCATTGACGGCGGCTCCCATTGCAGCGAGGGAGCGCGCTTGTTCAATGTCACCGATCGTGGCTGCGATATGCAATGTTACGCCGGCGCCATGTCGGCAGAGAAGTTTCATCATGTCCGGATCCCGCCTGCCTGCTGCCACATTGATAGCCGTCCATCCATCCGCCGCTACTGAATTAATGTCGGCTCCTTTGTTCAGGAGTAGCTTCGCCACATTGACACGGCCCATCTTAACTGCCATCAGAAATGGGGTTCTCCCGAGAGTGTCCTTTGCATTAATGTCAGCACCATTGTCAATAAGCAGTCTCGCAACCTCAAGATTACCGTCGTAAGCAGCGTCCATCAAAGCCGTACCGTTATATTTGTCGGCAGAGTTGACGTTGGCTCCGTAGTGAAGGAGGATCTTCGCGGCCTCAAGATTAGCTCTCCACGCAGCCACCATGAAGGCTGTCTCGCCATGAGCGCCCCTCAGATTCTGATTGGCTCCCTTTTCCAGGAGCATCCTTGTGATCCTAGGGTCTCCTCCCCAAGCGGCAGCCATGAGAGGTGTCCAGCCGCTCTCGTTCCTTCCATTCACGCTGGCCCCCGCCTTCAGAAACCGTTGAACTAGCCTCCTGTCACCGATCATGGCCGCCTGGTGTAACGTTGATACAGCTCCGTGCGACGCGAGCAGTCTCGTGACGTCATTGTGCCCACCTATGCAAGCCCACAAAACGGGTGAAGCGCCATCTTGAAGCTTCTTGTTCACGTCAGCGCCTTGGTGCAGGAGGAGTTTCACGAGATCCATCTGCCCGCATATCGCGGCCCACATCAGGACGGTGCAGTGTGCAACGATCGCATTGGGATCGGCCCCGTGTTCAAGGAGTAGTCTCACGATTGTAGCTCGGCGGCGGTCGAAAGACGGTGGCGGTTGTACGGGTCCAAACCGCGCCATGTGGCAGGCAAGCCTGTAGTAGGACAGGCTGTAGACCAAAAAGCTGTACTCACTACTTCGAAATGACCGAAAAGCAGTGTACAGGGGCGTGTCGCCTCGTGAATCCCTCCTGTTGGCATCCGCACCTTTCTCTAGAAGTAGTTTCACGATTTGGGCATGTCCCTGCCAGATGGCCGCAGTGAGGGGTGTCTGTCCCTGGAACTCCGAGCTGATGTCCGCACCGGCGTCCAGGAGGTCCTTAACAAGCTTCGCATCCCCGCTCTTGGCTGCGTGGAGGAGCTCCTCGTTCAGGGAGGGCTTGTGCTCTGCCTCCACGTGCCCTGACCCCAGGAGAAAAACCTGCAGCGACACTAACAACACGACGGTCAGCCAATGCTCTGAAAAGAAACCAAATGGATTTGGTCCACCGGTCACGAAAAGCCTTTCTACAGGGAATTCGGGGTACGCCATACTTAAATCCCCTCAGCGCCCCTTTTTCGGCCGGCCTTCCAGCCGGGCCGTGAAATCACCGCTCCCAAAAGGTCTGCCGGTTTGTTGATGAGGTGGGAGCAGTCGAACCTCCCGCCCTGAAGTTGACTCAGTATAAGCCCCGCAACCCTCACCTTACCATACTGTGTCCGCCCCCGGCGATTTCCTTGCAGGATGACGTTATGACCAAGCCCCGGAGCGTCCACTCGTGCTACGTGACCCATAGGCCCGTCAGAGGGAATTCCACTCCTTGGTCAAGAATTACGTATGGTGTACCCGGAATTACTACCCTGGTGTACCCGGAATTACCCTGGTGTACCCGGAATTACCCTGGTGTACCCGGAATTACCCCGTATGGTGTACCCGGAATTACCCGGAATTACGGAATTACGAGAAAATAATCTCGATTACTCGGCGCGGAATGAGAGAGGACAGACCTACTGCTCTATTCCGTAGAGAGTGCAACTTCTTTTGGAATAAGGGAGGGAAGTATGGGCTCACAATCATCTAAAGAACGGCTTAACAGCTTCAAATCGATTAAAGGGACCTTATTGCTTATCGTGCCGCGTTCGGGTGAAGGCACAGGCCAAAGATTCCGTTTGACTGGAAAATCGAGGGAGTGGTATGCTCGAATCCTGAAAGAGAGCCCTTGAACCGGCCATAAGGTGGGAATTCGGATCGCCGGACGATTTTCAGAAGCGCAGCGACGCGGATTCCGGGATCGAGACCCATCCGAAAGCTGGTTCATGATTCAAGACAGCCGGTATTCGTGGGATCCCGAAATAATACCCCGATTATTCTGGCAAACACCAACAAAAGGGGGAATAAGCTCATATGGCTAATCTGCATATAACATCCTATTGGCCAAAACTTGCTGCGTTCACGTTGGTCGGCAGCATGTTCATTGCACCAATCTCATTGGGTATCGCCGCCAAAACTTCGGTGCGACACGAAGTTTTGTTTGGTGCCGCAATAAGCTGCGACAAGAAAGCCTTGAAACGCCTACTGAGAAAGGGAATTGACATCAATATAAAAAGTAAGGATGGAAATACTGCATTAATGACCGCCGCCAGTTGGGGCTGTAAGTCCGTAGCAAAGTTTTTGATAGAGAAGGGAGCCGACGTCAACTTGAGAAACAAATATGGAAAAACAGCTTTCTTGATAGCTTTAGAACAGGGGTACGTACAGTTAGCTAGGCTCTTGCTTAACAAGGGGACACATATCAATTTGAAGTGTTCCGAAGCTAAGTGGACGCCGCTGCATATCGCAGCCTACCACGGTTATGTGGAAATCGTAAGGTTATTACTCAACAAAGGGGTAAAGACAGATTGCAAGACGGATGCTGGCCAGACGGCTCTAATCTTAGCCACTTTGAATGCAGGAACGGTACGAATGGCTCCGAGAATTACTACGTCACATGGGGGCCCAGTCAGGCAGCGAGAAAAGGACCCTCTTATTGATCATGCTGAGGTCGTCAATCTTTTGCTGAAAAGGGGTGCAAACGTTAAACTCAGTGACGAGGAAGGCAATACGGCTCTAGATTACGCCGCAAAGGCCAACAATACAGGAATAGCCCAGATTCTTCGCCGATATAACACGCCAAAATGATCAGCGCTCAAAGGGTTTCCTATTATAGCTCGTGAATTCCGTGAATTCCGGGTACACCATACTTGATTCCCCTCAGCGCCCCTTTTTCGGCCGGCCTTCCAGCCGGGCCGTGAAATCACCGCTCCCAAAAGGTCTGCCGGTTCGCTCGTGAGGTCGGGAGCAGCCGAACCTCCCGCGCTCAAGTTGCCTCAGGATAAACCCCGTACGCCTCACCATACCACACTGTGTCCGCTCCCAGCGAGTTCCCCGCAGGATGACGTTATGAGGAAGGCCCGGTGCCACCACTCGTGCTGCGCGACCCATAGGCCCGTCAGAGGGAATTCCACACCTTGGTCAAGAATTACGTATGGTGTACCCGGAATTATACGGAATTATGCGTCATTCCGGCGAACGCCGGAATCCAGTCTCCTTGAAAAGGTCTGGACCCCGGCTTTCGCCGGGGTGACCGTGCCGAGCGTTGCGACCGACGGTGAGCCGCCGGGTTATGCGAGTTGGTTCCGCTCAACGTGTCTCCGGGCCCTACTGCAGCGTACGGTCAAACCTTTGGGGGTCCCCCGGCCGAGCCGGGGGCTTACCTGTTTGTTGGTTAGAATAATGCCTGGTCGAAATCCGTCGATGATGGGATCGTTGATGCGAGACCTTGCAGGCCGTCATCCGTCAACGGACCGGGCTCAATAATCTCTCGGCCAAATATGCCTCGCTCTCTCGGACATGGCAACTCTGAAATGCTCGAATCCCGGTGCCAGTGGAACTTTTGAGATGTATCATCGCCGACCGGCCGCGATTGTACTGGACTCATCGCAACAGCGACTGGTATGTAGCCGAAAGGAATTTACATCCGGCCGTTCGGCACGAGATCCGATTCGAGGTCTCGGTGCCAAAGGGGAGAGAACGGACAATCATGGAAGAGAAGATCGAAGAGGTGCGCAAAGCGCTCGTTGAGTCCGGCTACTTCTCTGCGGGACCCCCGTGCGATGCGGAAGGGCTGCCGGCAGGTCGCGGTCCCACGATTGAGGGAATTCGTAAGGCGCTGAAGGCTGCCAAGGAGGCACAGGAGGATCTTCACAGGATTTCGCACGTGCTCCACGACAAGGTTGTGGCGCCGATCCTCGAAGCGGAATCCGCGGTGGAAGATCCCGCGTGGTTTGACCGGGTGGGGGGAGTTCTCGAGGAGATTCTCTGCGCGATTGACGATTTCAAGCGGGAACAAGGCTTTGTGAAGGTCTACGGCGAGCTTCTTTCCGTATACATGCTGGTGCGTTACCGCCGCGGGGCCGCCGGCCGGGAGAGTCCGATCATCAGGATGATCTTGACCAACACCGCGCGCAGCAAGGCTATGGAGCTGAACGAGGCTCAGTTGTGCCGGTCCGTGGAGCGACTCAGCGGGAAGGTTATTATCGCAATTGTGGCGAAGCGCTATGGGGTTTTCGTTCTTGCGACGAGGGGCATGAAAATCCTGTTTCGCACGGAGATCCAGTTCCGGACCGCGGGGAAGTCGCCGACCGAAATTGCCCTCCAGATTACGAAAGGGCTTGTCAAGTCCGGCGTACGGCTCTCGGACGTAACGGACATCGTCTGCGCGGGCGGAGACCTGGGGAACGTATCCGACGGCATCTATGTGCTCAACGCGAAGGTCCGTGATGAATCGTGGAAACGCCTGGGCAACAGTTCTCTGAACCGGGGAGCGCTGGTGGCCTGGGAGCTGAGAGAACTGCTCAAGGCCCAGAACGAGGGAAGGGTCATCAACGCTTCACTGGTCAGCCCGCTCTCCTTTTCAACGATCGGCCCACACGAGGTCAGCTCCTTTCTCAAGGAGGAATCCCACGAGCTGAGCCAGAGTCTGAAGGGTCACGTCAAAGTCACGCCGCTCAAGGCCATTTCCGCCCTGATCTCGGAGATCCAGAAGACCAGTCTCGAGAATCTCAACATGTTGGTCATGACCCTCGATGAGCGGTTCGCGTCGGTAGTGCGGAAGATCGGACCCCGCATCGTTCGTGAGATGGCCGCACAGGATGCTAACAGCACGCTCGCGAGGTTCGATTTCGAGAAGATCGTGGCCGCGCTCGAGGGGGAAGGTTTCTCCATTCCCGCGCACTTCGGACTCAAGTCGAAAGATGTGGGAACCGGGGTCAGAGAGATATGCGAACTGCTGCAAATCATCGGGTCGGAGCGACTCTCGCCCTCGCTGGCCCAGGCTCTGATGCGGGTGGTGGACACGTACGCCCGGCGAGCCGCGATGATCCTGCAGATGGCCTCTGCCGGTCCGCCGGACCAACGCCCCCACTACCTGGTCATCACGAGTATGAAAGCCCTTGAACCGCAGTTCCTCCATCTCTTCTCCAAGATACGCAACCGCATCCAGCAGCCCTTCTCGCCGGTGATGGTCCTCGATTCCCTGGAACAGGAATACCTTATCGCAAGACATCTCTTTGAGATGTATCTCAACACATCCGGTAGGGACCCCCGCCTCCTCTTCTCCGTGGAGGAGCGGAGCATGAGAAAGGCATTGCAGGTCCTTCAGTCACCGAGAGCGCAAGCACAGATCTTCTCTTTCGCAAATCTGTTGCAGGAAGTTACCGAATCCATTACCGCAGGGAAGCTTGCCCCCGGCAACATTGTGCTCGTCGGTGCGGACAATGAGGATGCTCTCCTGGCGGTGACAAACGCCCGAGAATACGGTTTGCTGAGGAGGGTGGTGCTCATCGGGGACCCCCAGGACATAGAAACGGCGGCGGAACGCACCAAGATACCCATTTCCCCTTCCGCGGATCCTGACGTAGAGATACTTGCCACGGATCCCCTTGCCGTCGATTTTGAGGCAAAGAAGAAGTCCATGGCTCACGTCTTCGGCGAATTCCTCCACCGCCATCCGGATTTCGTGATCATGAAGGGGAGCCTTTCCACCGCGCCGCTTCTGCATCAGGCTCTTTCGATCTACCATCCGGATTCCGATTCCGGGGAGGGCACTTCGCACGCTACGCACCGGATGGCCTCGCACACGGCCCTCTTCGTTCTTCCTGACGGGCGCTTTATTGCGTTATCTGACGCCGGGGTCAATCCGTCCTTCGCCAACGCAGATGACCTGGTGACCGCAATGGAGAACCAGATCGAGGTGGTCCGAAAGGTCGTCAGTCCCGATGTGACGCTTAAATTGGCCATCATCACGGCCGTTGAAAAGGAGACCGCGGCGATCCCTGCCACGTACCTCGCCGGGGACGCGGAGGAGAAGTCCAAGCGTCTGCAGGAGAAATACGGTCCGCTGATCGTGGAAGGTCCGCTCTCATTCGATCTTGCGACGGTCCCGGAAGTATCGGAGGAGAAGCACTATGAAGGCCGTATTCGGGGCGATGCAAACTGCCTGGTCGCCACTGACATCAACACTGCGAACGTTCTCTACAAGACACTCTCCAAGACCATGGGAAGCCTCGGGCTCTTCATTGAGAACGGGGCCGTGGTGACCGCGGGACCAGGATCCGCGCCAATCGTGTTGACGTCCCGTGGCGACACGTCCCAGACCAAGTTCAATTCCATACTGCTCGCGTTCGCGTATGCGTCGATGCGGAACAGGACCGGCACGAGTAACGCTGCCGGCCACTGAAGCCGGAGCGCATGCAAACCCGGAAGATTGTCCTCATCCCAAAGCACTCCGGGGGGAGATGGCAAAGACCGCGGCAAAGGGAAGGTCGCATTTCGCTCTTCTGACACGAACTTTCATGGCTGAAAAGGCACAACGAACCATAAAAGCCCAATGCGCGTCTGCCGGGGCAGGCGCGCCCGTAAGGGCGTAGCATGCTACGCCCCTACCTTGCCGATATGACGCGGTTATTGAGTCTTGAGCTATGCCTCTGCCACCGTCTTTTATGGGAATGCGCTTTCGAATGAGTGAGACCGTTTCGCAAAAGCAGGGTAACTCGATCGCCTGCATAAGGACACTGACCACGCCTCGGTGTGGTCAGTGGCACCCAAAGCTTCCATACGGCACAAACGTGGGGTGCCACGGGTCTGTCCCACGGCACTCGGGACAGAATCCGTGTCCTGATGCTTCGATCCCATGTCACTCGTCCGATCGCTCATTGGCATGACAGCTCACGGGTAGCGAGCCGGCCCGGTCTATCCGCGCTCAGGGCCGCTTTCAAGGCCGAAAATGGTTGACACGATTGCACTGGTGGGCCATCCTGATTGAAATCATTCCGTTTTCGGAGAAGATGCCGCTCTCGTCATCTCCGTCACGATTGTTTCGGGGCGGGTTGAAGAGAAGCAAGAACGTGCAGGAGGCCTTTTCCGGGGGTATAGCAAGTGAAGAAGCCCATAATTCCGTCACAGGAGGCCATAGCTGACATCAGAGGAGGAATGGACGACGCAGCCCTGATGAAGAAGTACGGTATCTCGGCCAAAGGACTGCAAAGTCTCTTTTCGAAGCTGACCGCTGCGGGATTGATTACGAAAGGTGAGATGGAGGAGAGGCGAACGGCCGGCAAAACCAGCGTGGAACTGGTTCTCGAAGATTTCGCCCCGGTTCCGAAGCCGCTGGAACCGCTTGCCCCTCCCCCGGGCAAAGGCGGAAAGGTAAAGAAGCCCGTTGTTTCGGCTGGGCAGGCAGTCTCCGATATCCGGGCCGGGATGGAAGACGCAGCTCTGATGAGGAAGTACGGTCTCTCGTCAAAGGGGCTGCAGAGCCTCTTCCGGAAGCTGATCGCCGCGGGATTGATAAGAAGGTCCGAAATCGACCTCAGAGCCGGACACGGCGACGCGAGTGTAATTCTGGAGATCCCTGACTTCCTGTCCGGCGCAACCGAGCCGCAACCCGTACCACCGCCAACACCCCTAACCTACGAAAAACGGTTCCGGAAAAAATCTCTGGTCGACCCCGATGAAGCCGTCGCGGACATCAAGATCGGGACGGACGACCGAGCCTTGATGAAGAAGTACGCGGTTTCCGCCAAAGGACTCCAGAGCCTCTTCCGGAAGCTGATCGCGTCCGGATTGATTTCGCGGGCAGAGATCGAGGACCGGGGCGCGCCCGGTGAGAGCAGCGTTATCCTGGAAACGCCCAACCTCCGACTCAAGACTCCCGGCAAGCCCTCACGAAGGTCGTCCAAGCGAAAACAGCGAGGAACGATCCGATGGGAATTTGAAACGGGGACCTGGTTCTCGTCCCGGCCCGTGACCGACTCGGAAAACGTTTATTTTGGAGCCGGCGATGGCTATCTCTACGCAGTGGAAATAGAGACCGGATCTCTGAAATGGCGTTACGAGCCGGAAGGCGGAATGGTTCTTCACCAGACCGTAGAGGAAGGGGTCGTCTTCGCGGTGACGGAATACGGGTACCTCCACGCCTTGGACGCGACCACCGGCGAGCATAAGTGGCACTTCAAACCTGAAATAGGCGTGAACGACCTTCCCGTGGTCAGGCGTAACTCGGTATACGTGGGGAGCCTCGATGGGACGCTCTATGCCATCGACCTGCAGTCAGGGGCTGAACTCTGGAGCTTTAAAGTCGCCGGGACCGCGGTCTCTTCTCCCACCATTGCTCGAGGCATGGTTTGTTTCGGCAGCGACAGCGGTCGCCTCTACTGCGTCACTCCGGAATAGCAACCTTGGGAGCGGCAACCTGCGAGGTCCTGCTATGCGGCACGTCACCCGCGTCCCTGCAACCCATCGGATTGACACGGACAGGATAGACCGATTGTCAAGAATTCCGACTTATTCGGTTTTGGTGTGTGGGTCAAGAGCCTCCCTCGTTGAGCCTGTAAACGAGCCAAGCAAAGCGGAGCAGTTTGCCGAGCATATGGAGTTTCTCGCGGGATGGGGGAGGACGCCCGTTTACCAGAAGAAGAGCCCTCCACAATCTTTCCACAGGAAATCTACCATTTCTCTTGGCAACTGCTACAGACCACCGGTCTGCGCGGGAGGGCCACACCGTGCCCGCGTCGAGACGCCATCCCAATTCTGCGCCATTTCAGGGAATTCCCGGAATTCCCGCATCCGTCAAGAATTACGTATGGTGTACCCGGAATTTGTACGGAATTTGTATGGTGTACCCGGAATTTGTACGGAATTTGCGGAATTTGCCCGGAATTTGTGTTCCCGTGGTCAGGCGTAACTCGGTATACGTGGGTAGCCTCGATGGGACGCTCTATGCCATCGACCTGCAGTCAGGGACTGAACTCTGGAGCTTCAAAGTCGCCGGGACCGCGGTTTCTTCTCCCACCATTGCTCGAGGCATGGTTTGTTTCGGCAGCGACAGCGGCCACCTGTACTGCGTCACTCCGGAATAGTCTCGTGGCGGGATTCCACCGGGAAAACCTCTTATTGCGGGAAACACTCCGTGAGAACCTCTGAGCTAGCGAATCCATATCAGGAGCCGGCCCGGTAGAACTCCCGGATGCGTTCCACCACATAGCTCTTCTGCTCTTGGGTGAGTTCCGGATAGATCGGCAACGCCAGGACTTTGTTGCTCGCGGCCTCGCTGATCGGGAAATCCCCCGCCTTGAACCCGCCCCGGTTGAGGCACTCCTGCAGGTGGATCGGGACGGGATAGTAGACCTCCGTCGCGACTCCGTTTTCCTGGAGGTAGGCTCTCAGAAGATCCCGCTTTTCGGCCTGGAGAACGTACTGGTTGAAGACATGCTTCTCGTTCACGATGCGAGGAGGAATCACGAATGATTCCGTCGCGTCGGATTCGGTGAGCCTCTGCGTGTAGAACGCCGCATTGGCCCGTCGTTTCTCGTGCCACCCGTCAAGATGCTTCAGCTTGGCTCGGAGCACCGCGGCCTGAAGCGCGGCAAGCCTGAAGTTTCCTCCAACCACTTTGTGGTAGTACTTCGGTTCCGCACCCTGGTTACGCATCACCCTGATACGGTCGGCCAGATCGGCACTGTTCGTCGTCACCATGCCGCCGTCCCCGAACGCTCCAAGGTTTTTGGAGGGAAAGAACGAGAAACAGCCCAAGGTACCCATCGAACCGGCTCGTCGTCCCTTGTACTCGGCTCCTATTGCCTGCGCGGCATCTTCGATCAAGGGAATCCCTCGATCTCGGGCAAGCTCGATGAGCGGATCCATGTCCGCACATTGACCGAAGAGGTGAACCGGCATGATCGCTTTGGTTCTCGGCCCCACGCGCTTGGCTACCTCATCGGGGTCGATGTTAAACGTTATCGGATCTATGTCCGCGAAGACCACCTCTGCCCCGAGCCTGAGGATCGAGCCGACGGTTGCGAAGAACGAGAAAGGGCTTGTGATCACTTCGTCGCCCGGTCCTATGTCAAGCGCCATCATCGATACCAGAAGCGCATCCGTCCCGGAGGTTACCCCAACCGCATATTTGCAGCGGCAATAGGCCGCGATCTCTTTCTCCAGAGCCTCGACCTCCGGGCCCAGGATGAACATCTGGCTTTCAATCACGCGGTCCATCGCCTCGCGGATTTCGTTTTTGATCGACTGGTACTGTCCCTTCAAATCCAGAAGCGGTACTCCCGTAATTGTCGGTTTGCCGGCAATGGGATTGAGTTCTGCTTTCAATTCTTCTCTCACCTCGCGCGGAAATCGTGGACTATCAACAGATCGCCTGAAGTGTGAACAGTTCCCGTGGAATGAGACACTCCTCCAAGCCGCACTCTGCCTACCACAAGCGAATGCGAGAGTCTACCACAACCGGGGGCCACGCGAAACAGCGCAAGTAAGACTCCTGCCCTTCGGTCCGACTTTCGGCTCAGGATTGATTCCTCGATCAGTCTGGACCGTTACCGCTCGGGCGCCGGCGCTTCCTCGTCATCCCGCGGCCCCGTCGGGATCAGCCCTAGCAGGAGGTGAAAGAACCAGGAGATCTGCGGATGCAAGAGGCCGTCGAGCACCTGAAAGTGAAGGAGAGCCGCGACGATGGGGAGCAGCAGGACCAAAGGATGAAAAAGCCTCAAAGGAGGAGGGCGTCTCAGGTCTCGTAGGAGCCGTACCAACAAGAGGACAAGGCAGCCCGAGTAGATGATGAGAAAAGGGAACCCCAGTTCCGCCATGAAGGTGAGAAAGATGTTCTCCAGGGTCGTGATTCTCTTCAGGGATTGAGAGAATTCCTGTCTGCTCACATAGGGATAGGACAACTTATAGTCTTTCAGGTACTGATCCTTCGGCGCCCTCAGACCTATCCCCAGAAAAGGGTGTTTCAGAGCCACATGCCAGGCGAAGGGGTAGCTTTCCGCCCGATAGTAGGTGTACTCCTGGGACTTGTCCATTTTGACGGCAGGCAACTGCTTGAAGAAGGCAAGCAGAACAGCAGCGATCACCACGAGGATCACGATCAGGTAGCGCATTCGCAGCTCACCGAACAGTGCGGCCAGCACCACGAGCACCACGGGTATGAGCATCGCGGAGCGCAGGTCACTCACGTAGAAGACCACACAGCTCAACAAGAACATGACCAAAGCCACTGCTCTGCCCGCGCCTGATCCTCCGATCAGAAAGGAGAGTGGGGCAAACCACAGAATCAGAATCCGGTCGGCCAACGGATGAGGGTTGACATCCACCAATCTGTACGCCTGTCCGAACACCAGGAAACCGAAAAGCGATGCCGCAAGCAACCCCCCGAGAAGCGCCAGGCAATAGAGCCGAAAAAACACACGCCCTCGCTGAGTAGCGAGCAGGATCCGGGCACACCAGAAGCCCCCCAAAGCAGACGCGGTGAGGGCAAACCCTCTCGCCGTGGACGAGCCGGGCACCGCACTAAAGGCCGAACTGAGTATCACGAGCAACGTGAGAACAACGGACACCACGGCCTCGGGTGAGCGCCAATCCTCCGTCCCCCGCGCCATGACGCGCCATGCGGCCAACAACGTCACAAGACACAAGAAGCCGGAAAAGAGGTTGGTCCTCTCACCGGGAATAACGAGGACATAGGGATTGAGAAAGGCCACCTGAAAGCACGTAAAGCAGAAGAGCCCCCACACGAACTTCTCAGGAGTCGACATGCCGGAGAAGAGATCCGTGCAGGTCTGCTTGATCCCTGAGAATATGGGTTTGCCATCGTTCATGCGTATCATGCCGACAGGTAGGATGACCCTGCTCCACCCAAGATTTGTTAAGTCCTCAGGATCTCCCCAAATTCAAAAAGGGGTCGCAAGCGATCCCTGTGACGCCACTGTATCACGCTCCCGGCGCGAATGACTACCACGATGTTTGCTTCGGGGCAACCGTTCAGTCGAAGCAGAAAAAGGGCACCTGCAAAGACAGCCTGTGTCGGCGCAGCAACACTATCTCCATCATGCCGGAAACCTGGATTGTCGACTGTTATGGGTCACCGCGATGCCGCGCGTGGAAACATTTCCTCATCTTCTTTGTCCCTTTTTGTTTCAGTATTCTTCCTTCCCTCTTCTTCGTGTCTTCGTGGTGGAAATTTCTTATCCTGTTGGAGACTTGGTGGTTGGATTATCCCCCACGGGTTGTCCTTCCGATGAACGATCGGGTTTGGCGCACCCCGGTGGTTGGCTCCAAACTCGGGAAGTGCTAGTCTTGCATCTGCTCGTAAGTCTCTTCCAGTCCGACCGTCCCGTGGAAAGGCCGGAGACACAACGATAGCCGCCCCTTTCAGCAACTGGAGTGAGCACGCCCAATGGTTTGGATGTTCTTTCTTTTCGGTCTCGGGTCCCTTGTGGGCCAGATTGTACTCCTGCGGGAGATCCTGGTGATTTTCCACGGGACCGAAATCTCCATTGGAGTCTTCTACGGTGGATGGTTGGCGGGGATAGCGCTTGGCGCGGCCGTGGGTGCATGGCTTGTGAAACGGAGACCTGAGGACCTTACCGACCTGTTCCTGTACTCGCTCATTGGTCTGGGCTTCTCAATCCTTGTCCAGATAATCATTATTCGCCAGGTCCCTGCGATCTTTGGCGCCGCGCCGGCCGAGCTTGCGCCGCTGCAGGGGATTGTGGCTGCGGTACCTGCAGGGACGTTGATATCGGCCTTCCTGACCGGATTTCTCTTTCCCGTGGGTTGTCGCTCCGTGATTGGCGCGGACGACCGTGTGATCGCGCATCTGTACGTCTTCGAAGCCCTGGGCAGCCTTGCGGGAGGACTTGTGCTGACGTTCCTCCTCCTACGCGTGCTCGAGCCGCTGAGAATCACTGCCCTGACTGCGGCAATCATCGGCTCGGCCGTAATTGTCTTCGGCCTTGGTTCGAGGCGGCGAAGTGCCCTCATCGGAGGGCCGGTTCTGCTCCTGGTGGCTGTTCTGCTTCTCCTGCCTCCGGGCCGGCAGTTGATCGATTGGTCGGTCGCCAGCAGGTGGCAAGCCCTCCATCCGGGAATGGAACTCCTCACCTCGAAGCCCACGCCCTATCAGCAGGCCGAAATTGCTCGCCTGGGAAAGCAGTTCTCCTTCTTCGGCAACGGCAAGATCGTCTCTTCCTTTCCGGATCCACACACGGCGGATCGCCTGACGGCCCTCATCATGGCACAGACCCCCCGGGCAAAGCGGTTCCTCCTCATTGGCGGCGGGACCGGGAGCTTTCTCACATCCCTTCTCGCGTATCCGGTTCAACGGGTCGATGTGGTGGAGCCGGATCCTTGGGCGTTCCGCATTGTCAGGAATTACATGCCGCAACAGGAGCGCAATTCGCTGAAGGATCCCCGGGTTCATTTGATATTTAGGGACGGCCGGCTCTACGTGAACCGCATCCACAAGGCAACATACGACGTGGTCGTGGCGATGATTCCGGATCCTGTGTCATCCTTTTGGAACCGGTACTACACGGTGGAATTTTTTCGGGGCGTTGCCAGGGCTCTGAAACCCGGAGGGATATTCGTCACCGGAGTTACGTCCGCGGAGAACTTCTGGGGATCGGAGGTCGCGTCCTACGCGGGTTCGGTCTATCATACCCTGCTCCAGGCCTTTCCCTCGGTGAAAGGGACGCCGGGCGATGAGACGCTTTTTTTCGCGTCCCGCGACCGGCACCTCCTCACCCTGGATCCGGCGGTACTGAAAGCCCGTTACGCGGAACTCCCGCGACGTCCGTTCGCCCCTTCCGGATTCGATACGCTCCTGCCGCCGCGGAGGACCAGATTCGTCGCAGAGCAGTTAAAGCAATCGCCCGTCCTTATCAACACCGATTTTCGACCGGTTTCCTCGTCACTCGCGATGATCCTCTGGGGGCGTTTTTCCGGGACCGAACGGGTGGAGGTGCTCAATACGCTCCGCCGCGGCGGACTCCTCGTCTACCTGATTCCCTTGGGGTTCTTCCTCGTGGCCCGGCTTGGCTTCCGGGCACGCTGGGGTGCAAGGGAGACACACGAAGGGCGATTCCAGGCGATCCTCGCCATGGCCGCTGTCGGCGCAGCAGCCATGGGGCTCCAAATTGTACTCATTTATGTCTATCAGAGCCTCTTCGGATATGTGTTTGAACGCATAGGGCTCTTCGCCGGCATTTTCATGACGGGGCTTGTTACCGGAGGGCTCGCCGCGCGGTGGGGGCTCCTTCGCATACGATCCAAACAGATTGCGATCATTGCACTCCTGCTCCTCTTCGCGGGAATGTGCATCGTGCTCCCGACGTGCATGGAGTCGCTCTCCGGCAAGCCTCCGCACATCATTGAGGGAGCCCTCTTCCTGATCGTATTCCTGTCAGGGATTGTGACCGGGGCCGTCTTTCCCTTGGTTGCCTCGCGTCACCTGGAACTTTCTGGGGATACCGGTCAAGCCTCGGGCTGGACCGATGCCGCTGACCACTGTGGGGCCGCGGTTGGAGCCGCGATCACGGGAACGCTTCTCGTTCCTCTTTTGGGGATGCGTGACGCGTGCCTGGTGCTCGCGATGATCGTCATCGCGCCTGTGCTCCTGATGATCCTCGAATTCGTCTTTTTGCGAATCGATCCGGCCCTGGAAACGCTTCGGCGTCGCCGGCTGGCTTCCTTTCCCTTCGTGAGGAGTTCATGGCTCTTGGTCTTCATGGTGGGCGGCGCCCTCACGTGGCGAGCCCTTATCGGACCGCCTGTCACCCCACCCATGGTGAAGTTCTCTCAGGCTACCTTGGAGAAGGTCTCCGGTTCAACCAAGTTCACCTTCCAGGAGAAGCCTGTCCCACACTATATCGGGACACAGGTCGGCCACAGCGGCCGGACTATCAGCCTCAGCACGTTGCCCCTTGCAGGTGACATCCGCGGGTACGGAGGCCCGATCAACCTCCTCGTTTCGGTCGACGACAAAGGCAGGATTCAAGGCGTTAAGATCGCGCAGTCAAGGGAAACCCCGTCCTACCTCCACGGAATGGACGCATGGCTGATGCGGCTCAAGGGCCGATCGATTCTGAGCCCTCTCACGGGAAAGGTCGATGCGCTCACGGGCGCGACCATTACCTCCGACGCGGCCTTGAAGATCCTGGCCAAGACGGGGAGCGAAATTCGAGGCCCGTTGCTCGGCTTGCCGCAAGCCCCTGCTCGCACGTCACGCGGGCACGGGCCCTGGGCAAGCATACGGGACATCCGAGTTTGGTTGATCGCAGGTCTCATGGTCTTCTTTGTCGCCGCGTTCCATCGGCGCTCGAGGAAGCTCAGGCTCGTATGCATGGGGCTTTCCCTGCTCCTCACCGGCGTCTTCCTGAACGCTCCGTTTACCTCTCTGGATGCGGCACGACTCTTCGTCGGCGAGATTCCGGCCGCACATACGGGATGGAGGGCTCTTCTCCTGCTCGGCATCCTTGCGGTGTCGGTTCTGTGGGGCCAGGCGTTCTGCGGCTGGCTCTGTCCCTTCGGGGCGTTGCAGGAGTTCGTCAATTCGCCGACTCTGAGCAGGCGAGCCTCCTTGCGCCTGGAACGGATCGGCCGGTATATGAAGTACGTTGTGCTCGCGATACTTCTCTGTCTCTTTCTCGTAACGGACGACCTCGTATGGTTCTCCTTCAGTCCGCTTCAAAATTTCTTCAAGTTCCAGATGGGGCATTGGGTCCTCGCGCTCTCGGTCACCATGCTCCTCGCGTCAGTCTTCTATGTCAGGTTCTGGTGCCGTTATCTGTGCCCTGCGGGAGCTTTCCTCGCGCTCTTTAACAAGATCAGGATCCTCAGGCGATACGCCCCGCAGGCGGTTCCCGGACGCTGCGATCTCGGTGTGACCTTTGCCGACGATGTGGACTGCATCCGTTGTCACCGATGCCTGTTCGGAGAGTCCTCAGCAAAAGGAAAGACGCCATGAGCAAGCTCGTGTATCGGATCCTCGAGAGGCCCGTGGATATCCTCTTCGTCGGGATTGTGGCACTTTCGATCGTTCTCGCGGTGGGCGCGGTGATATCCGAGTTCCACAGCCGGGAGGCCGCACTCCTGACAGGGGGAGCGAGAAGGATCGATCTGCCTTTGGTTCGCAAGCAAATCTCCGGCGGCAACCTCTCTGACCGAAAGGCGCTCTACTTCAAGAAAGCTCCCCGCTGATTCCCAGCCATCCGGCATGACAAGACCAGCTTTGTGGTGAACCGCCCAACGATTATTTGGCGGATATTATTGTCATTGCGTCGGCCAAAAAGAACTTGACTCTTATGGGCAATTGGGTATCTTATAGTATTAGTATATAATGATATCTTATAATATGCATCCACTGGGCACGTCCGGTGCGTGATTCTGGATACCCTACGGGGGAGTTGTATGCGGCGGAAAGATCGTGAACGGCCAATTGCGCCAAAAGCATGAGTTCAAGAAGGAGATTTCAATGAAGCGTAGGATTGTGTTCGCCCTACTCGTGACCGCGGTACTTTTCTCGTGGTCACTCGCGCAAACGGTTGGGGCGGAAGAAAAGCTCCCGTCAAAGTCACTCCAGAGCTGTCTCAAATGCCATAAGTTCGACAAGCAGCCGAACATCTTCGCGGGCACGCTCGTCGGAGTCTCCCGCAAAGCGAAGACGATTCAGCTCAACGTCGGGAAGGGAAATGAAGTCATCTACTTCAAAGACGCGACCAAACTCCAGAACGCCCCTGCCATGAACAAGATCAAGAAGGGTGCGTCCGTCAAGATTGTCTACTACAGGAAAGACGGAAAGAATCTGGCCAAAGAGGTCGAGGTCAAGAAAGGGCTGAAGGTTCCCAAAGACAAGCTGGCCTCGGTCGAAGAGGTCGCCAAGCTCGTTGCCATGGGACCGGAAAAAGGTAAGTACGTCTTGATCGACAGTCGTCCTCCCAAGTTCTTTAACGAGGGCCATATACCCACTGCCAAAAGCATGCTCTACTTCAAGTTCGACAAGCTCAAGGACAAGGTCCTGCCCAAAGACAAGGAGACCCTGCAGATCTACTACTGCGGCGGCTTCACCTGAGTGCTCAGTCCACTCTCCGCCAGGAAGGCGGAAAAGCTCGGGTACAAGAACGTCACAGTCTTCCACGCAGGCATGCCAGCCTGGAAAAAGTCCGGCGGCCTGGTCGTCTCCAATCGGGCCAACCTTGATACGCTCAACAAAGTTGACGCTTCGTATATTCTGCTCGACCTGCGGTCAAAAGATCAGATCGAAAAGGGGCATATTCCAAAGGCTGTCGCGGCGGTTGACGGTAAGGTGGCTGCGCTGAAGGACCAGTTGCCCAAGTACAAGAAGGCCGTGATCATCCTGTACAATCAAAAGGGAGATCTGCAAGCCGCGAAGGATGCGTACAAAACGCTGGCGGGCCTGGGCTACAAGCAAGTCAGCATCCTCGACGGCGGTTTCGCGGGATGGGAAAAGGCCGGAAAGAAGGTGGCCAAAGGCCCCGCGGCGACCAAGATCACCTATGTCCGGAAGCTCATGCCGGGCGAGATGGATGTCGCCCACTTCGTCGCACTTCTTAAGAAGCCCGAGAAGAAGGTTGTGGTGGTCGATGTGCGCAACGCCTCCGAGTTCAAAGCCGGTTCGCTGCCCACTGCGACCAACACTCCGCTGGAAGAGCTCGAGTCGAAGCTCGCCAAGCTACCCAAGGACAAGACTCTCGTCGTGTTTTGCAATACCGGTGTCCGAGCTGAGATGGCGTACGACCTTCTCAAGAAGGCCGGGCTCAAATCGAAGTATGTCAAGGCCACGATCAAGTTCGACAAAGAGAAGAAGGGCAAGTACACTATAGAGTAACGAACAGGCCAAGGGGTGAATCGGCTCGCCGATTCACCCCACAGTTGCAGTCGGTGGCACATTTGTACCGTGCAGCGACTCCCTAGGAGCCGTCCCCTTTCCGCCGATAACCTTATAGAATGCCGCAAGGGATATGATTCCTTGCGGCTTTGCTTTTCCCAGGGGTGATATGTTTGTTCATTCGAACGGGTAGCATTCCCCTGAGAGGTCTGATCCCTCATCCGATTGACGCCGGCTATCTTGTCAACCGCACGGCGAGGTGGTAATCTGGAAAGGATTCATCGTGGGACTCGCCGAAAGCGGTGAGACACAAGTCCGCAACGGATGGAAAGCTTATCCCGAGAATATCTCCTGAGATCAAAAACCCATTTCGATGGAGGGAGACGCCCTGCCAAAGGAGGAGGCAACCATGGGTATCTGGGATTTTGTCAAGGGTGAACTCATTGACGTTATCGAATGGATCGACGATCCGGGGGACATCATCGTCTGGCGTTTCCCCGACCAGAACCACGACATCAAGATGGGCGCCAAACTCACCGTCCGCGAGGGTCAGGCCGCAGTATTCGTCAATGAAGGCCAGATCGCTGACGTTTTCTCACCGGGTCTTTTCACCCTGAACACCCAGAATATGCCGGTCATGACGACGCTGCGTTCCTGGAAGTACGGCTTTGAGTCCCCGTTCAAGGCGGAGGTCTATTTCGTCAGCACACGCAACTTCCTCGATTTGAAGTGGGGTACGCAGAATCCCATCATGATGCGCGATCCGGATTTCGGCGTGGTCCGTCTGCGGGCCTTCGGCACGTACGGGATCAGAGTGACCGATCCGGGAGCGTTCATGAAGGAAGTGGTCGGAACGGACGGCTGCTTTACGACCGACGAGATCGAAGGACAGCTTCGGAGCATGATGGTCTCAGCGTTTACCGCCATGCTCGGCAGTTCGGGCATCGCAGCCCTGGACCTTGCCGCCAATTACAAGACCATGGGGGAGACGGGACGGGGAGAGATGGAGTCCGATTTCCAGCAGTACGGACTCTCATTGACCCGCTTCGTTATCGAGAACATCTCGGTACCGCCGGAGGTCGAGAAGATGATGGATACCCGTTCCCAGATGGGCATCGTCGGCGACATGGGCAGGTACACCCAATTTCAGACGGCCCAGGCCATCCCCGAGGCAGCCCGGGCCGGGGGCGGGGCCGGTGATTTCATGGGAATGGGCGCGGGAATCGCCATGGGCCAGCAGATGGCCGGTGCCATGGCGGCGAGCTTTGAGCAGAGTCAGCAGTCTCAGCAGCAACCACAGCAGGCCGGCCCGCAGCCTGGCCCGGCCTCAGCCGCGGGGAAATTCTGTCCGCAGTGCGGCGCGTCGGTTCCGGCTGACGGGAAGTTCTGTCCGGAATGTGGTGTGGCTCAGGCGACGGGCTGCCCCAACTGCGGCAAGCCGGTGGCATCGGGCGCCAAATTTTGCCACGAATGCGGCCAGAAGCTCTCATAGTAAGCTGTCACGGGGGCGGCTCTGTGCAAGGCCCGGTCTCAAGATGCCCGAATCTCGGGCACGCCGAGGGAAATTCCCGAGATCTGACTGAGGTGTCCTGAGCTATAGTTTCGCCATTTGTATCAGCTCGGCCTGGTGAAGTGGCTGTCCCAAGAAGGCCCGAGAACGCTAAGCCCCTGACCCGTCTCAGATTCCTCCTGTCGTTCCTAGAGGACTTTTCCACTGCTTCGTTAGACCACCGTTACCCAGGGTTTGCACCCTGGGCTACTCTCTGGTGCCCCTTCGGGGCTCAGATTGCTGGATTTCACATGGGTGTTTGTGGAGTACAGGCAGAGTGACGAGAGTCGCGGAGCAACGGCAGGAAATAGCCCAGGGTGTCAACGCTGGGAATGCGTTAGCAAGCAAGGTTGAGTGCCGTAGGGACGACAGAATATTGCTCACGTAACAAAAATGGCGAAACTGTAGTCCTGAAGGGGTAGTAGGAAATTAACCGGTTGTTTTGGCACCGGACAATGGGCAGGTTCCCCAGAGGCCCCGGAGTCCTCAAGGGACCATTACTACCCGTGGCCGTGGACACCACTGCGGTGAGTTGAAGGCAGCGGCATGCTGACCTTTGTCGCTCCCTCGGGATATGGACGGCGTACGAGAGATTTGTGTGTCTGTGGCGCAATCCCTCCGTCAGAACTTCTTGTCCAGATAATCTCCAGGATTCGTGACGATTTGCTTTTCACAGAAATCGGAGAAATTCTTTGCCAGTCTCCCCTTCTGCCTCAGGTTGTAATACAGAAAATAGGGGCGCTCCAAGGGATAGTACGTGGACGCGTGCCCGCCTTCGATTGAGGTCACAGGGTAGAAGATTTGCATCCCCTCCCTTATGCTCAGCGGGATAATGTTTACGGAACCTTCCTCTCCAACCCTCCTGAGCGCGTAAATGTCTGAGGCCCGTCCAAATCCGACGGCGTTGGCGGTAAGAGCCACCTTTTTCACCAGTGTGGGGAAGGTCGGGCGGAAGATAGCGGTAGGCGCGATCTCTTTGCCCCCGAACAGTCTGTCTTTGATGAAATCCATGGTGGGGGCGTCCGTCTTGCCTATGCCTACTACCTGAATCGGCGCGTCATCTCCTCCCACTTGGCTCCAGTTTGTGACTTCGCCCGTAAAAATGTCCCTAGCCTGCTTAAGCGTAAGCTGCTTCACGGAGACGGAGGGATTGACCACGATGACAATGGCGCCCACACCCACCTGGTTCTCGGCGAGCTTCATGCCTTTCTTTTCCGCTTCCTTTTTCTCTTCCTCGGACATGCGCCGCGCCATCATGAGCACTTCAGCGTCGCCGTTGATGAATCTCTTGAAGCCGTCGAGCGTCCTTCCCCCGCTGACGACTATTCTCTTTCCCGGATTCTTCTTCACGTACTGTTTGGCATAGAGATTGACCCGTGAAGCCACGCTCGCTGATCCAGAGATCCGCAAGGTGTCGGTTCCGAATCCCTGTGCCTGCACACTCGGCGCTACTCCGGCGAACGCGAGAGCGGCTACTATTGAGAACACTATCGCCCACATGCCTTTCATCCTTCGGCCCCGCCTTTCTCCTTGGTGTGTGTTTCACCCCCCCAATCCCCGGTCGATCAGGTCCCGGAGGCTCCGGAATGTCTCAGTGGCGCACTATGAAGACCACGCATGCGTTTCAGCAAAAATTATAATGGAATCAGGCCCGCAATGCAATTAAGTTCCCCGAGCTTGGAGGCCATTTGCAGGCGTCTCCCGGCGGCCCAGGGCCGAAGGCGTCTACTCGGAAACTGCTCCAAAGCGGCCAAGGAAGATGGAAGAGTGCACCAATCAATGGGTGACGTACGAAAATTATGGGGCACCATGCCGCGCCTTGCTGATTCCCACATGGAGCGTGGCTACACTGGACGTATTTGTGCCAGTGCGGTAGCAGTCTTATCGTCTTGGGTGCCTGGTGCGGCATTCGACGAACCCAGCTATGCGACTGCGGCTTGGCCGTCGAGCGATTCGACCTCGTACAGCTCTCTGTCCCCGCGAACACCCTTGAGGCACACCCTGAAGTCGCCGGCTACCGTTATTCTGCCTTCGAGGGCCTGATAGGTCTGCTCGGAAATCACGATCTTGCCACCGCCCGCGGTACTCTGAATCCTTGCCGTCAAGTTCACGTCAGAGCCGACGATGCCGTACTTGGCCCGACTTTCTGCCCCGATATTGCCGACGATGACCTCGCCCGTGTGGATTCCAATACCCATTTGGAGTTCCGGCAATCCCTTTTCCTGCATTTCCTGGGCAAAGCTCTTCTGTTCTTGTTGCATTTCCATAGCGCATCTCACCGCGTCTGCGGCCCGATGCGCGACGTCCGTGGTCATGCCGTCAAAGAAGACAAGCACCGAATCACCGTAGAAGTCGACGATGATACCTTCGTATCGGTCTATTACGTCAATCATCTTGGCGAAGTAGCGGTTGAGCACCTTGATGACCTTCTCGGGCACCAGCTTCTCGGAGATCGCAGTGAAGTTCCTCAGGTCGGCCATCATCATGGTCACGACCCTCTTTTCGCCGCCCAGCCGCAGCGCGTCCGGTCGGTGCATCAGCTCTTTCACAAAGGTCTTGTCCACGTAGCGGCCGAAGGTTCGCTGAATCAGATCCCGCTGCTTGAGCCCTTCGGTCATCTCGTTGAAGCTGCGGATTAACTGTCCGATCTCGTCCTGCCCCTCTTCGGGCAGTCTCACGGAATAATCGCCTTCCCTCAATTTCACGGACGCTGCTGCTATCGCAGAAATTGACCGCCCGACATACCGGGTGGTGAACCTGATCAGGAGGATGATTACGGTCAGTACGATAATCCCGGCAAGTGCGTAGTAGAACCTGAAACGGACGATCGGCGCAAGTATCTCGGAACCGGAAGAGTAAAGGATCAAATACCAGTTGATCCGGGGTACCTTGTAGAAGCCGGCGACCACGCGCGGTGGATGTCCCTTGCCGAATACCGTGCCGAACCCCTTTTGCCTGATCTCTTTGAGCAGCTTCTGCTCGACCTTGTCTCCCTTCTCGCCGAGCTTCCTGCGTCGGGGCTGGGACTTGTCGGTGTAGGCAAGTATCTGGCCGGTACTGGTGGTCAGGATCGCATTACTTCCTCGCAGCAGTCCCATCTCCCGGATCGGTTCGAGAAATGAATCAAACCCGATGCGAACCGTTATCTTCCGGTACTTTCCCTTACCGTTGGGTCCGAGCACTTTGACGATTCTCAGGGACCGGTCGAGCGCGTTCGGGTCCAACACCGGACAGCAGTAGCCCGCATTCTCGCTCAAGTCCATGGTGTAGAGTCCCTTGACGACGCCCGGACCATAGTCGGTCGCTTGCGTTCCTATTTGGCCGAGATCTCGGTTTTTGAGACTTTCCGTGCTGACGTCCACGAACTTGACGCCCTTCTTTGCTATGAGTTGCTGAATCAGAAAAGCCTGCATTATCTCTCTATCCGGGATGTGCTCGGCCTTGGCCACCAGCTCGATAAGCTCGACCTTGTCATTCAATTGATTCCGAATCTGCAGGGCCGCCTTCTCGAGGCGCAGGTGCATCGATTGGACCCACTGGTCCAGCAAGAACGTCCGCGCATAGAAGAACCCGCCAACACCGACCGCGACGAGAATCGCCGCCACCGGCAGCAGCAGGAGCAGGAGAAATCGCCGTTCAAGAGAGAAGATCATCTTTCGTCCCTGCGCTCCATTGTATGACGAAAACCTCTTGAAACACCAGTCCTTCCCACGGCACTGAAGCGAGTCTTCAGATTCGAGCGCACAGTCGTCGACCTCATACCATTTCGCGATTATCTTGGTAACACGTTATCGGAGCATGAAGACACGGATCTGTCCCGCGGCACGCGGGACAGATCCGTGGCACCCCACGTTTGTGCCCTATGAAACCTTGAAGTGCCACTGACCACGCCTCCGCGTGGTCAGTGCTCTTGCGTAGGCCACAGACTTAGCGGTTTTTTTTGGGAAATGCTATCAGTAGCCGGTTTCGCAAACACGGCGACTGCCTTCCGGGAAAGTGCAGGCTCCTGTCGAGGACTGCCGGCTAGGCCGGGAGTGGCACCCGACACAACATCCCCTCTGTTTTACCACGAACTTGTGTTCGCTCCCCTGGTCCTCTGTGGTTCAGGTCTCTGGGATTCTTGTTGTGGGTGGCTTGGCGTCCTGGTGGTGGGATTCTCCCAAATCTTTCGTCGCTGTGATACCGTGGCGTTTCAATGTTCGGGATGAGCGATCTCTCCATCGATCGATTGTTTACCGTCAACTCCCAGGACCCGGTAGAGATCCCGATCCCCTTCGAGGCCCTTCAAGCATGCCCGGCACTTCGGACCGAGCGCAACCCGCCCGTCAAGTTGTTCCCGGGTCTGTTCGGAGATCATGATTACGCCGCCCTCGGCAACCGATTGGATGCGATGCGTCTCGTTGACCGGTGAGCCGACGATCCCATATTTGGCCCGGGATTCGGACCCGATGTTGCCGACGACGACTTCGCCCGTATGGACGCCGACCCCCATGCTCAGGCCCGGCAATCCTTCGTTCTGATTCCGTTGCGATACCTGTGCCAGCTCTTGCTGCATCTCCATTGCACAATTGACGGCATCTACCGCTCGGGAAGCCACGTCGTCATCCATGCCGTTGAAGAAGACGAGTACCGAGTCTCCGAAGAAATCGACGATAATCCCCCGATGCCTGTCTATCACGTCGATCATTGCTCCGAAGTAGCGGTTCACCATGCGGATGACCTCTTCCGGCTGGAGTTTCTCCGCGACGTTGGTGAAGCCTCTCAGGTCGGCCATAAGAATGGTGACCACATGCTTCTCTCCGCCCATTTGGAGGGCTTCGGGTCGGCTCATGAGTTCTTTGGCTATGCTCTTGTCCACGTACCGGCCGAAGGTTCGCTCGATGAGGTCCCGCTGTTTGAGGCCCCTGATCATCTTGTTGAAGCGCCGTTTCAACTGCCCGATCTCGTCGGATCCATCCTCGGGAAGGGAGACCTCGTAGTCTCCGTTCTCGACCCTGGCAGCAGCCTCGGATATCTCTCCGATGGAGGTGGCCACCGGCCTGGTGCTCCACCGAATAATGAGTCCGATGACGACCAGTGAAAAGATTCCCGCCAGGATATAATGGAAACGGAAGCTCACGATGGGCCCGAGCACCACGCTGCCTGGTGAAGTGAGGATCAGGAACCAGTTCGTGGTCGGCACCTTGTAGAAGCCCATGATCCGGTTCGGCGGATGGCCCTCGCCGAAGACCGTGCCGAAATGCTTGGTCTTCATCTCAGCAAGCACTTTCTTTTCGAGCGGGTCGCCGCCTCCGCCGAGCTTCTTTATCCCGTACATGGTCGGGATCGTGTGGGCGAGGTACTTTCCGTCGGAGGTGACGAGGCAGGCATAGCTTCCCTTCCACTCACCGGCTTCCAAGACCCCTTTGATGAAGGAATCGAATCCCACTCTCACTTTGATCCTTTTGGCACGGTTCTTTTCAGTTCCCCCGAATGACGTCACGATCGAGAGGAAGTTCCCTGTCTCGTCGAGGGACACGTCGACAGGAGAGCGTTCCATCATTCGGCTCATTGGCATCCTTTGCCCTTCTTGGGGGGGCCTTCCTATCATCATGCCGCCGCCCATTCCCATCATGTGGCGGCGATGCATGCGCATATGGCCCGATGCATCCTCGGAGAATCTTATGAGAGTTCTCCCTCTGCCGGCCTTGGAGCCCGGTCCCTTCCCTTTGCCATTCCCCCCGAGTTTCTCGATTTCAACGAATCGGACTCCGGGCTGTTGGAGGAGTTTCTCTGCCAGATATGCCTGGGTCAGGATACTGTTGGGAACGTCTTCCGCTTCCGCGATGAGCTTAATCAGCCTCCGCTTGTTGTCCAGCCGCATCCGAATCACGTGTGCGGTTTTCTCCAGCCTCAGACGAGCGGTGGACTTCCATTCATTGAGCAGATAGTATCGTGCGTACAGGAACGAGCCAACTCCTGCAAGGAGGAGGATCAGCGTGACTGGCACGAGCAGCAGGACCAGGAATCGTCTCTGCAAGGAGAAGACGGTCAAGGAATCATCGATTCGATTGCGGATATTCCCCATGCGATCTCTCCTTTCTCGTCCCGTGCTCAACTATTATAACGCGCGCAGTGGCGCTTGGCTCTAATATTCTCAGTCTTCTTACAGACTCGGCTACTACGGACTCCCGGTCCACCGTCGTTCTGATTGAGTCCGAACCGAGCTGATAACGCAAAAGCTCCCACCGAGATGGGAGCTTTTTACCTTTTCCTTGCAACTCCATCACCGGCCCCCCAGATGGTCCACTACCATCCCCAGTGATGTCCCCAACCGTGGTGAGGACCATACCAGCCCCCGTATCCGCCTCGTGCGTACCCACGGCCGTATCCCTGGCCTTGTCCGGACCAGCGAGGATCGGCAGTATTGTCCGGCCCGACCGTATAATCTTGCCCGTAGTTGCGGCCCATCCAAGGGGGACCGTATCCGCCTCCCCAGCAGCCACCATGCCACGCGTAGACCGCGGGACCGAATCCGAGAGTTAGTAGAGCGACGATTGCGAGTGCAATAAGCGCTGACTTCATGAGGTTTCCTCCTCGTTCATTTCGCTACACTTACTAATCTTTACAGTGGGGCTCGGAAAATCCCGCGATTTTTTTGGGGGGGGAGGGCGAAGGAATAAAGGATTCACGGGAAAGGCTATGCCTGTAAGAAACGTCCCCCCACATTACAGTACGTGTCCGCAACAGTGCCCGATTTCCCCAACGGGACGCCTTTGCACCAGATTGGACGGTCGTGGTGGGTAAGGCTGTCATCCCCTGGATTCGGAGGGGTGTCTCATCTCCCTTCCCTCCTCGCGCCTAGTGGTGCCGGGAAATCCGGTCGAACCTTCAACGAGGATTTCGGACATTCTTTTCGGCAACTACCATATGTCTTCGAAAGACAAATGGCACAAGTGGATTCCGGGGAGCGCTCCTCGGCCGGACCAGCGCACCCCGGAATCCGAGGTTGATGCCGTTAGCGTTTCAGGCAGGCCCCTCCGCAGCTTGCTCCACCGCATCTGGGAGGCGCCTTAAAAAAACTGCCTGTGGCGGGCAGTTCTCGCCGAGCCAACTGAGCGCCCGATCCGCTGCTGCAGCAGGGCGGGAGCGCAGAGGCAGTTTGAGGTCGTACCTGTCGATCGACCGGTCTGGCCGGAGCGGTTGCGGGCCTGGTCCACAAACGGATATCCGCAGGTCTTGCCGAGGCCACTCGGGGAGCCGGTTTGTCAGGTGTTCTCAGCTCCGTGTTAAGTGCAGTCGCCTTTCGATTCCTCACGCTTTTCAGGAGCGAATCCAGCCACGGCTTCCGATTCACTTTGGTCTTGGTGGAAGGAGCGGATTCCGCGCAACAGGGCGGCAAAGGCGACTGTTGCGGCCGTTGGACGCTCGCGCTTCTCGGCCTGATCGGTTGAGGTCGGTCCAGGCTCCTGGAGGAAATAGGCCGATTCGGCGCCGGAGCCGGCTGTGACGAGACATACCGGGCCTGAGGGATCGGAGTAGCCGGTCTCGACGAGACATAGCGGATTTGAGGAGTCGGAGCCGGCCGTGAAGACGCATACCGGGCCTGAGGAGCCGATGACGGGCGTCCGTTCACATAGTAGCCGGCCGACGGTGCGGGAACTGCACCGCCTCCACAGCAACTCGGCAGTGACACGGTGCGGCCTGTGGGAGCCGGGTATCCACCGCCCCCACCGCAGCAGCTCCCCGAATAACCCGTCTGAGGCACCGGCGTTCGACCGGCCGGTCTGTAGCTCCAGCCGGCATTGCCCGCCGATTGGAAATAGACGGGGACCGTTGACCTGAAATAGCTGTCCTGCGGTGCGTTTCGGAAATAGTAGTTGTTTGCCAATGGACTGCCCCCTCCGCCTCCGCACCCGCTGCACTGGGCGAATGCCAAGGACACTGCGAAAGTCGTCGCGAGGGCTGCCGCGATTGCCGGAAGCAATAGCTTTCTCATAATTCAGCTCACCTTTTCCCGTCACGTAGCGGACGAACCGTCAAGTCCATCCGACCGTGAGGAATCTGTGCAGCCGGGGACGCCACATTTCGGTCTCCGGCCGCGTTATCATTGGATCATGCGCCGGCAGCCCCCGCGAACGCGGGAGTAATATCCGGCCGAGCTATCGGAGTCTCCTTGATTCGACCGTCGGCCACTTCTACGAGCCTGTCGGCATACTTCGCGTTGTCCCTGCTGTGGGTGACCATGACGATGGTCTGGCCCTCCTCGTTGAGGTGTCTGAGCAGATTCATGACATCCGCGGAGTTTCTCGAGTCGAGGTTGCCCGTGGGCTCGTCCGCAAAAAGGATGGGAGGCTCGTTGACCACCGCCCGTGCGATAGCCACCCGCTCCTGCTCGCCACCGGAAAGCTGGTTGGGGAGCCGATGTGCTTTGTCCTGGAGTCCCACCCTCTCGAGAGCCCTCTGAGCCAACTCGTCCTGGGCGGCCGAGGAATGGTGGGTCACTGCCAGAGGAAGCTGCACGTTCTCCACAACGTTCAGATACGGTACCAACTGAAAGGACTGGAATATGAAGCCCATGAACTCCCGTCGGAAATCCGCGAGCTTGTCTCTCTTGAGGCCGTAGATGTCGATCTCCCCGATAACCACGGTGCCCTTGGTCGGGCTGAGCAATCCTCCCATCATGGACAGGAGCGTGCTCTTGCCCGCGCCCGATTCTCCCATGATGGAAATGAACTCACTCTGTTCCATGGCAAGGTCGATCCCTCGCACGGCCACCACTTTGTTCTCGTCGTCTCCGAATTCCTTCACCACGTTTTTCAATTCGATGTAACTCATTGACAACCTCCTCACAGAGTCCGCAGGGCTTCGTTGGGCTCCATCTTGGATGCAGCAGTCGCAGGGTAGAGCGACGCGATGACGCCCACCACGATGGACAGAAAGACCGCGCCCACGGGAACCACCGGATCGAGAGAGAAATGGGACACTTTGTCGGTAAGGAATTCGAGCAGGACGCGTGTAACGCCGATTCCCGCTGCGTACCCGACAATCCCTGCAATGAGCGAGACCACGAAGGCCTCGAGGAGGATGATCCGCATGATGTGCGAGCGCCTGAAACCGATTGCACTGAAGATCCCGATTTCACGGGTGCGCTCGTTCACGCTCGCCATCATCGTTACGAAGACCACCATGGACCCCACGAGTAGGACCATCACGGAAATTCCGAGAGAGAACCTCCTGAAGCTCGCCAGGGTTTCCATGCGACTCTTGACCACCTGCTGGACTGCAGTGACCTTCGCGGTCGGGAGCTTATCGGAGAGCTGGCCCACGATCGCCGCGATGGGACAGTTCTTGCACAGAGCCGCAAGTTCGACCATGCCGACCTTGCCCTCCTTGTTGAAGAGCTTTTGAGCAACCGGCAGAGCCATGAAGATCAGGCTGTCGTCCTGGGAGCCATTATGTTTGAGCAGCCCTGTCACCTTGAAGGTCTTTCCTTTGATTCCCAACTCCGAGCCGGCCTTGAGTCCGAAGCGGTCGGCAGCTTCAGCCCCAACGAGTATCTCGTTCTCCTTTCCGGGCTTGTCGCCGGCTACTTTCCACCACTTCTTGAGTGAGAGTTCGGACGCGAAATCGACGCCTACGACCAGGGCCTTCTTCCCGTCCTTCTCAAAGACGCCGAAGACCTTGGGGCTGACGATCCTGATGTTCGCCGCGTTCTTGATCGTCTTGATTCCTTCGAGATCGGCTTGCGCGATCTCTTTCCGATCAAATGAGACGCCGCCGAGGTTCAGACCGCCGTACGTCAGGGATAGACCTTCCGACCGCGGGGTGATAACGATGTTCGCACCGAATTCGTCCATTTTGTGCGATATGTCCTCGGCGAGGAGCCGCGTTGTCGTCATCAGGGCCACGACGGCCGCCACACCTACCATCAAACCTGTGACGAGGAAGAAAACCTTGCCCTTCCGTCGTCTGAGGTTGTTGAGAGCTATGTCACGTAATTTCACGTTCAACCCCCTATCTGAAGAAGCCCAGGCCGGACATGAGGTCGCGCTGGGAAATGATGAGGTTCCCGCCTTTGAGCACACGCCTCAAAGGCGCCGGATTGCAGCCGCCCTTGACCTCGTTAATCTTGTTGCTTCGAAACTTCAGCCCGCAGTTCATGCAGACCATGTGATTCCGGTTCTGGGTGTACCCCTTTCTGTTTCGAAAGCACACGTCACACGCGTCGAACGCGGCCCTGATTACCCCGTCGTCGCTCTTGAGGATGAAAAAGCGGATCCACTCGCTCGGCGAATGCTTGTAAAGGAAGTATTTAGCCCTTCTATCGGCAAAGGCCGACGCGGGAAAGACAAAGGCCCCGCGCGAAGGCTTGACCTCGGCGGCTGGTATGGTGAAGTTCCAAACAACGGCTGATGCCGGCGCGACCGCGATGAACGTCGCCGCCAGAATCGCAGCGCAGATCGTAATGTTTCGCACGAGTGTTCTCTTTTCAGATTGTATTTTCATTTCAGATTTCCTTTCTCACTAATGCTTCGATTTCTGCGTTCAACTCGAAATTTCGCTGAACGGGTATTCCGATCCCCTGGAATTCAGGGCATCAGCACTTTTTTCAATTCGGTCTTTCGGCTGATCATCATCGGCCAAAAGGTCTTCCAGTCAGCTTTGCCTGCGCTCGCCTGGAGCTTTTTCTTCAAGGTCTCGTCAGGGATCTTCACGTCGGCTACCTTGAAAAGGCTTCCCACCCATTCGAGAGTTTTGCGCTGCTTTTCCGCGGGATCCTTAACGTCCTCGAGGACGTAGTCGTCCAGCAGCGTCCGGATACTGAGCTGCTGGGCTATCATCTGACGATACTTCTCCATGGATCCGTACTTCTTCGTGACCTTCTTGACCAGGTCTTCCTTTGAAAGGCCCTGCTCCTTTCTCGCCGACTCAATCAGGTCGTCGATTTCGGAAGGCTGGACCACGACCGTCCTCGAATCGGCCGCCTGCAAGAGAATCTCCTTGCCCACCGCAGAATAAAAACCGGAAGCCGGGTCCTTGTCTGCTCCGTCCGCCGAGGCTAGCTTGAAATCATGCTCCAGTAGAGGCTTTCCATTGACGATAGCCACGACGGCTTCATCAATGCTTTCACCGTCCGGCATGAATTTACCGTCGATTCTGGTCGGATAACCCTTTCGCGCTATCGCGGCCTTGATCTGCTCGGCATTGGTCCTCTTGCTGCGGTACTTAACCGTGACCGATTGGCTCGCCAAGCTTACATCAGTGCCTATGACACCCGGTATCTTGGCCGTAACCTCTTGTACTGTCGTGGCGCAGGCCGGGCAGTACATGGCCAGAACCGCGTACCTGGAAGCAACGACATCACCGGCGACGAGCCGATATGCTCCGTAGCCCCCGCCGGTCAGTGCGAGAAGTACCGCGAGGGTTATCACGGCCTTCTTCAAGTTGCCGGCAGACACCTTGCTTTCCGCTTTTTCCAACGTTTCCATGTTGATTTGCTTCATTTCCCGTTTTTCCGACATTGTTAACTCCTCTTTGTATCCACCGATTGCTCGGTCGGATTGACACTTCGGACTTGCTCCCTCGAATCAAGATGCACTCCCCCATGGCAACCCCTCCTCACACTGGGGATTAAACAGGCCCCGAGGGCGACAACACGCGTGCGATTCTCAGGCGAAGAGAAACCAGAGTAACTGAGTCAAGATTTGGACGGGATAATCAGCAGAGAAGCGTGCAGGTCCTGAGGCGAATGACAATCCCCGGATGGGTTACTCCGCTTTCAGGGGACGCCTCCTGACGCGTCATCGACGGGATGTGAACCGTGATCGCAGAGGCCAGGACCATACCAAGGCCTCTGATCTTCTTATTGGCGTGACCGTTGAACATGGGCAGAGCCACGGTCGTGATCTGCTCGAGACAACGGCAATCTCGTTTCAGAGGCATGCGGAGAATTTTGGCTACGGTGCAGGCGAGCTCGCTCTTCTTCCCGCTGCAGCAGTCCGCCACCTGCTTCTTCGCCGAGCAGCACGATGGTGCCTTCTTCTCGACCGCGGGGCGCTCGTCACTGCAACAACAGGGGATGTATGACGCCGGCGTGAGCGTGAAGCTCAGCAGCGCGATACATACTATGAGGCTTGTTATTTGGCGTTTGCCCATACCCATACATCCGAACCAATATTCCTTACCGAGTTAGTCTACGTATTAAATTCTCCTTGTCAAGCTTTTTGGTAAGGTAAAACCACAGGCCGGAGTTAAAAGTTGATTAATTTTGTCAATTTTCTTGCACTCGTCCAAGTCAATTCCAACAGAAAGGCCTGACCCACTGGATTATCAGAGGAAACCCCTGGACCGCGGACGATTGAGCCAGTCAATCAAGGCCTTGAGCTGATAACATGCTGTTATCAGGCGCCTTTCCTCGGTTGGCCTTGCGTTCATTGGGGCAATCGCTTAAGCTCGATTCGTTTGTCCACGCTGCCACGATTGTGGGGTCGCCTTATCAGAGGCTGATGCCGGACTGGAAAGGGAGGGGCAATGAGCTGCGCGTCGCCAAACGATTTACACTGGGAAGACCTCAGGAGCAAACCAGCGGAAGAGGTCCTTGTCCGTGGGGGTGTCAAGCCCGCTTCGGACGGTTCCGGGTACAAGATCGAGTTTCTCGACGCGGTCTATCAAGTCGATCCGATCGCTCAACGAATCTGGGAACTCGGCCCCGATCCCCGGCGGGTCCTTACGGAAGAGTTTCAGATCCTGCTCATACGATATTTGGTTGCGCCGTTGGGAGGCCCGTTGGAGGGCAAGCCGATCAGCGAAAAGGATCTTCCGGGAGGCGTGACGTTCTTTCAGGGGCCTCACGCGCTGTACGTCAAACCGATCGCGAAGCGGTACGGCTCTGACCCGCAAGCCTTTGAGGCGAGGGGAAGGGAACTGAGCGCAGAGCCGGTCGACCATGGCGACAAGGCCGTGCGATTCTTCCCCTTCCCGCAAATCCCCGTTACGTACGTCCTCTGGAAGGAAGACGAGGAATTCCCCGCGTCGGTTTCGATCCTCTTCGACAGTTCTATCGAACGGTGGTTTGAACTGGACATGATTTTCACGCTGGTATGGGTTCTGACGGAACGGATCTGCGAACGCCGTGACGGGGCGCGTTGAAATCCGACCCAAATTCGGACCCGGCAGGGCTAAGTCGTTGCCGTTGCCCTTCCTTGAACCGGAAAGCGAGGAGGGGAGGTATCATGACATGTCCCGCCGGGTTGCCTCCCCTGTCGACTCTTACGAGGCGACATTCTTCTCGATCTTGTCGGTCAGGTCGACGCCCTGTTCCTGGCGCCTTCCTTCCGCCCAGATCTGCTTGTCGCGGATTTGGATGTTTCCCAGCGCGATCTCCCGTATCGCGCCGCTCAGCAGGGGAAGTTCTCTGACCTCACCGACCTCCCGGATTTTTCGGAAGAGGGGATGTCTTTCCCGCTCCTCCCGTGAGGAATCGTGCCTGATGTCCTTTTTCCAGCGATCCCAGAGGTCGTCCCATCCCGGTCCACGGATGGGGAATCGGCTATAAGAGATCACCGGGCCCCGGTCCAATTCCTTCGTGACCAGGTGAACCATGATCCCCTGTTCACGAGCCTCCTCCGCGATGAGTTCGTGGATCACCTCTTGCCAGGTGCCTTTGGGACCCCAGGGAAGAGCAGGATGGATGTTCACGAGGTTGAGCCCGGCAAGCTCGGGATCGCCGATGATGAGCATGTACCCGGCCATGACCACGATATCGCAGGGGTCGTCGCCTATGACCTTCATGACCTGCTCGCCGAATAGATTCCTCCACTGTTCGAGTAGCAGAGAGGCCTTTTCTGCACTGGGACTCTCCTCGAGTCCTTTTCGGCGCATTTCAGGCTCGAAGCGCACATGAGAGAAAGCCTTGACCGGGATACCCAGCTCTTCGACGAGCTCGAGAAAGAGTTTCCTCTGCCTCGCCTCTTCGTTGTCCGGACCGTCGCCCGGTTCGCGATGACAGAATATCCATTCGATCTTCGCGGGAGCGCCGCTCGCCTTCAAATCGTCGTGAACCGCCGTCAAGAGGTTCCTCGCGGCCTCATCCCTGCCCGTGGAAAACCACCCGATACGCACAAACTGCCTCCTTTGGGAAAGGGGGGTTGGTACGAGGTCGGGGGGGGGGGGGGGGGGGGGGGGGGGGGGGGGGGGGGGGGGGGGGGGGGGGG
>CAZCDS010000070.1:0-34675 GCA_964497585.1 uncultured Syntrophaceae bacterium
TGCCGAACGTCGGAGGATGGCTGGAAAAACACCTCGTCCCGGCCGTGGCAACGATTACGGCTAAGGGACTCCTGTAGATTACAGGCAATTTGGGCGTACCGAGCCTACGCGGTCGCCAATACATTGAATGGAGAAGAATCGTGAGTAACAACAAGATCGGAGCCGTGTTGACGGTCGGAGGGGGAATCGGAGGAGTCCAGGCGTCCCTCGACCTCGCGGAATCCGGGTACCGGGTTTATCTCGTTGAGAAAAAGCCATGCATCGGGGGCGTTATGGCCCAATTGGACAAGACCTTCCCCACCAACGACTGCTCCGCCTGTATCTTCTCCCCGAAATTGCAGACCCTTGCTCAGAACCCCAACATCGAGATCATCACGAATGCGGAGCTGCTGGCCGTGGAGGGTGAACCGGGTGATTTCCGGGTAAAGCTGATCGAGCAGCCCAGATACGTGGACATGGAGAAGTGTAACGCGTGCGGAGATTGCTTTGAAGCCTGTCCCGTTGAGGTCCCCAATGACTTCGACGCACGTCTCGCTTCTCGGAAAGCTATCTATAAGCTCTATCCCCAGGGCGTTCCGAACAAGGCCGCGATCGACAAGGCGGGCGTGAGCCCGTGCAAGGCCGCGTGTCCGGCTCACATCCATGTGCAGGGGTACCTCGCGCTTGCACGACGCGGCAAGTACAAGGAAGCGTTGAACCTCATACGTAAGGATTGCCCGCTTCCGTCCGTTTGCGGGAGAGTCTGCGTCCGGTTCTGTGAGGAGAAGTGTACCCGTGCCCGTGTGGATGAATCCGTTGCCATCAACGATGTAAAGTGGTTCCTGTCCGAGCAGACGTCAGAAGAGGACGTACCGGAGATCGCCGAACCGAAGAACCGCAAGGTGGTGGTGATAGGCGCGGGACCAGGCGGGCTTACTTGTGCGTACTATCTGGCTCTCGAGGGCTACTCGGTCAAAATTTTCGAAAAAGAGCCGGAACCCGGAGGCGTGCTCAGGTACGGCATCCCCGCGTACAGGCTGCCAAGGGAAGTGCTGAGCCGCGATGTCGAATACATCGAGCGCTGCGGCGTGGAAATATGTTGCTCAAGGGCCCTGGGCCCAGACTTCACCATGCAGAGCCTTCGTGAGGAAGGCTTCGAGGCGATCTTCCTGGGGGTAGGCTGCTCGACGGGCGCAAAGTTGCAGGTCCCCGGAGAGGACGCCCAGGGTGTGATCCAGGGCATCGATCTTCTCAACGCGGCCGCCAAGGATGAACAGATTCAGACGGGAACGAAAGCAGTGGTGATCGGGGGGGGCAACGTGGCGATCGACGCGTCCAGGACCTTGGTGCGGCTCGGCGTGCACGATGTCCTGATTCTCTACCGCCGCTCGCGGGAGGAGATGCCTGCGTACGACGAAGAGATCGAGGCCGCGATCGAGGAAGGTGTCCAGATCCGATTTCTCACTGCGCCGGTCGAGGTCCTGACCGATGAGGGCAGGGTCAAGGGCATACGCTGCGTGCGTATGGAACTGGGCGAACCGGACTCGTCCGGCCGGCGGCGGCCCGTCCCTGTCGAGGGCTCCGAGTTTGATGTGGAAACTGATCTGGTCGTACCCGCGATCGGTCAGGTTGTCTCGGGAGAACTCCTCGACTCGCTCGCCGATGTCGACAGAAGTCGAGGCGGTCGGGTTGAAGTCGATCCGCTGACCTTCGAGACCTCGGTGGCCGGAGTCTTCGCCGCGGGCGATCTCGTTACCGGACCAAGGACCGTCATCGAGGCGATCGCGGGAGGAAAAGAAGCGGCCGAGTCGATCGCGCGTTTTCTCGAGGGCAAAGACCTGCGAGCAGGTCGAGGCAAGGAACGCACCGTTGCCGAACGTGACATATCGGATGTCGTCGCGGTTCCCAGGCGTCGCAAGGAGGAGGTCCCGCCCGACGAGAGAAAACGCACCTTCGAGGAGGTCCACAGAGGGTTCGACGAAGATGCGGTCCAAGCTGAGACCGGACGCTGCCTCGACTGCGGCATCTGCTCCGAGTGCATGGAGTGTGTCCGGGTATGCCAGGCCGGAGCCATTCGACACGACGATGTCGTGAGGGAGATAGAGTTGAACGTCGGCTCCATCATTCTGACTCCCGGTTACGAACTCTTCGACACCTCGAAGATAGCGGAATACGGGCACGGCATTGCCCCCAACGTGGTGACCAACCTCGAGATGGAACGGATCCTCAGCGCGTCCGGGCCCTTCGAAGGGGAAGTGAGGCGCCCCTCTGACGGCGCGCATCCCCGTAGAATCGCCTGGATTCAGTGCGTCGGGTCCAGGGATCGACGCAAGGGTATGCCCCACTGCAGCTCCGTCTGTTGTATGGCTTCGATCAAAGAGGCGATTATCGCCCGGGAGCATGACGCCAATATCGAACCGACGATCTTCTATATGGACATCCGCGCGTACGGGAAGGATTTCGACAAGTACTACGAGCGTGCCAAGAGCGACAGCGGGGTACGTTTCATTCGGTCGATGGTCAGCCGGGTCGTGGAAGATCCGGTCACCCATGATCTTCAGATCACCTATCTTGATGAGAACGATCGGCTGATCACCGAAACCTTCGACATGGTGGTACTCGCGGTCGGCATCAAGACATCCGACTTAACCCGTCAGCTCGCGAAGACAATCGGCGTGGACCTGGACGAGAACAACTTCTGCAACACCGGCACCTTCGCACCGGTTCAGACCTCCAGGCCGGGAGTCCTCGTTGCCGGCGTCTTCCAGTCACCCAAGGATATCCCCCAGACCGTTATGGAAGCGTCAGCCGCGGCCGGAGTTGCAACCGCGCTCCTCGCGGAGGCCCGAGAGACCTTGACGACCAAGAAAGAGCTCCCGCCGGAGAAAGACCTCAGCGGAAAAGAGCCCAGGATAGGCGTCTTCGTGTGCAGGTGCGGCATCAATATTGCCTCGACCGTCGACGTCCCTTCGGTGGTGGAGAAGGTCAGGGAACTCCCAGGCGTGGCCTATGCAACGGAGAACCTGTTCACCTGTACGCAGGACGCGCAGGCCCAGATTAAGAACGCCATCGAAGAAAACGACCTCAACCGTCTGATTGTAGCGTCTTGCACGCCGAGGACGCATCTTCCGCTTTTTCAGGAGACCGCACGTGAGGCAGGTCTGAACAAGTACCTCGTTGAAATGGCCAATATTCGCGAACACTGCTCCTGGGTCCATATGAAGGAAAAAGAGAAAGCCACGGACAAGGCGCTGGATCTCATCCGTATGGCCGTAGCCCGGACGAGCCGATTGGAACAGATCCAGGACCAGCAACTCCCGATGGTCCAGTCCGCGCTCGTCATCGGCGGCGGGGTCGCGGGCATGACTACGGCGGAGAACCTTGCCTCACAAGGCTTTCCCGTCGACCTTCTGGAACGGACCGACACCCTCGGCGGCCACGCACTCAAGCTGAGCCATACGCTCAAAGGTGAAGAGATCCGGCCCTTTGTCGCGGACCTCGTTGAGCGGGTCACGAACAACGACCGGATCACGGTCCATCTCAACGCAGCGATTCAAAATGTTGAGGGCTTCATCGGGAAATTCAAGACCACGATCTCCCTTAACGGGACCGGGGAAAAAGAGATCGAACACGGTGTGGCCATCGTCGCAACCGGAGCAAGTGAGTGGAAGCCCGATGTGTACGGTTACGGAACAGACCCCCGGATCAGAACCCATCTCGACATGAGCCAGGCGATGGAGGCCAGGGATTCCTCGGTGATCAACGCGGGGACGACGGTCTTTATCCAATGTGTCGGATCGCGATGTGAGGAGCGGCCCTGGTGCAGTAAAGTCTGCTGCAACCATACCGTCATGGACGCAATCGCGCTCAAACGGGCAAACCCGGACGCGAAAATCTTCGTGTTCTATCGCGATATTCGGACGTTTGGACTCAATGAGCCCTATTATGAAGAGGCCCGGCGCCTGGGTGTCATCTTCGCCCGGTACGAGCCGGAGAATCCTCCGACCGTGGACGTGGGCGACAAGATAGTCGTGCGCGTCAACGACCTCGTGCTGGGTGGAACGTTGACCCTCGAAGCGGACAACCTGGTTCTTGCCGCGGCCATCATTCCCCACGAGGACAACGGCGAGCTGGCGAAGCTCTTCAAGTTGTCCACGAACGAGGACGGGTTCTTCCTTGAGGCGCATATGAAGCTCAGGCCGGTCGACTTCGCAACGGAAGGTGTCTTCCTTGCAGGTCTTGCTCACTATCCGAAGGCCATGGACGAGACGATTGCCCAGGCCGAAGCCGCAGGCGCGCACGCCGCACAGATCATGGCCCGGGGCTACGTAGAAGCGCCCGGTATGGTATCGTCTGTGGATCAGTTCCTCTGCCGGGCCTGCGGCCGGTGCGTGGAAGTCTGTCCCTTCGGCGCGCCTGAACTCAAGGAGATCCGGCCGGGAGTGACCGTATCAGAGATCAACCCCGCGCTCTGCAAGGGATGCGGCGCTTGCGGAGTGGTCTGCCCCACGGGGGCCGCAGCCATACGCCATTTTAAGGACGACCAGGTCGGCGAAATGATCGACGCGGCGTTGGCATAGTAAAGGGGAGAGGAAAAAAGGGAAATCGGCGGGCAGGTCAGCCAAAATGGGAGACTTTTGCGATCCTTTGTGGGAGATAACATGAGCGAAGAGTTCGATCCGAAAATCATAGCCTTTGCGTGCAACTGGTGCTCGTACGCGGGAGCGGATCTTGCCGGTGTGAGCCGGATGCAATATCCGCCAAGCATTCGGCTGATCAAGCTGATGTGCTCGGGCATGTTGGCCCCGTCCTACATCCTTAAAGCATTTGAGAAAGGGGCTGACGGCGTCCTTGTCACCGGTTGACACATCGGAGAATGCCATTACCTGGAAGGTAATGAAAAGGCACAGAAGGTAGTGGACAAAGCCCGGGCGGTCATGAAGCTGCTGGGCATCGAAGAGACTCGCCTGAGGAGGGAGTGGATCTCGGCGTCGGAGGGCCAGCGGTTCGCAGAAGTTGTCCGCGAATTCACCGATCAGCTCCGAAAGATGGGAAGAAACCCCCTGACGAGTAGGGAGACCGCTGCATGAGCATATCCGATATCGTGGATCTCACCAAAGCCTATTACTGCCTCGACTGCGGCATCTGCACCGGAAGCTGTCCCGTCTCCCGGACGACCGCGGATTTCTCACCACGGCTCATGGTGGAAAAGGCGTTGATGGATGAGGAAGAATCCCCGTACGAGGACGTCAACATCTGGTCGTGCCTGTCCTGTGGGCAGTGCAGCACACGGTGCCCGTCCACCATTGACTACCCGGAGTTCGTCAGGAGAGTCCGCGCGGAAGCCTTTGCAGCGAACAAGGGCGGAATCCCGGCTCACCGTGGACTTTTCCAGGGCATCATGCGGCTGCAGACCTTCGATGTGAAGCAGAACAAGACGGAGTGGGCACGGCAAACAGGCAAGATATCCGAGAGCGGGGACACGTACTACTTCGTGGGCTGCTCTCCGTTCTTCCAGGTAGAGTTCGAGAACGACTGGAACCTCGACGTCATGGAGGGCCCCAGGGGAGTGCTCAAGCTCCTCAACGCGGTGGGAATCGAACCGGTGGTCAGCGATGATGAATGCTGCTGCGGACACGATCTCATGTGGAATGGAGACACAAAGAACTTTGCTATCCTGGCCCGCAAGAACGTCGAACTGATCAAGAGCCTGGGCTGCAAGCGCGTTGTGTTCCAGTGCCCGGAAGGCTATATGACCTTCAAGAAGTACTACCCGGAGGTACTCGGCACCGATCTTGGTCTGGAACTGGTCCATTTCTATGATCTTCTCGCGGAGAAGCTCCGAAAAGGCGTGTTGGAACTCGGTCCTTCAGAAGGGATTCTTACGTACCACGATCCATGCCGACTGGGCCGTCAGGCGGGGATCATGGATGCTCCGCGGGCCCTACTGGAGAGCATTCCCGGCGCTGTCCTCCGGGAGATGGAGCATAACCGGGAAAACGCGATATGCTGCGGGACGAGCGCATGGATGAACTGCTCCAGTTGCTCCAAGGAGATCCAGAAGAGACGGATCGGCGAGGCGGTTGCAAGTGGCGCGGACACGCTGGTCACCGCGTGTCCCAAGTGCCGACTGCATTTGAGTTGCGCGCTCCGGGATCTGGACGTCGATCTCAAGATCCGGGACATGAACGATCTGCTGGCTCAGTCGCTCAAAGGCTGAGCCTCTCCGACGGAAGTGCGAAACAAGGAAAGGCTGAGACATGGCTTCAAAGGAAGTGCTCATTATCGGCGGCGGCATAGCGGGAATGCAAGCCGCGCTCGACCTCGGCGACATGGGAATCCGTGTCCACCTGGTTGAGAAGAATCCGAGCATCGGTGGGAAGATGGCCCAGTTGGACAAGACCTTTCCCACCAATGACTGTACCATATGAATTCTCTCGCCCAAGCTGCTGGATGTCGGTCGACATCCCAACATCAATGTGCTTGCCTACAGTGAAGTGACCGAGTTTTCGGGCGAGATCGGCGCATTTCGGGCCAGGGTCCGTTGCAGAGCACGGCACGTTGACGCAAGCAAGTGTACCGCGTGCGGTGCCTGCGCGGAAAAGTGCCCTACCAGGGTGCCCAACGAGTTCAACTTCGGATTGGACGAGCGCAGGGCCATCTACAAGGATTACGCACAGGGGATTCCATCGGTGTACACGATAGACCCCGACCACTGTCGCGTACTCCAGGGAAAGAAATGTGGCGTATGCGCGAAGGTGTGCAAGGCCGGTGCGATCGATTACGACCAGAAGGACCTGGACGTGGATCTCGAAGTCGCGTCGGTGATCGTCGCGACGGGGTACGAACTCTTCGATGCGACGCAGATATCCGAATACGGTTACGGTAGGCTCGCCAATGTGATCTCCTCGCTGGAAATGGAGCGCCTCCTCAGCGCGGGCGGTCCCACTGCCGGCCATCTGGCGAGGCCGTCGGTGATTCGCGCGGAGTCACGGCTCAGGGACCTGCCGAAGCTGATCAAGAAGGCCGAAAAGGAGGAAGAGACGGAAGAGGTCGCCAGGCTCCAGGCGGAGCAGGATTGGCTGGAGGAGCACGTAGAGAGGTGGCATACCGCTAAGAAGCTCGGGTTCATCCAATGCGTGGGGTCGCGGGATTTCCGTTTCCACAAGTACTGTTCCAGTTACTGCTGCATGCATTCCATCAAGGAGGCCATCATAGCAAGGGAACACGAGCCCGAGACCGAGTCGTACATCTTTTACATGGACCTTCGGACCGTGGGAAAGGGCTTTGAAGAGTATAAGGTCCGCGGCGCGGAAGTCTCGGGAGTGAAGTATATCCGCGGGCGGGTTGCGGAGATCGTGGAGGACGAGGACCTCAACCCGGTGGTCTACTACGAGAACACGGAGCTTCGGCGGGTTGAGAGTCTTACGCTGGACATGGTTATTCTCGCCAACGCCTGCTCTGCTTCCCGGGGTATCGGAAAAGTGGCCGAGCTCGTGGGAATTGAACTCGATGAGAACAACTTCGTCAAGACGCATCCCAACCGGCCGCTCGACACGAGTGTTCCGGGAATCTTCACCTGCGGCTGCGCACAGGGTCCGCTGGACATCCCAGAATCGGTGGCACAGGCAAGCAGCGCGGCAGCCCGTGCGGCCGAAACCGTCATGTCTGGAGGCCGGGCGCTGGCGATCTGAGGGAGATCGGGAATTGGAAGAAAAGGATAAATCGGACGTTCGAATCGGCGTTTTCGTGTGCGATTGCGGCACGAACATTGCCGGGTACCTCGATATGGAGCAGTTGGTTGAGCACGCCAAGACCCTGCCCGGCGTGGTGTTCGCCCAGGAGAACCTCTATACCTGTTCCGAAGGTGGAATAAACGACATCAAGGAGGCCATCCCCCGGGAGAATCTCACCCGGGTGGTGGTTGCCTCCTGTACGCCCAGAACCCACGAGCCGCTCTTCCAGAGCGCGTGCGAAGAGGCCGGACTCAACCCCTACCTCTTCGAGATGGCAAACATCCGAGACCAGTGCTCATGGGTCCACCAGCAGGAGCGGCAAAAAGGGACGGAAAGGGCCAAGGCGCAGATCTCCATGGCCGTTGCCAAGGCAGCCCGACTCAAGGAACTCAGCCGTATCCAGCTCGGACTTTCGCACCGCGCGGTGGTGATCGGCGGTGGCGTTTCCGGAATGTCCGCCGCCATGGCGCTGGGCAACATGGGCTATGAGGTGGACCTGGTCGAAAAGGAAGACCGCCTCGGCGGACTGCTCAACGATCTGAACATGGTCCTGCCGACCCACGAGCCGCCTGCGAGATTACTCGATGACCTCAAAGGCCGCCTCGATGCCAATCCCAAGGTTATGATACACACGAGTTCAACGGTAACCAAATCCGAGGGGTACGTCGGCAACTACGTCGTCACCATCAATGAGAACGGCGAAGAAAAGCAGGTCAAAGCGGGCGTGATCGTTGTCGCGATCGGTGCACGGGTGCTCCAACCGGAAGGCCTCTTCGGATACGGCGGTGATAACGTCGTGACGCACCTGGAGCTGGAAGCCATGCTTAAACAGGGGAGCGTCGAAGCCAAGAACCTGGTAATGATTCAGTGCGCGGGATCGCGCTGCGAGGAACGAACCTATTGCTCCCGCATCTGCTGCATGACCGCGGTGAAGAACGCCATACTCCTCACAGAAGCGGATCCGAAGACCCAGGTCACGATCCTCTACCGTGACATGCAAATGTACGGGGTGGAAAACGAGGAAATGTTCCGCAGATCCAAGGAACTCGGCGTGCGCTACGTAACGTACGATCCCGCCAGTCCGCCCGAGGTCTCCGACGGAGAGGTGGACGTCTACCACGTGCGCATGGGAAAAGATATCAGCATACCATCGGATCTCGTGGTACTCTCCACGCCGCTGATCGCACAGGAGGCCGCATCCGATATTTCTACGATGCTCAAGGTACCGCTTAACGACAACGGCTTTTTTCTCGAAGGACATGTCAAGCTTAAGCCCCTGGATTTCGCGACAGACGGCATCTACTTGTGCGGCAATGCTCGATTTCCCGCGACGATTCGGGAGGCCGTATCCCAGGGTCTAGGCGCAGCTTCTAGAGCTGCTATCGTGCTCTCCAAGGATGCTCTCTTCACCAGCGGCATCGTCGCGGACATTAATCCGGAGACCTGCTGCGGATGCCTGGGGTGCATCGAAGTCTGTCCGTACGGTGCGATTAACTTCCTCGAGGACCAGGGCATCTGCCAGGTGAACAAGGTTCTCTGCAAGGGATGCGGTGGTTGTGCCGCGACCTGCCCGTCCGGCAGCGCGAGACTGGACGGCTTTTCCAACGATCAGATCTACGCTCAGATAGAGCAGGCCCTAGCAGGCTAGATCATATTCGACAGCAGGCTCTTCAGGGGAGTGAATATGCCCGACGATAACTTTGAACCGATCATACTCGGCTTTCTCTGTAACTGGTGCGCATACGCGGGTGCGGATCTCGCAGGAGTCAGTCGTTTGCAGTATCCGCCCAATCTGCGCACCATTCGGTCGCTCTGCTCGGCCACGGTCAGGCCCGATCAGATATTGAAGGCGTTTCAGAAGGGCGCGGACGGCGTCTTTGTGGGCGGATGACACATCGGGGATTGCCATTACCTGTACGGTAATTACATGACGGTAAAGAGAATCACTTTCATGAGGAAGCTCCTCGATTTCTCCGGGATCGATCCGGAACGGCTCCTGCTCAAATGGGTCTCCTCCGCGGAAGGACCCCGATTTGCCCGCGTCATGACTGAGTTTACGGAAAAGATTCGCGAGCTTGGACCTTCCCCCCTGAAACGATCAAAGAACGGGAAAGCAGCAGTACAGGATGCAGTGAACCCCCAAGGTGCGGGGACAAAAGAATAAACCGGGAGTCGGAGAGAGCGCGGAGACGTCTTCTTCCTGGCTTCTCACGGTAGTCCAAGTACCGGCAAAGACCGGATACCCGGAACATTAAGATGATCGATACAGTCAAGGAACATGTAAAGAAGCTTCTGGAAGGTCAAGAGATAACGGGTTTTCTGGGACTCAAGGAAGAAGACGGGAACATCTTCCCGCATCTCTTTGAGGCGTCCTCTGACCTGGAAAAGGGATTCACCCTTGGCGAGAGCGACGGACCGGAGCCCAAGAGATATCCGATTGCCTCCACATTGATTACGCTCACAAGCGCCTATCCGGACGCTGTTCTCGGCGTTCTCGTGCGCGGATGCGACGAGCGCGCGCTCAATGAGCTTGTCAGGTGGAATCAGATCCCCCGGCTCACGGAGCGGATCGTGAAAGTGGGGATCCCATGCACGAAGGAGCTCGCCGAAGCCCATGAATGTCTCAAGCCCTGTCCCGATGAGTTCGTCGCGGGAGAGAAGGCCGATCCGGCATCCTATGCGAGAGTGCATGAGATTGCCAACCTTGACATTCCTGCCAGGCTCCGGTATTGGCTCGGCGAGTTCGACCGGTGTATCAAGTGCTACGGATGCAGAGATATCTGTCCTGTCTGTTTCTGCAATGTCTGCACACTCGAGGAAGACGTGCTCATCAAGACCGGGGATCTGCCGCCGGAGAACCCGATGTTTCACCTGACAAGGGCGATTCATATGGCGGGAAGGTGCATCGACTGCAATCTCTGCACGGAAGTCTGCCCTGCGGAGATTCCGCTTCGAACGCTCTACAAGAGAGTAGCGGAAATAGTGCGGGATGAATTTGATTATGTTGCAGGTCTGCCCGAAGGAGACAAGTCTCCTCTCAATATACTCGGACCGGATCCCGGCCATACTTCGGCCAATGATTGAGCGAAGCGAGCCCTCGACGTAGCGGTGTTCCCGTTTCGAAGGAAGTGGAGCCGTGGAAGCTAAGACCGCCGGTATCGTCTTTCAGGATGACAGGGTAATCTTCGAGTGTCCCTTTTGCGGGAGGACGCTCCTCAAATCCACTTACCAAAAGTGTTGCAAACTCGTTGACGCGAGCGGCCCGAGGAGAGGCAAAATCTGTGAGCAGTGCGGAGGCACGGCGCTGCTGGAATTGGACGAGAGATCCAAACGTAAGATCCTGGCCAGGGCTAAGAGGGCATCCCGGGAGAGTCGGGATGAACCTACCATTAGAATGGAAGAATAAGTCCGATCGAACATCTCTCACCCGATGCCATGCTTTGCAGGGGAACGTATGGGACGACTCGGTTACTGGCTTCAGGAGATACGGGCGCCTTTTCTTTCTCTGTCAGCGGTTCTCATATTCCTGGGCACTTGCGTTGCATTTGCGGAGGGATTTTTTAATCTTTTCCGGGCGATTCTGGCGTTGCTGGGACTCGTTCTCCTTCATGTGAGCGTCAACGTATTCAACGAATGCTCCGACTATCGCAGCGGTATCGACTTCCACACAGAGCGAACCCCCTTCAGCGGCGGGAGCGGTATGCTCACCTCTGGCAAGATAGCCCCTGAAGCGGCGCACACCCTTGCGATCGGTTGTCTGGTGGTCGGAATCGCCATTGGGGTCTATTTTCTCCGTGTGACAAACCTGTGGTTGCTACCGCTCCTCGTTGTAGGAGGCTTCTCCGTCTACTTCTATACCGATTTTCTCGCCCGTTACGCGGTTGGCGAGATCTTCGCCGGTCTCGGCCTCGGCCTTCTCCCGATCCTCGGAGCACACTTCGTTCAGACGGGCCACTATTCGGTCGGCGCGTTGGCGGCCGCAATTCCCGCGGGCATTCTCACCTTCAACCTGTTGCTCCTCAACGAGTTCCCGGACCTCGAGGCCGATCGAAAGGGTGGACGGAAAAACCTTCTCATCGTCTTCGGAAGAGAGCTGGGGGGCCGTGTCTATTCAATTCTCCTCATAATCATGTACATTTGGATCGTCTGCGCGACCCTCGTCGGCTGGATGCCCCTCTATTGTCTCGCCGGCCTGCTGACGCTTCTCCTGGCTTTCAAACCCATGAAATGGGCCTGGGTGGGGGGGCGCCCCGAAGAGGAAACGATTCCCTGCCTCGGAGCAAATGTAACGACCAACCTTGCTACGCAGGTGTTGCTGGGGATAGGATTTGTTGCGTCGGTCTATTTCTCGTAGTCCGTCCTGATGCGCCCGACCGGAGAGAATGACTTTTGCCACCGGGTGGCGAGGGAGGAGCTTTTCCAAGAATCGGCGTAAAATGATATGATTGGCATTGAACGGGACCGGCCGTATGCCGGCGGGCAAATCTCACCCTTTTGAATGCGCATCCGTCTCAATCATTAAACAACAGCGGCAAGAGATATTCCTTGACCCCTCGGAAACATCTTCGATGGGCGGGACAGGGGCCGTATCGCCGGATCGCTTCTTTGTGGGCCTTTGTGGCGTATCCCTTATGCGAATCAAACCCGTATTCAGGGTATTGTTCGTGCAGCTCCATCATGAGCGCATCACGGGTCACCTTCGCGACCACGCCTGCTGCAGCCACGGAGACCGAGAGCCGGTCGCCCTTTACGATAGCCCGCTGAGGGATGTCGAGGTCGAGCTTCATGGTGCCGTCGATGAGGAGGTAGTCGGGAGAGGGAGAAACAGCCTGGACAGCCTCGGCCATGGCCGCTCTGGTGGCCTGGTAGATGTTGATACGGTCGATCGTCTCCGGGGGGACGATAGCTACCTGAACGGCCTGGGCCCGCTCCTTGACCGCGAGGAAGACGCGTTCCCGTTGCCGTGGCGTGAGCAATTTGGAATCATTGAGACCCTCGATGGGATTATCGAGCGGCAGAACTACCGCCGAGGCCACCACAGGACCTGCCAGGGGACCGCGACCCGCTTCGTCAATTCCGGCTATGCGAAGGGCGCCGAGGGAGAGGGCTTCCTGTTCGAAACGAAATGAAGGTTCCCCGCGCGGCGCGGGACGATTCCTCTCGCGTCTCCCTTTCCTGCTGGCGCCCAATGATTATCGGCTCCTGTAGCCCCGTTCCTTGAGCCTTGCTGCCTTGCCTCTGAGCTTCCTAATATAGTAGAGCTTGGCTCTGCGGACTCTTCCTCGACTGACGATCTCTATCTTGTCAAGCATGGGCGAATTGAGGGGGAAGACCCTCTCCACGCCGATGCCGTACGAGACCTTGCGTACGGTAAAGCTCGAGCGCGAGCCTTTCCGATTGATGGCGATCACCAGTCCTTCAAAGACCTGAATCCTTTGCCGTTCTCCTTCTACTATCTTTACATGGACCTTAACGGTGTCTCCGACCCTGAACTGGGGCAGGTCCATTCGCACCTGTTCCTTTTCGATCTGGTCCAACAGGTTCATGATTCGTCTCCGTTCGCTCTCTCTTGACTGATCTCTTCAAGCAACTCCTGCTCTTCAGCATCGAAGACCCGATCCTTCAGGAGATCAGGCCGACGGGCCAGGGTCCGTGCAAGGGCCTGCTTTTTTCTCCACGTTCGTATCTTCTCGTGGTGCCCACCGAGCAGCACGTCGGGGACCTCCATCTCTTCAAAGACCGGCGGCCTCGTATACTGAGGGTATTCGAGGAGGCCGTCGTAGAAGGATTCCCCTTCTAGGTGGCTGTCCGCTCCGAGAACTCCCGGGACGAGTCGACTGACCGCATCGATAAGGACCATCGCAGCGGTCTCGCCGCCGGAGAGGATGTAATCCCCAACGGAGATCTCCTCATCCACAAAGGCTCGAATTCTCTCGTCAAAGCCTTCGTATCGCCCGCAAACGAGAAGGAGGCTCTCACTGAGCGCCAATCTCTCGGCCGTGGATTGATCGAAGAGACTTCCCTGGGGCGTCATGAGTACCACCAGCGGGCTTTTCATTCGGCCCTTCAGGCTTCCGATACCCCGGACCGCCGGCTCGGGTTTCATGATCATGCCAGTGCCGCCGCCGTACGGGTAGTCGTCGGTCGACTTGTGGCGGTCATCGCAAAAGTCTCTCAGGTCGACCGCTTCTATGCTTAGCAGTCCCGCTTCCACGGCTCTTGCGGGATTACCGTACAACAGAAAAGAGTCAAAGACTCTCGGGAATATGGTCAGTATCTTGATCTCAATCATCCGGAATGAGCCCTTCCGGAGGATCGACGATCATATGCTCGTTCTCGGTATCGATCTCCTTGACAACGTCCTCAATCATCGGGATGAGGATTTCACCGTGCGGGCCTTCCACCTGGAGCACATCGTTGGCGCCCGTTTCGATAAGGTTGGTGATTTTCCCGAGATTCCGGCCGTCGGTTGTTACGACGTTGAGGCCTACCAGTTCGAACCAGTAATACTCATCTTCCTCTTTGGGCGTCAGGTTCTTTTCATCGGTCTTTACCAGGGCGCCTACGAGCAACCGTGCCTGTTCCGGGGTCTCGATTCCGCCCAGCAAGGCAAGAACAGCTCCTTTGTGAACACGAAGTCTCTGTACTTCATAGGGGGTTTGATCAAATACCAGGACGGCGGATTTCTCGAAAGACTCAAAGGTCTCGGTAAAGGGCCTGATCTTGATTTCTCCCCTGATACCGAACGGCTTGACAGCCCGTCCGATCACGACCAACCGGTTTCCTGTCATCCCTTTTCAACAGTCGGATCGAGGTAGATCGATCGGAGGCATCCCCGCAGCCGCAGCCTATTCGAGGATTTCAAGGACAGCCCGCTTGTTGAGTTTGGTCGACGCCGCGCTAAGGATCACCCGCATCGCCCTCGCGGTTCGCCCCTGTTTACCGATGACTTTCCCCAGGTCCGATTTCGCGACCTTCAGCTCTATGACCGATGTGATCTCGCCTTCCACCTCCGAGACGGATACTTCTTCGGGACTGTCCACAAGCGCCTTGGCAATGTATTCGACCAGCTCTTTCATCAGTCCCCTCCTTTCAAGGGGCGATTCAACCGGACAGCGGACAACCGGATCGAAAAGAGCTCTATTGTTCAGCCTCGGCGGCTCGGTCGACGTGCCTCATGAGTTTCCGAACCGTGTCAGATACCTGAGCCCCCCGGGAAATCCACTTCTGAATCGCGTGCGTCTTCAGGTTGAGACCAGTTTCTTTGTTCCTGGGATCGTACGTGCCCAGAACTTCCAGGAATCTGCCGTCCCTCGGGAATCGTGAGTCGCTTGCCACAACTCTGTAGAAGGGCTTCTTTTTTGCTCCGTGACGGGCGAGGCGAATTTTCACGGCCATGTATCTAGGGACCTCCGTTCGGCCTAACGGCGTTTGTGGTAAATTGGAAATATTATTTTACCCCTTTTTTCCTGTCAAGCAAAAAGGTCTTTGCAATCATCCGGTTCTTTTTCGTGACACCGTACGGGTGCCGTCCTTGACAGCCCCCACGCCATGCTCGTAGATTGAGATTGTACCGGCCTCCATGCAACGCAATCGTGCGGAGACGCCGAGTTTTATGCACGAAAAGGCACAATCCCGCGAGACATGAAGGCCCCATTCGCGCCGGCCGGGGCAAATAGAATCCTTTTCTGGAGTCGAGCATGAAACAGAAAACGGTGAAATCCCTGAGCGAACGGGAATTGTGGACGCTCAAAGAGTTCGTGGAAAACACCTTGCGTAAGAGCGGAGCGCTGCTCATGCGTATGTACGGCAAAGGAAATAACGAGCTGAAATTCGACGAGGAACTCGTGACTGAAGCTGATAACTGCGCGTGGGAGCTGATCACGGAGAAGATCAAGGGGAGCTTCGAAGGTCACGGCTTCCTCAGAGAACTCGACGAGGAGGACCTGGAAGAGAACAATCTTCCCCGTTTCCTTTGGATCGTTGATACACTCGACGGAGCGGCTTCTTTCCGGGCGGGGATGCCTGTTTGGGGCGTGAGCGCGGCGCTCTTCGAGAAGTTTTGGCCTGTTCTTGCTTTTCTGTACCTTCCTGTGACCGGAGAGCTCTACTCGGCCTACGCGTCCAGAGAGGCTCTTCTCAACGATGAACCGATCCGAGTCAGAGATGACGCTGATTTCGACAACGAAAGCCTTGCATTGGTCTATTCCCGTTTTCATCGGGATTTTGTCAGCAATTTTCCGGGAAAACTGAGAAATTTCGGTTCATCCGCAGGCCACATGGCCTATGTTGCCCGTGGAGCAGCCGACGGCTGCCTCATGAAGAATGTGAAGGTTCAGGACCTGGCTGCAGGAAGCATTATCCTCGAGGCAGCGGGGGGAGAGATCCGGTTCCTCGACGGCGGTCGGTTCCACGTGGGAGACTACCTTCATGGCCGTAGGATTGAGGCCCCCCTCATTGCAGCTCCGAAAGGCACTGCAAAACGTCTTGCCGACTATTTCAGATTGCGGTGATCCGCACGCGGTGAGAACACCCGTCCGACTCTGGATGTCCTCTTTCGCATTGCTGGGCAGGACCGGTCTTTCCTTAATCCTTGATGCTATGAGGCCGAAATTCTGAAGTTTTTGCGAAGGGCTCCGGAGAGAGATTTTCTGTGGGAATGGTACCGGCGGTCAACTCTTGGTCTGATTCCGGTCTATTATTTGTTCGTGGGCTCGTTGGGCTTGACGGGATTCTCTTAGATGGCTAATCTGTAGCCGGCGAGCCCGGATTCCCGCGTCAGGGGGAAGGTTTGAATGGATCGTCTCGAAGATCGCTCCGAAGCTATCCTGAGGACCATTGTTGCCGAATATGTGTTCAGCGGCGAACCGGTCGGTTCCCGGACGATAGCCAAACGCGAAGAGATTGGTCTTTCCGCGGCCTCGATCCGCAACATCATGGGCGATTTGACCGAATCGGGTTACATCACCCAGCCGCACGTGAGCGCGGGCAGAGTCCCGACTGATAGAGGTTACCGCTATTACGTCGATAATCTCCTCGCCCGCGATCGGCTGAACGCGGGAGAGGAACGATCGACCATTGAGTCCCTGATAACTGGAGGCGACATCCGTGATGTTCTCCGGCAATCATCCGCGGTACTGGCCGGATTGTCGAGACAGGCCGTCGTCAGCGCATCCGTAGCGGAAGAGCAGACTTTCAAGAAGATTGAGTTCATAAAGGTCGCGGACGATCGTATCCTCGTGGTACTCGTTTCGACCAGCGGCTTCGTTCAGAACAAAATGATCTACGACGAAGACGCGCTTGATCAGGAAACGCTTGAGCGCTACAGCCGCATGCTCAATGATATCCTCAAGGATCTGGACCTTCGGCAGGCTAGAGAGCGTATCGAGCAAGAACTTGCACGGGATAGAACCGCGGTCGACGCGATGCTTACCAAGGCCCTCCGATTGGGGCACATTATCCTGTCCCAGGAGGCAGAGCGGGAAGTCTTCATCGAAGGCCAGACCAATATCCTCGATGAACCGGAATTCTCCAGTATCGAAAGGCTCAAGGCGCTCCTGATCACCTTCGAGGAGAAGAGTAAGCTCCTCAAGATCCTGGACAAGACCCTCGACGCGGAAGGGCTGCAGATTTTTATCGGCTCGGAACACGGCCTCGGAGCGATAGAAATCTGCGCCATCGTCGCTTACCCCATCCGGACCGAAGGCTCGGTGCTCGGCAGCATCAGCGTCATCGGTCCCAAGAGAATGGACTACCCCAAAGTCGTCTCGCTTGTGGACACCACTGGAAAAGTGGTCACCCATCTTATGCGCAACATCGTCGAGACGTCTATTTAAGCCCTTTTCCCCTGCAGCCAACCTGTTCGGATCGCCCGTCCCTCACAGCGTCGTAAAGCGTAATCCTTCACCGCCCAATAGGAGAATTTTCCTGATATGCCGCTGGCTCAGGTCTCTTAAAACCATGAGATGGGTTGACAGGCAGGATAGAAGCTATAGTACAATAAATAAGAATTGACGGGTTCGATGCCGTTCGCGCGAGAGTGGCGGAATCTGGCAGACGCTCCGGATTTAGGATCCGGCGGGGCAACCCATGGGGGTTCGAGTCCCCCCTCTCGCACCAATTCTCGAGGGTACGGGGTCGAAAGGAGAGACCCATGAAGAAAGCCCTTATTCTGACGGCAGTGATCCTGGCCTTTGTGGTTGTGATGTTGTGCCCGACCGTAAGCCCAGCGCAATTGTATCGGACCGCGCCTCGCTATTACGGTCCCCCGTTACGCGCGGACATTCCCCGCGTACCGCGAATTTCGAGCTGGATAACTCCGTGGAACTTCTACGTTGCTCCCAGTCCGGAACTGATCCGAAAGTGGGAAGATTACAGACGCTGGCTCGATTTTGAGCAAACGATCAGGAGCCCGCTCAATCCTGAGAATTCGATCCAATATATGCTGAGGACATTTTGAGCCCTGCCCCAAGCCGGAACGGAAGAATCGGCCGGCAGCGGTTGGTGTCGCGTGCCGTTCTTGTTGAAGAGCAGGGGGAGACGAGGAGTGACATGTGAAGCGCGGCCGCGGATCCCGCGCTGGTGCACGTGGCACGCCCGCACCAGAGGAGATGCATGAGAGCGGTAGCCTTGGATTGCCTTATCATCGGTTTGACCGTCGGCTTCATGACGGTTCTTGCTGTTGCGCTCAGGCCTCCGGTGCTGTTTCTGGGCTCGGCAGGGGTGACGGTTTTACTCAGTGTCACGCTGCTGAGAAAACTCCACGAAGACGAGCGAGCGGAAGAGGGTGCGTATGACTTTTTCGATCCGGACCTCCCCTCTGCGTGAATTGTGGCGGGGCGAGCAGGCTCCCGGACCTATCGGGTATTTTTCCCGCAAAAATCCTTCTGAAAATACCGGTTAGATACTATTATTGAGCGAAGCCCACGGTCGGGGCGCGCAATTCTTGCCAATGGAAGCGCATATCCTGTGCTTTCCGCGACCTGATTTGGATCTCATCGAGTGGTGGTTCCTCTCTCGATCCGGTGCTGCGATCACCGCCCGATGAGCAATTGCTCCCGAGGTTCACCGGTGCTTGCCCGAGTCCATTCCGGTTCGCTGATCGGCATCGACGCCTACCCTGTGGAGGTGGAAGTGGACGTCTACCCGGGACTTCCTTCCATCACCGTCGTAGGGTTGCCTGATAGTGCAGTGAAAGAGAGCACCGCTCGGGTCAAGTCCGCGATTATCAACAGCGGATATCCTTTCCCCGCGCGCAGGATCACCGTCAATCTCGCTCCCGCAGGACTCAAGAAGGAAGGCGCGGGTTTCGATCTTCCCATTGCGCTCGGGATACTTGGTGCTCTGGGCCTTCTCGCTACCGAAAGACTCGAAGACTACATGGCGGTGGGCGAGGTCTCCCTGGACGGCACCGTGAAGTCGGTCAAGGGCGCGTTGTCACTCGCCCTGGCGGCGAAGGAACGGGGGTTCCGGGGGCTCATCGTGCCCGAGCAGAATGCGGAGGAGGCCGCTGTGGTCGATGGGATTGAGATCCTCGGTGTCCCAAGCCTCCTGACAACAACGGGTTTTCTCATGGATCGAATCCCGTTGGAGCCCACATCTGGCATGCGCGAGCGGCCGATCGATCGATTTGGTGACTATCCCGTCGACTTCACTGAGATAAGAGGCCAGGAATACGCCAAGAGAGCAGTCGAAGTTGCGGCTGCCGGCGGACACAATGTGCTCATGATCGGCCCGCCGGGTTCGGGAAAGACCATGATCTCGCAGCGGATGCCCACCATTCTCCCGGAGCCGGTTTTCGAAGAAGCTCTCGAGACCACAAAGATCTATTCGTCCGTGGGTCTCATTGGAGCCAACGGATCGCTCATGATTACCCGTCCGTTCCGTTCACCGCACCACACGGTATCCGACGCGGGGCTCATCGGTGGCGGAGTGATCCCCAAACCGGGCGAGGTTTCCCTTGCCCATAACGGCGTCCTCTTCCTCGACGAGCTTCCCGAATTCCGCAAGAATGTACTGGAAGTGCTCCGCCAGCCGCTGGAAGACGGCAGGGTGACCATCGCCCGTGCCCAGATGGCAGTAACCTTTCCCGCGCGTTTCATGCTTGTGGCCGCCATGAACCCCTGTCCCTGCGGGTACCGGGGAGACCCCAAACGGGAGTGTAAATGCTCGGAACAAGCGATACTCCGTTACTGGGGCAAGATCTCCGGACCGCTCATGGACCGGATAGACATCCACATCGAAGTCCCCTCCGTGGAGTGGCGTGAGATGACCGGCCGCGCCTCCGGTGAGCCCTCAGCCACCATCAGGGAACGGGTCAACAAAGCTCGCGAAATCCAACTGGAGCGATTGAGGCGAAGCAGGATCTACTGCAACGCGCAGATGGGGAACAAACATCTGGAAAAATTCTGCGAGATCGACGAAGAATCCATGAGCGTCCTTGAGCGAGCCGTGGACCTGCTCGGCCTCTCAGCCCGAGCGTACCATCGTATCCTCAAGATCTCCCGAACCATCGCGGATCTCGAGGCCGCGTCCGATATCACCGCGGCCCACGTTTCGGAAGCAATTCAATACCGGACCCTGGATCGAAGACTGGGCTGACGCTACGGTGCCCCTCGATGTGATGAAAATGGAGATTGGCAGAAGTAATATTCGCCGTACACAGGAAACGCCTTCGAGATAAACCGCCCATGGGTCAACAGCGCCTGCCGTCCATCGCCATCAATCCACCGAATACCCATAATCATCAAAAGTCTTGCGCCAACGGCGGCTCACCTTGTCGCGGGTTGCTTGATCAATGTCGTACGCACTCTTTTTGTATCCTTTGATTGATTCCAAATAGACGGCCACCCGTTCCCAATAGCGATGGAAGCCGGGTAATGCAAGATCATGGTAAAGCTGTTCCAGGCAATCCTTGGGCGCCCTTATCAGGTCTTCGTACTTCAACTCGTGCAGAGCACCCGGAGGAATCAGGTCTCTGTCCCGTTCGTACAAAGAAAAGAGTTCCGTATACCAGGACAAGATAATCTCGTCGACGGTCTCGGGATCCGGTATCTGCAGATGAACTCGGGCCAAGGTTCCCATCCACAGCTTCCTGTTGGACATGTAGACTTCATAGGGATTCCTGACAATGTGGACGAATTGTGCTCCGGGAAACAGCTCCAGAAGCGTTTTTACACGGCAGGTGTGGGGAGGCGACTTGAGCAGTATGCGTTTGTCATCCTTCCAAAAGATGAGGCTTTTCAAAAAGTAAATCAGAGATTGCTTCCATTCTTCGCGGAGCTCATCAGATAAGGTCTGGGGGTCCAATGCGGAATACCCGTTGTCTCCCGTAACGGGAAAAAGGAAACGCATATAGGGCGACACCGTGGAAAGAGCAGCCAAAGCGAATTCGTCCTCCCATGGATTCCCTGCGCTCAGGGCCATATCGTCCATGGGCCTCTTTTCAGGTGCAATACGATCGAAAACCTTCGATCCCATTCGCTGAGAATAATGGAAGTGACGAGGAAACATGCATTGATACGTGGTAGGGGAGACGAAGTTCTCGTCGTAGCCCAGTAAACTATGCAAGTGGGAGGTGCCGCTGCGCCAGTGACCGATAACAAACAACGGAGGCATGTCGATCTGCTCGGCCTCGATGCTGTCCCTGTTTTCAAAAGGTTCCAAAGCCGAGTTCAAAGCGCCGAAGGCAATCAACATGGCAAGTCGGCCCATACAACGAATATCCACCCGAAAACGGTTCCGGTGCAAGGCCCGGATGAGTGTGCCAAGTTTCATACCTGTTATTGCAGGCAAGGCCGGTCCCTGCCCTTTCCCTTTTGCCATTCAGCTCCGTCTCCTTCTTTCACCGATCCGGATATCCAAGCTCATTCTCTCTGCAGCGCAAGACGTCTTGAGAGGCCCGAGGAATGAGGCTGATCTTCCTCGTATCAGGAGCCGAGGAGCTCGGATCCTCCTCAAAAAGCCCCTACTCGGCCGTTGTTCAACATCGTCTCAGTCGGGAACCGTATTCACTCCCTGCGCTGAGATGATGCAGAGATTCTATCAGATCGTGTGCTGAGAAACTATGACTTGTTGCCGGTTAGCGTGAGAAGCTCTGGACGTTGGTATCGTGCGTCACATAACATTCGATCCCTTTTTCTGTTCAGCAAGGCATTGAAATGGAGAACCGTATCACCGCACTATGGACGATATTTCCTTATGGGCAATTTGCCAAAAAGACATGGACTCCGTCCTGCCGGCTGACGCGGGACATCCTTCGGGCTTCTACGCATCTCCGGCAATGTCTTCGCACAGCGTAGTCCATCAGAGCATGTGGCTTGGTTCGATCTGCCCATAGGATGAATTTCGGGACTTCGTCAACTGACCTGCCGGGTTTGCCGAGACGGGACAAACCGTCTTTGCTCTGCCAACCGCCGCGTAATCGCCTCTTCAAGATCACGGGGCCGAGTGATCCACCGAAGGCCGGTCTTCAGCAGAATCTGATTCGCGCCCCAGAGATGCCGCCAGAAGGGCTTGGGTATCCTGACGAGATCGGCGAGCCAGGATACGATATTGGAAACCACCAACTGTCTCTCGTCAAATCCCAGCATCACTTCGGGAGCTTTGGATGCTTCGTCCGTCAATTGTTTGAGTGCGAGTCCCAGGTCAAGCTCGTCCGAAAGGTACCACAACTGCTGCAGAGGGTAGGAATCCGGCGTCACAAATCCATCGTCGACGGCTATTTCCCAGAGCCTTGTTCCCGGGTAAATTCTCACTCCGAGGTAGAAATTGGCTATATTGTACGGTGGCCTTGTCTTTCGATAGAGGTATTTCCGTGCGAACTGTAGGGTCTCCTCCAGTGTCTGATTGGTCTCGCCCGGTCCCCCTATCAGGAAATACCACATCACGGTAAATCGCGTCTTTTCTATTGCTTCTACGCTTCGAACGAGATCTTCGACTTCAAAACCTTTGCCGTAGTTCTTAATCATCGTCTCTGAGGCCGACTCAGGTGTCATCATATAGGAAGCGAATCCCGCCTTCCACATGAGGTCCAACAATGCCCTGTCCAGATTCCGTGGGGTTACTCCCATGGCAGTGAAACGCGCCTTCCAGGGACGTCGGACAATCTCTTCCAGGATTTCGACGCAGTGATCCAATGGTTCATTGAAGACGGAATCAACGAATTCAAAGATCGTGCCTTTGTACAGGTGAATGGCCTCCTCAATCTCGTCCACTACCTCCACGGGGGATCGCAACCGATATCTGCGGCCTTCCAGCAGGCTGCCGTAGGTACAGTATATGCACCGCTGATTGCATCCCCGCTTCGTCTGAATATTGTAGCTGCCCCCCATCTTTTCGTAACGTTTCATGTCCACCCACGAACCAAGCTTGGCATTGCCGCTCGGGAAGTCTTCCAACTGGGGTGGACAGAGATAAAACCTCGTGTCGCGCATCACTCCCACGCCGGGAATATCGGCAGGATGTTCATCGCGTTCCAGAGCGCTGAGCAACTCCACGAACGGTATCTCTCCATCCGAGACAATGATGAAATCCGCCTCCAAATGAGACAGCATGTGCTCCGGGCACAGGCTCGCGCCTGACCCTCCGATAACAATGGGAACGGCGGTAAGCGCTCTCACCCGTTGAACAATCTCCTTAACCTCTTCCAAATAGGAGACCGGATTGAGCAAGTTGACGTTGTCAATGTTCCGGACGGAAATCCCTACCACCTCGGGCGAGAATCCTCTTATGTCCTCCTTCAGTGCCACTCCAATGTTCTTCTCAAAGCACAGGTCCCTCACCTTAACGTCATGCCCTGCGGTCTGGGCGGCACTCGCCACGTAACAAAGTCCCACTGGCGGCGCGGCCAGAATGTCGTCTTTGAGATTGCTGTTAATCAATAAGACCCGCATGGCGGCCTCTCTTGCCTTCTGAATATTCCCGTAAAGCTCAAATCATCACGCGCGGCTCGCTCTCGCACAGGAAGCGCAGATCGTCGGAAAATTCCATGCTCTCATCATGTGGGCCCGCGCGGTCGAGATCGGGAGACCCGGTCCGATGCCTTTGCGCTCCAGGAAGCCTTCCCTCGTGGGATCTTCAATGCCTTGGGTTTGTCAATTCACGTAACCGCTTCAAAGCTCTCCAAAGATATCAATATCTTATCCATGCTCCTGGGTCAAGCCTTTTGTCAGGGTGGGGTGTGGGCAGGAGTGGACTGTGTGTTGGCGCGTTGTCCGGATGCAGGGTGATGAACTCTGCGTGGGGTGGATGTCCATGCCCGCGATTCCCCATTTTTTTTGCGGCTGTCAGGCTAAAGTCGCAACCCGAGCAAGGCTCCCATGTTATCCGTTTGAAAGTTCATCGAGGAATCGGTCGCCTGCTGACCGGATCGATGTTGCGGACATTTTCCCTCGGCCGAGGCACCCCCCTGAGATCACCTAAGGGGAGGCAACTCTCATGGATACGCCCGGTGAACGGCTCCGCTATTGAGACGTGAAGGAACGGAGCGGCTCGAGCCGCACATCAGGAGAATGGCTCAAGCCTCGAACTCTGAAGGTGGTCGTGAGTATTTTCCCGTCCTTTGTTATGAGGTTACCGAACAATCCGGAGATGATCTTGTCGAATCCCACGAGGGGTGAGACATCCACTTTGAAGTCCACCCGGTTCTGATCGCTGAAGTACATACCTTCCGCGTCTATTGTCGCGGCATCCGAGAGGAGCTTGAGGTCCCTCACTCTCCATTTGGTATCGAACACTTCCATTTGCCAGGTCAGACGGTTGAATGGCAGTCCCGAGCCAGTCACATCCGGCAAACGACCGCTCAGGATAGATCCGAGGTTGATCAGTGAGAATATCTTGGAGAGGACGTCGAACTTGTGGATGATGCCGTCCCGGAGCCGAACCTCTATCTTTCCGGTCTTGTAAACGCCGTCGTTTTCCCGTTTCTTCGATGCGTGCCATGCGAGATATCCTTCGAGAAGGAACTCCGACTCCACGCTGACCTGTTGCGGGTCGGCCAGCAGCACCCGTTGCATCTTGAGATGGTCCCCTTGAAACTCCGTTCTCAATAACGTTTTTGCTCCCGGTCTCAAGTCGATGCGTGCGCTTCCCCGCAGCTTTCCGTCGCCGAAATTCGCCGCCCAGTTGGGGGCCTTCAGCAGCCCTCCCTCCCCGATCAGGTCGGCCTTGAAGTCGGAGAAGGCCCTTTGGGACGTCTTTCCCTTGTACACGAGGAGCCTGCCTCGGCCTTGACTGCGAGCGAGAAACCGGATGAACCAGTTGGACGAAATCCATTCCGACCACGTCTGAGTGGCGACGTAGCCTTCAGGCGCGGTGAAATCGGTGGTGTCCAGAAAGGGGGCCGTCAGCACTACATCTATGCGGGGCTTCTTCCAGCCATTTACCGAGCATCGTCCCGTGAAGCGGGAGTTCCCGATCATCACGCGATCAAGAACCGCGTGAAAATTGGCTCCCCGCCATCGGACTCTCCCCGTCAGACCGCGCCAGGGTTTGTGAAACCCGAAGACCTTTAGGGACACGTGATTCACCAGAAGATCCACATCAATGGAGGCATCCCGGGTCCAGTGGGCGCCCGTGGCAAATGCCATCTTGCCTTCGATCCGCCCACCCGGCTTGAGGTCCAAGGCCGGATTCACCAGCGCCATGAGGGTCTCCGTGCGGATTCCCTGCGGTGGGAGGGCGAAAGCGAGTTCGGCTTTCTTGCCGAAAACCAGTGATCCGGACAAACCCACCTGTTGCTTGCCGAGCGACAGTCGTCCACCACGGATTTCGACTCCCGACGGACCCAGCACTCCGGTTGCCTTAAGCGCGAAGGGTGTTCCCGTCTTCTTGGCCAAGAGCCATCCGCCCTTGAGCCGATTCGCTTTGAGATCGAGGTTCAGCTCGTACATTATGTTCCGTGGGGGTCCCTCGACCTTCAGCGTCACCGGGACAGTTCCCCGGATCTTCCAGCCCGGGGGCAGCAGTTTGAGCCTTCCGAGGTCCCGGGGTGTCACGGATGCAGTCGTGGAAAGGCTGATTTGTTTCGGAGAAAGACTGCCACTGATCCTGGCCCGGGACCTCCCGATGAGTCCGGTCAATTCCTTGAACGTGACCCGACCGCCTTCAAATTTGAAAGAGCCCCGTATCCTCGTCAACGGGAGCGGTATTCCTTCGACCTCGCATTGAAACTCATCCAGCGCAGCGACTCCCATGACGCACGGACGGCTCAGCGCGCCTTTGAGGTCGAGGCTTACCGCGATGTCTCCCTTGGGATCCTTGATGCGGTTCAACCAGTGCGGTAGCCTGCAGGCAACAGGACCGGAACGAAGGATCGGATTGACGTCTCCAGCCCGGGCCTTGATTGACACGAAGAGATCCACCAGCGGCTGTGCGGAACGCAGATCCGTCACCGCGCCGTTGACCACAATAGGGGACTTGCCCAGGGTAAGACTCACCTGATTGAGCAACACCTCGTTTGCGCTGACCCGAACTCTCCCCGACGCGCCCTTCACCGGCAAACCGAAACCCGGAATGAATCCCGACACGTCTTCAAGCATCGCATTGACACCCACGGTCCCACGCAGCTTCCCCGCGCGAAAGTCCGCGAGCCTTCCGCTCCAGGTAGCCCCTTCTACTACAACGTGTCCTTGGAGGCCCGCGGCCGCGAGGCGATCCCGGTCTTCCCTGCTCAGCAGATTCATCGGTATCAGGGGGAAGAGTCTCGCAAGATCGAGCTCCGCCTTGCGCACCGATATGGTCGTTGTGGCAGCGCCAGAGGACAATCTCCCCACACGAGCCTCGCCCGAAAGCTCCAGCCCGGGGAGCACGACCCGGGCGAGGTTCAAGTAGAGCGTGTCCCCTTTGATTTCTCCGTGGAAAGCTATTTCCGCTCCATCTATGGACACCGGTGCGAGGAAAATCATTCCGGGGAGCAGTCGGCCGCGCGCGACCCTCACGTTCCCGCGGATTTGGCAATCCCCGGTCCGGCCCCCGACATCGAGGCCTACACTGAAAGCCCCGGTTGCGACGGGAACGTTCAGCCCGAACGCCTTGGCAACCAGGGAAGCCGCGGTAGCCGGGCAGTCCGTGAGCCTTGCCTTGACGCGGCCTTGCCAACGTCCTTGCCATAGCGGCGAGGAATCTACCCGACCCGAAACCTCCAGCCTTCCGTCAGTGGTATCACCGAGGACTTTCCCCTGCAGACGAAACTCCCGCACGCGGTTGAGCGTCGCGTCCTCCGCGGACATCCGAATGTCGCGCAGAACAACCGATTTCCGGGCCTGCGGACCGTCTTCACCTTCGATGAACACCCTGCCCTTCCGTATTTCCAACCTTCGAACCACGGGGGTGAAGAAGAAGGAGACCCTGCTCGATAAGGCCGACTTCCTTGGAACGCGTCTCCCGGGTGACGAGGACCCGCCTGATACACGCAGGGTCGGCTCAACGAGACTGAGACTTTCGACCACAAGCGCGCCGCGAAGAAGGGCGATGGGCCGGAACTCCATAACCGTTGTGGGAATCTGCAGCCGTACCTGCCCCGTCGGCTTATCAAGAACGCTCAGGCCTGAGATCTCCAATCGTGGGTTGAGGGCACCCCGCCACGTAAGCCGGGCGGACGAAAAAGATATCTTCTGGTTCAGCGCGTCTTCCAGAGGGGGAAGCGCGGCTCGTACCAGAGTGTTTCCGTCAAGCCCGGTCCTCACAAATAGGAGCAAGCCCGCAGCAAAGAATACGAGGGCAAGGATCACCAGGGCAAGGGTAGTCTTGATCCCCCTGGTACGGACGGAACTGCGCCCCGTGTGCGATTTGGCTTCTTGTTCTTCCATGGAAGTCCGCTGAGATTCGTCCAGGTTGTCGTCGGCGTTCACTCGTCAGCGCGAGAGGCGGCAGTCAAGGGCTCTGCAGAGAAGCATTGCACAGGACTCACGTGCGGAAGCGAAAACGGAAATCTGACAGAACGGTCTCGATCACGCGGAAACTGCAGCCCATGAAAGCCTCGGCCGGTCGGCGAAGACTGCTTTGGCTAACGCCTCGTCTGTTTTTTCAGTCTCGATATTTTTCGTCTGAGAATGTCTAAGCGTGCTCGCGATGCCCCCTCAGCACGCTCCTTATCCCTGGTCTCCTTGAGTTCCACGACCTTTTTCTTGATGTCGCGTACACTCTTGGTCTTTTTCTTTTTCTGGGGCTCGGGTATGCCCTTGTGCTCTCTCAAGAGGACGAGCAGCTCCTCTTTGTTCATTCCGTGAACGCCCTGGATGCCCTCGATTTTGAGAGCTTCCTCCCTCAACTCCTTGACCGTATATTTCTCCAGGGGCTTTTCTTTCTTTTCTTTTTTCTTCTTCTCGGCCATCTGTCCTCCTGAGCTTGCCGTCTAGGACGATTTAACCTTTTAATATGGATCAAGATCCTCCGCAACACAATATTTTTTTGGAGGCTTGTCGGAAAAACAGGTATTTCCTTTCTCTAATTGGACCACCGTTACGCAGGCTTGACACCCTGCGACTCGTTCTGCCCGTGCATTCCCATGAGCATCTGCAGGTCGAAGCCTTCCTTGCGGGTCCGGATATCAAAGTAGAAGACCACGAGACAGACGGACATGAAAATTCCTGCTACCAGACCCCCAGCGCTGCTCAGCACCTGCCCGAGTATCTGTCCGACAATTTTGATCGATTGGGGAACAAGGTAGGTAAGCAACGCGCCTGGCGTCTCGAATACCAATGAGACTCCCACGTAGATCAAGAGGAAAAGATGGAGAAGAATGATGAGCCGTATGTAGTAGCTTCTCGGCCACGGACTTTCGGCCTTGCCTGTGACAAGATTCCAACTCCTCGTAAGCGCCTTCATGTAGGCCACATCTTCAATGATAACGACCTTGTCCCAAAGCATAAGCTTGGGAAAAGCATAGGCCAATGGGATCAGGAGGAAGGGCCAGAGCAGCACGGACCACCATCCGGAAGGGGTGAGAACCTTGAAGAGGAAGTAGAGTGCGGCTCCCACGACAACGGGAACAGCCACGAGCAACAGAATCACGAGCATGAAGAGCATCGACGTCAGCACAAAGCGACCGAGCCTCCTGAAGACAAATCGGTAGGAATCCGCCACCGCGACGGCCTTCCCCGAGTAGATGCCGGCGACCGCGTGGATCACCGCGCCCTGGGACATGTAGGTTATTGCCACGAGTGCCACCAGAAGTGTAGGCACCATAATCGCTCCCAATATGATGAGAAGCCATGCGGAGGTTTCGCCCATGGAATGCCATGTGAAGCCCACCAACCCTACGACGATGGCTCCTACGATCACGAGCACGATCGTCGCGAGCCAGGGAATCACGACGATGCCGAGCAATTTCCAGAAATGGCTCCGGCATATGTTGAATGTCCGATCCAGTATCCCTCCGAGCGTAAGCGGCTCCACGTCGAGCGCGGCCGCGGTCTGCGCAGCACTTTCCGATTCGACGGACGCTTCTGCTGGTGTTGCGGGAGCCGAGGGAGGAGCGGGTCGAGCCGGCGCAGGCTGCCGGGGTAGCTGAGGCCTTACGTCCACGTACGCGCCTGCCTCCGTGAGCAGCTCGACGAGCCTGCTCGCGTTCCGCTCCGTCGCGGATCGCGTGAGGGTCCAGGGCAGAGACTCCAGCCGCTTCCTGATCTTGTCCAGCGAGATATTTGTAGCCACCCTGGCCAGGGCGCGGGCCACTTCTTCGTTGCTCGCTCCACTTCTGATACCGGTTATGGTCACCGTATGAACGGTACGCGTAGGCTCGTCGGTCATGGACAGCTCCTTAACTCCGCGACTGACACCGTTTCCTCCTCTGAAAGGTGATCCCCGGAGGCCTTCCCGAAACATGTCCGGCAATGCGAGTTTTCACAAGATTCTCGTCATCTCACGATAGAGCGCGGCCGAGGTTTCGATCGCGTGCTCGGGGTCCAATCCGGGAGTAAGGGGCCTGCCTGCGTTCCGGAAAATCCGGGCGCAGATCTCCCACGCGAGACTCTCCCGGTGTTGGGGATCCAGCCCGCTCCGACGGGAGAGGAAACGTGTGACGATCTGATAGTCTTGGGCCGTCATTTCTCGGGCCACGGTTCGGATTTCCTGCTCGGAAATCCCATGGTCCGGCGGAGCCTCGTACTGCCCGAGATGTCGGGTTTGACTTTCTTTGACGACAAGCGTGCCCGCGGTAAGATCCCCAAGACGTCTGTTCCGGGAATCGATGAACATCACTATGAGACCGAGCGGGTAGAGCTCCAGCTCAAAGATTCTCAGGATGTTGCGTATCGCGGAATCGGCGAATGTTATGGGACGCCCGTCCGTCCGGATGACTCTGATCCCTTGCGACCTCTTGCCCGGAGTGGAGCCGCTTCGGAAGTACTCAAAGATAATGAAGTATCCGATCACGATCACGCCGTAAAGAATGATCACGAGAGCAATCGCCCATTTCCCGAGAAAATCGAGGGCCTTTTTCAACCAGTCGCCGAGTTCGGCCATCTGACCCACGGCCATGACCACGAGAATAAACGTCAGGAAAAGCCCGAGGACAAGGCCCGCCTGTATCAGCCGATCTATGACATAGGCTATGAAGCGTGTCCCTATGCCGGCAAGTGGGAGCTGGAGCTCGAAGTGTTCCGGAGTCTCTATGATAACGGTTTTGAGCTTTTCTTTCACGCTCTTCGCCGGTCATGCTATCATGGAAAGCAATCACGTCGGACACGCCGCCCGTTTGCCGCTTCCCCGGCTTCGGTAGTATCGGAGGATCGCTTCCCATCGACTACGAGTTTGACAGGCCGCTCTCAGACATCTCCAAGGGGTTCCCGTGAATATAAACGAGTTCATTGAAGAACGCAAAGACGAATGGGACAAGCTCGAGAGGGTCTGTGTGAAAATGCGGAGCTTGGGATCAAGCCACGCGCTGGATCGGGATGAGCTTTGGGAGCTGGGCCGGCTTTACACGGCTGCGATCTCGGATCTCGCCTTGATCAGGTCGTCCGAACTCGCGTCGGACCCGAACAATGAAGTTATCGCCTACCTCAACGGCCTCGTGATCCGCGTACACGAAATGATCTACCGGAAGCCTCCATTCCACTGGTCTTCCATCTGGCAGTTCATCACTCGCGGTTTTCCGTCGGCTCTGCGCAAGAGTTACGGATATGTGCTCGTCTCAGCGGCTATATTCATTCTTTTCGGCGCGGCCGGCTTTTTCGTGGGCCTCAGTGAGCCGGGATTCTTGGAGCTCCTCGTGCCCGAGTCGATCATTTCAAAGGTGGAAAGCGGAGAAGTCTGGTTTGACGATCTCTTTGCCGCAGCGCCCCAGGCATCCGGTTTTCTTATGACCCACAACATCTCGGTCACATTCCTCGTTGTGGCCGCGGGGCTGACCTTCGGTGTGGGAACCATCTACCTATTGGCGCTCAACGGGCTTCTCATCGGGAGCGTGGCCGCGGTATGTCTCAAGCATGGGCTCTCCGTGAAGTTTTGGTCCTTCGTCCTCCCCCACGGGAGCCTGGAGGTAACCGCCGTCTTGATCGCGGGTGGAGCGGGCCTGATCCTCGGCCATGCGCTCATTGACCCCGGCCCGTACCGGCGAGGAGATTACCTCTCCGTCAGAGGGCGGCTCACGGCACGGCTCGCCATGGGATGCGTTCCCTTGCTGGTCCTCGCGGGAATCATCGAGGCGTTCTTCTCTCCGTCACCACTCCCCCCGTGGACAAAGTTCATCATGGCAGGATTACTCTTCGGCTCGTTGATGGCTTTTCTCACGGTCGCGGGCCGTACTTCGGATGGCAAGTTCGATGAACCTACCTCTCAGACTGGGAGCGGTAGCAAACCCCTGTGAGTCACCCGGTGCCGTATTCGGATTACCGTCAGGGAGTTACAGTCATTGGTTGCCCTTCCCGCATGATTTGGTAGAATGATACAAGAGAAATTTTGCGGGCCAAATTGACTGGAATGGATGTTTTCCTCTTGACATTACGGGTAGTTTGTCGTATTTTCGTTTTACTCGCGAAAACGCGTTTGCAAGCGCCTCAGCTCGTGGAAGGGGGGACATCTCAGGACCGTACAGACCGGAAGTCGGGCAGAATATGGCGCGCCCAGGATCACCGGTACGTCCTCACACGTGTCTTTCGATGCAGCGCAACCACTTGAGGATCACCACGTGGCTGACGGCATCCGCCGCAGGCTCCATCGGAGAGGTAAGTCATGGGAATAAAGACTCGCTTTGCTGGCACCTATGATGAGATCGAGGATCTTGCCTCTGAGTTGAGGCAGATGGTCGAAGATGAATCAGAACACGCGGATCGCGGCCCTCGGGCTTTGCTTGAGTGGACTGTGGACACCTATGGCGGCAGGATCGAGGTGGCCAAAGAACCGAGCACTTATGAATTGGAGGGGGCTTCGCTCATCATTAGGGGTAGACAGGACTTCATCATCCGGCTGTCCCCACATACCTCCCCTCTGCGGGACAACTTCACCATTGCCCACGAATTAGGTCACTACTTCCTTCATTACGATCCTGAAGCTCCCGTTCCCGACAACCGCCTAGTGGTCTTCTACCGATACGGCTCGGACGAGTTTGAATGGCAAGCCAACAGGTTCGCGGCCGCATTCCTCATGCCGAAAGACGAGTTTGTCAGACTACACAAGAAATACGGCGGCAACGCGGGACTTTTAGCAGGCCACTTTCAAGTGTCGAGGCCTGCGGTCGAGGTAAGAGCCTCATACATCATCAAGTGATGACCAAACCGACAGAAAAGAACGGAAGCGAGTTACGGCTGTTCTTAAGCGTTGACATTCACGGCTCGCTTGCTCTGAAGAATCAGAAAAACCACACCGTGCTTCTAAACTTGTACGAAGAGAGAAAAGGCACGTTCTTCTCCTTCCAGGACAAAGGTCTGATCGATCCCAAGGCTCCCGATCTCGATGAGGGGGAGCCAAGCATCCAAGCACTCTTGAGTGATTACTCTCTCGAGGATTCCGACTGGGGAGCGATCCTCCAACAGCGTTTCTCTGATTTTCATAGCGCATTTGGGAAGGGTCTCGTAGAGGCAGACGAAACTCAATTGGCCGAGCACGTCGACCATTACCTGTGGAAGACCGCGGGCGATGAACTGATCTATTCATTCAGGATTATGTCTCGCAGGCAATTGCACGAGATCGTGGTTTCCTTTCTCCGAGTGATCCGTCAGTTCGACGAGAAGGACGTAGACAACGAACCAATTCGATTGAAAGGGACCGGCTGGGTTGCCGGCTTCCCGATACGGAACAGGCAGATCACGTTTCCTGGTCCGGTTCTTTATCGAAAGAAAGGGGAGCGTCGGTACGAGGAGGTTTCACATCCTAGGATCGACTACGTAGGGCCGGACATGGACGCCGGTTTCCGTCTGGCAAAATTGACGCACCCTGGCTTTATGGTGATTTCCCTTGAGCTGGCAGAACTCCTTGGGGAGGCAAACGTGAGTCGGCAAGTGAGGGGTATGATAGTAGACTGGCAGAAGCTCAAAAGCGTGTGGAGCGATACCCCTTATCCCGTAATCTGGATTTCCCTGCCCGAGGAGGAGAAAATCTCTTATTCCATCTTCGAGCCGTGGTCAGCTTCGGAGATCAAGGCTGTTGCATCATGGAAATACAAGGAGGACGAGCAAGATGGGGTCCCGGAAATCAAAGCGCTTATCAATCCCTCAGACAATCTCTTGGACAAGATCAGGGCCAGGCTTCCGGCCTCTCTCGGATTGGTGAAGCCTTATATTGTTCAGGAATCTCAACAGGCACCTTTACCGGAGGAGCATGAGACCATTCTGAGGATTCTGCGCTCATTGTCGGAGGGAATAGCGGGTCCTCAAGATGTCGAAACGGATGGTCAAGCGCCCAGAACGGGGCGCACCAAGGAAGATGTCAGCGGGCAGTACCGGGAGCGCAAGAAGTGAGAAGGCGGCCTTTCGCTGCGCCAAGGGTCGCCCCCTTTCATGCTTTCTAAGCAAATCTCTATTTCAGTCGCTGGTCTCGTCCCACCGTCCCAAGCCCCTATTTGCCTCATAGTCACTGAACGCCTCGTAGCTCTCCGGCGTGCCGATGTCGAAGAAGGCCCTCTCTTGAGCCAGACCGAACATGCTCCCCGAGAGAGCGGTCGAGGGAAATACGTCGCGCTCCATGGAAAAGTTACCGAGGTCAGGAAGCCCTTGGATGAATTGTTGGGAAAGCAGGGAAAGCCCCGCGTTGATGTACCCGGCGCCGGTATTCTCCGCCTGTTTCTCGCTGAAGCCCCTTATCCGCCCGTCTTCGTCGATAACCACAGCCCCGTACCTGCTCACGTCATCGACCCGGATGAGTGAGAGCGTGACCTCGCCCCCTTTCTCCCGGTGGTACCCGTACAGCCGGTTGAGATCCGCATCGAAAAAGGTGTCGCCATTTACGAGAAGCGTGGGATCGGTCGCGAACCGGGCCGCGTTCCTGACCGCTCCCCCTGTCCCGAGCGGTTCATCTTCCTGTACGAAGTGAAGACGTATAGTGTCCAGGCGTCTTTTCCGGAAATGCTCCTCGATCATCTCACCCATGTATCCGGTGAGCAAGACGAAATCCCGGACTCCCTTCCGAGCCAAGGAGGAGACGAGAATCTCCAGGAAAGGCACATCCCCCACAAAGGCCAAGGGCTTGGGCCTATCCGAGACCACCGGTCGAAGTCTCGTGCCCAGGCCTCCGGCCAGGATCATCGCGACAAAGGGCAAGGTCTGAGGCGTCATTTTCCGTGTAACTCAATTCCTACCGCTCAAATCCATGATGCCCCGCGTCGGCCCGCTTCTTCGCCCGGGTTGTGCCAGGCCACTTCAGACGACCAGAAGCTAACAACCGGCCGGCGCAGGCTTTCGACGAAGCCATGGGGCCTACCGGCCCGAAACCATGGAGTTTTTGGGGAGGGGTGGGGGGGGCGCCAGGTTTCTAAAAGACCCAACCCCCAACACACAAGCCCCGAATAGACCGCTTTGGGCGGG
>CAZCDS010000071.1:0-33546 GCA_964497585.1 uncultured Syntrophaceae bacterium
TCGACTACCTGTCTCCCCATGATCACCCTCCATGGGAGAGAACAATATCACACTAACTTAGGGAACGAAACACTAGGAACGAGGAAAAGACGAACGAACACGCTTCAACGCCCGCCTTCGTCGGGGCGGTTTTGAAAACCCGCCGCTACTGACGTACGAATAACCTCGTACAAGCCCGGATAGTGCGGAAAGACATTATTATACGGTTCCGTCAGGTTCTTGAATTCCTCGGAATTGATAACGGCCTCGAAATGCTCGGCAGATTGCCACTCAGCGACGTTGATGAGGTGGAAGCGTGCCCACGGCACAATGGCTCTGTGTAACCGCGTGGAAATGAACCCCGGCTGCCTTCTCATGAAATCCGCCGCTCTTTCCCAGAAGGCCAATGCTTCCTCTTGCTTATCCTCGGGAACCTCGAACGGATTAATAAGTATTACAGACATCTTTGACCTCCCTAATATCTAATCCGGAATTAGGCTGCGGTCTTGCCATCTTGGGAATTTTTGGACCCTTGGGGGCAGAGAGGTCCCCCGCTAACCCTACAATGGTCTCTGCGCAGTGTCCCGTCGGACCTGACCCAGGCAAAACGGTCGTCACGTTGACGAAAACGCCCCTTTTTTCCGTTTTCTGAGCGTACCTCACCCTTCGTCACTCCCTTGACCAGTATTTTCACCGCGCTCGTCTCTCGAACACAGCCTGGTAGTACCGGGCCAAAGGACAAGCCGACGCCACATGCACATACCACCTCCGACGGTGATACGCGACTTTCGCTCCAACCCCGATCCGTCATTAACCTTGACAGAGCCCCTGGCAGGTGGTAAATAACAAGGTTTACACGTCGCGAGAGGTGACCCATGGGAACGTGGACCCCGAAAAAAGGGGATGTGAAGAGAAAATGGTTCGTTATTGACGCCAAGGATAAGGTCCTGGGGCGAATCGCCGCGGAAACCGCGCGAATCCTGAGGGGGAAGCACAAACCGGAATTCGCTCCCCACGTGGATACCGGGGACTTCGTCATTATTGTCAATGCCTCCAAGGTGCGTCTTACGGGCAGGAAGCTTCAGCAGAAAATGTACTATCGGCACAGCAACTACCCCGGCGGACTCAAATCGACCAGGGCGGACAGGATGCTGAGCACCAAGCCCGAGATGCTCTTCAAATTGGCCGTCAGAGGGATGCTGCCGAGAAATTCTCTTGGCCGCGCGCAACTCAGCAAGCTCAAGGTCTACGCAGGTGACACTCATCCACACGAGGCGCAGATGCCGGAAGTGTACCAGTTCTGAACATTGAGGAAATGATGAGCGACGATCAGTTTTACGCAACAGGAAAACGGAAGAACGCGATAGCCAGGGTTTGGCTCAAGCCCGGAACCGGGAAGATCGTAGTCAATGACCGGCCTGTGGACGAATACTTCCGACGCCAGACCTCACGTATGGTCATCATGCAGCCCTTCGAGCTGACTCAAACCGTCGGCCGCTTCGACACCTTTGCCCGTGTTCACGGGGGCGGTCTGTCCGGCCAGGCGGGCGCGGTGAAGCACGGGATCAGCAAGGCCCTGCTCGGAGTCGATACCGCGAATCGGTCCACACTGAAGTCTGCAGGATTTCTCACCCGTGACGCCCGAGTCAAAGAGCGGAAGAAATACGGCAAGCGCGGAGCACGGGCCAGCTTCCAGTTTTCCAAGCGCTAATCAGACAGCTCGAACCGATTCGGCAATGAATCAGTACCATGGGGCGGAGACACTGACCACGCGTCGGCGTGGTCAGTGGCCCCCAAGGTTCTCGACCGAACGCACGTCCGAGGTGTTTGACGGCCGCTCTCCCCGCCAAACTCTTTCCTTTACAATAGACCGCTTTCCGCAGTCTTTCGCTTCTCAAGAGGGATTGGACGCCTCACGCCGACAGTTTGCGGTACTCCGTCATGACGGCCTCCATGGTGGGTCCGGCCTTCCCGATAAGAATTTCATCCATGATCGAGTCGTAGGGGGTGTCTGAAAGGTTCACCAGGATCAGCCGCGCTCCTCCCCGCTTGGCCTCTATCGGCAGGAGATTCGCCGGCTGAACCACAAGCGATGATCCTATCGTTATGAAGAGGTCGCAGTTTCGGGCGTGCCGGAAGGATTCCTCCAAGACATCCTGGGGGAGAGACTGCCCAAACGCTATCGTGGCACACTTGAGCGGCCCCCCGCAATGCTCGCAGTACGCAACGTCAATGCCCTCCCGGTCCATCTTCTCGGTGATCTCCTCCCTCGGCCACCGCGCGTGGCAGTTCAGGCAGGTGACCTCCATGACGGTTCCGTGGAGTTCGTACACCTTCTCCGGTGAACTGCCCGCCTTCTGGTGGAGTCTGTCGATGTTCTGCGTAATGAGCGCCAACATGCGACCTTCCTTCTCTATATCGACGACCGCTCTGTGAGCCGCGTTGGGCATCGCATCCTTCATGACGGGGTACCTGGCCCGATCGTACTCCCAATAGAGTTTACGGTACTTCTCGCTGGCAACGAATTTCTGATAGGTCAGTTCCCGGGGATCGTACTTGGACCATATTCCACCGGGTGACCGGAAATCGGGGATGCCCGACTCCGTGGAGATTCCCGCGCCCGAGAAGACCACGATCCCGCGCGATTCATGAATCATGCTGGCTGCCCGTCGGATTTTCTCGCCGTTCATGTCCGATCTCCCTGCGTATGTTTCCTCTGCGGGTTCGTCGTCAAAGACCCGGTATCTCGCCTGTCAGGACCACTCCTTCAGCGGGGGAGCTTCGCGCGCTGCTTGGCCCTCTTCTTAATTTCACGGGCAAGGTCCTTCTTTCGCGGGCGGATTTTGCACCCGGCTTTCCTCATCTCCCTTTTCAGATCGATGATTTTGTCGAGCATCTCCGTGAGTCGGTCAAAGGTGACCTCCGAGCTCTGCCCGATATCCTGTGTGTCCCGGGTATCTTGAGTCGGCCCGATATCCTGTTCCTGCCCGGTGGCGTACAGGTGATACTCGAGCCGGAGCTCGGATAGCTCTTTGGTCATCTTCCAGCAGGGCCTTGCCACGACAGCCGCCTGCAAGGCAAGGACGGCTGCCAGCGCAGGTCCGACGATTCTCAGCAGTTCATTCATAGCTGCGTCACCGATCTCAAAACCCGTCGGATACTCCAGGATCGCTCGTCTTGGCTCAACAACGCTTCCTCGCGGCCGGCCGGGCTTGCTCCCGCGCGGCATTTCGCGGAGAACCGCATAGCGTCTCATGAGACGCACAGGTTTGTCCCGGTGAACTGCTGCCTGCTCGCCGCGGCCGAGTCATTCAACGCCTTCGAGGTTCAGCAGATATTTCTTGATGTGAACCCCCGAACCGTACCCCCCGAGGCTGCCGTCAGACTTGATGACTCGATGACAGGGAATGATAATGGGGATGCTATTGCTTCCGTTTGCGTTTCCGACCGCCCGGGCGCTTCCCGGTCGACCCATCGCCTCAGCAACCTGTCCATAGGAGCGAGTCTCGCCGTATGGGATGGTTGTGAGTTGTTCCCATACTTCCCGTTGAAAATCGGTGCCTTGAGGAGGATCAAGGGGGACCGAGAAGGTCATGGATTCTCCAGCGAAGTATCTGTCGAGTTCTTTCACGAGCTTCTGCATGATGGGATTGTCGGGCAGGGTTTGACGAACTTTGGGCTTCGGGATGAATGAGACTGACCTCACCCCGCGATCGGACACGACCAATTCCAGCCACCCGACAGGGGAATCGTAATGGTGGACATTTCCGGCATCTTTCATGATCTCACCTCCCGCCCCGAGCCGAGTGGACTCGACTTGCTGGGGGCTATACCATATCATAGCATGAGCGAGGTGGGGCGACCATCGGAGGTATCGGCGCAACCGTGAGCAGAGGACCGATTCACAGCATCAAGCAGCTCTTGGGCTTTGCTCGGCCCTTCGCGGCATATCATCTTGGGGCGCGGATTCGTCCGGTTCTTGCCGGGTACAAGATCACCCATCGCTGCAATCTCATCTGTCTCCACTGCCCGTACTGGCGGCGATCCGGAAGGGAGCTGAACTTTTCTGGGGTTCTCGGGACCCTGGAAAAGTTGCGCACGATGGGCGTCCGTATCCTGATCCTCGAAGGGGGAGAGCCCCTGCTCTGGCGCGACGGGGAGAGGACCATCAAGGATGTGGTGCAGGCCGCGCGGAGTCTTTTCCCTTCCGTCTGTCTCACCACCAACGGAAGTATACCCTGGGGAGACCTACCGGTGGATCGGGTCTGGGTAAGCCTCGACGGACCCCCGGAGATCCATGACCGAATTCGGGGAAAAGGCGTGTTCGCGAGAGTCATGGACAACATCGACCGGCACCGGGACCGTCGAACCCTTGTGAGCACCACGTTCAACCGGCTCAATTTCCAGTCTGTCACAGAATTCTTCTCGATCCTCCGGGGTCGAGTTGACGGAGTGACCGTCCAGTTTCATTATCCATACGGAGAGCTTCCCGATCCTCTCTTCATTTCAGCCGAAGAGCGGGGCCCGGTTCTCGACGAGCTGATGCAACTGAAAGCCCAAGGATATCCGGTTGCGAACTCCTTTGCCAGCCTCACGGAGATGAAAAGCGAGCAATGGAGCTGTGAGGACAGACTCCTTGCCAACGCCGAGCCGGACGGATCGGTGTTTCACGGTTGCTACCTGAAAAACCGCGGGAAGTCGATCTGCTCGGTCTGCGGATTCACCGCGCACAACGAGATGTCCCTGGCATTCAAGGGCCGGTGGGAGTCAATTCTCACAGGACTGCGGATTTTCTTTGAGGGAAACTAAGCGATCTCTTGGAAAATGGTACGGGTAAGGTCTTTAAGCAGGGGTATTCCCTTGTGGGTGAAAACGGTATATAAAGGGACTTCGCCGGCCGTGTGCGGAGGTGTTGGAGGTGGAAGAGTTCTGGTGAGCTCCGCGGTCTTCAAAACCGTTAGCAGGGCGCTAGTCCCGTCCTGGGTGGGTTCGATTCCCATGCACCTCCGCCAGGTCTTGTCTTGCGCAGGGCATGCCGGAAAGCTCCCCACCTACTCCTTGATCGAAGCCAGGTAATTGGAGATCAGGTGATCGAGGACCATGTGAATGTCCTCGACAGGGCCGTACTCGCCTTTTGCGGTCTCAACGTGGATAACGTACTGCGCGATCTCTTTCATCCTCCCCCCGTCGAATCCGACGATCGCCACCGGGATGCCCCCGTTGTCCCTGGCGTATTCGAGAGCCTTCACCGCGTTGGGTGAGTTGCCGCTGGCGGAGATCCCGACGACCACGTCGCCGGGACGCATCAGGTTCCTCAGTTGCCAGGAGAAGACGTTCTCGTACCCGATGTCGTTGGCCAGGCAGGTGAGGGAGGCGTTGTTCGAGGTGAGACTCAGCGCGCGGAAAGGAGCATGCCCCTCCGGCGAAGCCCCGAACCCCAGATCGTTGGCAAAGTGGCACGCGGTGGCAGCACTCCCGCCATTCCCGAGGAAATAGATCGCGCTCTGCTTCGATCGCGCCTCGATGAAGAGGTCTATAACCCGTCCGACCGCCTGACAGTTCAGCGTCCGGAGTACCGTGGTGAGATGCTCAACGTAAAGCTCAGCAAAATGCGACCCGGAACGGGCTTCGGCTGTGATCTCCTTGATCCTTGACATGGCTGTTCGTCCATCCTTTGGTACCGTTGCGGCCCCTCGCGCGCGGGACGTTGCTGATCGGCGTGGAAGGCCTGCGAATCTGCACTTTAGGCCAATTGTACACTACTTTCAAGGATGCCCGACCTGTCGAAGCAACCGGTCGTAAACCATCATGGATTAGTTTGTGTTGACAGGGTCCCTCAGCGCCACTTAATATCAAGGCTTTACGCCCTCCAGCAAGGAATTGGCGTAGATCACCCGCACGTCCATCAAGGAGCCCGCGGGGGAACTGCAGAAGCATCAGGCTGGACGACGATTGATTGATGAGCCCGGGGGGCTCCTCGGAAACGGTAATACGCTGAGCTGCCCCACAAGGAGGTGGTTGTGGTCAAGATCGGTATGATCGGCGGGTCAGGCTTCGATGACCCGGATTTTCTCACTGATGTCAGGCGAGTGAAGAAAGGGACCCCCTTCGGCGGACTGTCCGCCGATCTGTTGATCGGAAAGGCCGGAGACGTCGAGGTGGTCTTACTGTCAAGGCATGGATCCGGACACAGGATTCCCCCCGCGCTTGTAAACTACCGAGCCCATCTGTGGGCCATGAAGGAGGAAGGTGTCACCCACATCATCGCGACGAGCGCGTGTGGATCACTCCGCGAGGAGATCGAGCCGGGACACCTCGTCTTTGCCGATCAGTTCATCGATCGGACGCGCAACCGCAAGAGTTCCTTTTACGAAGGCGATCAGGTGGTGCACATCGCGATGGCGGATCCTTTCTGTTCCCGGCTGAGGCAAATCCTCATCGATACCGCCACTGCCGATGGCATAACGCACCATCCCACAGGTACCATCGTCACCATCGAGGGACCCAGGTTCTCGACCCGGGCTGAGAGCAAGATGTTCCGCATGTGGGGAGGAGACGTTATCAATATGTCCACCGTGCCGGAAGTCGTGCTCGCACGGGAGGCCGGTATCTGCTACGCGCTCGCGGCCATGAGCACCGACTACGATGCGTGGCATGAAAGCGAGGAACCGGTTACCTGGGAAATGATCGCCACGACCATGAAAAAGAACGTTGACAACGTGAAAAAGATCTTCTTCCGGGCTCTTCCTCGGATAACCTACGAAACGTGTGAGTGCAGGACCGCCATTCAGAACGCTCTTGTATAATGGAAGCAATGGGCTGCAACCGGGCTTGTTGATGAAAACTCGTGCCCATGCTCTCTCAAAGGGGCAAGATTCACCCCCAAACCCAATCCAGAGGAGAAGAAATCAATGGATCTCGCCAAAACGATCGAAATGGCCGTCGGAAAAGAACCTGTGGATCTGCTTCTGAGAAACGCGCAATTGGTTAATGTGCTGGCAGGAGAGATTCACTCCACGTCCATAGCCGTCCACGAGGACCGCGTGGTAGGTTTCGGTGAGTACGAGGCCAAGGAGACGGTCGACCTGCAGGGCGCATACGTGGCTCCCGGATTCATCGACGGGCATGTGCACTTGGAATCGACGATGCTGGCGATACCGGAATTAGCCCGGAACGTGGTACCGCTGGGTACGACCTCGATGGTGGCGGACCCGCACGAAATCGCAAACGTGCTCGGGCTTGACGGCATCCGGTACATGTTGCAGTCGAGTGAGGGACTGCCTCTCCGCGTATTCCTCATGTTTCCTTCCTGCGTTCCGGCAACGCCGTTCGAAACCTCAGGCGCGAAATTGACCCACGAGGACATGAAGGTCCTCAAAGATGATCCACGAATCCTCGGCTTGGCGGAGGTCATGAACTTTCCCGGAGTATTTCTTGGTGATCCCGAGGTGTTGGCAAAGATCAACGAGTTTCGGGGCAGAGTTATCGACGGGCACGCTCCCGGCCTAAGCGGTAAGGAACTCTGCGCATACGTCGCCGCGGGCATCGGTTCGGACCACGAGTGCACCGCCGTGGAAGAAGCCCGGGAAAAGCTCCGAATGGGCATGCATATCATGATCCGCGAGGGCTCGGCTGCGAAGAACCTCGACGCGCTCTTTCCCCTCGTAAACGAATTCAATTCACGCAATTGCTTCTTCGTGACCGACGACATGGACCCCCATGAGATCCTCGAAGAGGGACACATCGACCGTCTCCTGAGAAAGGCAATTGCCAAAGGTATGGACCCCATCCGCGCGATTCAAATGGCCACACTCAACCCCGCGACCTATTTCAGGCTCTGGCGTTTAGGAGCGGTCGCGCCGGGGTACATCGCTGACCTTGTCGTGTTCGATGACCTCCAGGCGATGAAAATCGATCGCGTGTATCAGTCGGGACGTCTCGTCGCACAAGAGGGAAAGCTCGTCGTGCCTTCGGTGGCCAAGGAAGACGGAAAGGTCACCCATAGCATCAATGTGAATTGGGACAGGGTGACGGACCTCTCCATTCAGGCCGAGGGAGATTCGGTCAACGTGATTCGGGTCGTTCCCGGACAGATCGTAACGAAGCGGGTGGTGGAAAAGGCACCCGTGGCCGACGGAAAGGTCGTTACCGACACTGATCGCGACATCCTCAAGATAGCCGTCATCGAAAGGCATAATGCTACGGGAAATTACTCAATAGGGCTCATTTCGGGATTCGGCCTCAAACAGGGAGCCATCGCAGGGACTGTCGCGCACGACTCTCACAATATTGTGGTGGTCGGCACCAATGACGAGGACATGTTCGCGGCCGCCAAACACGTCGCATCGCTTGGAGGGGGAATGGCTGTTGTTCAACAGCGCGAGGTGATGGCCGATCTGCCGCTCCCCATAGCCGGTCTCATGTCCGACCGGCCGGTACAGGAGGTGAAGGACGGGCTTCAGAACGTGGTGCGTGCGGCTCGTGAGCTGGGGTGCGAGCTGGAGGCGCCCTTCGCGACGCTGTCGTTCATGGCGCTTACTCCCATCCCGGAGCTGAAAATGACGGATCTGGGTCTTTTCGATTCAGTCAATTTCAAATTCGTCTCTTTGTTTGAGGCGTGATACCAAGCGTCATGCCGCAGCCACATGACGAGGCATGACAATACCCAAGATCACAGGGGGTTGTCCGTTGGGGCGTTCCGCGGGGCAGGGGACAAGGCGCACGCTTCTCTTCAAGGGCAACGGGCCGCACGAGTAAACCAACGTTTGTATCCGAAAAAAGGGGGTCGAACGCATGTCATCAAGGAGAATCAGACGCACGGGGAAAACCTTGAGCGCGCTTGCAAAGGCCACAATAGCAGTTGTGGCTCTTTTCGGCTTGATCACCATGACCGGCCGTCCCGCTTTCGCGGCACCGGCTTCGGGAACCGGGAAACAAACGTCCAACGCCGCCGAAGGCGCGGCCTTATTCAAGCAGAGATGCTCGCGCTGTCACTTCACGGACAAGACCGCTTTCAAAGTGGGTCCCGGTCTCAAGGGGCTCTTCAAGCGCAAGAAACTGCCGGTCAGCGGCCGTCCCGTCACGGCAGCGGACATCCACAAGCAACTGAGGACGCCGTTCGATGAGATGCCGGCTTTTCCCGACCTGACCGAAAAACAGATCAAGGCTCTGATCGATTATCTCAAGACGCTGTAGACGCACCTGACCGGATTCAAATCCGTTTACGGCTCTCTTCCGGGGTCACGCCGGATTGCGCGTCTCTGCATTCACTCGTTGAAGCCCGGTCAAGCCGGGAATCTCCTCGGAATCGGGGGGCTCATCTCCGCAGAGAGCGGTAGAGAATCCCGACCCCTTTCGCGTTCAAAATTAGATCATGTGACAATGATCAATGAAGAGAGCGGTCCCATAACGACTGGTTTTCACAGGCCTCAAGGCGAGGCCCGCCGGTCCGGAATGAGAGGCGACGCTGGTGAATCTGACGCAGTTGAGACCGCATCGGTAGGATCGGTGGAGATCAGTCGATACTTTCCAGGAGCTTGGCGGTTATGACTCCCTTGTTCTTGATCAGTTCAATCAGAAGATCACTTATCGGCGAGCGGTCTTGCGAGACATCTCGTCCTTTTTTCTGAAAAAGCGTGTAACCGTCACCACCCGCCATGAGGAATTCATTGATCGCGACGGAGTAGGTTTTCCGTGGGTCGAACTCCTCACCGCGGACCTTGTCAATGATGACTTTCCCGTTCTTGATCCGACAGGAGAGACCGAAGGTCTGCAATTTTCCCCCACTTCCCGGGGCTAAGTTCGCACTCCGCTGTAAGACGGCTCGAAGCTCATCACCTCGGAGTCCGACTTTCAGCGGATGATTTCCGAAGGGAAGCACGGTGTACACGTCCGCCAGGGTGATATCGCCTTTAAGGATGCTTGCCCTGATACTCCCGCCATTAATCAGCCCCACTTGAGCGTGAACGCTTTTCGCCGCAAGATAAGCTATCAACCTGCCCAAATTGGTGTTCCTATTCGACCGGAGGCTTCTCATGCTCCCGTCGAGGAGCACATCGGTCCTGCCGATGACGTCATGGAGCCGCGAATCCATCTTGGCCTGGTATTCCTTGATAACCGATGCAATCTTGGGGTCGTCGTGGATCTCGGAGGTGAGCGGGATGAGCGTGCCCGCGCTCTCGATCACGCGGCCGTCCTCGACGACGAGGTCGAGCCTGCCAAGGTACTCGGCGTACGCCCCCGCCTGGACGATCACGGCATGACCATCCTGGAGCGGTTTGAAGAGCGCGGTGTGCGAGTGCCCCCCCACGATCACGTCGATTTTCGGGCAGGAGCGGGCCAGTTCCTTGTCACATTTTACCCCGAGATGAGTCAGCGCGACCACGAGATAGTCGTCGGAGACTGGCTTCAGCATTTCCTTTGCAGTCCCGATGGGATCGAGGAAACGCAGTCCTTTGACATTCTTCGGGTGGGTCGACGTCGGAGTCTCTTGCGTCGTCAGGGGAAGAATAAGGATTCGTAAATTGGTGCCCGGAACTCGCTTGATCATTTCCGCATCGAAGACGCGTGTTCCCGGTTTGTCACGGTCGTACGTGATGTTCGCGCTCATGAGAGGAAAGTTCATCAGCGGCTTCAAACGAGAAATGAGATTCTCCTGTCCCTGGTCGAATTCGTGGTTGCCCACTGTCATGGCCAGAAATCCGATCCCATTCATGAGTTTGACGCCGAGTTCCCCCTTGAAAACCATGGAAAAGGGTGTGCCGGTGAGCAAATCCCCGGCAAAAAGGATGAGCGTTTCCCGACCTTTTGCGCGGTTCTCGGACACTATCCGGCGAATCATCGTTCCCGCCCGTGCCAGACCGCCCACGGGCTCAGCATACCCCCCGATTTTATGAGGAAGGTAATAGCCGTGAATGTCGTTCATGTGAAGGATGGTCAGTCGCACGAGATCCCGAGCGAGGATCTGCGCAGGAAACAGCATCAGGATGAGCACAAAGGTAAGGCAGATGGAACGCTTCATGGGGAGGCTCTCGGGAGTGATGATAGGCGGGCCAACGAGACCGCGCGGCGAGCGAGATGGTCGGGGTGGCCGGATTTGAACCGGCGACCTCGTGCTCCCAAGGCACGCGCGCTAACCAGGCTGCGCTACACCCCGACGTCCCCTACTTATAAGTCCGTGTGACCAAAATCGCAAGCAGTCGTGACATTGTGGCTGAATCAGTCGGTTTGCCGGGGAGCCGAGCTCCTCACACATTCCGGACCGCAAGATTCGTGATGTCCCCGAGACCTTGGCTTTCGTGCGGGAGACGAGGAGCGTCCACGAGGACGCTGCACAAGAGTGCGGGTCATACGGATGAGCGATCAACTAAGTAATATGGGATCGGAGCATCAAGACACGGATCTGCTCTCACAGATCCGTGGCACCCCTCGTTTGTACCCTCTGGAAGTTTGGGGTGCCACTGACCTGGGAACCAGGTCAGTGCTCTTGGGCAGGCCACCGAGTTGCCTTTCTTTTGCGAAACGGTATCACTCATTTGAAAGGGCTTTCAGGTCAGATTCTGCAGATCAGCATCAGGTCAATTCTCTGAGGTACTCGGCGAAGGCAGCCAGCGCTCGGCCGCGATGGCTTACCTGATTCTTGAATTCCCTGCCGATTTCCGCGAAGGTCCGCTCTGAATCTTCGTACAGGAAGATGGGATCGTACCCGAATCCCCCTGCGCCTCGGGGTTCTCGGGTTATCCTCCCTTCGCAGACGCCGCGAAAGATTCGCTCTTCGCCGTCGGGGTGGACCAGAGCGAGGACGCACACGAAGCGCGCGGTCCGCTTTCCTTCCGGCACGTCGCGCATCTCTTTGAGTATGCGTCGATATTTCGACTCGTCCGACGAATCATCACCCGCGTAACGCGCAGACAGCACGCCGGGACGGCCGTCAAGAGCGTCGACACAGAGCCCCGAATCGTCCGCCAGCGCAGGCATGCCGGTGGCGCGTGCCGTTTCTCGGGCCTTTTTCAGGGCATTCTCCTCGAAGGTTGCGCCGTCTTCAAGGACCTCAGGCGGATCGGGTATGTCGTTCAAAGAGAGGAAACTTATCGGCAGGTCCGCAACAAGATCACGGATCTCTTTCACTTTCCCCCGGTTTCCGGTAGCCAAAATAATCTTTTCCGGCATGTTCCTTGTGGTTCCCACGCGTTCCCGTCCTTCCCGCTCCTCAGATTCTGCGCGCAGAGTATACCGGCCGCGACATTTTTGCAAAAAGGGACGCGCGGGTCTCTTTTCCTTCAGAGCTCTATCCTGTTCAGTCGCACACCGCGCGCGCTCAATTAATGCTGGACAGAAGAACTACCCCTTGGTACAAGCTCAAGGTGACAACTCTCAAGGAAGGAGAATATCTTTGAAACGTGTAATGTTTACGATTCTTGCTTTTGTCGTCGCGGTCGGCATGGCCGGCGTTGGTACGACAGAGGCCGCAAAGGTGCTTACGTCACCATCCGGGGTCAAGATAAAAGTGACTAAGCAGGGCAACGGTCCCCTGCCCAAGCCCGGTCAGACGGTCACCGTCCATTATACGGGCACACTCGCCAACGGAAAGAAGTTCGACAGCTCACGGGACCGCGGCAAGCCCTTCAGCTTTGTGTTGGGCAAGGGACAGGTCATCCGCGGATGGGACGAGGGCGTTGCCATGTTGCCGATAGGCACCCGCGCGATACTCACCATTCCGCCTCAACTCGGTTACGGCGCGAGAGGAGCAGGGGGTGTCATTCCTCCCAACGCCACGCTCATCTTCGACGTGGAGCTGCTCAGCGCCAGGTAACGTGATTTGGTACGATTTCACCGGAGAGGGTGCACCGCACACGGGCCCTCTCCAAGAAATCCACACTGTCGGAATCCGATTGTCAGTTGCTTTCTAGGTGTTTACAGGGGTAAGACCCGTCCTGATTCGGGTTCACCCTCCACTCTTCGCGAGAACACCCGCGTCCCTCAACCGGCACTCAAAAGTACGGAGAATCGGTCATAAAGGCGCTCCGCTTTTGGTGATGAACTCCCGCTACAATCCGATCCCCAGAAACGATCCGACCGAATAGACGACGAGGCCCACGCAGTACGCGAGTGTCGTGGTATAGGCCATGGCAAAAAGGGGCCATTTGAAGCCGCCGGTCTCCTTCCTCATGACCACGAGGGTCACGAAGCAGGGAGCATAGAGCATGACGAACATGATAAGTGTAAAGGCTGTGAGGGGATTCCAGTGGGCTTCTTTCTTAAGCTTGTCCTGAAGGCTTACTGTCTCTTCGGGGTTTACCTCGCCGAGGCTGTAGGCGGTCCCCAGGGTGGCCACCACAACCTCTTTTGCTGCGAATCCGCCGATCAGGGCTATGTTTGTCTTCCAGTCGAAATTCAGCGGACTCGTGACATACTCGAGCGCGGTTCCTACGCGACCTCCGATGGTGTTCTTCAGAGCTGCGGTCCGTTTCTGCAAGAGCACTCGCGTCTTGTGTGCGACGAACTGTTCGTAGAGCCGTGGAAGACTCGATGTGGGGGACTGAATTTCTCCTTGGGTGTCCTTGCGCATCGCCCGGGCCAGGGCGAAGAACGCGGGATTTTGCCCCCTGAGCTTCTCTGCTTTCTCTTGGGACATTCGCCTGCGGAATTTGTCGAACGCGTCGAGATCCCGTACCGATGTGAACGTACCTTTGACAGACGGATTCGCGAGAAAGGAAGCTGTGAGCTCCTCGACCCGCCGATCGAACCGTTTCGCCTTTTCCGGAGGCAGGGAAGGAAATGTCATCACCGCCCACAAGAGGATCGAAATGGCGAGAATCACCGTTCCTGCCTTTCTGATATACATCCAGGTCCGTTCCCAGGTGTGGATCAACAGGCCCTTGAGCGTTGGGAGCCGGTACGGTGGAAGCTCCAGTACGAAAGGCGCGGAAGGCCCGGCCAGTACGGTCGAACGGATAACGCGGCCCGCGGTCAGGACCATCATCCATGAGATCAGGGTGAGCAGCATCATCATGCCCGCCTTGTTCCCCGGGAAGAAAGCCCCGATGAGCAGCGCGTACACGGGGAGCTTGGCCCCGCAGTTCATCAGTGGCGTAACCAATATGGTAGTGAGACGCTCCTTGGGTTCCCTCATGGTTCGCGTGGCCATGATGCCCGGTACCGCGCACCCGCCCGCTATGCCTCCGGCGACCATCAAGGCGAGCATCGAAGCGCCGTGCAGCCCGAACCCCCGGAGCACCCGGTCCAGCATGAAAGCTATCCGGGCCATGTACCCCGTGTCTTCCAGGATCGCGATGGACAAGAACATGAACGCGATCAAGGGAACGAAACCGAGCACGCCGCCGACCCCGTCTATTATTCCGCTCACCACAAGGGACTGAAGAAGGCCGGGGGGTATGATCGAGGCGAGAGTGTCACCGAGCCACCCGAAAAAAATCTCGAAGTACTCCACCAGCCGCTCGCTTCCACGGAACGTGAAGAGATAGACCGCATAGAGGACCAGCAGAAGCATGATGGGTCCCAACAACCGGTTGGTCAGCACCTTGTCGATGGTCTCGCTCAGATGGATCCGATCGGTGGCATCCTCTCTGACTGCCTGCCTGACGGCCCCCGAAACGAAGCCGTAACGCGCGTCGGCGAGCACGATCTCGGGCGGGTCGGCAAAGATGTTCACGAGGTGTTCGCGACTCTCGTTCACCTGGTCGAATACCGGCTGCAATTCCGGCATCTGTGAAAACGTGCGGAGAACCTCCGTATCGTTCTCGAGCAACTTGATAGCAAGCCATCGGGTGGAGAAATACGAATAGGAATTGGGCCATTGAGCGAGCTTCTGCTCGATCTTTGCGATCTCTTCCTCGATTTCCGTGCCGTACCCAATGGTCCTGGGCGCGGGACCCTGCTCAGGATATTCCACGTGAGCGATGGCGGCATCGAGAAGCTCCTTCATGCCCATTTCCTTCTTGCCGTTCGTCGCGACGATCGGGATGCCAAGCAACTGGGAGAGCTTCTTTCTGTCAATGGAGATCTTCCGGCCCTGGGCTACGTCGATCATATTCAGGGCCATCACGACTTTCACGCCCATCTCCATGAGCTGAGTCGCCAGGTAAAGGTTTCGCTCGAGGTTGGACGCGTCCACCACGTCCACCACCACGTCCGCGCCCCCCTGGAGGATGAAATTGCGGGCTATCAGCTCTTCCAGCGACATCGCGGTGAGAGAATAGGTCCCCGGAAGATCTACCACATGGATCTCATGTTCCTCGAGCCTGAGGGTTCCTTCTTTTTTTTCGACCGTGACCCCCGGCCAGTTTCCCACATGTTGTCGCGCGCCGGTGAGCGCGTTGAATATCGTGGTTTTCCCCGCGTTGGGATTGCCCGCGAGGGCTATGATGATTTTCTTGACCATCTTAGAACGATCCTCGGCCTGTCTTCACGGACCGGTTCTCTGCAGGCCCGCGATTGTGCACCTGGTCGAACCAAACGGCGCAGGACCACAGCATGCTGTGTCTGTGCAGCCGTCCGAGATCGCGAGGATTTCATGCTACCTGGTGCTGCTGAATGCCTGAGTGTTGGTGTCAGGAGCGACTTATGGGTCTCGGGAAATCGTTCGCCGAAGCACTTGGCGAAGCCGGAAGGATACACCAAGCGATTCAGCCACCTAAGAATGAATAGGGGATGGGATGTTTGCGGGAGAGAGTTTCCAGGAAAACTCATCAGAGTGAACCGCTCGGTCACGACAGCGTACGTCATCCGGTGCCGTTTACCGGCGGATTCATGAGAATGTCGGATGCCTCGACTCGCCGGAGACTGACGTGGTATCCCTTTACGACGTACTCGACCGGGTCGCTGAGCGGCGCGTCCTTAACGGTCCGGACTTCCGTGCCTTTGACAAAACCCATCTCCATGAGCCGCAGGCGGGTTTCCGGTTTTCCGCAGACCTGCACTACGGTTCCCCTTTCCCCCGGTTTGTAACTGGAGAGTCGTACCGTCTCCTTGGTAAGGCACTCCTGTGTGAGGTGTTCCTCGCATTCGGCACAGGTTTCGGGGGAAGGGATGGGCTTCATTAGGTTCTCCTCATGCCAGCGGGGCTGGCCTATTCTTCACGAAGCGGCACATGAGATGGCCGGATCTATTAGAGTTAGTCTCTTCAAACATACGTTTACGCTCCGTCAATCCGTTTGTCAAGCGCGGTATCGCTCTTTTTTTTCCAGTCAGTTTCAAGAGGAATGTGGACGAGAGATCTGCCGTCCCTTCAGGACTGAAGACGTACTCCCGTGTTCCTTCCCTCTACCCCGGAATGAATTCCGGGGCTATTCTCGGTCGTCCCTTCGGGACTTCATCACCGATGAAGGGTTGATGGGGCCCCAAATATTGCAGTGGGCCTGTCGTGAGCCCCGGTCTCGTCTGGCACAGGGCTGCCGGATCTACCCTGCAAGGAACCCAACAAAGCTGAGGATGTCGAATAGGCCATGGTCCGATGGACAAGATGGGGGAACCGTGAGCGAGCCACGAGGGGATAGACCCAGACGGTGTGTGGAAGGCAGAGGCCGGGGAACTGAGCACCGCCCCTGGCAGAAACGAAGGATTCTCCGTGCCTATGTGGTTCGAATCTCATGAAGTCTGAATCTTCTTGGTGTCTTGGAGCCTTGATGCTGGAGATTTCTTGGGGAGGAGAGAGGGTGATGAGGCTGAGGCAGGCCCGCGAGAGGGGGCCTCATAAAGACACGCGGTGATGTGACGAGATATCCCGAACGCAGGGCAGCGCAGCACTCAGGCTAGGCCGGAGATTTGCATGAAAACACAACGTATCCGTGTGATAAATACGACGGTCTTAGCTCTGCTAGTGCTCTTGGCGCTGGTACCCTTGGTTGGGTCCACTAAAGACGCGACCACCCTCAACAAGCAACTCATAGGGGCGGCAGATCGAGGGGATATCGCGGCGGTCAAGACCGCTCTGGCGCTAGGCGCTGACGTTAACGCGAAGGACAGTATAGGTCGTACGGCCCTGATGGGGGGTGCTGGGCGCTGCCACGCCGATGTTGTGAAGCTCCTTCTGGGCAAGAACGCTGACGTCAATGCGAAGGATAACCTTGGCGATGAGGCTTTGATATTGGCTGCGGGGTGCGGGTCGTCTGAAGTGCTGAAATTGCTCCTGGCCAAGGGCGCTGATATCAACGCACAGAACAAGTTTGGCTGGACCGCACTGAAGCGGAGTGCCCTGCGCGGAGACTCCGAAGCGGTGAGTATACTCCTGGCCAACGGCGCGGACGTCGATCGTAAAGATGACTGCGGGGAGACGCCCCTATCGGGAGCTGCCGGCCTGGGGCAATTGGAGGTGGTGCGACTGCTGCTGGCGAACGGCGCTGACATCAATGCGAAGGACAGGTACGGTTGGACGGTGCTGATGAGTGCCGTCCTTGGAGCCCACCTGGATGTTGTGAAGTTGCTTCTGGGGAATGGGGCCAATGTCAATGCGAAGGACGAGTATGGGAAAACGGCACTTATGGATGCTGCCGGCATGGGTCACTTGGAACTCGTGAAACTTCTGCTACAGACCGGCGCTGACGCGAATGCAGGCGCGGGATACGAGAACACCGCGATTGCCTATGCTTCGTCCGGAGGTCATTTGGAGGTGGTGAAAGTCCTACTGCAGGCCGGCGCTGACGTGAATGCAGGCTCCGGATATGGCCACACGCCCCTTATGTACGCTTCGTCTGAAGGGCACTTGGAGGTGGTGCGATTCCTCCTCGACGAGGGTGCTGACGTCAATGCAAGGGACGAGTATGGCTGGACGGCCGTGAAGGTCGCACAAGCAGTCGGCCGCACAAAGATCGAGCAACTTCTCAATGCACGGGGCGCCACTCGCAGATAGCAAAGGGTAACTTTTGTCAGGCGCTCGGGAAGCCAGGTTTGCAGAAGGGTCTCATTGAAGACGTAATATGCACAAACGAGAGTGACGAATCGTGAGCAAAAAACTGCCAAGAAAGCCTAAGCCGCTGTGGCGCAGCATTATCGAAGCTTTCAGCGGGCCGATTGCAGTCTTGTTCACCATCTTTATTCTTGCACCTTTGCTGTTCGAGATCTATCTCAACTCGTTCGTGAATCCCGCTAAATGCGGACGCCAAATAGGCTTTTTCAGGAAGGTGGTTTGTGGGATATCCCAAACCTATGCGGAGCATGCCCCGTACATGAGATCCCTTCCCACAGATGAAGAAATGATTGAGCATTTTAGAAGGCATCGTGGGGATTTTGAGCTACTCGCTGCGATCTTCCAGCAGTTTAATCCGGCGGATGGGGAGGCCAGAGGAAGAATTGAGAAGCTCAGAAATCGGCTCAATATCACGAGAATACTCGCCTTTAGGCCGCACGAAAGATATCGGTACTTGGGATCCAATGGGAAATTCGAGACACGTGTGGAGGGTGAACGGGTTGCACCTGATCCTGAAGCGCGGTCATTCAGGGCCCTCCGCTTCAGATATGCACATGCACCCGTGAAAACCTCCGACGGGTTTGATCTTCATAAGGGATACTATTACACTCCTTTTGTTCCTAAGGTGCGACACGGTCGGCTTGACACGCCGGATTCCAGCGGGTGGGTTTTTCCTTCGCTGAATAGATTACCGTCAGAGTTGTTGCCTACCACATGTGTGTCTCGACAGTTTGAGCCACAGTGGTTCGTTGTCATTTGTCACTGACTGAAGCCGTGCGAGTTTGGGCATACAGAGGTAACAGGAAACAGCAGTATCTGCCGGGTGCCACTGCCGGCTCGTCCGGCAGTGCCCTGTCGTAGGTTTGATCGCCCGTGGGGCTGATACCACCCCGCGATCGAGCAAGTTCCGTGCGATCCCTCCGTGAGGAGGCGCTCACGCAAGAGGTTCTTCCACCGACCCGAACGTCACAGGCGAACCGCAGCGTCGTCAATGCAGCGGCTATTCCTCCTGTCGCTTCGCAACCCGGACGTATAGCGTCCGGGCCACCCGCGCTTACACGCCTGTGTTTGCTCTTTTCCGGAGATCCACGGCCGAATCACTGGATAATGGAGATCACAGTCCCTATAGTAGGGACGATGAGCACCGCGAGCATGAGGCTGACGCGTCAGCTCAACAAGCCGGAGGAGCCACCATGGCCGATAGAACCGTAGATATCGAAGCTCATTCGGAACAACCGGTCCGGGATGAAGGCGAATCCTTCCCGAGGCTTTTGGCCGACGGGTTGTGGGTTGTGGGCAATTCCTACATCAACCTGTACCTCGTCAAGGGCGAGCAGGCTGCCGCGCTCATCGAGGCCGGCGTTTCGGCTACTGTGGATGATGTGGTCCGTCAAATCGACTCGTTGGGAGTGCGACCCTCCTTCCTGATTGTCACGCACCCCCACGCGGATCACGTAACCGGCCTTGACGGCCTCAGAGAAGCGTACCCTGAAGCGCTGGTCGTGGCCGGCGAAGGCGCACCGGAGTTCCTTGCTCATCCCAAGGCAGCCCAGGCCACCGTGGCTGAGGATCGGCACATGTCTCGATTCCTCGCGTCGAAGGGCTTTGAACCGGGAAGACAGCCGGTGGAAGAGCCCCCGAGCCTCGGTGATTGCATGGTGGCCAGAGAAGACGATGAGATGGACCTTGGTGGCGTGACTCTGCGCTTCCTTGCCGTTAAAGGACATTCGCCCGCATGCGTCAACATCTCCATCCCTGAGTTGGATGCGGTCATCGTGTCGGACTCGCTGGGATACCGGTTTGCCGAAGAGGGCTTTTTGCCCAATTTTCTCACGAGTTACGCGGATCATATGGAGACGCTGGACAGGCTGCGGAGGCTCAAGCCTCGCATCCTCGGTGTCGCGCACCACGGCCCTCTCACCGGCCCAGACGTCGACAAGGCATTTGACCAGGCTGAGGAGGCGGCATCGGAGTTGAAACGGCGAATACTTAGCAGCGAAAAGACCGAAGACGAAATCATCGACAGACTCTTCGAGGATTCCTACAAGGACGAGTACCTTGTCTATTCGCCGGAGAACATCAGGCTCTGTTCAGAGCTGATTGTCAAACGGGCCAGGGAGTCTGATGAGAAGCCCGGCGGGCAAAGTGATTGACCACTGATTCGGGGAGACCCGCATTGACGAAAGGAACTCGACGAAAGCGTCCGATTCCCACGGAGAACCAGAAGGCGTGCCTCGCGCCGGCTCTGAATGTTATGGTCAGTGCAGGGGCCGGGTCCGGCAAGACCTTTCTCCTTGTGAAAAAGATCGGGGATCTCATCTGCAAGGCCCCTTCGCAGGGGAGTCGCGTGGGGCTGGAGAACGTGCTCGCGCTGACGTTCACCCGCAAAGCCGCCGGAGAGATGCGGGCACGGGTCTATCGTGAAGTGCTGGAACGGCTGGACACGCTCGACAGCGGACCGCTGCGAGAGCATTTGACGAGCCTCAAGGAGAATTTCCAGGCGGCCAGGATCTCCACGATTCACGGATTTGCCTCATCTCTCCTTCGCAGTCATCCGGTCGCGGTGGGGGTGGATCCGGATTTTGAGGTCCTCCACGAGGCTGAAGAGTCAGCCGCGATCGAGACCGCGATCCGCTCGACACTCAAAGATCTGTGGGATTCGAAGGACCCGGGCCTGTTGCGGGTGCTTGAGCTCTGGCCGCCCTATCCGCTCCGGATTGCGCTGGAGGCGCTCCTGAAAAGCCCCATCGAGTTGAACGAACTGATCCGAACCCACGAAACGGTCGACATTCGCGCACTGCTCAGAGAGATTCAACAGGCCAAAAGCGAGGAGTTCCGATCCCTCGTCCACGAGCCGTCCGGATTGCTCGCTCAGATCGACGTTGTCTCTGATCACTGCCGGGAGATCCTTGCCGGTTCGGGAAGGACGAAGGCGGATCGGGCGAAACGCGCGAAAGCGGACCGTCTCCTGTCCGAATTCGTGGCACCGCTGCGCGAGCTGGCACTCGCGGACCCGGTTTCGGAGACGGACGCGGCCTTCTTCGCGGCGCTGAGAGGGAAGATCAAGGAAATCGGGTTCTTCCGGTGGGAGGGAATGTCCGCGACAGAGATCGTCAAGGCATTCGAGCAGGCGATGATCCCCTGGTTCGGTTCATTCAACCGAGAACTCGAAGCCCTCGAGTGGACGCGGCTTTTCCTCAGTGTGGCACGCGACGCAGCAGCCCGCTTTGAAGACGAAAAGAGGCGACGCGGCCGCCTAACCAACGATGATCTGGTCATAAGAGCTCACGATCTCTGTTGCTCGCAGCCCGACACCGTACGGGGGACGATCGAGCACATCCTCGTGGACGAATTCCAGGACACGGACCCACTCCAATGGGACACCCTTCGTCGGCTCGCATCCACGAAAGGCGGCGGCCCGGAACACCTCTTCCTCGTGGGGGATTCCAAGCAGGCGATCTACGGATTCCGGGGAGCGGATCACACGGTGACCGAGTCCGCTCGGCAGATGCTCAGGGATACTGGATCCGGCGCCTTCAAAGATCACGTGATGGATGAGAATTTTCGGTCTCTGACCGCGCCGCTCGTCTTCACCAACGAGCTTTTCAACAGGATATTCACGCAGGAACGCGATCGGTCCAACCCGTACGAGGTGTCTCCCCAGCCTCTGGCGGCTCTGCGCTCGACCATGGAGCCAGGGCCGGACACTTCTGCCGTGTGCGTGCTTGCGGTCGATTCGGACGGGGCCGATCAATGGGAGGCGGAAGCTACGGCCGTAGTGAGTCTTCTCGGTCGGATCACACGAGGCGAGGAAGCGCCCTTCACCGGGATCTCCGACATGATCCGCTCGGGTGAACCGGCCGTGGGAATACTCTTCCGCACCTATTCACCGATGAGCCACTATGTGAGCGAATTGCTCCGGCTAAGGCTGCCGTTCTCGGTCTATCACGGGAGGACGTTCTTTCAGGCCCCGGAGGTTCAGACGCTTCTGAATCTCCTCAGGTGGCTTTCCGACCCGGAAGACGATACCGCGCTGGCGGGGGTGCTCAGGTCTCCACTCCTGGGGTGGACCGACGACGATCTCGGGCTCCTGGCCCGAGCCGGCCGCGGCCGCGGGGTTCCGCTCATGGAAAAACTCGGGAGCGCGGCAACCGGCACCGAACCGAAAACCGTGCTCATTGAAAACGCCGCGGACGCGTGGGAACTCCTGCAGAGACTGCGAAAGCTCTCCTGCCACCTGAGCCTCTCCGAGACGCTCAGGGCGGCCATGGACACAACGTCGGCTCCGCTGATCTTCGGCTTTGGCGTGCGAGGTTCACGCGCGGACGCGAACATCGAGAAGTTCCTGTCCATTGTTCGGGAAATGGAGGTATCCGAGGGAGCCAGTGCGCTGACCATTCTCAAAGCGATTGAAGAGCGGATCGACCAGGGCCCCGGAGAAGCGGAAGCGGAAAGCCCGGTCCAGGAGGGTGGTTCCATTCAGCTCATGACGATTCACGCGGCCAAGGGACTGGAATTCCCTCTCATCATCACGGCCTGTTGCGGCAAGGCCGCGCGGGGAGGCTCGCCGCTCTTTTCCCGACGGATCTCTTTGCGGGACGAGCGGGGGAACGGTCCGATACGCCGGCTCACGCTGGGGGGAATCGATTATCCCGATCCTGGGCAGGATTCAGCTCCAGCGCCGACCATGTTAAAGGCTTTCCTCCAGGAGCACGATCGGCTCCAGCGTTCCGCGGAGGAAAAACGGCTGCTCTATGTGGCGCTTACCCGGGCGCGAGACCATCTGCTCATTCCGTTGCCCCTGAAGGATGGAAAATTTGATGCCGAGACGAATTCTCTGGGCCGGACGCTCTTGCTCGCCGCGCCTGAGATCGAGGCCGCGGTCGAGGGCGAGCACGACACGGTAAGGATCGGAGAAGCCGACGTAAGAATACTCTATCAAAGAGCGGACGAATCGGATGAGCGGGCAGCCGATTCGCTCGACGTGGACGAGCAGCTTCACCTGATTCGCACTGCGCCCTTTGGGCCTCCCATCGATGCACCGGAGGTCGGTGAGCTCCCCTACCCGCGCAAGACGAGACTCAGCGTCACCGAGATCATGACATTCACAAAGTGCCCGCGGCGGTTCTATTTTGAGAAATTCCTCCCCAGCCGTCGTGTTGCCGCGACCGATTCGGTGATCTCCGAAGCTTCTCCGAGCGGCGCGGCTCTCGAAAGATCCCCGGTTGCAGAGTCGGCTCGCATCGTGGGAACCGTTGTTCACGCGATCCTCGAGAAGCATGAGCAGGCGCTCCGGGAGTGGGAACCGGGCGCGGATCCACCCGACAGGATCATCGAGGCTCTGGAATCGGAACTCGCGCGAGTGTCCGAAAAGCGCGCATCTTTGGAGATCATCCGATCCGATGCGCTCACCCATCTCCGTAATATCGCCCAATGCGGCATACTCCAGGAAACAGACGCCACCGCGGCAGGCGAATCCCGCACGATCCTCCGTGAAGTCCCCTTCGAGCTGGAGCAGGACGGTTTCATCATCGCGGGCGCGATAGACCGGCTCGAACGCTTGCCCAACGAGACCTGGCACATCTGGGATTACAAGACGAGCCACCTGCACGGCCGGTCCATGAGCGAAATCGTGCAACAAGAAGCGTACGACGTGCAGTTGCAGTTCTACACATGGGTTGCGAATCGAATACTCGACAAAAGGGTCGATTCCGCGGGGATTGTCTTCACCGCCGCGAAGGATGATCCGCTCTTCCCGATTCCCGTGGAGCCTGCAACTGTGGATCGCGCGGTAACCGGTATCCTGAGCGAACTCGGAGCCGTGATCTACAAAGGCGTCGACGCGTTTGAGCCGTCCGAGTCCTCTTCCGCGTGTGAATCGTGCCCCTGCGCCAGATTGGAATTGTGCGAGCGCCAGGAGCATGGGACTTGATCAGGAGAATGAACGCCGGAGGAACCGCTCTCCACGAAGGGCAGCTCGAAGACCGAGATGCCGCCAGCGCCACGCGAAGTGTGGTGATGTCCCTATCCAAGAGGCGGTCCCTTCTCCCTGCGGGAGCGGAATAGGGTGAGGGAAGTCCCCAAGGAGTAACCGCTTTTCGCTTATTTACTCGCGCATTGGGTGTTGACCAACATTCCCGGACAGAGGGATTGGAGCGGATGACGTTGAACTCCTCCGCCTTCGCGGACGAGCCAGCAGACCCGTTGAGAGCGATGATGTCATGGCTCGGCTGAAAGGAAGGCTCGGGAGATTACTGGGTAGGCAGAAGCCCGGCCCCAAAAAGCGTTTCAACGGGACGTGACTTCGGCGTACCCGGTACTATACCAGATGCGTGCTCAGCGCCAAAGGGAGCCCACCTTTCCAATGAAGAGGGAGTTTCCATGAAAAATCCAGGCCGCTCGGTTGTGCTGAAGTGGACGCTGGGCCTGCTGCTCTTCCTCTCATTCCTGATCACTATTTGGACCCTGAGGGACAGAGCCGTCTTCGATCGGGGGCTCAGACGCGCATCAGATCGTGGCTCCGTCGTGGCAGCCAGGATTTTTCTCGCGCTCGGTGCGCGAGTCAATGCAAGCAATAAATTTCTTGGTGCTTCTCCCCTTTCAAGCGATGGATTTTTTGGTGGGCCTCCCCTTATCCGGGCTGCCTTAGGTGGCCATGCTGACGTCGTGAAACTCTTGTTGGGGTTTAACGCGAATGTAAATGCAAGGGATAGTAGAGGCCGAACAGCACTTATGTGGGCGGCGAGGAGAGGAGACCTGGAAGTGGCAAAAGTACTACTCAACAAGGGAGCGGATGTCAACGCTAGGCTCAACGACGGGTCGACTGCCCTCATGTGGTCGACGGTCTCGATGAACCCGGATCTCATGAAAGAGCTACTCGCGAAAGGGGCTGAGGTAAACGCAAGAGCCGGCAATGGCTCCTCTGCGCTTACGTGGGCTGCCGCCGTCAACAATGGCGAGGCGGTGCGACTGCTGAGAGAACACGGAGCGAAAGAGCCTTTAGCTTTGGCTGCGATGATCGGCGACAAGCGGGAAGTGGAACGGCTTCTCGAAGAAGGGGCAGATGTGAATGCCCGCGACAAGGAAGGCTGGACCCCGCTCATGAATGCAGTACAAAAAGGGCACGCTGAAGTGGTCAAGCTGCTTCTCAACAAGGGGGCTGACGCGAAAGCGAAGCGCAGGGATGGCTCGACAGCGCTGATGGACGCGGTCGCCTCTGGCAGAAGTGATCTAGTGGAATTGCTTGTAAGGAAGGGGGCAGACGTCGATCCTCGGCTGAGGAAAGCCATGGAACCCCTGACGCCGCTGAGTCATGCAGCATGGTACGGCCAATCCAAATTGCTCGCGGCACTCGTGGCCAGGGGTGCTGATGTAAATCGCCGCGCTATGAAGGGGCGGACCGCCCTCATATATGCGGTTGTGGCCGGTAACGTCGAGTCGGTCATACAGCTTCTTGGTGATGGTGCCGATCCCAACATCAAGGCAGACGATGGCCGTAACGCGATGCAATACGGGTTCAAGTTCCGGCGGCACGAAATCCTTGAGGTGCTGAAGGCCCACACTGCCACGCACTAGATCGGGAGGTTACCACTGGTCCGTGCATTTAGAGGAAATATCATGAAGCACGCAGTAGAATCGTTGTTGGTGTTGATTCTGGTACTACCTCTTGTCCTGTGCACTCATGCCGGCGCGGACATGGGACCTCTTGTCAAGCTTCGAGGGGGTGCTGCTACGCCCAAGTCTCCAGATAACACAATTAGATTGGTATCGCAGAAGGTTACCATGCGACTGAGACCATTCACTTACCTGGTCGATGCAATATTCCACTTCTTAAACACGGGCGCGAGCGCGACAGAGTGGGTCGGCTTCCCCAAACGAGTTTCATACAGCAGGGGATTCCCAGGCACCTTGGATTTCACCCGGTTCGACATGTTCGTTAACGGACAGAAAGTGGAGGTGTCAGAGGAACGGGATCTGACGAACTACGGATACCGTTTGAAAACATTGCCCCAGGATAACCGATGGATGGTTCACCGCGTTACATTCCCATCTCATGCCGGGACAGTTATTCGAGTCGTCTATGAAGCGCCATACCTCGGAAGACTTGGCAGATCAGCAGCCACCTATGTTTACGGGACTGGCACCAATTGGAAGGGGACTATCGGACGTGCGACTTTCATCATTGACAGCTCAGAAGTAGGCCATGCAAAAAATCTAGACCTCTATTTTCCGTCTGCAGCAGGGCCTCGTAAGATCTCAGAGCATCTGTTGGTTTCGGAAATCAGGGACTTCGAGCCCCCGCTCGACGCGGAACTCGTAGTGGTGATCCACCACTAGTGACAAAACATCGTGGCGGCTTCTCGGTCAGCTACCAGAGATTAGCTTTGAACAAGAATCGATTCTTTGACGTGACCATCATTACCACGAAATTACAAATAAAGTTCTGTAGTTCCGGTCACATCATACTTATTTGCCGTATCCAACGTAGAAGCTAGGTCACGAACTCGAGGGGGTTACCAGCCTCCCGAGCGTAAGCGCGGTGATCGGCGCGTGTCCAGCCGGAAACCATGGCTCAAAGGTTCTTGGTAAATGCGTACAGTGTGCCCGCAATGAAGCGGCTTGTCCATGTTGCGTCGGCGTTCCCGTAATTCCGTACGTAATTCCGTATAATTCCGCATATAATTCCGTAATTCCGCGTAATTCCGGGTACACCATACCTATTTGCCGTATCCAACGCAGAAGCTACGTCACGAACTCGAGGGGGTTACCAGCCTCCCAAGCGCAACCGCGGTGGCTGCCAACGGTCCCAGTCAATCGGAAAGCATGGCTCAAAGCTTGTTGGTGAAAGGGTACAGTGTTCCCGCAATGAAGCGGCTCGTGCATGTCGCGTCGGCGTTCCCGTCGGCCTATCACAATCGGGCCGAGTTCGGGTGAAGGCACACGCTAAAGAAGCCGCTTGACCGGGTAGCCGAGTGAGTGGTACGTTCATATTCTGGGGAAAGAGCCATTGATCCTGCACAAATGTGGGAATTGGGGTGGTTAGACCATTCTTGCAAGCCCAGCGACGCTGATTCGACACAGCAGCTCATCAGCCGGATGCATTTCTCTGCGGATCCGGTGACAATCTATATAGCAAAGGAGATTATTACCATGAATATGATTATCCGTGATGAAACAGAGTCTGATGTCAAGACAATATCCGATATCGCAAGAGCCGCCTTTGAGAATCATCCGATCAGCAACCAGACAGAGCAGTTCATAGTTGAGGCGTTGCGAGCCTCCAACGCTCTCGCTATTTCCCTGGTCGCAGAGGTTGACGGTAAAGTGGTCGGTCACATAGCTTTCTCCCTGGTTACCATTTCTGATGGAAGTCAGAATTGGTACGGCCTCGGACCCATTTCCGTCCTGCCCGAATACCAAAAGCAAGGTATAGGAAAAGCTTTGATGTATGAAGGCCTGGCCCGGCTGAGAAACCGAGGAGCCAAGGCCTGCGTTCTTGTAGGTGACCCAAACTATTATGGACGGTTCGGCTTCAAGAGCCTGCTTGAATTATCGCATGAAGGTGTTCCACAGGAAAACGTCCTATCCTTGCCCTTTGAAGGAAACAAGGCTCACGGTGTTGTGGTGTTTCACCCTAGTTTCTCTGCCACCGCATCACAAGTCTAAGTCAGATTCTCATAAGACTACGACGGTCTAAAATGAGCAGGACAACAATGCTCCTGACCGACTCCTCGAATGCTTCGGCCGTTCCCCCGAATTGGTGCATGACCGATGGTGACAATATTTTGGCGGCCAGGCCCCTCACAGATGTAGTGGCCTCACCGAGGGAAGCTGATCGTAGTGATTTACTACCAAAGGCCCGATATCGGGCGATAGATCGGCGATAGTGTCCAGCCTGACCGGAGCACCCTCATCGCCCGTAACATACAAACGGGAGAGCTGATCCATGCTTCAATGTCTTGAGGAACTCGATGTTATCCAATCCCATGGAAATCCCATCATACTTATTTACTGTGTCCAACGAAGAAGTTAGGTCGAGAATTCGAATGTGTTACCAACCTCTTGGGCGCGAGCACGGTGGCTGCCAAAGGCCCCGGTCGGTCTGAAACCATGCCTCAAAGCTTCTTGGTAAATGCGTACAGTGTTCCCGCAATAAAGCGGCTCATCCCGGGACGGGATGACCTGTTGGTTTTGGCCTGGCCACTCGGGGGGATGGGGGCAAATTGGTGAGCACTCCCGGACAGCGGGATTGGAGCGGGCGAGGGTGAACTCCTGTGCCTTCGCGGACGAGGCAGCAGACCCGTTGGGAGCGATGATTTCATGGCTCCCCCGGAAGTGGGGCTTGGCAGAGTAGCGCAGGCAGAAGCCCTGCGCGAAAAAGAGCTTCAAGCGGAATTTGGTCCACCCGGAAGGCCCCGTGTTGTTTTGACATTCTCGCTTACGTCGGGCTCCGCAGGTGATGGGACAAAGGAAGATCTTTGTAAGCTACCCTTGAACTCCCGAAGGTTTTCGATAAGAATTCCCGCACGTGTCCGACGAACGACTCGATGGGCGGCGGAGGAATCGTGCCAGACATGCCCAGCGACTCGATCACCGCGGAGACTCGGCCCCGAAAAAAGTTGGGAGACCTCAGAAGCGTGATGGAACCCATTCAAGAAGTGGTTATGAATTCCGGGGGTTGCAGCATTGAACCCAAACCTGAAAACCAGAAATGACCATCGGTCATTATTGGCGGGCCTCAAACAACGAACGCGTCATCTCAAAGAGGAAACCTTTGTCCTTTATCTTGCCGCCCGTCATCCCGGTACACCGTGGTATGCGAAGCTTTTCGTTGCCGGCATTGTCGCCTATGCACTGAGCCCTATTGATCTCATCCCGGACTTCGTACCGATTTTGGGTTATGTGGACGATCTCATTTTGATCCCTATTGGTATTTTTCTGGCCGTCAAGATGGTGCCGCCTCACGTTTTGAACGAGTGCCGAGCACGGGCACAAGAGGCCATGGCAAACGGTAAACCGCGAAGCCGAGTCGCTGCAGCGATTATTCTCATATTTTGGGTCGCTCTGGCGATACTTTGTATTGTCTGGGCCTATAACACATTCGCGTAGTTGCGGGTACACGATACTTATTTGCTCTGTCGAACGCAGAAGCTACGTCGAGAATTCGAACCTTTTACCAGCCCCCTGAGCGCAACCGTGGTGAGTGGCACGCTGCCGGTACCCTACTGAACGGCTTCAGCACTGAGACCTCTTTCGTCGTCGTTCGGCCTTGATGTCAAGGACGATGCTGGAGGACCGCAAACCATGACTCCAACCCGCGCCGGCACTACGTATAGTGTCATCTGAAAGCGACGCCCAATCTCATTTCACGATCTTGCTCGCTTGCTTGAGAATTGAGTCCGGCAGCTTCAGACCGATCTTCTCTGCCTCTCCGGGATTCAGGACGAGCATGGTTTTCTTGCCCGCCTGCACAGGCAGTTCGGAGATCTTCGCCTTCCCCTGAAGGACCTGCAGTGCCATCGCTCCTGCCTGCCTGCCCAATTGGTAGTAATCCAGGGCCGTTGCTGCGACTGCACCTTTGGACACGGCCTCGATGACGGCGGCGAAGAGTGGTACCTTGTCTGCCTCACAAATCTTTGCGATGGATGGGATGGCCTGGACCACCGCAATATCGGCCGGAGCGTGAATCACATCGACTTTGCCTACCAGCTTCTTCGCTGCCGACGCTGCCTGGTCCGAGGATTCAGCGTACGCCTCAACCACCTGAAGACTACGCTTTGCCGCTTCATCCTTCAGGTCCTTGACCAGTACCTGTGAACTCACGTCCTTGGGGTTGTAAATGATGCCGACAGATTTGGCGCCTGGTACTATTTCCTTGATCAGGTCCAGTTGTTTTCCGCTTGGGGAGCGATCGGTCACACCCGATACATTCCTGCCGGGATTCTCCAACGACTTGACGACGCCGGCAGAAACCGGATCGGTCACCGCGGCAAAGATGATCGGGATGTCCGCAGTCGCGGCAGCAGCATCCTGGGTGGACCCGGTGGATATCGCGAATATCAAATCAACCTTCTCTTTTGCGAACTCCTTGGCGATCTTTTTGGAAGCCGCTCTGTTACCTTTCGCATATTTGATGTCAAACCTCACCTTTTTCCCCGCGCGGTACCCGTGATCCTTCAGATAATCGATGAATCCTTTCCGCGCGGCATCCAGAGCAGGATAGGATGCTATCTGCGTAATCCCTATCCGGAAAGCCGGTTCAGCGCCGGCAGCCCACAAGGTTCCCAGGACGAACACAGCCAACACCGTCCCTATTGACATAGCTTTTTTCATGACACCACCTCCTGATGTTGAATCCGCCTAGGACAGAACCGGATTTGACCAAGTTGAAACGCCGATCCGTCCATACTCGCCTGCCTGTATTTCATTGTAAGAGTTCACTGGGGCGGGCCTTTATGCAAAAGGTCCTTCCAAGTGAACTCCTCCATCTATGGGATACTCTGATCCGTTTCAGGCTCGATAGAGCGATTCTATGAGGTCGGAAAATGTTTCATTGATGTATTTACGTTTCACTTTCATGGTCGGGGTCACTTCCCCGTCTTCCTCGAGGAGTTTCTTAGGGAGGATGCGGAACTTCTTTATCTGTTCGACACGAGCGAGCTCTTTGTTTACCCGGTCGACTTCCGTCTGTATGAGCTTTGTGACTTCCGGGGCCTGGGTAAGGGTTGCGTACGTCGTATACTGAATCTTATTGTCGGTGGCATACTTGACGACATTGTCCTCATCAATGATGATCAATGCGGTAAGGTATTTGCGGCCGTCCCCTATCACCACCGCGTCATTGATATATGGTGAGAACTTGAGCTGGTTTTCTATGTTTTGCGGTGCAACATTCTTGCCGCCGGAGGTGATGATGAGATCCTTCTTCCTGTCGGTGATTAAAAGGAAGCCGTTTTCATCGAACTCGCCGACGTCCCCGGAATGCAGCCAGCCGTCCACGAGCGTTTCCGCTGTGGCCTCGGGGTTGCGAAAATAGCCCTTGAAGACATTTCCGCCCTTTACGAGGATCTCTCCGTCCGGTGCGATCTTAACCTCCACGCCCGGAAGAGGCGGCCCGACCGTACCCGCTTTGATCTCTTGTCCCCTGTGGATGGACGTGGGCCCGCTCCCTTCGGTCTGGCCGTACACCTCTCGGAGCGGTATGCCTATGGAATGATAGAATTTCAGCACATCGGGGCTGATGGGCGCAGCTCCTGACACGGCCAGCCGGACCCGTTCGAAGCCGAGACGCTTCTTGAGCTTACGAAAGACGAGGAAATGGGCCAGGAAGAAACCCACCCCCAGACTCAACGGGATGGGAACGTGAGCGAGCTTCACGTCCGCGTACTTTGTTCCGATCTTCATTGCGAGTCCGAACATGATACGCTTGAAGAGTGTGGCGTCCTGCATGCGAATGAATATGGCGGAATGGTACTTCTCCCATATCCGCGGAACCGCAAAGAAGACGGTCGGGCTCACTTCGACAACATTTTGCGTAACGGTATCGGTGTTCTCGATGAAGTTTACCGTGAACCTGTAGCGGAGGGGAAGGAATACCGAGAACATCCGTTCGGCAATGTGGGAAAGGGGCAGAAACGAAACGACTTCATCGGTGTCACGCACGTCAAGGACCTCTTTGAGCGTGCCCGTTGTCCAGATGATGTTGTCGTGGGTGAGCATGGCCCCTTTTGGCGGCCCGGTGGTACCGGACGTGTAGATCAACAGGGCGACTCCGTCCGGCTTCGATGCGTTCAAACGCTTCTCGAAAAGCTCGGGTTCCTTGCGGTCGCGCTCCCGTCCCAGAGCAAGAAGCTCTTCAAAGCTGATGACCATGGGATCTTTGAATTTCCTCAGGCCCTCCATGTCGATGACCACGATCTTTTGGAGATCCGGGAGATGTTCCCTGACCATGAGGGCTTTGTCGAGCTGTTCCTCGTTTTCGACTATGTAATAGCGGGCTTGGGAATGTTCCAGGATGTACCGGACCTCTTCCGCGGCATTCGTTGTGTAGATCCCGACGGTTATCCCGCCCGCTGCCATGACCCCGAGATCGGCGTAGATCCATTCCGGGCGGTTCTCGCCGATCACCGCGACACAGTCGCCCTGCCGGAGCCCAAGCTCGACAAGACCGCACGCGGTTTCACGCACGTGGCGTCCGTATTCCCTCCATGAAACATCCTTCCATAGGCCGAACAGCTTTTGACGGAGTGCAACGCGATCTCCGAGTTCGTCTACTCGCCGCTGGAAGAGTTGTGGAATGGTTTCGCCGTTCATGGCTGACTCCAGGTCTACTCAGGCGTCGTGCTCTGCGCCGAAGCCGCACCACCGATCCGCGGATCCCGAGAAATCTAGCACAAAAAGGCTCCATTCTCCAGCTCGCGGAGACGATGCTTCCCCGCGTATTTGGTGCCCGGGGTCAGTTTTTACCCAGGAAAGACCCTACCACAGTGAACTGCCGCCAAAGGCTCGGGTGCGCTGCTGGCTTGGTCAGCAGTGCGATTCCATTCAGAAGAACTGTTGCAAATTGCGTGCAAGGCCGCCTGCCGTCCAGTCCTACCGAACCCGCATTCGCAGTTCCGCCATGGTTGACACATGTTCGAGAGAAAGGGTAAGCTCCCTCGGGTTTGACGCAGATTCTACCGAACGTCTTTGTTTGCAGCAAAACCGGCTTCGTGAGGAGATCCCAGTTCCAGGAACGAGACAGACTTCGCGGAGCCGGTTGTCCACATCGCCCGGAAACGAGGGGAGGACATGGGTTCAAACGACATCACCATCAAACGTGAGGGAAAGACGGCTCTCGTGCAATTTGATCGCAAGGACGACCTCAACACACTCTCTGTAGACCTGATGAGGGGCCTCATTGAAGTTGCCCGTTCCTTTGAGGATGACCTCGAAACGACCACGGTGGTACTCACAGGGAGCGCAAAGGCCTTTTCCGCGGGCCTGGACCTCCGTGATCCCAAGATTCTCGAAGCGATGCAGGCTCCTCTCGGCAAGAGGCGCAACGCTCTGGCTATCGGCCCAACCTTGTGTCGTGCGTGGGAGTCCGTGGAGCAGTTCACCATTTGCGCGATCGAGGGACACTGTGTGGGAGGCGGTGTATCCCTCGCCGTGTCGTGCGATTTCCGGATCATGGGAGAGGGAGCCCACTTCCGGGTCCCGGAGCTGCAACTGGGGATGAATATGAGTTGGCAAACCATCCCGAGAATGGTTCATCTGGTCGGGCCCGCGCGCACCAAGGAAATCATCATTCTTGCGCAAAAGATCAGTGCCCAACAGGCCTTGACCTGGGGTCTCGCTCAGGAGGTCGTGGAGGACAATAAGACGGTCAGTCACGCTCTGGCCATGGCTGAGAAAGTCGCGGCTATTCCGCCCCTCCCGGTCAGAATGACGAAAGAGGCGGTCAACGCGGCAACGAACGCTCTGGACCATACGGCCAGTTATATGGACAGGGACCAGTTCATGCTCTGCCAGTTGACCGAGGACCACCGACGGGCCATCGCAGCCTTCGGAAAAAAGGAGAAGCCGTCCTTCAAAGGTGAGTGAACGCTCAGTCTTCCTTTTCGGTTTTGCGTCGCTCCTCGTCCCGGATTTCTCGCCGGAGG
>CAZCDS010000072.1:0-33232 GCA_964497585.1 uncultured Syntrophaceae bacterium
GGCCTCATGCCCAACTTGCCCTCTTCTTCACCTGATTATTTTGGGGAAACTCCAGGTCGCCTCAAGACTTGACAGGAGAATCAGCCGTTGGTAATAATATGAGATTACATTGACGCGGGGTGGAGCAGTCAGGTAGCTCGTTGGGCTCATAACCCAAAGGTCGGAGGTTCAAATCCTCCCCCCGCTACCATTCAATTCACTGGAATCATTCAAAACCGACCCCCGGAAACGTGTGTGCAAATCACTCCGGGGGTCTTTTTATGCTGGTTTGATCCCTGTCTAAAACTTCGCCCATTATCTCAAAGGCTTAGCTGTGAGTTCACGTTTTTGGTTCTTTTGCTTTCCCCCCCTCTCTCCGGTCAAGTGGACCCAGGGGTCCGAACCAACCGTGAGTGAATATTGTCCCCCCTCCCCCTCTCCGATTAATTTTTCCATTGCTCTGACAGCGTACTTCAGCGCTCTGCCCCTTCCTGATAGAATTCCAACAAAGACCCACAGTCTCGAGACTGTAGCAAAATTGCTACACTGGCCCATCGGTGAACGGAAAAGGTGTCGCGGTTTACCACATCCCACGATATACCAAGCGCCGGGAGACATTCCTTTCCATACCTTTTTTCAGCGAATGGGACGGCAGACAGGTCGCCGCTGATTTTGTACGGATTCCTGTCAAACACTTGAGTGAATATGCAGGGGGCACCCGCAAGACAGCAGACCCCTCCGTGCAGGACATCAAGACGCAGCCCCATGCTGTCTCCAGGTTCCAGAATTGTCATGAGCTGGTCGGTGCTGCGCATCCGGGAACGCTTTCGCATCAGGCGACAGATCAAGGTTGGAGCGAAGGTAGCGTATCATCTTCGGAGGTGGTATGTTCATGTGGCGTCGGCGTTCCTGTTGGCCCATCACTACCGGCCCCCATTTGAGTGAAGGCACACGTTCAGCCTCACCGTTGACTGCGGGCCAAAGGTATGGTACGTCCAAATTCTGGAAAAAGGGCCGCTGATCTGGCACAAAGGCGAAAATTGGAATCGGTAGACCTTTTTCAGAAGCTCAGCAGCGACGATTCAGACGTCGAAATCTATCGGAAGCTGGTTTCTTGCCCCAAAACGACGGGCGATTGTGAGATCGCGGAATAATTCCCGTTCGAGAAGAAGTGCTTTCACCCGCTCTACGCGTTTACCAGCAACTGGGATTGGCTGGGGGCGAAGCTCAGGCCCGGCAACGTTCATTCGGCCGACGGCATTCTTGATTTCATCGACCCGATTGTGCAGCGGTATCGGTCCCGATTCATCCTGTCCTGGGCTTGCGGGGATGCGGTTTTTGCTCAGCTCGGGTTTATGAGTACTGCGAGGGTGAACGCCATCCTGGTCATGCTTTCTTGTTGAAAAAACGAGGCAAATAGAAGTCTTGTCCCAAAGGCAGGTCGCAGGTTTAGTCGCTATGGGCACTACCAGGAAGGACTCAGCTCTCTGGCGTGGACGAGGGGCGGCCCATGTGTCGCTCCCGTTCACCGCTGGAAGGCTTCTATGAATGACTACTCTGGATCTCTCTAGATCATCGTTGGCAGGGTAAGCAAATGATCGTGGCGCCAGAGAATTTACCCAGAATGCCAGAAAGGGGCAGTTCATGCTGAACGCCGATATTCTGCAGGAATTTGTTACCGTCCTAGGCTCGGCACGTTGCAAAACGGCTAAGGAAGACCTTCTCACCTATTCGTACGACGCCCACATTCATGAGTTTTTGCCTGACGCAGTCCTTTTCCCGAGGTCGAGCGAAGAAGTCTCAAAGATCATACAAATTGCCTCGGCCCACAATGTTTTCGTGACTCCGCGAGGGGCTGGATCAGGCTTAGGGTCGGAGGCTTTGGCAAAGCAAGGGGGGGTAGTACTGTGCTTCACTATGATGAACCGAATCCTCGAAATCAACACCGCGAACCGCTATGCAGTTGTCGAACCCGGTGTCGTCATATCGGAGTTTCAAAAAGAGGTTGAACAGCACAAACTCTTCTACCCCCCTGACCCGGGCAGCGCCGCGGTGGCAACCATGGGCGGCGCGGTGGCAATGAACGCCGGCGGTATGCGAGGTGTCAAGTACGGCGTAACACGAGATTATCTCCTCGGTCTTGAGATCGTGCTGCCGTCGGGCGAAATTATGACGACAGGAACCATCACGACCAAAGATGTCACCGGTTACGATCTGACAAGATTGATATGCGGATCGGAAGGAACTCTTGCGGTCGTCACCAAGATTGTGGTCCGGCTTCTTCCCAAACCTGAGACCAAGCGGACTCTCCAGGCGGTCTACGACGAACTCGATGCAGCAGGAACCACTGTCTCGAAAATCATGGAGGCCGGTCTTGTGCCAGCAACCTTGGAATTGATGGACAAAACGATAATCAAAGCTTTGGAGGATTTCGCTCATCTGGGGTTACCGCTCGATGCCGAGGCGATCCTGTTGATGGACGTCGATGGAGATCCGGAAACTGTGGACAAGCAGGCTGCAATGGTTGCCGGTTTCTGCCGAGAGCAAGGAGCCAGAGAAGTTCGTGTGTCTGCGTCCGAGAAAGAAAATGAACACCTGTGGGCTGCCCGTCGCTCGGCCTTCGGAGCGGTAGCTCGAATGCGCCCGAACTGCTTGATTGAAGACGCCACCGTGCCGGTAAGCCATCTTACCTCAGCCATCAAGAAAGTGGTTGAAATAGCCGAACGGAACAACGTCCTGATTGCAGTGCTAGCCCATGCAGGTGACGGGAACCTTCACCCGCTGATACTCTGTGACCAGCGCAATAGTGACGAGATGGCGAGGGTAGAAAAATCAATGGACGAGATTGTGGATTATGCGCTTTCCGTGGGAGGGACGATTTCCGGAGAGCATGGTATAGGCATCGCCAAGTCCAAGTACCTGCCCAAACAACTGAGTGAGACCTCGCTGCACATGATGCGGGGCATCAGGAAGCTCTTTGACCCACAAGGGATACTGAACCCTGGCAGTTTCCTCGGGGACCAACAATCATGATTTCCGAACAACTGAGAGAAGAAGTACATAAATGCATTAAGTGCGGACTGTGCATGAACGCCTGTCCGGTGTACAAACAACTCTACTTCGAGGGCGCTTCGCCGCGAGGGAAAGTTCAGCTCATAAAAAAGGTGCTGGAAGACAAACTGGAACCGTCCGAGCATTTTCACAACCTTCTCTTCACCTGTCTGCTCTGCGAAAGTTGTAGCGTAAACTGTCCCAGCGGTTTGCAAATTGATCGTCTCATGAAGGCGATGCGGTACGAGCTGGAAAACAAGTTCGGGCTATCCTGGCAGAAGCGAATGATCTTCCATCTTCTTAGCAGCTCTCGCTTGTTGCCTTTTGCCATGTATTGGGGCCGGATTTTCGGCCCGACGCTTCTGGCGATGTTTGCCAAGAGCGGAAAACTGGGTACGATTCCGTACGCGAGGATTCCGCGGCTTAACGCGGTACCCCTGCTGAAGCAGTTTCCTGAGACCATTTACCCGGCCGGACCGAAGGTGGGGCGAGTGCTCTATTTTGTTGGATGTGCTACCAACTATCTCTTCGAAGGTGTGGGGCAATCGGTAATAGAGGTTTTGAAGCGACTTCGGGTGGAAGTCGTTATTCCGAGGAGTCAAATGTGCTGCGGCCTGCCTATTTTTTTATCGGGGGCCAGAGAGATGGCCTTGGCTAATATTGGGCACAATCTCGAAATCCTTGGTTCGGAGAATGTTGATGCAATCATTACAGACTGTGCTACATGCGGGACGGCTCTGAAAAAAGAATATATCCATATTTTGGAGGAGATGGGGCATGACGCGGAACCGGCAAGAGCGGTCGGCAAGAAAGTATTGGACATCGCTCAGTTCCTGTCGCGATTCGATCTCCGGAAATACCTCGGGCCGCTTCAAGGTCGCGTGACGTATCATGATCCTTGCCATCTTGTGCACAGTCAGGCGATAAAAGAGGAACCGAGACACCTACTCAGGCTCATCCCCGATCTGGAATTCGTCGAAATGAGGGGAGCAAACGACTGCTGCGGCGGCGGAGGGACCTTTCAGTGGGAACATCCGGACGTGGCCGCAGGCATAACCGGCAAGAAAATGAACGCCATAGCTGCAACTCAGGCTTCCATGGTAGCCTCCGGGTGTCCCGGCTGCCGTCTACAGATTCGTGGGAACCTGGAAACGCAATCCGTTCAGGTCGTGCATCCGGTGGAGCTCCTCGCGAGATCCATGCGCGAAAAGGAAATCATTCATCATAATACCGAGTATTTGTAGGATTACCCCGCCGATGGCGTTAAACTATCGGTCAGAGAGCGCATCACGTTCAATAAAGAGTCCGCGGTCTGAATATGCACTATCGCTTGCGATGCCTCCTTTTTGGGGGGCGCGGTGAGGGCGAATATCACGCGATGGGCGCGGTCGAGGAAAAGGCCGTGCAACCACATGACTCAACTTCTTGCATTCATCAAGTCTTAGGAGAGGAATTGAACCTCCTACCCCTTTGGTGTGAAGGCACTGTTTTCAAAACTCTAAAAGCGGCTTAGCCAGGATATCCTTGAACAAATCATGCACGTTTGAGCACTATCAGGCACTGTTGGGTCGTATTGGGACGTCAACCTCGACGCCAAAATGGCGGCAAGACATGAGCGTTCCTCTGGCTCGAAGATGAGGAATTCCTCTCCGTAGCCCCGGAGGACATCCATCATCCATTTCTTCCGTTCCGTGGGGTCTTCCGGGATGATCATGACTCACCGTCGATCTTCTGGGACTACCGCTCACCCCCACAGCACACCTACGTTCCTGAGGCGCGGCTGCTCTTCACGATAGGTCTTCATAGCTGGGTGGCGAAGATGATACTTGACTGACGGGCCTCTGATGACGTATGGTTTGTGATAACGATACATCCGTTTATCAAGAAGGGTTGCTACCAGTTTGCGTGGCTGGGGGATCTTCCGAGGCGAGGCGCCACTCTATTAAGGTCCCGGAGAACTGAGAGAAAGCAGTTACCGGTCTCGAGATGCCTGCGAGGGAGCAGCTGGAGGATAATCTCGGACAGATACCGGCGCTGACTGTGCAATAGTCCTGGCTCTAGCGACTTAGCGCCACATCTTTGTGCGCCTTGGTGAACGGATTGATTCTCCTCTTGAGTGTATTCACTTCAGGCTTGTGACTCAAGCCGTCATGATTTTCGTACAGTTTGGTTCTTGCACCCACGTTTAGAAACCGGCCCAATGGTCTTGGCTGTGCCTCGATCAGAGGCCTTGGCTCGACCGGATGATACCGCCGAAGTGTTGCTGATTGCACACGGTCCCGAGGCGGGAGAAAGGCTCACAGACTTGAGTTTGAACGAAGAGCTGAAACTGATCCTCGCCATTGGAATCCTGATCGCGGTCTACATCTTCACCCGCCGGGTAATGGTTTGGCGGATGGGCCGGGCTGCCAGAAAGATCATAGAGGATTTGGAAGGACAAGAGGCTTTTGACGACGCGTCCGGGGTAGGGCTTCCATATGCCGAGCGGAGCTGGGCCAAGTTCGGCCTGAGGGACTATGAGGGAAAGGCTCTGCAGGGGCTGGTGGCCGCTGGTGCCGTGGTGAAAACCGATGACGGACGCTATTTCCTCAAGAGAGGTCATGGTGTCCCACGAAATCGTCCCGTCCCAAGGTGAGGGTACTATAATCGAAGCACTAGATGATGCAAGATATCATGTAGTGGTCTTCTTTTCAGTGAAGGCAGAATTTCTTTCTCAGGCTGATGGCCAGGGTCGGGGTTGGAAGGGTTTCCGGGTGGCTTTTTCTCCATTGGGCACCAGTATCCTACCCATAACGGCCCGGTTGGTGGGACTTGGTAGGTCTTAGAGCTTACGACTTAAGGAGATGTCATGCTTCAGCCGGCCAGAACGTACGAGGAGGTCTACGGCGCTTTCCGGTGGCGGATTCCAGATTACTACAACATAGGGGTCGATGTCTGCAGCAAGTGGACTGAAGAGCGCTCCCGGCTGGCCTTGGTTTATGAGGACGAGGGGGGAAGGGTCGAGAAATACACCTTCTGGGACCTGGAGATCCTGTCCAACCGATTGGCCAATGTGCTGCGATCCCACGGCATCGATCGGGGAGACCGCGTGGGCATCCTGCTCCCTCAGTGCCCTGAAACCGGATTGGCACACATTGCGATCTACAAGCTCGGTGCCATTTCAGTACCACTCTTCACTCTGTTTGGCCCGGAGGCTCTGGAGTACAGACTGGACAACAGTCAAGCCAAGGGCATCATCACCGATGCGGCCAATGTGGAGAAGGTGCTGGCCATCAGGGACCAACTTCCAGGGCTGGAGACGATTGTCCAAGCCAAGGGCGAAGCACCTGACGATGTTTTGGACTTCTGGGGCTCCCTGAGCAAGGCCTCCAGTCGTTTCGAACCCGTTTTGACCGAGGCTGAGGACCCGGCTCTCTTGATCTACACATCCGGCACCACCGGTCCACCCAAGGGCGCTCTGCACGCTCACCGGGTGCTGTTGGGCCATATGCCCGGTGTGGAGTTTCCCCATAATTTTTTCCCTCAGAAGGGGGACCTGTTCTGGACCCCCGCGGACTGGGCCTGGGCCGGCGGCCTGCTGGACGCACTGTTGCCCGCATGGCACCACGGAATCCCGGTTGTAGCCCATCGAGCAAGGAAGTTCGATCCGGAACACGCCTTTCATATTCTGGCCAAGTACGGTGTTCGGAATTCCTTCATGCCTCCCACCGCGCTGAAGATGATGCGACAGGTGCCCAATCCCGGCCGTCGCTATGAATACAGCATGCGAACCATAGGGTCGGGCGGAGAGACCCTAGGGGAAGAACTTCTAGAATGGGGCCGCGAGACCATGGGGATTACGATCAACGAATTCTACGGCATGACCGAGGTGAACCTGATCGTGGGCAACTGCGCGGACATCGTTGAGGTCCGGCCAGGTTCCATGGGGCTGGCCATTCCGGGCCATGTGGTTGAAATTATCGACGATCAGGGCCGGCCGATGCCGCCGGGAGAGGTGGGAGAAGTAGCCACGAAGAGACCGGATCCGGTAATGTTCCTGGAGTACTGGCGCAATCCGAAGGCCACCAGAGCGAAGTTCAGAGGCGATTGGTGTCTCTCCGGGGATCTGGCCCGGAAGGACGAGGACGGGTACCTGTGGTTCGTTGGCCGCACGGACGATCTGATTACCAGCAGCGGGTACCGCATTGGGCCTGCCGAGATCGAAGACTGCCTGATCAAGCATCCTGCCGTGGCAATGGCAGCGGTGATTGGAGTACCTGACCACGTGCGGGGCGAGATCGTCAAGGCCTTCATCGTCCTCCAACCGGAAGTGGCTCGGGACGAGGAGTTGGCGGAGGAGATCAAGGAATTCGTCAAAACCCGGTTGGCAGCACACGAGTATCCCCGGGAGCTGGAATTCGTGGATGCGCTGCCCATGACGGCCACTGGTAAGATCAAAAGGAGGGATTTGAGGGCAGGAGAATTGAAAAGGAGAGGTTCTTGAAAGGAGGTGAGAACGACACAGAACATATCGGCTCGGTCAATGTTACTGCTAGAAAGGAGGATTAAAGCATGAGGAGAAGTGTTTGGCACAAGCTGTTGATCATGGCGTTGGTGGGGGGCTTGGTCTTAGGTGTGCTTGGCATGTCCAGCGCGGCCGAGAAGAAGATCAAGTGGAAGATGACCACTACGTGGGCTCCCTCCATCAACCTCTATTACGGCGAAAAGGAGCTAATCAAGTATATCAAGGACATGACAGGGGGCAACTTCGAGATCAAATACTTTCCCGGTGGCTCTCTCATGAAGGCCTTTGAGGTTTTCGACGCCTGCTCCAAGGGAACCATACAGATGGCGGGAGACTGGCCCTCCTACTGGGTGAGCAAGGACCCGGCCTTCGACTTCCTTGGCTCCTTCCCGTTCGGCTTCACCAACATGGACTACATTATCTGGATGTACCAGTTTGGTGGTCTGGAACTGATGCAAGAGATGTTCGGAAAGTACGGAATGACCTACTTCACCCTGGGCGCCACCCCAATGGAGTCGGGCTTCCGCACCACCGAGAAGACCGGGCCCATCAAGAAGATCGGTGACTACAAGGGTCTCAAGCTCCGGACGCCTTCGAGGGCTACCATTTGGATTCTCCAACAGATCGGGGCCGCCCCGGTCAAGATGCCCGGCGGCGAGATCTACCTGGCGATGCAAAGAGGTGTACTCGACGGCGCCGAGTTCAGCAGCCCCGGCATCGATTGGGAGATGGGCTTTGGAGAGATCACCAAGTACTGGAGCGTGCCCTGCTGGTTCCAGCCTTCTTCCGAGATCGGAGTCATGGTGAACCTCAAGGCCTACAACGCCCTGCCCAAGGAGTATCAGGCTGTTCTGAAATACGCCTGCCAGGCCGCGGCACTCAAGGCGACTGCCTTCTACGAGGCCGACTCCGCCAGGGCCATCGAGAAGTTCAAGAAGAAGGGCATCAAGATCGTAAAGCTCGGCAAAGAGGACCTCAAGAAGCTTGAGGAGCTGGCCGGCAAGTACTGCATTATGAAGGCGAAGGAGTCCCCGACATACGCAAAGATCCTCAAGTCTCAAATGCTCTACCTCAAGGAGTACAAGGATTGGCGCGACATGACCGGCGACTTCGGCTTCGGCCGCCAGCCGGCCTACGTAGACAAGGTTCTTGATGCACTGAAGAAACTCAAGTAACCGGATTCGGGGCCTCTGCGCGCGTCTCGGGAGGCCCCAACCCCGTCTTCCAGGAGAGATGTGGGAATGGTGCTTCTCCAAAAGATCTTGAGGTTTATTGATGGCATTAGCGAGTGGAGCGGTAGGATCTTCATCTGGCTAATAGTCCCTCTCACTTGTCTCATCGTTTACGAAGTTGTATCGAGGTACTTTTTCAGGGCACCCCACATCTGGGCGCCGGAGGTCACGCTGTTTCTTTTCGGGCCCCACTTCATGCTGGTGGCCGCGTATACGCTGCTACATCACGGGCATGTGCGCATCGACTTGATATACAATCGCTTCTCTGCTCGGGTCAGGGGGAGCCTGGATGTATTCACGTATCTGATCTTTTTCTTCCCCTTTTGCACCGTCATTCTCTGGGAAGGCTGGATCTATGCCGCTACTTCCTGGGCCCAGCATGAGACTAGCGGCTCGGCCGCTTTGCCGGTGGTCCCGTATGTCAAGATGGTAATCCCGGTGACAGCGGCTCTACTCCTCTTGCAGGGGGCGGCCAACTTCATTCGCAGCATCCTGATCGTGGCCAAGGGAGAGGAATAATGAGTCCGGAAGCTATTACCATAGGGATGTTCCTGGGGCTAATGATTGGCCTTTTTATGGGCCACCCCTTGGCCTTCGTGTTGGGCGGCCTGGCGGTGATTTTCGGTTACTTCGGATGGGGGGCCGACTCCTTCTATTTGTTCATAAACCGAATCTACGGCATCATGGATGGCTACATCCTGGTTGCCATCCCCCTTTTCATCTTCATGGCCCAATTCCTGGACCAATCAGGGGTAGCCGAGGACCTCTTCGACACCATGCGCCACGTCTTCGGGCCGGTGAGAGGAGGCGTTGCCATAGCCGTCGTGGTGGTATCCACCCTCTTCGGGGCTTGCACCGGCATAATCGGAGCCTCGGTGGTGACCATGGGCCTTTTGGCCATGCCGGTGATGATCAAATACGGCTACGATCATCGCTTGGCGTCGGGAGCGGTCTGCGCGGGTGGCACTCTAGGGATTCTCATCCCTCCCAGCATTATGCTCGTGATCATGTCTGACCAGTCCGGCGTGCCCGCCGTCAGTGTGGGTAAGCTATTCGCCGGAGCAGTAATCCCCGGACTGATCCTTTCAGCCCTGTACATCGTGTACATACTGATAAAATGCTTTTTCAGGCCCGACTTAGGCCCCCCTCTCTCCCTGGAGGAGAGACAGGCGGTTTCCTGGGGAAAACTAACCGAAATGGTTTTCAAATCACTCATTCCCCCCATGATTCTCATTCTGGGTGTCCTGGGATCCATCTTTCTGGGATGGGCCACGCCCACAGAGGCAGCCGGCGTGGGAGCCGCGTTGGCTTTCCTCATGATGGTAGTCTACGGCAAGTTTACCTGGCGGGGACTCTATAACGCGGTGGTCAACACCGCGCGGACAAATTGCATGGTGATCATCCTCCTCGTTGGTGCTAGCTGTTTCACCGGAGTTTTCATGGGTACCGGCGGCGGCGACGTGGTCAAGGAAATGATCCTGGGCATCGGTTTGGGCAAATGGGTCACCTTCATTGTGATGATGATCATCCTGTTCTTCCTTGGCATGTTTATTGACTGGATCGGCATCGTCCTCATTACTTTCCCGATTTTTCTGCCCATAGCCGCAGAGCTGGGATTTGACAAACTATGGTTCATCGTGATCATGGCTGTGATGTTGCAGGACTCCTTTCTCACACCACCTTTCGGCTATGCCCTTTTCTATCTCAAAGGCGTAGCCCCACCGGAGGTGACCGCGGGAGAGATCTACTGGGGCGCCTTCCCCTTCTGGCGATTGATGGAGCTGGGCCTGATTATCTGTGTGTTATGGCCTGAAACCATTACCTGGCTTCCATCGGTGCTGGTAAAATAAAGAGATTCCGACGGGTGAGTTGGAAGAGCCGATGCGGCAATTAATTACGCAGAGCCATTGGTGCGAACTGAGATTCTGTCAAATAGATGAAGGATTAAAAAGCTCCTTGTGCATCGGAGAGATGACCCGGGATCCAAACCAAACCGTTCCAGTTTGCCGCCATCGCCAGATGGTCAAGGATACGAGATTCAAGGTGTCCGGAGGTGGAAATCGACAAAGCGACAGGCCACGGGAAGAAAAGGGACACCAGGAGAGAGGGTAACCAATGGCGATTATAACCATTTCCAGGCAAGTCGGTGCTCTTGGCGACGTGATAGCCGCAATAGTTTCCAGAAAGCTGGGATTGGACCTGATCAGCCGCGAGAAAGTACATGAGCTGGCCCTGGACTGTGATCCGGACTACAGCGACGCGTGTGCGATCTATGAGTCGGAGCACGGCCCAAACTTCCTCGAGCGGATCTTCTTTGATCGGCCGTCCTATACCAGCCTCTTTGAAGCCCTTACCTACGAAGTGGCCAGCCGCGGCAGTGTGGTCATTATCGGCAGGGGATCTCAGGTCGTCCTGCGGGACGTTCCCGGAGTTTTCAGGGCTCGGATCGTCGCGCCTACCGACAAAAGAGTCGAGAGACTGATGGAGCGGTTCCAGGTCACCAGGGACGAGGCCTGGGACTACGTCCGAAAATACGATCACGAGCGGAGAAACCTTATAACGACCATTTTTGACCGCGACCCGAGAGACTGGGGACTGTACGATCTGATTTTGAACACCGATCATTTCGACGCCGGGCCTGCCGCGGAGGTTCTCATCGCCGCTGTGGGGAGAATGGTCCAGCCAAGGGATGAACGGACCCTGAGCGAGAAGCTCAGAAACATGGCCATGGCCAAGAGAGTAGAAACGCTGATCAGAAGAAGGGTGACCGCCGTCATTGCTAGAGACGTCGAAGTGGGTGTGGAAACAGGCGGTGTGGCAACGATTTCCGGGCGCATCGCAACCAGGGAGGACAAGGAGCGGGCGGGGGAAATCGCCGCCCAGTACCCGGGGATAACCAGAGTCCAGAACGACCTCAGGATTACCCAGCTTTCCTTCGGTTCATAGAGACAGAGATGGCCAACACCTTTCAGGTTGAGTTCAACGTCAGCGGACACGGGAATCGATAAGGGATTGAGTAAGAAAGAGTCTGAGACACTTGGTCTAAGCGTTTAATGATCTTGATGTTCTATGATGAGCGCGCAGGGGGGACCAAGTCCTGATGGCGAGCGCTCACGCCTCTAGCTATCTATAGGACCGACCTTTCTCAGCATCAGACCCTCGACCACTTACCCCGATTTAGGTGTCCATTGGTGTCCATATTGGTGGCTAATAGCGGTATGTCTCGGTAATACTTGATGGTAATGGAAGGCGAGGCAGCTCCCTGATATCATTATCAAAGAACGGCCTCGGTAGTAAGTGGTAGCGGTGGGTGAAAAGGCCCTTTTTCTGCACTCATAACCCAAAGGTCGGAGGTTCAAATCCTCCCCGGACAATTCAGGTGACTCGCCCAGGATTGAGGATCCTTCCACTTCTTCGTCCTCTACCCGGCCTTCTTGTTCGGTTTGCTCCGCCATGACGATTACCTCCCTGGTCTCTGATACTTTGCGTCCCCTGATCGTTCAGATGCGCATGGGTCCGAAATGGTTCGGTTCGGCAACGGATCTTCTCCGTAGAAGCGGCCGCGTGGATCGGACCACTCCTCGTCGGGTGGAACAGGAAACGCGTGCAGGAGATGGGGCCTTTGGCCTTGAGCTTGGCGACAATTGCCTTGACACGAACCCCGTCCTGTAGTCTAATATTCGCCAGTAATTTCAAAATATTCTTGATGTTGTCGCTTGAGACCTGATCCTCCGCCTTCTTTGCGGAGGGGAGAGTGAGGGTTAAGCCTTGCTGTTCTCTTGGGGGTGTCCTATGGATACCTGGAGTCGTAAGCCGAGGCTGTTCGCTTTTTCTGTAGCATTTCTTCTCGCCTGCGCGTTGATCACTTCCGCCGGGGCACAGGGGGTCCCGGCAGGAGCGGGGCTCGATCTCGCTCCGACGAATCCCTTCGGTATGCCGGGAACCACCGCGGGGTTGCCCCAGGGATCGAATTCCCTCTATCTGAACAGCGGAATGTTCAGCGACGTCCTTCCCCGCATTTCCAACCTGGAGATCGGGTATCTGTACCAATTCGGCAACAGGATCAACACGGGTCGCCTCAGTCTCGACTATGTGCTTCCTGCAAACGTTAGCGGTGATCAGGCTTTCTTTGGAGAGGCGCACGCGGAGTTCACCAATTTCTGGAAAACAATTTCCTCGATCTGGCGTCGAGTGGAGACTAGCCCACCGGCCTTCACTACTATTACGACTACGCGAAGCGGCTTCAATGAGCGAACGGACCTCTCCATCGGGGGTGGGTATCGCAAGCTCTTGAGCCCGAGTCTGATGCTCGGCGTCAATGGCTTCTACGACACGACAAGGCTGGGGAGCCGATGGTACGGCTCAGGGGGACTGGGCTTTGAGATGGCTGCTCTCGGCGCTGGCAACGACCTTATAGAACTGATATTCAATTATTACGGGGACATCTTCCAGGGACGGAACGGCATCATCAATGCGTTCAGGAATGGACCGGGGAATTTTGACGTATCAGCCCGCTACTCGGTCGAGTTGGGTGAGTACGGGGCTGATCTGAGGCTCAAGGCGACGGCATACCAGTTCGACATCGGAACAAAGCGATACGGCTGGAACACAGAGGCCGAGGTACGCACCCGGAACGGCATGTTCAGCGCGAAGGCGGGGACCGGCCACGATCCGGTGAACGGCTGGTACCATACGGTGGGCGGTTTCGTGAACGTGGGCTTGGATTTCTCCAATTTGTTGAACGGTGAGAGCCCATTCGGGATGCCTGAACCGATCTTCAGAAGTCCGCGTAATCTGAGGAGACTGCTCACACAAAAGGTGGACAGGAACTATATGAGTCCACCGTCAACAAAGACCCTATCGCGAAAAGAAGCATGCGGACCATGCACTGGATACGCAATCTATGGCCCCCGCCAAATCACTACTGGCGTCCCGATTGATACTAGCCCGACGTTGTTTGGAGCTGTGGTACCTCTCAATGCAACGATGACATGGTGCAACATTGCGAAAGACGCAACGATCAATCCATGGATTGCAAACGGGACTGTGGGACTTTATTACCAACAGCTTCATGTTCGTGCCGGGGCCGGTTCTGCGCCCATATTCTCTACAGGTGTACTCGTCCTCACTTCTTCGGTCGGATTCGCGCCCGTTCCACCCTCAGACCCTATCCTCATTGGTGATCGTGGGTACATATGCTTCGAGTTCGATTAATGCACTCTCCCAGCCGCTTCATCCTTCGATGGGGCGGCTCTTGCTCATAAAGCCGGAGAGTTTTGAATATAAAATTCATTACTTATCGCATTTCTCGACTTGTCAACGGGCGACTCCGCCTTACGGCAAACCCGTTGGCTGTAAAGCGACGGCTCGACTCATATCCATTTCCGCCTTCAATCATCCTCACCCGGATGTTGGGGGATTTTTTTGCCTTTTCGGGGATTCGCGCACCTCACAAAATGGCAGGATGAATTGCGTGTGATGGCAGGGCCTTGAGAGGCTGGCAGGCCCTGTCGAGGAGGAACACGGAAGGCGTAGCGTCCTTGCCGGGTGGTGGCCTCAAACACGCTGCCAAAAAGGGGGTTGGAAGAACAAGCGGCCGAGATCGAGGGTCTTTTCGAGGTTAACGAGCCGCAGTCGATCACCGATTGACAAGGTGGCCATTTCCCTTTTTTTCCAATCCCTTGCAGATCTGACGGAATCGCAAGGCAGGCGATTACGCGAGGAACCGAAAAATTCTCGTTTTCGTCACTCGGCCTTCCGTGGCCTGCACTCAGTGCATAGATTATTTCTATAATGCGATAGTGAATTCGCAGGGGTCAAGGGAGGGTACCTTAATCTGCGTGAGAAAAGGAGAGGAAAATGGGCAACGTTGTGCACACTTCAGTGAGCAGGATCGTCCGTGAGGAGGGACCTACAAGGAAGGCCGTCATCAAGGGATTTTCCGGAGAAGTCTTTTACGGCGTTCACGGTGGGATCAAGGAATTCTATAAGCTGGAGCCGAAAAAGGAGCACCCCGCGACCCTGGATCACATGATCACTGCCATTGCCGCTTGAATGCTGGGAACACTGGCCAGGTTTCTGGCCGAAAAGCATATCACCACCGATGAGGAGACGTATTGGGCGGACGTTGAGGGCGACATAGAAGACGTCGACAACGTGCTCAAGATTACCCAAATTCGGGTCAACTATACGATCAAGGTTCCTCGCGGGAAGGTCGAAGACGCCAAAGATGCCTTGGCTTCGTACATAACCTTCTGCCCGGGTGCGCAGAGCGTAATTGGCTGTATTGACATTCAAGACACCGCGGATATCCAGGAAATTGACTGAAAGACCTGTTGGAGCGAGCACTTAATGCAACATGCTCCATTCACGGGGCACGTCTCCTGGACCCTGCGTTGCAACCCTTTCAGAGCCCCGCTCGAGCTGCCACGGCCAGTGCACAAATAAGCGAAGAAGAATGGCCTTCTTCGCTCGGCGATTGGGTCGGGCAGCTTCTTCAGCAGGGTGGTCAACGTCAGGTCTGATGATTACATTGAATCATGAGGAGTATGCCGGCTCCGTGGAATCTCCGACAGAAACGAACCGCCGGAAACTTGGCGTCCAACCAAAGTACCGAGGTCGTGCTCATGTTCCAACCGCTGATAAAAGACGATAAGTGTACACGCTGCCGAGAATGCGCGAACATATGCCCAAAAGACGTGCTGGAGGCTGAAAACGGGGATATCCGGGTGGCCGATCCCCGTTTCTGTACAGGGTGCGAAGCGTGCGAGGCGGTTTGCCCCGAGCATGCCATCCAGGTCGAGGAAACCTAGGAGCGAGTCATCTCGAATCGACAAAAAGGTTAGCGTTACGCCCCGAATCGGGGCCTAGAAAGGAAAACCCCGTGAGCGAACGGACGCTTATTAAGAATATTCCCTTTTCGGAAGTACTATCGCTGGTGGACCTCGTCGAATACCGAGAAGGCCAGGTGGTCAGTCGGACCTTTGCACAGAACAAAGCCGTGAGCCTGACCCTCTTCGCGTTCCCGGAAGGAGAGGGCCTGAGCACGCATACGGCGAACGGTGATGCGTTCGTTCAAATCCTCGACGGTGAAGCGAAGATCACGATCGGTGGGAAGGCTGTCATGGCCAAAAGGGGTGAGGTCGTCGTCATGCCCGCGAACGTTCCCCACTCCCTGAGCGCGCCGACACGGTTCAAAATGCTGCTCGTAGTGGTAAAGGGAGCGGAATAGGGGTTGGAAGGAGGAGGGGACAATTCGGGGGAGAGCCCTCATGTAAAGGGCTCCCGTCTCAGCTCCGGACGCGGTACTTCGCTAATCCGTTTCACAACAACGGTCTCAAATTGTGCGCCGGTGACAGGCCGCCAGTACCCCAATTCCGAACGGGATCGACCAGACCTCCCCCTTCGGCGCACGCCGGACCGGAGTCGAGGGCAGACGCCGGATTACTTCTCTAGAAAGCGAGTGGGTATCAATCGAATTCGTCCCCTCGGTGGCGGTGGATTTGGCCCGTAATCATGTAGATCACGTCCTCGGCGATATTGGTGGCATGGTCGGCGATACGCTCCAGGTGACGTGAGATGAGAAAGAGGTGGATCAGGGCGTCCAGGTTATCGCTGTTGAATCGAATTCTCTGGGCGAATTGAGCCTGCATGGTATTCTTCATGAAATCCACTTCGTCGTCCTCCACGCAGACCTGATAGGCGAGCTGGAGGTCCACGTTGACCATCGCGTCGAGGGCTTTTTTAAGCATTCCGTCGACCTTCTGGCACATAGTAAAGTAATCGAAGGGAATTTGGAGGTTCTCATGTTGAGCGAGAAACTCCCCTCTTTCTGCGATGTTGACGGCCAGATCTCCGATCCGCTCCAGATCGTTGTTCATCTTGAGAACCGCGACGATGTAGCGCAACTGGTCCGCGACCGGCTGGTGGAGCGCGAGGATCTTGAGGCATTCCTCCTCGAGATCCACTTCCAGATTGTCAATCTCGATATCGCCTTCGATCACGTCTTTGGCGAGCTTCCCGTCTCGACATTCGATCGCCTTTACCGCTAGGCGAAATCGTTCCTCCACAAGGGTACTCAGCTCGATGAGACGTTTCTTGAGTTTGTCCGTCTCTCGGTTCAGTCTTACTCGCATTGTGTTTCTCACTCCTTATCCGGGGGCAAGTGTATAGAGAAGGTGCTCCCTTCGCCTGGGGAACTGTGGACCTCGATCCGGCCGTGATGGGCATTCACTATGTGTTTGGCAATGGCCAGACCGAGCCCGGTTCCTCCTTCGCTGCTGCTCCTGGCCTTGTCCACACGGTAGAAACGCTCGAAAATGCGGGTTAGATGCTCTTTGGGGATTCCGGTTCCCTGATCCTTGACACGGAGGACGACCGCATCCTCGGTTTGTTCACCCCGGACTTTCACCGTGGAACCCCGGCCGCTGTATTTGATGGCGTTGTCTACGAGGTTGAAGAGGGCTTCTTCCAGAAGCGTTCGATTGATGTGTGCTTTGAGCCCAGGCTCGGACTCGAAGGTGATCTCCACCTCCTTTTCCTCTGCCTTTTCGCGGCACATCTTTTCCACTGCGTCGAAGACATCGGCGATCGGCGCATGTTCAAGCTGGATGGTTCCTCGTTCGGAATCCTGCTCTATTCGCGAGAGGCTGAGCAGGTCCTCGATGATCGCGCTCAGACGATCGGTGTGCTTGATGATGATGTCGAGAAATCGCTCCCGATTTTCCGCGTCGTCGACCGCGCCGTCTTTTAGCGTTTCGAGGAAACCCTTGATCGAGGTGACAGGAGTCCGCAGCTCATGAGACACGTTCGTCACAAAGTCCCGCCGTATGTTCTCCAGCGCTTTCAGACGAGTGACATCGTTGAGGACGACGAGCGCTCCGGTTCCTTTGCCGTCCGGATCGCTCAGTGGAACTCCGTTGGCCTGAATGAATCGCTCGGGTTCGCCGAAAAATACAATGTCTCCCTGAATAGGCTCGTCCCCGGAGAGCGTCCTCTCCACGAACCGGTGGAGCTCCGTATTCCGTACCACCTCCCTTATGCCCTTTCCCTCTATCCTCTTTGAGTCCAACGCGAACAGCTCCTGGGCGGCCTTGTTGGCGCGTACGACGCGTTCGTCTCTGTCAATGACGAGGACCGATTCGATCATGCCGGAGAGCATGGCCTCCAGTTCGTTGCGCTGGCGCGTAATCTCGGTGATCCGTGCGTGTAGCTGGGCAGCCATACTGTTGAGAGCCTGGGCCAAGCTCGCAAACTCTTGCGTGTTTGGCACCTCCAGGCGGTATTGCAGGTCGCCGCCGGAGAACCTGAGCGCACCCCGTGTCATGCCGGAAATGGGTCTGTTGATCCGATGAGACACGTAAAGACACATGAGCGCGGCCAGCACGGCGATGATGAGACACCCCGCCACCATCTGCAGGTGAATGGTCCGGAGCGTCCGGTCCATTTGCGTAACGGGCAAGGAGGTCCTCACCACGCCCACGACACTGCCGTCGCGGGTTACGGGCAGGGCCACGTAGATCATTTCTTTGTTCAGCGTGAAGCTGTACCGTTGGACAATTCCGAGTCCACCTTTTAGTGCTTCCTTCACCTCAGGCCTTGTAGAGTGGTCATCCATTCGGGCCGGATCTTTGTCCGAGTCGCCCAGGACGGTGCCTTCGGGCTGGATGACCGTAATTCTGGAGCCAATGCGAGGACCCATTTCCTTGCACAGTGCATCGAGCGCTTTCGCATCTTTCGTGGAGAACCGATCTTGGATCAGCTTCTCCAGGAGAGTGGCGCGAGCCTCCAAGTCCTTCGCCACCGTATCCACGTACAGGCTCTCTATGCCGGTGGATGCGAGCCACGCGGTCGCCGCGATCGATACGAGGATGATAATAAGATAGGATGGATAGAGCTGCCAGAGCAGCTTTCGCTTCCTTGTCATCTTATTCCCTGAAACGGTACCCCACGCCCCTCACGGTCTCGATGAGTTGGCCGGAGGCCCCCAGTTTCTTTCGCAAGCCGGCTACTTGAACATCGACCGACCGCTCTGTCACCGGATAATCCTGGCCCTTGACCGCGGTGATGATCTGGTCCCGCGTGAATACCCAGCCCGGCCTGAGAGCGAGGTAGTTGAGAATGCGGAATTCCGACGCGGTCAGTTCCACCCGCTTGCCCTCGACGGTCACCTCGTGACGGGCGGGATCGATGACGAGCCCGTAAATTCTGACGATCCTGTCGTCCGGCACCAAATCCGCTTTGAAGCGGCGCAGAACCGCCCTGATCCGCGCCAGCAAGATACGAGGGCTGAAGGGTTTGGTCACGTAGTCATCCGCGCCCAGTTCCAAACCCGTCACGATGTCCGCGTCTTCGCTCTTTGCCGTGAGCATGAGGATAGGGATGCCGCTGCTCTTGGAATCTGCTTTGAGCTGCCGACACACGTCCAGGCCGTCTAGCCCGGGGAGCATAAGATCGAGGAGGATCAGGTCCGGCGGGTCCTCGCTGACCGCTCTCAGACAACCCTCACCTGATGCCTCGCAGGTCACTCGATAACCTTCCTTTGCCAAATTGTACCGGATCAGCTCGAGTATGTCTTCCTCGTCATCGACAACCAGGATCTTCTCATTTGCCATGGATGTTTACTCTCGGTCCTCGTGAATTGGATGAGTGGCGAACACCATTGAAATCGAGTCCAAAGACTCCTCTTTGCCCGACCCCCTGCCGAGGGCTGTTGCCCTGATCGTATCATGCCGTCCGATCGGTGAGCGCGTCGGGCAGTGTCTCCACAAACGCTTTAATCTGGTCCCTCACACGGCGATAGTGGTTCAGCTTCCCGGCCTCGTCAGGTTCGTTGTCGGCCAGGACAGGCGGATTATCAAATCCCTCGTGAACGACAACGGTCTCTCCGGGAAAAAAAGGACAGCTCTCACGGGCTTTGTCACAGAGCGTCACAACGTAGTCGAATTCCTGATCCGCCAATTCTTCCACGAGCTTGGACTCGTGGTCCGAAATGTCCACACTGACCTCTGCCATCACTTTGACTGCGCGCGGGTCCAGTCCGTGCTTCTCCACCCCGGCCGAGAACGCCTCGATGGAATCGCGTTTGAGTCGCCGCGCCCAACCTTCAGCCATTTGGCTGCGGCACGAGTTGCCGGTGCAAAGGAAGAGAATTCTGACCATGGCACCTATGAGCTGAGACTTTTGTCGACGCGTTCGAGCCTCTGTCGCACGGCCGCCGCCTCATCTCTAATTAAGCGGTTCCTCACTGTTTCCGTGTGAGAAGAGCGGCCCCTCCGGCCGGCAATTGTGCAGACGAAGTTTCCACTTATCCGATTGGGAAACCGTTACTCGATTGTTAGAAAAGCGTTAGGATTCAGCGCAAGGGCTCTGCTGGTCCGAGCGGGCGACGATTTCGTCGATGACTTCGAGCAAACGGAAAAGGTCAGCCGGTTTCTCTATAACGCGATCAACACCGAACCGTTCCGGCTTCTCGTCATCCTGGATCTCCCCACCCCAGCCGGTCAACAGAACAAAGGGCGTCTTGGGAAATCCTTTCTTGTTGCATTCCCGGCTTACTGCCTCACTTACCTCCCACCCGTCCATTCCCTCCATGCCAAGATCACACACAACCGCATCGATATGGTTGCTCCGGAAGATCTCCATGCCCTCCTCTCCCGAGGTTGCGGTGTAGACCTCATGCCCCATGCTGCGAATTCCCGTCGCCATGATCCGGAGGAGGGACCCCACATCGTCAATGAGAAGAATGGAATATGAAGCCGGCCTGCCTTGCATGACGCTCCTCTCAAGGCATTCGACCGAGAGTTCACCAGCGCGGTTCTGTCTGCAAAAAGGCCCGCACTAGTGAACTCTTACCAATGTTTTCTCAGTACCACAAGCGGGTTTCTCGCCAGCGAGGCAGATGCGGGATGTGTTCCGGCATGTGTTCATTCTGGATGTGACTGTGTGGTTCCGGTACGGGTGTACCGGCCAGCTCCTCTTCCACCTCAAGCAGTCTCCGGATTCTCTCTTCGGTATAGGGATGTGTGCGCAGCAATGAGGGTTCAGGCACGCCTCTGCCTGGGAAGAATATGCGTTCCATCAGACCGCCCCGCAGCCTTTCAAGCTTTGCCAGAGCCGATGCCAATCCTCGGGCGTCTCCCGTGATTCTCGCTGCCTCCAGGTCCGCCTCCAACTCCCTGGTCCGTGACAGGGCGAGTTGCATTAAAGCACTTATGGTGGGCGCAAGGATCAGGATCGCTATGAGGAGCCAGGGAATAGCGAAGGCCCCTATGAGGAGAAGTGGCAGGTTAACAGAGAGTAGCAGCAAGCCTATCCAGGACATGGTGTTGACAAGGTGGCTAACCAAATCGGCTAGGCTCAGGACCTTCCCGTCGTCATTGCGGACATGGCTCACCTCATGGGCCAGCACTCCTGCTATCTCTCGTGCCGACAGGTTCCGCATAAGCCCATCGGTAAGTCCAATGACCGCATCATCCGACGATCCCATGGATATTGCGTTGGAAATGGGGCTCGGTATGTGGAAGAGTTTCGGAGCGCGCCCAAGTCCGGCGCGTTCGGACAAGACGTGAACCAGCCTCGTCAAAGCAGGGGCATCATGTGCAGTGATCGGGGCCGCTCGGTACATCCTGAGAATCAGTTGGGGCGATACCTTGGGACCCAAAAGCAGGACGATGGTGATGGCCACCCCAAGCAACACAATCCCCGAGATGCCAAGTATGGACCAGCCCACAAAAGAACAGAGAATCACCATACCCGTAAACAGAACGAAGGAGTGAATGTGATTCCTCCTTCGACTCTTCGAGGATATCGGCGCGACTTCATACATTGAGAGGCTCCCCCTTGCTCAATTTTCTGGAGGCTGCCTCTTGCGCCAGGCAAACCACAAATTCCACCCCTCTCTGAATCGAGGTGCCCGGCATGCTCCACGAATGCGGGTCGGCATCCGACCGTGCCCGCCTCCCGCGGCGACTAGCCTTACTATAGAGTTAATATTGGGCTCTTAGGTGGTCAAGGGCAAAAATATTGGGATGGCGTCATGGGTACAGCATCACGTCCCGCGTTTCCCCACTTCAGGGAGCTCTTGCCGAACCTCACCGTCAGCTTTTTGGTATGGGACTCTGGTATCTTCTACCTTTCAATCAAGATTCCCCTGGTCACCTTCCTCGGCTCCTGGACTCCCACCATGGACATCAGTCGAGCCAACTCCCGAGTGATTCCTCCAAGCAAATCGGTAATGCCCTCCTCGCCCCCGGCAGCAAGAGCATAGAGGATCGGTCGACCCAATCCCACCAGCGAGGCACCGAAAGCCAAGCCTTTCAAGACATCGCTCCCCCGGCGAATTCCCCCGTCCACAATGAGTTCGGTCTTACCTTTGGTAACCTCCACGATTTCGTCCATGACTTGAAAAGGGTGTGGTAGATAGTCGAGCGTGTGCCCCCCATGATTTGAGACGAAAACGACATCAACTCCCGCATCAACACATTTTTCCGCATCTTCTCTGCTCAATATGCCCTTACAGACCAATGGAATGGGCACCCTCTTCTTGATGGTCTCAATATCCCTCAGGGACAATGGCGAGCAGTCAATACCCATTTCACGATCGCCGACCTTGGTTCCCTGGCCTGCATCAACCTCGATACCCACCCACGTAACCCCTTGCTCGATTACGTGATCGAGGGTGGCATGAACCTTATCTCTATCAGCAAAGGGTTTCACATTGGCAACGAGTGGAACTCCGGTAGCTGCAATCTCTTTGAGGTTCTGCGGGATAGGGGTTCCTGTCCACATAAGACTTCCGGCCGATTTCAAGCCGCGTGCAAGGCTTAGCAGGGCGCCGTCTGCAACGGCGGGAATCGGCATAGTCATTGAGGACATTATCACAGGCGTGGAAAGCTGAACGCCCAGCACTTTGCACGCTGTTGAAACCTTCGGGCCGTCTATCGCTTGTTGGCGAAACGTATAGGAATCTATGATCTTGCGGTCGTTTTCTCGGATGAATCCCGTTTCCACATAATCCAGCAAGCGACCGAAATCCTTTGTTCTGAAGAATGCTTCACCTTTCTGGTACAACTCTGTCAAATCCATGACGTGTCCTTTCTTTCAATACTTGTATTGTTCAGCCGTCGGCCCCGCAAATGACTTTGCACCGAGACCGATTTTCTTGATTGAGCTTGTTCACTTTGCCAGAGAGCGCCGCCGGATTTGTCCCCGGCAAATGGAGAAATCGAGCGTCTATTGACCGTGTCCTTGAAGCATGGTGATTTGACCCGGTCCAATACCCGAGGCTCGATAATCGTCCCGGATCCCCTGCGAGGACCCAGTGATAACCACCAACTTGCACAGTCATAGTAGTCGTCAATCCCCAAATGCGGTTTACACGGGGCAAAGGCCAATCGCAGGAGCCGCGGCAATAAGAAAATCATACGTCATACAAGTAATGACAGACCTTGCACCCTTCTGCGGCTCCAGGCATCGCATCGACGGCCATCTTCAGCAGTCTCTCGTGACCCGGGCGTACCCCCCCTGTAAGAGCTTTCACAAAGACATCCTCATAAGCTTTGACTCTTTCATCGAAAAGGTCCCGATAATATTTGCACCTTTCACTCTCCCACGATTCAAGGAGATCGCGATCCTGAACGCGCCCGTAATGAACCGTCGGCATAGTCACCTGGTCCCCCAGAAAGGTCGTAGGGCCTCCAAAGGCCAGATTGATACACGGAGCGGCTGATCCATCGAAACGGATAAACACGGAGTTTCTGGGGTCCTGATCGCATACCGGTTGTTCCTGGGGGTTGAAAGAGGCGGCCGTGGTCGCTACCTTCAATTTCCTCGCCAGACTCCTCGCCTTTGACAGATCCTTCTCCAAGCGTCTAATATCCTTGGATACATTTCTGGAGAAGAGGCCCAATCCTTTTCCGTGTTCCCCGCGAGTCACGTCGCAGTGTTTGAAGTTCACCTGGTCCACTCCGAGATGCTTCGCCAGCTTAACAATCTCTTCCGCCTGATGGAAGTTCGTCTTCATGAGGACAAAGTTGATCATCGTCTTCGGAACCCGTCCGCTCCTCACCTCTGCAACATTTCCCAGATTCTCGCAAACCCGATTGAAATCCGATCCTTGGCGGATCTTTTCGTAGATTTCCGCCGTTGCGCCATCCATGGATACGCAGATCCAATCGAGGCCGGCCTCAATAAGTTTTTCCGCCCGGTCTTTGCTCAACAGGAGCCCGTTGGTCAAAATCCCGGTCTCGCAGCCTGCTTTCTTTGCTTCTGCCACCCATTAAGTGAGTTGCGGCTGAAGCAAAGGTTCCCCGCCACCAGTGAAATCGATGGACCGGACCTGGGGCAGGTGTGGCCGAATCGCGTCCCAGACTTCCTCGGTCATGATTGCCTTGTTTTCAGCCTGTTCACGGATTTCCTGCCAGGGACACATCACGCATCGGAGGTTGCAGGCTAATGCTGATTCCACCTGCACCAGTCTCCAGCGTCTCGTTTTTCGTGAGGTTGCCTTGGTCACTCTGTCCCGCACTGGTGAAAGACGTTTATCCACGAACTTCGGCCAAATAAGTGCTGCGACGGAAAGCCATCTTCCTTGAGACTCCAGCCACACCTCTCCAGGTGGGCCCACAGCGGCTTTCATAACCTGGTCCGCAATATCCCATTTGGGAACCCCACAGTGGTCCCTCGGACAAAGACCCGGTCTGTTCTCCTCCCGGAGCGCATTCTCTTCGAAAGATGAATCGATCGTCCCGGGATAGACGTTGATTACCTCAATGCCGGCCGCTTCAAGTTCGAGTCGCATGGTATTAGCCATTACCGCTAGGGCCGACTTGCTGCCACCGTAGACGCCAACAGTAGGAATGGGGACCCGGCCTGCTGCTGAGACGATGTTGATGATTCGACCGCTCCGCCTCTTTTTCATGTGCGGTATCAGAGCTGTGACAAGAGCAATTGGCGAAAAGGTGTTCACCTCGAATAGATGACGGATATTCTCCTCGGTAGCTTCCTCCATAAGGGCGAAATAGCCGATTCCGGCATTATTGAACAGGGCGTCAACATGACCGGCCTCTTCGAGTGCCTGTGCAGCAAGAATTTCCGCCTGACCCGGGACTGAAAGGTCCGCCGGGAGGGTTATGACTCGGGTCCTTTCGGAAAGACGTGAAGCCAGGTCATCCAAAGCTTTCTTCGATCGGGACGTTACTATCAGGTTGGCGCCCTGGTTCGCGAGTCTCTCTGAGAGCGCTGAACCCAAGCCACCGCTGGCGCCCGTCACTATGACATTCTTTCCTGCGAAGGAGAATCGGCTCATCTGGATCTCTTTCAACCGGAATTATGCGTGGTCCTGCCCTTCCGAGAGTCTTGGTACTGGTACAGGTTCGGGGAACTGATGTCCAGGGGCTAGAAAGTCCCCGTATCCTTTCGTTTATGATCAGACGGAGGCAAAATAGGCGTCCTATTATTGAAAACGCTCGTTTTTTCCGATGCTGACCGTAGCTCAGCCTTGATCCCTCCGTCAAGCGAAACCCATCTAGCATAGCCCTGTTCTTCGACCTGTGAAATCCAGTTCAAGTCCAGAAGGGACTCAGTGTTTTATCGATTCAGACGTACTTTTTCGGTTTCTCGCGTTGCCTCCAACGATGCTGCTTAGCTGGCCGGCTATTACGTCCGCAAATGCGGTAGTATTGCCCGTCAGGAAGAACAAATGAAGCGGTCACATATCGCGCTCGTAACCAGTTTAAAGAAACGCTACGTGTTACGACATTCTCGTACCATGACCGAAAACCTCCGTCGTCTTTCTCGGCCCTGTCGTTGTTCCGTCATTATGGTTGGTTATTTAGAGAAAGGGGGCCGACGAGAGCTCTCCCCCTCGTCATCAGGCACTCCGAGATTGGACCGTGCCAACGCTCTTAACGACCCTGTCGCGCCTTCATCTCGGCGTCAGTCCGCATCTCGCATCTTCGCAAGGCAGGGTTCGTTTCATCGGTTGGGACATAGTTCTGTAACATCTTGAAATCGTGATACAATTATGTATTTCTCAACATCCACCGAGAAAAGCGCGCATGACGGTGACGTGGCAAACTCCTCGAGATTAGGATGCTTTTCCAGGTAGCACCTGAGAAGATCGCTCTTCCCCGGCTCCTCGATTTCAAGCGCTCTGCCCAGCGCTGTTACGGCCATGGCATCGCTGAAGTCTCGAAGCTGGTTGGACCTACTGTCGATGACTATGGCCACCCGGCCATTAGCAGAGATGTTTTCGTATTTTCGGGTGTATCGGCTCGTGACAAACGAGAGCGAGGAGATGTCTTCGGAAGATGCGAACGCGACAAGGTTTCCGTAGGGGCTTCCCGAGCAGTGGGTTGCAAGTACCGCAAATTTCTGTGCCTCAAAGAGCTCCTTAAGCTCACTCTCCAGTTTGCCTGCATCTCGCTTGGATGGAGAAGCTTCCCCATCGTCTCGGTGAGAAGACGCGGAGAAGCCTGATAAACCCATGGGAGATGCTTCTGTATCAGGGCTCAGGGCATCCTGACCACCGCGGCAACCGCGACTTTTCTCGTCTGGCGAATTGACCATGACGTCCCTCCTCGGACTGCAATGCTCATTTCTCATAATATACAGCGATTCAGTGCATCCCGCACTCGTGTCTTTCGGAGGTTCGGGATTGCATCGCACAAGCTCACGGCTGAAAGCGCTCAAGGGCCGTATTTCTCGAGGTAGCGCGCGAGCTTGAGCTTGCGTTTCGCGCTCGCAGAAGACATGTATCTGAGCTTGCCGAAGACCGGTCTCTGCGGGCCCCACGGTCGATCATAGCGGCCAAGTACCCAGAAGATGCCGCCGTACGAATTAGGATTCCTACCGTCGAGCGCATACTTGTTGTTGAGTTCGATCATGCGCTCCAAGGCCTGTCGAGGAGACGAAGACCATTCCAGGATCTTCTTTCCCCACAGCATGCGGAGGTAATTGTGGAGCCGGCCTTCTCGGACAAGTTGTGTCTGTGCGGCATTCCATAGTTCATCATGAGTATCCGCGGCTTCGAGCCGTTCGAGAGAGTATCGCCAAGGTCGGGGGTCCGATGCGTGCTCCTCCAGTGTTCGCCGTGCCCAATCGGGGAGAGACTCGTACCGGTCATAATCGGACCGATGGCTACAGATATTGTATCCGAGTTCCCTCCAGGTGATGAGTTCATCGAGGAACGCTTCTGCGTTCTCGCTGGCGCCCCACCATCCTGAACGCTTTCCCGAGGCCTTCGTGGAAAGCTTCTTCACTGACCAGTTTTCTCGTTCCATGAGTTCCGCGAAAATCTGGTGAACGGAAATGTGTCCGAAATGAAGATAGGGTGAAAGACCGCTGGTGCAGTCGGCATCGGGGTGGTTGCGGCGTTCGGCATACTCCTCCAACGAGCAATCCAAGAACGTTGCAAGCCTTTTGTTGGCAGCCCCGGAGCCACCGGGGATAGGAGAAGATCTCACTGCGTGATTGATCGGAAAAGCGCCAAGCCACTCGCTCGTGATTTGAGATAACTGCATGTCCGCAAAGGGCCACCGATCAGTTATCCGCTGGGGAAGTTCCCCCAGTTTCGGAGTATGCACTTCACGGGCAGGATTGGGTTCCGGAAACGCGTAAAGATGGGTCTCGAGGTTTTTCTGAAGGAAGAGCCTGAAGCTGTAGGCATTGACGAAGACCCTGTCGTTCCAGTGCATCGGCAAGAGACCGTTTGAATCTACGGCTTCAAGAAGAACGGGAACCTGCCGGGCTGCGGAAGCGACCATGCGGGGAAGAAAGAAGCACGGGAAATCATCGGTCACCACGCAGCAGGCCTGGGCCGCGAGGGCCTTGAGCAACCCTTTGCCGGCTCCGTCTTCGGGTTCCAGGTAAGGGTAATAGAGGACTGCAGACTCTGAGAAATCCGCAGCGTTGTCCCTCATGCCCTCCAAGATAAACGAGTGGAGTCGGTCGGAGGCCCATTTGTAGCCACATCTTAGCGCTTCCAAGACCACGAGGGGCTTCCCCAGGTCGCGCGTCCATTCAACCGCGCGTTGAAGACTGAAGTTCCAGCGGGCGCGCCGATTGCCGATCATCCAGTACAGAACAAAATCGCCCTGAGGATTCGGGGAAGCTTCATTGCACGTACGGACCCGGAATTCACTGACCTGCTGCATCTCTTTCCTTGGAGTTCACGCGAAGATGAGAGACCCCGGCAGTCAGTCTGCCGGCGATCTCTGTCTGAAACCAATCTCGCCTCCTCGAAGGCGCGGGAGACGGTGAACTGCTTACATTACCCGCATTATGAGGACGTACACTATATGGTATAGTGACCGGGTTCATTGCGAGAACCGTGGCTCTGGATTGCGGAAAGGGGTAGTTCATATGAAAACGCCCATAGCCCTTGGGGTCAGCGCGTGCCTTCTCGGCCAGAACGTACGCTATAACGGCGGTCACAGCCGCGATCCCTTCATCTGCGACACGCTGTCACAGTATGTCCGTTTCGTCCCTGTATGTCCTGAGGTGGAATGCGGGTTCCCCATTCCCAGGGAAGCGTTTCGACTCGTTGGCGACCCTGATTCACCTCGATTCGTTACCACAAAGACGGGAAAAGACCACTCGCGTAAAATGGTGGACTGGTGTTCCACGAAAGTCAAGGCGTTGGAAAAGGAAGGCCTCTGCGGCTTCATCTTCAAGAAGGGGTCTCCCAGCAGCGGGATGGAACGCGTCAAAGTGTACAGTGAGAAGGGCATGCCGTCTAATCGGGGAGTGGGGATGTTCGCCCGGGCCTTCATGGAGCATTTCCCTTTGCTGCCGGTAGAAGAGGACGGGAGACTTCACGATCCCAAGCTGAGAGAGAACTTCATCGAAGCGCTCTTCGTCCTGAAACGATGGAGGGAAACCCTGGAACCGAGGCCGACCCGCCGGGCCTTCGTCGAATTCCACACGCGCCACAAGCTCCTTATCATGTCTCACAGTCCAAAACACATGAGGCTCATGGGTAAGATGATCGCACAGATCAAAGGCCATCCCCTCGACACCTTCCAAGCACAGTATCAAAGTATGCTGATGGAGGCCCTGAGACTGAAAACGACTCCACGAAAAAATACGGACGTGCTCCACCATGTGATGGGCTTTTTCAAGAGGCAGATTACCCCGGACGAAAAGCAGGAACTCCTCGAGACGATCGAGAACTACCGAAAGGGCTATGTGCCCCTCATCGTACCGGTCACGTTGTTGGCGCACTACGTGCGAAAATACGACCAACCTTATCTGAAGGAGCAGTTCTTTTTGAATCCCCATCCCGTGGAGCTGCAACTCAGGAACCACGCCTGAAACGGGCAGGCCGGCAAGGAGCTTTGACCGGAACAGGACCCGGGACAATCCCGGAAGCTGGAGACAGCACTTTCGATCAGATGCCCCCCCGATTCTTTTTTTGGTCTCTCCGTCCCATTCTATGAAACGGCACCACATGTACGTACGTGTGTTCTCCTGAGATCTTCAGTGGTTCTTGGTGCAGGGCGTGTCTTTCAGTTGAAGATCGCTATGGAAGATGCTACACTTTTGGCGATGGATGGTCTTAGCTAAGGACCTGTTATCTTTGATGGTGTGACGCGGTTGCATCGCATGCAAAGGATGAGGGATTTGATCCCTCACCGCACCACCAAGAATCGGTATCTGGGTCCGCCGAGTCGCGAAATCGGCGGATCTTCCGTTTTAGCGGGTCCGTGCATTTCCATCGCAGGTGAGGAGCAGACACCCGGTATCGGTGCTGCTTCTTGATCAGCAAGGTTGCGGGGCGACGAGTACCAATTGCGCACGTTGAATGACGACCGAGACGGCTGCCGCCGATCTTGTGATGCGCCCGTGGCGGGCTCCGAAATTCGCGGTCGTTCTCAATACTAGGCTGGTGCCCGCTCGGACAAGGAAACTTGATCAATGCAACGTACACGCAGGATCTCTGCGAAGGACTTCATGACAGATCTTCAGGCGGGGATGACCGATTCGGCTTTGATGGAGAAATACCGGCTCTCCCCCAGAGATCTCCAACTCGTCGCGAGCAAGATTCTCGCTGCACGATCCCCCCGGGACAACGCGCGACGGGCCTCGACGCCTACCTATCAAATAACGCTTGAAGACCGGCTTAGACGCGAAGAACCCCGGGAACCTGCCACAGTATGGATTCCCGTGTTTGACGAGACCCTCCGGGAAACAGGTTCCCTCGGCGACGTCGGCGAAAAGGGTCTCAGTGTCGACGGGATGGTGTCTGAAGTCGGAGAAGTCCGGACACTTCTGATACGGCCTGACGTCTTCCCGGATATCGATCCTTTTCAGCTCGACGTGGTCTGTCGTTGGACGGAAAAGCTCGACGAGAACGACGATTTCCAGTCGGGTTTCCAGATTGTCGAAATATCCCACCAAGCCCAGCAACAGCTCCTCAAGCTGATCGAGGCCCTTTCAAAGGGTTTGAGCTAAACCGAGCCCGGAGGGGGCGACCCCACTGTTTTCGCAACCCATTCACATATTATCTGTTGCGCGGCGGCCTCTCCCTCCTGCCCGACATTCTGGAGCGCAGTGCGAGTCAAGGGAGACACCGAAGAGCATGATGGACGTTCACTGCCGGGCACCTGGTGCCATATATTCCCGATACGGAGACAAGTCGCTCGGGGATTACTGGCCGTTGCGTCCCTCGGCAAAGGGGTCAAAGAGCGTGATGTCTTTCATCGCGCCGAAGGGGCAGGCCAGCCCGCACATGCCGCACGCGACGCATTTCTGCACGTCGAATGCCACTTCCATTGTGGGCGCGACCAAGCTGAGCGCATTTGTGGGGCAGAGGCCGGTGCATGCTCCACAATGGACGCAAAGATCATCTTCTCTCCAGATCTTGTCCGCAAGGTGCTCGACAATGACACTGTTCTCCTTGAGGAATTCCAAGCCCTTGTCGATCTGATCAGCGTCGCCTCTCAGTTCCAGCAGGATCCGTCCCTCCCGGCGGGGAAGGATCTTGGCCTCGAGGATGTTGAAGACGAGATCGAAATCCCTGGCCAGCCTATAGATCACCGGCTTGTACATAATGCTCGACTTGAAGATGAGCAGGACATTTTCCGATTTCATGGTTTCACCTCTTTGTCGCTTTCGGAAAGCGGGACCAGTTCCAGATCTCCCAGTGCGGCGAGTTTGTCGCCCATGACTGCCAGTGCCCCTTCCACGCCAGGGACTTCAACCGCCCAGCGGACGGCGTCTTTCAGGTCACCAGGCTGGGTGACCTTGTTCCCCAATTGTGTAGCCACCGCGTCGGCCAGGGCCACATCTTTTGAGACAGCAGTCGCAGCGTCGGCTCTGCCCCAACTCATCGACGGACCGACGGAGGACGACGAGGTGCACACCCCCAGAGGCAGCACGGTCGGTTCCACGCGGATGCCCAGCTTCCTGCTGAAGGGGGAATTCCCTGCAAAGATCCCAACTACCACAGGATGAGCCACCTTGAGAAAGACATCTCCTCCATTTTCGACGATCAGCTCAGGAGACCACTGAAGAAGTTCCTGTCCCACGAATTGTGCGATAGCGCCTGCAACCGCGGCCATAGGTCCGGTTCCGGCCTTCCTGCCCGCCGCGATCATCCGGGCTGCGATGGGCGGGTCATTTTCGTGCTCTTCCAGCGGCTCCATACTCCCGAGGAATTCGGATCTGCGCGCGATTGCGTACTCGACCTGGGAACGATATTTTCGGATTAGCTTCTCAGTCTCCTTCTCCAATGCTCGGTAGGCCTTGACATACAAGTCCGAGGTCTCAACGACCACCCTGAATGTCGTGAATCGGCCAGAGGGACCGAAATCCCGATAGGTACGCGCTTCATGAACAACAGAGAAGGTCATGGGTATTCACTAGGGGTTGACCGGGGAGGGGCTTCCGCAAGAAGCAGCTCCGCACAGGCCAATACGTCCAGATTGTGGTTTCGATGACTAGTTCAACTTCTCGGACCCGTGGGGGTGAATGGGTGGCCCACGCGAAGTGGCCCCGAATGCCTCTTCAAGAATTCCCGAGTTTCGGGCCGGTAGGCCGCGTGCTTTCCTCCCGGATCGGCTGCCCGCGCACCCATCAGTTCTTGTTAAAGCCCTCGAAGGGCACTGAGCGAAGGGTTTCCTGCGCCTCTCCCAAGAGGAACCGACCTGACTTGATCCAGTCCTTCAGTGTCTCCGCTATGTGAAGCGCAGCGGAATAGCTCGATAGGGGGGCGGTCACGACCTGTCGCCCTTCAAAGGCGATTTCCCCGCTTTTGAGTTGGCCATAGGTTACGTGCGTCAGAGGTTTCCCGCCGAACTCAGGGTAGTCCCCCCCGTAGTCTACCACCGGAACCTGGATCTCATCGTCGGAAACAGCTGTGAATTGGGCCATTTCCTCGTCAAGGATCGGAATGGGAATCCCAATGCCCACGTTGAGCGAGCATCCGTAGCCCGTCAGCGACGCTCCTCGCAAGAACTGCGGGGACATTCCTTTCAGGTCGCCTCGAACGGAGATGGTGCCCGCTCCTCCCATCACGACTCCGTTGGAAGACCGTTCGACGCCGGGACTGTGTTGGGTCCCCTCTCCGATGACGTAGCCGATTCCGCCTCCGAGGAATATCCGCGTGCCGACGCCGATGGTCCTGTAGAATGGATCGTTGAGCAACGGGCTGAGCTGTCCCGATGTCGAATAGTTCGCGTTCGCCACCCCGGGTCTGAGTATACCCATGTATGTGTAGATGGTCTTCTTGGAGAGATTCACCGCGCAGTTGTAGTTCTGATACGCGTTCCTCGGATTCAAGAGGACCGCGTTGGGAAAATCCTCCAGCTTCAGCATCGCTTCGTGTGAGCGCTTCGGGTAGCAATCCGTGCCGTACGACACGGCCTCGAAGTGGACCTCCCTCCCCGCGACAAGGTCTTCGATGACGTGTCCCCCGCCGTAACGGAAACGTCCGGGAAAGACCTTGTTCAGAGGATCATCGTCACGAGGCTGTGTCGCTCCAATGTAACAGTCCACGGCGGCCACGCCCGAGTAGGCCTCGACCCGGTTGAGAAACACTTTACTGGCTCTCAGCCTCGGCTTGGTGTGCCCGAAATTCAGAAAAGCTCCCGAGGAGCACATGATCCCGAATGTTCCCGTGGTGACCACGTCCACCGTGCGTGCTGCCTGCACCGGCCCCTCGTCCCGCACGATGCCGATCATCTCTTCCGCCGTGACCACGACGGCCTGGCCCTCTTTGATTTTCCGGTTGATCTCAGCGTACGTCTTGCTCACCTGAAAATCAGACATTACACCCCTCCGTGGTGGCGTATCCCGCGAGTTAAACCGCAGAAGTCCACCTTAGTCTTTTTGACTCTTTTGGTCAAGAATGCCCTGCGACAATGATTCAGCGTAGTACCGATTCACAATGATGTCAACAAATCAGATGTCCCAGAATCCACCGTCTGATTTTCGCGGACGGATTTTGTACGACCTGCCGGGCATT
>CAZCDS010000073.1:0-33005 GCA_964497585.1 uncultured Syntrophaceae bacterium
ATCTCTCGCTCATTTTCCTTACCTCAATGTTCACTGTTAGAAAGAGCGGTGGTATCAGATCCGATGTTATCTGGGATGCGAGCACCCATCCCTTGACCGGAGCTTCGACTTGCGCCCAGTTGTCGGATGTCCACACTCCCGTCAACCGCAGCTTTGCCGCAAGCTCAGCGCAGCCGACCTTATCATAGCCCGTTCCCGGACCGCTCCGGATTCTCAAACAGAGTTCCGGCTTGTCAACGGAGGCAACCGTGGCCTCGCCGCCGACGGGCTTGAGGTGCTGCATACTGACCCATGCTCCGCTTACGGGCGATACGAGCTTCATGTAACCGTTCTTGAATTGAGCATTCCCCTTCACTTCCGTTCCCACCGGGAGATAACCTTTGGGAGCGCTCGTGGAGGACGGCCCTGAACGGACGGTCAAACCTCGGTCACTGTCACCGGTGGCCACCGTGGCTGCTGCCAATCCTACTTTGTCCCCGACAACGGTAAACGCCATCGCGGGATTTGCCGCGGCAAGGAACATGGGAACAAGGGCCGTAATTGCGATTATATATGCTGATGCTCTCATGGTGAGACCTCCTCGACACATTACATGACGAGGCCGCTGAGACGAACTATCCGTGCGGCCAACCATTGCAGCACCGGATCAAAAAAAGCGGACCTCTCCTTACAGACGTTGGCCACCAACTTTCCGATGTCAAACCGGGTGGCGCGGAAAGGAGAGCTGGAGATACAAAGGGGGCAAGAGATGGGGCCGGCAGGACTGCGATCATTGCCAACATACCGGGAAATTGGGGGAAGTAAGAAATTTCCAGCTCCAAGGCCCCAACACACCAAGAAGACGAGGGAATATCAGGCACAGAGGCGCAAAGGCACAGAGAAAATTCCGCTACGAGACGCGCTGAAGGACGTGAACAACCTCTTGATTTCTCTCCGCCTCGTATCCGGATCATCGGTTCCGTTCCGGGTGCCAACCCGGGTCTCGCAGGACTCGGCCTGCCGTACTTCACTATGCTCCTATGCGCGACGGGTCCGTTGATCGACCAAGGGTGCACGGGTCGGAGGTCTCCGGGAAGAGCCGATCTGCTGATGGGAGCCCTCCCCGGAGAACGGGGGATGGTCACGCGACTTCAGCCGCGCGTTCTTGGGTGGGAATCTCTTCTTCGGTCTTTTCCTGGACGAGCGCTTCCGCAACGAGGCTTGAAAGGAACTCAACCCGGTTGCCCAGTTGGTAGTGCTCGTTGAGGTCAGAGATCTGGGAATGGCAATTCTCGCATGCGGTTACGGTGATCACGGAGCCGGTCTCTTTGATCTGATCGGCCTTGACACGACCGGACATCATGCGGAATTCATGCTCGCCGATCGCGACGAGTCCGCCGCCCCCGCCGCAGCACCAATTTGTCCTACGGTTGGGAACCATTTCCACGAAGTCGTCCGTGAGCTGGTTGATGACGTAGCGCGGGGCCTCGTATATGCCGCCGTTTCGCGCGATCTGACAGGGGTCGTGGTACGTCATACGACCCTTGATCCTGGTCTTGTCCACCTTGATGCGGCCCTCTTTCAGATAGCGTTCCATGAGCTGGACAAAGGTGATGACCTTGAAGGGGTGCTTCCCGGTCATATGTCTCATGACGCGGTACGCGGTGCCGCACTCGCAGATGACCACCTCTTTGACCCGCAATCGGGTGGCTTCGTCGATAATCCTCTTGGCGATTCTTTGGGTAGCTATGGGGTTGCCGACAAACGCGCCGAAATTGACCGCCTCGAAGTAGCTGAGTGTCCACCTTTCATCGGCCGCGTTCATGATTGCGGCCGCGGGGATAATGGAATGCTTTCCCGCGAGCGCGACGTAGAGCACATTCGCGTCCTCCACATCGAGGGGAATCGCGTCCTTGCCTGCTTCCTGGCGCCATTTCTCTACGACCTCGGCTTCGAGTTTCTCCACGGCCTTGGCGAAGTTCGTCTTGGTCGCGTCGATGTTTTCACCCTTGGCGATCGATACGTCCGCGAGCATGGAAAGCACCTTGGGTTCCATATTCGCAGCGATGAGCATCGCCTTTGCTATGCCCTGGAACTGCTGCGTATCAATCCCGAAGGGGCAAACGGTCATGCAGCGCCGACACCCGGTGCAGGAGAACGCGGTCTCGTAGACCTTCTCCATCCATCGGTCGTCGAGTTCGACGGCCTCCTTGAGCCACGGTGCGAACCTGCCCGATGCCTTGTGGTACTTCTCGAAAAGCCGCCGCAAATTCTGCGCTCGACCCACAGGGGAGTAGCGCGTCTCGGGAGTAGCCGCGTACACGTGACACGCTTCAATGCACGCTCCGCAGCGCGCGCAGTTTTCCATGTACATTTTGATCGACTGGTTGATTTTGTTGGCGAAGACGTCCAGGAGTTCCTTTTTCTGTTTTTCGTCCATTGTTACCCCCGTCTCAGCTTCGTCATGGGCACCGCAAAGAAGGTGTGCATGATCTTGCTGAAAGGCAGAACCAGGAGGAACAGGTTCGCTAGGAGTACGTGAACCACAATTATCGCATAATGCGGATGATCCAGCTCAACAGCAGGATCCGCCCAGGTGAACCTGATCAGGTTGTTTAAATAAACTCCGAAATCTGCCTTGCCCAGTCCGAAGCCGCTTTGCGTCCAGGAGTTGCCCCAACTGATCACGTCGCCCGAGATGAACAAACAGAAAAGCAGGAAGAGCAGCAAGTAATCCGCGGGAACGGAGATCTCTCGGACCGGTGTACGGAACCGGCGGAACAACAGGTAGAGCAGGCAGATGGTGAGCACGAGGCCAACGGCTCCGTCTCCGAGCATGTTCGCGGAGTCGGGAGACATGATGTTGATCTGGGGGAACAGATCCAAGTGTGAAAGGATCAGTAGCACCAGACCGATGTGGAAGAGCGCGAGAAAGGTCCACAGCAGAGGCTTGTTGGTTCGAAGAGAGGACATGCCGAAGGCATCCAGGATCGCTCCCGGGAGCCCGCCCGTGTTCCAGTCCTCGGGGTCTTTTCCTTCCGGGAAAATCCTCAGGGTCGGGGGCGTCTTCGGCGCCCTGAGGATCTCGATGACCTTCACCACGATCCAGGCGATGCACCAGGCAACCGCGAAGTACACCATCGGAACCGTGATGAAATAAAAAATCTTGTCTATCATGGCAGACTCCCGAATCGTCTATTTGAGTCGTTTGACGAAGATCTTGATCATGTCGTCAAGCTGATCGGTTTCAAGAATTTCGTTCCCGCTCGTCTGTGCCCACGCGGGGAAGTCGGAGAGCGATCCCGGATCGGTGGTGTGTACTTCGATAACCTCTCCGACGTCTACGCTGTTGATTTCCTGGCTGATCTTGACCACGGGCATGGGGCAGGGGAGCCCCTTAACGTCCAGCAATTTGGTAGCATTGTGCTCGCTCATCTCGTCCTCCTCAGATGAAAAGCTGGTTGGCGGAATTCTTCGCGTGTGCCAGAAACGTGGCTACTCCGACGAATTCCATATTTGGATAATCGATGATTTCCTCGCGCTTGAAGCCCATGAGATCCATGGACATTTCGCAGACTTTGATCTCTACGCCCAACTGCCCCGCGAGCTCGAAAAGCTGATCGAGACTCGGTGCGTTCTTCTTCTTCATGAGCCCTTTAAGCATGGCGGTTCCCATGCCCCCCATGTTCATGTTGGAAAGTTTCACCTTGTTGCGGCCCTTGGGGAGCATCCAGCCGAACATCTTGGACATGAAGTCCTTGCCTTTGGACCCGAAATCGGGTTTACGCAGGGCTGCGGTTGCCCAGAATGTGAAGAACATCACGGCTTTCATTCCCATGGCCGCCGCGCCGGTCGCGATGATCATCGCGGCGAGGAGCTTGTCAAGGTCTCCGGAAAAGACGACCATGGAGATCTTGTTTTCCGGTCCTGGCTGAGGCTGAAGCTCGTCGAGCTTCTTTTCCAGGGTCAACAGTTGGGCCTGTACGTCTTCGGTCATTGGTCTTCCTCCTTCAGAGTCGGCATAGCAGCCGGTATTTTTTGTGAAGTCAGCGCCCCTTGGTTCAGTGGGCACAGCCTTCGAGACAGTTGATCAGGTCCTTGAGGCCGGGCTCGGCCAGTGTGTACCGTGCGGCTCCATTTTTCCTGACAGTGGTGACGAGGCCGCTCATCCGCAATATTCTCAGGTGCTGCGAGACATTGGCCTGCGTGGTCCCCAAACGCTCGACCAGGCTGCTGACCCGCTGGTCCTCGGCGGCGATGATGGCGACGATGCGCAGTCGCACGGGGTGTGCGATGGCCTTGACGATATCGGCGAGGTGCTGTGCCCGGTCAGGGTTTTCAGAGATGGACGGCATGGTCTTTCAGCAAGTCATCCTCATATAAAGATATAATAATATCCTTATACAAGAATGCCAGATCTTTGTCAACCTTTTTTATCGAGAAACAATCCAATCGTGCTGAGGCTGGATAATAAGTTGTAAATTAAGTAGGTTGACGCTCTATATCCTTGACAATATCTCTCAAGATAGTGCCCCGTCTCGGACTTTCATGGGCCAGGGTGGGGGGGCCACCTACCGAGTCCCTCACGCGCCGGAGAGCCAACCGCATTTCCGGGATCTCGGAAAGCCCCCAGTACACACTTCCAAGAAAATCGGTAAATTACGGTCGCAAGGGGTTGCCACGGACGGTCAAACCTGCCAGAATCGCGTGCCGCGGCCAAAAGTGCCGATCTGGTCAGCGGAGACATTCACGAGTACTCAGATGGCAAAGGGATCGTTCTCAGCGCTGCTGCTGCACCTCCATCCCCCGTCGGTTCCCGAACGTTCCGCGAGGCTTGGGTACACGTGGTGCCTCGGCGGCCTCGCAGTGTGGATGTTTGTTCTGGAGGCGGTCACCGGGGTTCTTCTCATGCTTCACTATGTCCCGACCCTTTCCGGCGCCTATCTATCAGTGCAGGACATCACGCATCTGGTCCCGTACGGGTTCTTTCTCCGGAATCTTCACTACTGGTGCGGTCAGGTGATGGTTGCCCTGGTTGTGCTCCACATGATGAGGGTCTTCATCACCGGTTCCTATGGTCCACCGAGGCGATTCAACTGGATCATCGGGCTGGGGCTGCTCATTGGGACCCTTTTCGTCGATTTCACCGGATATCTCCTGGTCTGGGACGACCGAGCACTTTGGGCCCGCACCATTGCGCGCAATCTCGCCGAGACGGTGCCGCTGGTCGGGTCCGGCGCGGCAGTCTTACTCTTCGGCTCCGCGGAAATCTCCGATTCCATGCTGGTACGGCTGTACGTGTGGCATGTGGTCCTCTTGCCCGTAATCATGGCCCTGCTCATGGTCTGGCACTTTTGGAGAATACGCAAGGACGGAGGCATATCTGTGAGGCTGTAGGCTTAGCAGTCCACGTGAACCACGTGCGGTCACCGTAGAGGCACGGCGCATTGCCGGAGTAGGGGGCCGCGGCGCGCCTCAACCCGGTCTCATATCTCTGTTTGACAGCCCGCATTAGAGATCCAACCTTTTTCCAAGATATCAGCTTGTTATGCCCGCAACACCAGGCTCGTGAAGCCGGGGGGATCGCCCGCACCGCATGGACTGCGGCAAAGGGATGACTATACTTTCACATAAGGGCGCGCGGGAGGCATGTGATCTGACTACGGAAGGAGCGCCCAAACCATGCTTCCCAGGATATTTATCGTTGTGGCGGCAGTGTTTTTGGCAGCGATTGCCACAAAAGCGCTCCTCACGGTCACCGGCGATCGGCGCGGCAGCGCGGCTGAGCGAGGAGATTCCAATATGAGCGCACTTTCGGAGACGGGGAAGGACATCGGACAAAGGGGTTCCGAAGAACTCTCAGGAAAACACCACAATCGGCTCATCAACGAGAGCAGTCCCTATCTGCTCCAGCACGCGAACAATCCCGTCGATTGGTACCCGTGGGGCGATGAAGCCTTTGCGAAGGCAAAAAGAGAGGACAAGCCGATCTATCTTTCGATCGGGTACTCTACCTGCCACTGGTGTCACGTGATGGAGCACGAGACCTTCGAGGACGAAGAAGCCGCGGCCTTGATGAATGAAACCTTCGTCTCCATCAAGGTTGACCGGGAGGAACGGCCCGACATCGACCATATCTACATGAGCGTCAGTCAGATGATGACCGGTGGCGGAGGCTGGCCGCTCAATATCATCATGACCTCTGACAAGAAGCCCTTCTTTGCGGGCACGTACATTCCCCGTGAGTCGCGGTTCGGTCGCATCGGTATGATTGACCTGTCCCGGCGCATCAAGGAACTCTGGACCACCCGCCGGGAGGATGTGCTCAGCTCGGCAAGCAAGATCTTCACCGCGCTCAACCAGGTGCCGGACGATTCACCCGGTGAGGTTCACGGGCAGGCTCTCCTGGATCAGGCCTACGAGGATCTGCTCAAGCGCTTTGATGAGCAGCACGGGGGATTCAGTCAGGCCCCGAAGTTTCCCACGCCTCATAACCTCTTTTTCCTGATGCGCTATTGGAAGAGGACCAACCGGCGCAAGGCCCTCGCCATGGTGGAACAGACCCTTCAAAACATGCGATTGGGAGGTGTGTACGACCAGGTGGGCTTCGGCTTCCATCGATATTCCACCGACGCTGAGTGGCTTGTCCCTCACTTCGAGAAGATGCTCTACGACCAGGCCATGCTCGCCATCGCGTACACGGAAGCGTACCAGGCCACGGGAAAGCCGGAGTACGCGCACACCGCGAGGGAAGTTTTTAGCTATGTGCTTCGCGATATGACCGCTCCTGAAGGCGGGTTCTATTCCGCGGAGGACGCGGACAGTGAGGGAGAGGAAGGCAAGTTCTACGTATGGACCCTCCAGGACGTGAGAGACCTGCTCGGGAGCGAAGACGCGGATTTCGCAACCGGAGTCTTCAACCTGAAGCCTGATGGTAATTTCCGAGAGGAAGCCACGGGAGAGATGACCGGCACGAACATCTTCCACTTGCGCAAGCCTTTACCTGAGATTGCCTCCGAATCGGGCACGACTGAAGACGCACTGAGGTCACGGATGGAAAGCGTTCGTCAGAAGCTCTTCACGAGGCGGGAAACGCGCGTGCATCCCCATAAGGACGACAAGGTCTTGACCGATTGGAACGGTTTGATGATCGCGGCCTTCGCGATAGGGGGCAGGACACTGGACCGGCCCGAGTACGGTGCGGCTGCAAGCAAGGCCGCAGATTTCGTCCTCGAGAAGCTCCGCACAAAGGCCGGTCGTCTTCTTCATCGGTACCGCCGAGGCCGTGCGGGCATCGCAGCTTCCGTCGACGACTACGCGTATTTCATCTGGGGACTCCTCGAGCTTTACGAAACCACCTTCGAGGTTCGGTACCTCAGAAGCGCGCTCGATCTGAACGGCGATCTCGTGAAGTACTTCTGGGACGATGAGAACGGCGGTTTCTACTTCACCGCGAGCGACTCGGAAAAACTCTTGGTGAGAAGCAAGGAAATCTATGACGGTGCCACGCCTTCGGGGAATTCAGTGGCAATGCTGAACTTGCTCAGACTTGCTCGTATCACGGCACAACCCGAGCTGGAGCAGCGAGCTGACTCGATCCTCCGAGCATTCGCGGGAAATGTAAAACGCTTTCCTTCCGCGTACACGCAGCTCCTCACTGCGCTCGAATTCGAGGTCGGACCGTCGTACGAAGTCGTCGTCGCTGCGGACCCGGATTCCGAAGACGCGGGAAGAATGATCCGTACGCTTAGGCGTCCCTTTGTGCCGGGCAAGGTGGTGCTTCTCCGTCCGCCCGGTAATGCAGCGGACTCCATCACGAGCATCGCTCCGTACACGAAGAATCAGAAGCGTATCGAAGACAAGGCCACGGCGTACGTATGCCTCAACTTCTCCTGTGAATTGCCCACAGCAGATCCGGATAACATGCTGATATTACTAGGTGTTAAGAATCCGTGAAAATTCCGGCGAAATCGGGTAAGATTGCCGCGTCGTAACCGATCGCACAGAAGCTCTGCCAAGTAGCAAGAGAGAGGGGAATCTTCGGGGGGTTGATCCCCTGGGTTCGTCTTGCGCGCCGCGTCTAACTTACTTGTAAATCCGGAGGATCGCTGATGAAAGACTCTCACGGTGGATTGGATCAGCTCTCGATAAGCACTATCCGAATGCTTGCCGCGGACGCGGTGCAGCAGGCCAACTCAGGGCACCCGGGCCTGCCCCTCGGGGCTGCACCTATGGCCTACGTCCTCTGGACCCGGCTCATGCGCCACAACCCAGGCAATCCTCGCTGGGCGAATCGAGACCGATTTGTCCTGTCCGCCGGGCATGGGTCAGCCTTGCTCTATGCTTTGCTACATCTGAGCGGGTACGATCTCTCACTTGAGGAAATCAAGAACTTTCGTCAGTGGGGGAGCAAGACACCCGGTCATCCCGAGTACGATCCCGCGACCGGGGTGGAGTGCACGACCGGTCCTCTCGGGCAGGGGTTCGGCATGGGAGTGGGTATGGCCGTGGCCGAAAGATTTCTCGCGGCGCACTTCAATCGTCCCGAATTCCCGCTCGTGGATCACTTCACGTACGGCATCGTGTCCGACGGGGACCTCATGGAAGGCGTGTCTTCCGAAACGGCCTCGCTTGCCGGGCATCTCGGACTTGGCAAGCTGATCTATTTGTACGATGACAACCACATCTCGATCGAAGGGAGCACATCCATTGCGTTCACCGAAGACGTGGGAGCCAGGTTCGAGGCGTACCACTGGCACGTACAACGGGTCTCGGACGGGAACGACCTGGAAGCAATCGAAGCCGCGCTGAAAAACGCTCACGCGGAGTCGGATCGTCCCTCTTTGATCATGGTGAGAACTCACATCGGGTACGGAAGTCCCAAGCAGGACAGCGAGAAAGCTCACGGAGAACCGCTCGGCGAGGAGGCACTCAAGGCAACGAAGGAGTTTTTTGGCTGGCCGCTGGAGCCGCGATTCCGCGTGCCGGAGGAGGTGCGCTCCCATTTCCGAACCGTAATGGAAGGGGGCGTCGAAGCGGAAGCGCAATGGCGCGCACTCCTGTCGCGGTACGCCGAGGACTTTCCCGCTGATGCGGAGCGCTTCGAACGACAGGTTCGGGGTGAGCTTCCGGCCGGGTGGGATTCCGCGATGCCGGTTTTCAAACCTGGAGACGGTCCCATTGCCACGCGAGCCGCGTCGGGCAAGGTTCTCAACGCGTTCGCGGAAGTGGTAACGAACATGTTGGGCGGGTCCGGCGACCTCGCCCCTTCCACCAAGACGATAATCGCGAGCTCTCAGAATCAGAGTCACGACAACCCGGGCGGGAGGAACATGCGATTCGGAGTCAGGGAGCATGCCATGGGCACGATTGTGAACGGAATGGCTCTCCACGGCGGTGTCATTCCCTATGGAGCGACCTTTCTCGTCTTCGCGGATTACATGCGGCCTGCTTTGCGGCTGGCGAGCATTATGGGAACCCATTCGATCTTCATCTTCACCCACGACAGCATCGGAGTGGGTGAGGACGGACCAACGCATCAACCCGTCGAGCAAGTCGCGTCGCTGAGGGCTATGCCGAATCTGACCGTCATCAGGCCCGCGGATGCGAATGAAACTGCCGTTGCCTGGCGGGTCACCCTGGAACGAAAGAAGCCCGTTGCGCTCATGCTGACTCGTCAGAAGCTCCCCATACTTGATACGGAACAGTCTCCCACCATGGAAGGGACGGCCAAGGGAGCGTACGTACTGGCCGATACCCAGGGCACCCCAGACATTCTCCTACTTGCGACGGGGTCGGAGGTGCACCTGGCATATGAGGCCCGGCGGAAACTCGAAGGCGAACATCATATCAAGGCTCGGGTCGTATCAATGCCTAGTTGGGAACTCTTTTCCGAACAGTCCGACGAATACCGGAACAGTGTGCTGCCGCCCGACGTGAAAAAGCGTCTCGCAATCGAGGCCGGCTCGCGCTTGGGTTGGTCCGCCTGGGTTGGCGACGAGGGAGATACCATCACCATCGATCATTTTGGAGCTTCCGCTCCAGGGGGTGAAATAATGCGTCACTACGGCTTCACCGTGGAGAACGTGGTGGCCCGAGCGAGAGATCTGGTCAAAGGCTAAGTCGCGAAGACAGAGGCTGAAGGTTCCGGGCAAACGGTATTGTCTCGCAATCCGGATGGTTAATCCGGCCACAAGTTTCGCGAAGCGAGCAATACCGATGCATTTTCGAACGAATGAAATTCCGCCGCCTCTACCCTGACGTGCGTAACATGAAAATTCCTTTTATCCTTTCACGCCCGAAGAGCGGCAAGAATATTTTTTTGAAACTACGCCCGGGGACCGTGCAAGCAAAAGATCCACGGGAATCCGTGTAATCGACTCTCTGAATCAGATTTTGAAATCAGGAAGGGTGTGTGATGACGCGAGCGTTGGAAGGGATCAAGATAATCGATCTGACGATGAATTTGCCGGGTCCGTACATGACGTGGCTCCTTGCAATGATGGGAGCGGAAGTGGTCAAGATAGAGAACCCCGTCGGAGGCGACTACGCCCGTGCTCTGGCCGGCGGGGCCCCGGGGAAGACTTCGCCCTATTTTGAAGCGGTCAATCGCAACAAGAAAAGCGTTACGCTGAACCTCAAGCATCCCGAGGGCAAGCGGCTATTCCTGGGGCTTCTCGAAACGCACGACATCCTGGCGGAGGGCTTTCGCCCGGGAACCATGGAACGCCTCGGTCTGGGCTACGAGGAGACCAGCGCTCGTTTGCCCCGTCTCATCCACGTTTCGATCTCAGGCTATGGGCAGCAGGGCCCCTACCGGGAACGGGCCGGTCACGACGTCAACTATCTGTCCCTTGCCGGCGTTATTGGGATGACGGGCACTGCAGAGGGCATACCGGTTATTCCAGGTGTCCAGATAGCGGATCTTGCTGGCGGGAGCCTCATGGGGCTCTCCGGGCTCCTTGCAGCGATTATCCAGCGGGACCGGACCGGCAAAGGCCAGTTCATAGACACCGCGATGTTCGACGGCTCGTTCTCGCTCGCAACCATGGTCTTCAGTGGTGTGGAGGCCGGCATGGAAAAGGCCGAGCCGGGAAGGATGTTCCTTAACGGACGCCTCCCCTGCTACGGGCTCTACCCGACCAAGGACCATCGATGCATGTCGCTCGGCGCGCTCGAGCCCAAGTTCTGGCAGAACTTCTGCACCGCGGTGGACCGGGAGGACCTCCGAGGCAGCCAGTTTGGCGGCCCGGAGACAGTGGCCGAAGTGCGGCGGATTTTCGCGGGACGCACCCAGGCCGAATGGATTGAGCTCTTGAAGACCCACGACTGCTGCTGCGAACCCGTGCTCACGCTGGAAGAGGCCGCTGACTCGCATCTGGTAAAAGCCCGCGGTCTTACCGCCACGGGAGCCGACGGAAAACGGCACCTGGCGTGTCCCTTGCGATTTTCCGGTTCACCTCTACCCCAACACGGGCCGGCGCCGGGACTCGGCGAGCACACCCGGGAAGTCCTGGCGGAGATCGGGCTTAGCGAGGCAGATCTGGACTCCCTCGCTCAACAGGGAGTGATCTGATCGGGCGAGACCCGGGGTGGCCGGAGCCGGTGACGTGCCAATCACCTGCGAAAAGGCGCCATCGTGACGGTACGTTCAACGTTGACTCGTGCCCAGCCGAAGGGGTATGGTGCAAAACCACGGAAGTAGGGCTGCCGCCACTGATTCCTTTGGCATCGGTGGGACAGCACTACGAATCGCCCCCAGTGAAAGGCTGTCGGACCTGAGGAAGTTCTACCGTTTTAGGTTGAACCGAGCTGGCTTGTTCCCTCCCTCTGACCCGTTCAGGAAGGTGAGGGGAAGTCTGGACCTACGTCGCACGTTACCAGTTTGAACACATACTGGACAGAGGGGCCGATACGCGACAAGGAGGTGGGCAGTGGCGAAAGGCAAGGGCTTCGCTCGCAGGATCATCGCAGCGTTTACCGATTTCGGTCTGCGTATGAGGATCCTCTGCTTCGCGGCTATCCCGCTGGCCGTGATAGTGATCGTTGCGATCCTGGGCTTGCGCGGACTGGCGGAGGTCTATTCCGGAAATCAAGTGCTGGACCGGTCTCATGAGCCGGTTCAGGGTCTGTGGGGTGTCGAGGCGCATGCTCGGGCTGCTCAGTCGAATCTTCGTGGCTTTGCCCTGACGGGGAATGAGGAGTTCCTCCGGAAATATGAGGACGCCACCGGCCTTGTTGAGAGGTCGCTGGACGAACTCAAGGAGAAACTCGGACAGTCCTCCGAGCAGGCGACGGCTCTGGCCGAGGCTGAGGAGCAATTCCGATCTTGGAATCAAACCATCGCCAAACCGACCTTGGAAATGCGTCAGGAGCCGGGTGCGGAAAAAAGTCCTGCCCCTATAGCGCAACTGGGGCAAAAAACTGAAGGGTCTCGGCATTTCGACCGGTTCCTCGAGTTGATTGGCCAGATGAGGAAGTCGGCAAGCGCTGTTGTTGCCGCGCAAAGAACCAAAGTTGCCGGGTACAACGAATCGACGAGGAAGTTCCTGAGATGGACTGTACCTTGCGTGATAGCACTCAGCTTGCTTATTTTCTATTTGCTCTCAGGTGCGATCGCCAAGCCCTTCCAGCGGGCACAGAGTCTTGTCCAGGATGTGGCCGGCGGCAACCTGACAGGCCATATGGAAGTCCGATCAGGCAGTGAAGTCGGCCGACTCGGATCAGCCCTCAATCAAATGGTCGACTCGCTCAAGAATCAGGCGGATCAAGTGCTCGAAGGCATCGGCGTCCTGGCCGCGTCCGCGTCCGAGATAGCCACGACCGGAGCCCAACTTGCCGCCAGCACGTCGCGGTCCTCCTCCGCCGTCACGGAGACTACCACTACGGTGGAACAGGTGAGGCAGGCGGCCCAGGTTGCCGGGGAACAGGCCAAGACCGTAGCAAAGAACTCTCGCCACGCTGTGGAAATATCCAACTCCGGCCGGCAGGCCACAGAGGATACCATTCAGGGGATGAACCAGATCAAGGAGCAGATGGAATCAATTGCCAATACCGTACTGAAACTCAACGAACAGAGCGAGGCGATTGAAGAGATCATTGCAGCGGTAAAAGACCTCGCGGACCAATCGAACCTTCTCGCGGTCAATGCGTCGATAGAGGCGGCAAGGGCCGGTGAGCACGGCAAAGGGTTCGCGGTGGTAGCACAGGAGATCAAGACCCTTGCCGACCAGTCCAAGGACGCAACCGAGCAGGTGCGGTCCATGCTCGACGATACTCGGAAATGGGTGAGAGCTGTGGTGATGGCGACGGAGCAAGGTGCGAAGGCAGTTGACGCAGGCGTGCAGCAATCGGTTCTCGCAGGCGAAGCAATCCAGTCGCTGACGGAAAGCGTTGCCGCGTCCTCTCAGGCAGCCTCGGTCATCGAAGCATCGAGCGAACAGCAGATTGTGGGTGTCGATCAAGTGGCGATTGCCATATCCAGAATCGATGAGGCCATTCGCAGTAATGTCGATGCAGCTTCCCAACTCGAAGGCGCAGCCGGAAGATTGAAGGATCTAGGCGAATCGCTCAAGACCGTCGTCGAGCGAACAAAGATCAAGTAACGGTCCTCCTGAACAGAGCCCGGTCCACGTACTACTGAAAGAAGCCGACATCTCCCTTGCCTTCCCTGAGCACCGTGGGAGTGTCGTCGAGCAAGCTTACGATCGAGGAAGGCTCCGGCAGGAATGTCCCTCCGTCGATGACGAGATCAACCCGCCCCTTGTAGATCTTATCTATTTCCCGTGGATCGTCCAGAAGCTGCTCGTCGGGCATGCGGACCGACGAGCTCAGTATCGGATTGCCCATCTCGTCGACAAGAGCCCTGGCTACCTCGTTGTCGGGGATTCGGATGCCAACCTCGTTGCGTTTGGTCAAAACGATGCGGGGAACGAGCTTGGTCGCTCTGAGCACAAATGTATAGGGCCCCGGCAGGAACCGTCGGAGTATTCTGTACGCGTTGTCCGTTACTTGAGCATAGTCAGCTATCTGCTTGAGATCAGCGAAGACGAAGGTGATGTGCCGCTTGTTGTCCATCTTCTTGATTCGGCGGACTTTCTCCAGGGCTTTCCTGCTGTTGATATCGCAGCCCAGACCATAGACGGTGTCCGTGGGATAGATGATGACCCCATCGGAACGCAGTATCTCCGCAACTCTTGCTACATGCCTCGGTTGGGGATGAGTAGGATTAATCTGTAGTATCATGCCAGACTCCAGGCCGAGACCGACCTCAATTTCAGTGCCTTTTATGGTGCAGGACCGTGTTCTTTGGGCTTTCTGACAAGTGGCAGATTAACATGGTGTTATGCCAACGTCCATCCTGGGAAAGAGCTGCTCAGATGATTTCCTCACCCCTCCCGACCAGGTGATGACAAAGTCTTTCGTTTTCAGGCGATGTCCGGATAGCGGACTCGCCCCGTCACGAGAATATCCGGACCGACCCGAGATGTTTCCACCTCTTCGAGCCTCGGAGCTTGTCCGAGCCGAGCCACACCGCTTCCGCCGATGCCACTCGGCGCCTTTCGCCCGCCGATTATCATAGGAGCATAGAAGAATAGGCAACGATCCACAAGCCTTGCTTTCAATGCAGCTTCAGCCAGGGTCGCTCCTCCTTCGATCAGAACACTGGTGATGCAGTGCTTGTAAAGCCTGTCCAGCAGCTCGCGCAGATCCGTTTGATGAGTCCGTTGGGTGGCGATAATCTCAGCACCCTTGTCTTCCAACTGCCTTCTGCGCTTGTATGGAGGCTCCCTTCGGCAACCGATGAAGAGTCCGGCTTGGGAGGAGGAATTGATGACCGCGGCGGCCGGAGGGGTTCTCAGATTGGAATCCGCGACGATCCGGATGGGATCGCGGCCTGTTCTCCCTGGAAGACGCGTGGTCAGCGCGGGGTTATCGGCAAGTATGGTCCCGATTCCCACCATGATCGCGGAAACCCTGTCCCTGAGCCTGTGGACACGATGCCGGGAAGCCTCAGACGTGATCCATTGGGAGTGCCCAGTGCGGGTGGCGATCCGACCGTCAAGGCTCATAGCAAGCTTCAGAAAGACAAAAGCCCTGCGCTTCGTTACATTCGTGATGAAGATCTCGTTCAGACGGCGGCACCGGTTCTCGAGCACGGGTCCAGACACTTCGATACCGGCCTTCCGTAAAGTCTCCAATCCGCCTCCTGCCACGTCGGGGTTAGGGTCGCGCATCCCGTACCAGACCCCTTTGATCCCGGCTTCGATGACGGCTCTCGTGCACGGGGGGGTTCGGCCGTGGTGGTTGCACGGTTCGAGCGTCACAAACAGATCGGACCCGGCCGCCTCGGCGCCGGCGTCCAAAATCGCCTCGATCTCCGCGTGAGCCTTGCCTGCCGCACGGTGGTACCCTTCGCCGACGATTCTTCCGCGTTTGACAAGGACCGCGCCGACCATAGGGTTGGGATCGGTACGCCCCATTGCCCGCCGCGCGAGCGTCAGGGCACGGGCCATGAACTTTTCCGCTTCAGGGGATGTCTTGGATGGCCGACTCTTCATTCGGTGGGCCGTCAACGGGGGCCTGTTGCTCCCGGGCTTCCTTGAGTTCGTACAATTCTTTGATCTCTCTTACGAACTCCTCGATATCTCGGAAGGACCGATAGACGGAGGCAAAACGTACGTACGCGACATCATCCATGTGGCGTAGCGCCTGCATGACCCGTTCTCCGATGTGAGAAACTCTGATTTCCTTCTCGGCCTTTTCCATCAATTCCTGCTCGATGGAATCGGCTACCGCCTCGATCTGATCCATACTTATGGGGCGCTTCTGGCAGGCCCGCCGCATCCCTTCGACGATCTTGTGCCTGTCGTAGGCTTCGCGGCGGCCGTCCTTCTTAATGACGAAGGGCAGCACCTCTTCGACCCGTTCATAGGTGGTGAATCTCTTTTTGCAAGTGAGGCACTCCCGGCGTCGTCTGATGACCGTGCTGTCTTTTCCAAGGCGGGAGTCGATGACGCGGTCATCTATGGCACCGCAGGCAGGACACTTCATTGGCAACCGCCCTTTTTGGAGAATGGTGATCTCTCCGCTAGTCAAGATCGGTATCTATACCGAATCCCAACATGATGCAAGAAGAATATAGAATATCGTTTGAATTTTTTTTGATTGGCGGCGCCTGGAGTGTCAAAATTCTGGTGATGCATAAAGTTGAAATAAGAAGATATTGTTGAACTATTTGTGTAATCGGCCAAGAGAGCTCACCTGCAATTACCAGGGGCAATCGCTGAATTCTTCGCGGGCCGGAGCCCTGAGGTCATGAACGTGCACATCCCCTGTGAGTTCCCTTCCCGATGCGCACACCGTGTTGTCCTGCGATGGGCTCTCCCCGGAGAACTGCTACGGCCATTGTATTTCTTTGACGGCCCCTCGGCATCATGTGATACCCTTCGTTGTTGATGACCGAGACACCAGATGAATCCCGCATATTGGCCTCTCTGTACATGACTGCCGCGGACAAAGTACTCGTCGTGGCAATGGTTGTGCTCGCTGCGGCGCTTTTCGTGCTGCTGCCCCGGTGGCTGATGTCGGAGGGGAGAGAGGTTTACATTCGGTCCGGGGAACGGCTTGTCGGGAGATATCCGCTTGACCGCGATCGAACCGTCGAGATTGCGGGTCCGCTGGGCACCACGGTCATTCGGATAGAAGGGGGCAGGGCGAAGGTGATTGTATCTCCCTGTCCTCACAAGCTGTGCATCAGAATGGGTGACATCGGATCGGAAGGAGGGATCATCGCCTGCGTTCCCAATGAAGTAGTAATCAGCGTCGGCGACGGAACGCGGTCCGACCTGGACGCGGTGAGCAGATGACCGACCGCGTGCAGGAACTTGCAAGGGTGGCACTTCTTCTGGCTCTCGCGACCGTAATACACACTGCGGAGGCATTCCTTCCGATAACGGTTCTCTGGTTCAGATTCGGATTTGCCAACATCATCGGGCTCGCTACACTCTACCTTTTCGGGTTCCGGGACGCGCTGATCGTGACCCTGGGGCGGATCTTCCTCGGTTCGCTCCTTTCCGGACTGTTCTTATCGCCGGCGTTTCTCCTTTCCCTGGCGGGAGGGACCTGCGCTATTCTCGTCATGGGCGCGGTCCACCGTTACGCATCGCGATGGTTTTCCGAGATCGGCGTGAGCATCGTGGGCGCGGTCTTCCACAACGCGGCACAACTCTGCGTGGCCTATCTCATCCTCATTCGCAACGAAGGCATTCTCTTGCTCCTCCCATTCATGATTCTCGCCGCCACTGCGACCGGATTGATTAACGGGCTCGCGGCCCGCTTCTTCATCCGTCATTTCCGGCGGCTCGACCCCCTCACTTCTCCACGGGCAGCGTTCCCGGAGGCCTGATCGATCCGGGACCACTCACTCGACACTGGGAGGGGGGAATGGAGTGAGTGAGAACGGCTTTCGATTTCCGGGTGAACGCCTTTCGAAGTATAGTGGAAGCGTGACACGGAGACTCATCCCGATTGACAGAGAGCGTAAGCCATGAGGGTCAATGATCTGCTCAGGGAGAAACGAGACGAAATCCTGAGAATTGCGCGGCATTACGGAGCCGGGAACGTGCGCGTCTTCGGTTCTGTCGCACGTGACGACGCAGGGCCTGAGAGCGACGTGGACTTCCTGGTTGACCTGGAACCGGGACGCAACCTCTTCGATCTCGGCGGCTTTCTTTACGAAGTCCGGGAACTCCTTGGGTGTCCGGTGGACATGGTGACAGCAAAAGGACTCCGGGAGCATATCAGACCGGATGTGCTCAAGGAAGCGGAACCCCTGAGAGAAACGACCGTGCGCGCATCTCGTACATAATCGAAGCCATCACCAATATTGAGCGGTACGCTGTGTACGGCCGAGACCGCTTTACCACTGACGAACTCGTCCGAATCTACATTGTTCATTACCTGCAAGTCTTGGGAGAGGCTGCGAACAAATTGGGGGCGGATCTTCGAAGCCGTCACCCGGAGGTCCCGTGGCCCAGAATCCTCGGGATGCGCCATATTATCGTGCACGATTACTTCCGAGTAGCTTACGATATCGTATGGGGCGTTGTGGAAGAGGAACTGCTTGTCCTCAAACCAGCACTCCAGGCAATTCTCAACGCCCTGGGTGATCCAGAGTGAAACCTGAAGGCATCGTCGGAAGAGGTCTAGGAATTCAGGGTACCTAGCAAGATAGGGGATACCCCTTGTCTCTTCGTCTCAGGATTTTGATTCGGTAAGGCGCCCAAATGGGCGGCGGGAAGCGTCAAGGGAGTTGGAGCTACCCCGATGTTCAGGATGGGTCAAGCTACTCAAGGGTGTCCCCAATCCGGCCAATCCGACAGATAGGCCACGGAAGGTGGCTCTCAGAGGACTGGCGGGCAAGCCGGAAGGGGCACCTCCACGGCCGAGCTCAGCCCTGTGGTCCTCAAGTCTTCTCATGCAATTTCGCCCGCAAACAGGAAACACATGACAGCGATCAGGGAAGGGAGGAGTACCCCCGGCTCCCTTTCGGCAAAGTGGGAACAGGGACACTACGAAAATGCGTGGCCGGTTCCCTCGATGTCACTCCTTGGAACGCACAGTGGTACGCGTTTCCGGCTCTCCCCCTCCTCCCCAGCCGGGTGATTCGATGCAGTTGGTATCGCCGGATTCCGAGTGCAAGCTGGCCTTGGCCTCGAGTTCTTGTTCGATGGCGCAGGTCGGAGGAGCCTTTTTCGGCTGGTGCGTTCGTCCTTCAGCTAGTCAACTTCGAGCAGCTCTTTGTAGTATTCGTTGTCGATCCTGGTGGGATCCTGGGCATGAATCTTCACGAGATGATGTAAATGGATAAGGCTATCCGCGTCGATCTTGGTGAATACGAGGCCCACCCCATCTTCTTCCACGCGGACTACTTCACCTTCGACCTTGATCTGCAGGAGACTCGCGGGGCCCTTCAGGTCCAAGCACACAGCGCACTGAGCCCCCAGGGGAAGCGGCTCATCAGTCATGACGAAGAGACCCCCAAGACTGATATCTCGTATTCGCGTAGCGAGCACTTCGGCTGACTCTGTTGCCACCTTGACTGTTGTCTCGAAATCTACGCGGGTATACTTTCTCTTGAAGCTCGGCAACGTGAACCTCTTTGCGGACGTCCGTACTCTTGTCAGACAGTAATTCCCGATCGGCCCAGGCGCGGGTGCTTGGCAACATAAGCAAGACCGCCGGCAATTACAGACCTCAAATCCTCCGGACGCCAGGTGAGGCGCCCGACGCGGTTGGTCCTCAGCTCTTCGGCCCGAACATCATAGTCATGTTGCGCCCCTCGAACTTGGCCTGCTGTTCCACCTGTCCTTCGTCACCGAGCAGTTCCATGAGTCTGTCGAGCAGCTTCCGGGCTTGCTCGGGATGAGTGATTTCTCTGCCGCGAAACATGACCGTGACCTTCACCTTGTTGTTGTTGGCCAGGAAGTCTTTCATTCGCTTGACCTTGTAGGCGAGGTCGTGGGCTTCCGTCTTGGGCCTAAGCTTGATCTCTTTGACTACGATGGTTGATTGTTTCTTCTTGGCTTTGTGCTCCTTCTTGCTCTCCTCGTACCGGTATTTGCCGTAGTCCATGATCTTGCACACCGGCGGATTCGCATTCGGAGCCACCTCCACGAGGTCAAGCCCGAATTCTCCTGATCTTGCAAGAGCCTCAGCCGGGTCCATTATCCCAAGCTGTTCCCCTTCCGGGGAGATGACCCGAACCTGTGGAGCCCGAATCTTCTCGTTAACCCTGACTTTGGGCTCCACGACTAATGGGCCTCGAAACCGTCCTCTCATCAGCCAAGCCCCCTTGCAAAGACCCATCTACAACAGCAGTCTACCCGCTTCTTCATGTACGACTCGATACCTCCTCCTGGAAGAGTGCCACAAACTCATCAAACGTTAGGGTCGTCGTTGATCGCTGCCCTCGTTTGCGGACCGCGAGGGTCCCCTTTTCCACTTCCTTATCGCCGATAATGATCATGTACGGAATCTTTTCACTGGCTGCTTCCCGGATCTTGAATCCGATCTTCTCATTGCGGAGGTCTTCTTCCAATCGGACTCCCGCTGCATGGAGCTTTTGGGCCAATTCTTGGGCATAGGGATGCTGGCGGTCCGTGATGGTAATGATCACGGCCTGAACCGGCGCCAGCCAGAGGGGAAACGCTCCCGCATAGTGCTCGATAAGGACGCCGAGGAACCGCTCGATCGAACCGAGAATCACGCGATGGATCATCACGGGCCGTTTGCGTTCCCCATCGGAATCGACGTATGTCAGACCGAATCGGTCCGGGAGTGTGAAGTCGCACTGGATTGTCGCGCATTGCCATGACCTTGACAGGGCGTCCCTAAGCTTGACATCGATTTTCGGGCCGTAGAAAGCCCCGTCACCTTCGTTGGTTTCGTAGGGGGTACGTTGCTCGTCAAGGGCTCTTCTGAGCGCTTCAGTGGCCCGTTCCCAGTCCTCGTCCGAGCCGATGGACTTTTCCGGTCTCGTGCTCAATTCCATGGAGTATTCGAAGCCGAATATCTCCATCACGTCCCCGACAAAGTTGAGGATCCCGAGGATCTCGTCGTTGAGCTGCCCCGGAGTGCACAAAATGTGCGCATCATCCTGGGTGAATTGCCTCACTCTCGGTAGTCCGAGCAGTACCCCGCTGCGCTCGTGACGATGGACGATCCCCAGTTCGAAGTACCGGAGGGGCAAGTCCCTATACGACCGTACCCGGGACTTGTAGATGAGCATGTGGGCAAGGCAATTCATCGGCTTGATACCGTACTGTACCTCATCAACCTCGGTGAAGTACATGTTCTCACGATAGTTGTCGAAGTGGCCCGAGGTCTCCCACAGCTCCCTTTTGAGGATCTGGGGCCCGATAACCATCTGGTACCCGCGTTTCAGATGCTCCTGTCGCTCGAACTCCTCGATGAGGTAGCGGAGCATCGCGCCCTTCGGGTGCCAGATGACCAGTCCGGGACCAGCCTCGTCCCACATGGAGAATAGGTCCAATTCCTTGCCGAGCTTCCGGTGATCCCGCTTCTTGGCCTCTTCCAAAAGATGCAGGTGCTGCTTCAGGTCGGCCTTGGACGGAAACGCCGTTCCGTATATCCTCTGGAGCATAGGGTTGCGTTCATCGCCCCGCCAGTACGCCCCCGCCACCTTGGTGAGCTTGAAGGCCTTTATGAACCCCGTATGAGGCACGTGCGGGCCCCGACACAGGTCAGTGAACTCCCCCTGGGAATATAGGCTGACCTGGTCGGCATCCACGGCCTCTATCAATTCAACTTTGTAGTGCTCGTCTTTCTTTCGGAAGAACGCTATCGCCTCTTCCTTGCTCATTTCCATGCGGCGGAAGCTGAGCTTACTTTTGACGATTTCTTTCATCCGGTCTTCGATCTTGAGGAGGTCTTCGGGAGTGAACGGCCGAGGGCTGTCGAAATCATAGTAGAACCCGTCTTCGATCGCAGGCCCGATAGTCACCTTGACGTCGGGAAAGAGTTCCTGAACCGCCTGGGCCATGACGTGAGACGCTGAATGGCGCAGTATGTCCAGTCCTGCATGCGAACTCGCGGTTATGAATTGGAGCTTTCCAGAACGTGTAAGTGGAGCAGACAGGTCGACCGCCTCGCCATTGATCCGAGCGGCAAGCACTTCACGGTGGGCCTCATCCGGATTGTCCCTTAGAATCTCTCCAGGGGTTATTCCAGGGGTGTACGACTGCTTATGGCCTTGATTGTCGATCTCGATCGTGGGACTCATGCTTTCGTAGAGTCGGCAAGGAGGAATACGGGACCGTCCCGCAAGGAGTTAACTCTCATCAAATCCCCTTCCCTACCTGCATTTCTGCGCGACTTCAGGGAGAAGGCTCCCCCTGTATTTGTCTGGTAGGCGCGTGGGGATTTGAACCCCAGACCCTCACCGCGTCAAGGTGATGCTCTCCCCCTGAGCTACGCGCCTGTTTCCAGTTTAAAAAATTAGCAACCGCCCATTCTCTTGTCAAGACAAAACGGCAATCTCCTGCGAGCGGAAAGGGGCGACTCGGGTGTCATACCATTTGACCGTACGAAGAAGTAATCCGGGGAGGCCTTTCTTGTACTGGGCCTCCCCCTCAGCCCTTGCTTCCGATGCAGCGGGATCAGAAACGCGCCGGATTGATGACCGGTCCGCGGCGGGCCTGCCTTGGCTGCGAGTCTGCCCAGCAGTTGCGGGTCTGCGCCAGGAGGCGCCGGATGAGAGCTACTGCCTTGGCATTATTCCAGCGCGCAGGTCCCACGCTATATCCCACTGCATTGCCCTTACAGTCGATGATGTACGTGGTGGGGAATCCAGGTACCTCGAGTATTGCCTCCCGAGCCGGGTTCAACAGGAAGGCGGTCCGCTTTCCGGCCATGGTCACGACCTTCAGATTGAATCCCCTTCCACCGTCAAACAAGACGGGAAATGGGGTCCTTTTTTGGATGGCGTGGTTCATGACCGATTTAGGCGGGTCGACGAGATTCACTCCGAGAATCTCGAGGCCGGACGGCCCGAATTGTCGTTTGAGTCCTTTCAGGAGGGGCTCTTCGAAACGGCAGGCGGGGCAGTTGATCGACCAGAAATGAAGAAGAACCACTTTGCCCTTGTAATCTTTGAGTGAGACGCTTCTTCCTTGGCAGTTCTTGAGGACCAGGTCCGATACTTGGCAGGGCCTGGGATAGAGTGCAATATTTGCCGCTGTGGTCAGATCGTACGCTGGGGCGACGTCGTTGGCAGCCGAAACGACGAGCATGGAGAGAAGCATAACAAAAGTAGCTCGAACCACGATCTGTCTCATCATACCTCCCGTGGCGCCATTAAATATAGATATATCTATTCTCATATCTTGTTCCCCTTGTCAACTCCTTTTTGATCACCGGCGAAGATAACCCGGAATTGATCAGCTATGCAAGCCATGGTAATAGAAAGGCCATGGATTCGGTGAGGATACAAGGCGTACTCCTAAACATCGACGGAGTCGGAGTCCTCATCCGCGGGCCGGCCGGCTCAGGCAAGTCGAGTGCAGCTCTACGTTTGATGGACCGAGGGCACCGACTGGTTTCCGATGATCTCGTGGAGACAGTTCCGGCCCCTGACGGCTCCCTCATTGGCAGGGCGGTCGAAGAGACCGTCAGGATCGAAATTCGCGGCCTGGGGCTCTTCACTGCTGATTCCCTATTCAGAGAGGGTACTATGAGGACGTCCCCCATTGCCTTCGTGATCGATTTGGATCGGTATAATCCTACCGAGGATGCAGGGAGAATCTCGCCGGAGGTCCGCACGACTCGGATCCTTGGTTGTGAGCTTCAGGCCGTTCGAGTTCCGCTTCCTCAAGGAGTCGACCTCGCGCTCGTGGTCGAGACGCTGGTCAGGCGCTTCCGGACGACCGGGAGCCTGGGAGGATGATGAAGAAACAGGTTATCATTATCACCGGCCTTTCCGGTTCAGGCAAATCCACCGCGGCCAACACGCTCGAAGACGCGGGCTTCTTCTGTGTTGACAACATACCCATCGATCTCCTGCCGAAACTCCTGGAAATATCTGACTCCAGCGGCGGAGAGTTGGACCGCCTTGCCCTGGTGATCGACCTCCGTCAACGGGATTTCTTTCCTCGATATGATTCAATCCTCGGGGCACTTGAGCTGGGGGGTACGCCTATGCAAATCCTTTTCCTGGACGCGAGGGACGAAGTCATCGTCCGCCGGTACAGTGAAACCCGGCGACAGCACCCCCTGGCATCGCAAGGAAATGTGCTCGACGGAATAGCCAAGGAACGGGAAGAGCTGAGCAGGATCAAAGAGAAAGCGGACTGGGTTATCGATACATCGGATATGACGGTACACCAGTTGCGGGACGAAATCAGAAAGGTGTTCGGTAATCCGGCCAACGGTGCGCTCAGGATCGTTGTGAACTCATTCGGATACGGTCGGGGGGTCCCCGTGGACTCGGATCTCGTGCTGGATGTCCGGTTCCTTCCCAACCCCTATTTCGTGGCCGAGCTCAAGGACCAGGAAGGCCGGGATCCTGCGGTCCGGGACTGGATCGAGTCACACAAAACCACGCGAGATTTCCTGAAAAAGCTTGAAGACCTGCTGATTTTTCTTTTACCCCTTTACATAAAGGAAGGGAAACAGTACCTTACCCTTTCAGTAGGATGTACCGGCGGACGCCACCGATCGGTGGCCGTGGCCGAGCGCCTGGGAGAGTACCTCCGTGCAGTCGGCTATAGTACGGTGGAAGTCCGACACCGGGAACTGAGGCCCTGAAGATGGCCTCTAAGGATGGAGTTGGCTTCGCGCGAGGTCCATCTACGCAATCATGATCGGAATTCTCACATTGACCCACGGCGACCTGGGACGCCAGTTCATTGAGACCGCGAGGCTGATAGGACTGCGTTCCGAAGAATCCGTCTCAGCGCTGTCGATTAATCCCGATGAACCACCGGATTTGTTGAGGGAGCGGGTGGCCGAGGCAATCAAGCAGGTGAACCAGGGATCCGGCGTGCTGATCTTGACCGATCTCTTCGGGGGGACCCCTACCAATCTGTCCCTGGCATTCCTCGAGGTGGGCAAGGTTGAGGTCGTGACGGGTCTCAACCTTCCCATGCTCATCAAAGCCATCAATTCCAGGTTGGACAATGATCTGGGATCACTTGCCAAGCTCACGTCAGAGGCGGGCAAGGAGAACATTTATCTCGCAGGCGACGTGTTGCGCCAGAGGCTCGCTGCGCGCAACGACAAGAAAGAGGGCTCCTAAGAGGGGGAATGTTCAGCTGCAAGGGCCTTTCTGCGAAACGGTCCTTTTGAGAAGACTCTGAGGCCTGCTCACTCTCGGGTCTTGGCTTCGTCCCAGAGTTCGTCCATTTCCTCGAGGCCGGCCTCTTCAAGAGACTTGCCTCTGGCCTGCAGGCCTGCCTCGATGAAACGGAACCTTCGCTCGAACTTATCCGAGGTTTCGTTCAACGCGGCCTCGCTGTCTATCTGAAATAGCCTGGCAGCGTTGGTGACGACGAAGAGCAGATCTCCCAGCTCTTCCCGGATCTCCTGAGGGGAACCGCCGGCCACGGCTCTCTTCAGCTCTCCCAATTCTTCGTCTACCTTCCCGAAGACGTGTGCCGGCAGGCTCCAATCGAAGCCTACTTTGGCTGCCCTGCGTGCGAGCTTCTGTGCTCGACTCAATGCCGGCAAAGAGCGCGGGATTCCGTCAAGCAGCGATTCCCTTTGGCGTATGCTCGATTCCGAAGCCTTGATCTTTGCCCAGTTATCAATGACCTCGTCCGCGTCCCGTGCAACGACGTCTCCGAAGACATGGGGGTGACGTCGGCGCATCTTACTCGTGACCCGCTCCAGAATTTGCGTGAGCGTCGTCACGCCCTGCTGCCTGAAGACGTACCCGATGAAAACGACCATGAAGAGAAGGTCTCCGACCTCGTCCGCTATTTCGTCCTTTCCGCCCTCGTTCATGGCCTGAATCATTTCGTGATATTCTTCGAGGATGTAGGGATGGATGGTAGCAGGAGTCTGCTTCCTGTCCCAGGGGCACCCGTTCTCCGAACGAAGCGTCTGGATGAGATCGACCATTCGGGCGAATGCTCCTGAGATCTCTTCCAACGTATCGGAATTCTGCATAGATTTCCAATCCTTGTCCTGTACTGGGAGCCGTGAAAGCTCCAATGATTTAGTGTATACGTTCCCGGTCTCCCGATTCAATAGGTTCCGTTTGCTTCTTGCCGACAAAAGTTGTAGTATCCGCTCTGAACGGGATCGGTTCGATTCTGAGAAGAGATCATGCCCTGTCTCGTTCCAGGATCAGGATATGCTGGAGGCTTGTTGAGGCCAGACTCTATGGAACAAGATGGAAGGCCGCCTCTCCGCGTAAGTTTTGACAATATAGGTGCGTTTCAGGCACTGATAGGAGAATTAAGCAAGAATATCAAGCATCTTGAAAAAAGTCTGCGCGTTGACATATCGGTTAAGGGCAATACGATCAGTATCTTCGGAGGCCCCCCGGGAGACGATATCGCGGAACGAACGCTCAAGCAGCTCTACCCATTGGCCCGCGACGGGTATCCGATCCACCCGACCGACATCGATCAGGCTGTTCGAGTCCTGACCAACAACCCGGACGCCAAGCTGAAGGAACTTCTCAGGGACACGGTCTTCATCTCACCGGGAAAAAGACCGGTCACGCCGAAGACTCCCGGCCAAAAGGTGTACGTCCAGGCCATCCGATCTCACGATATCGTCTTCGGGATCGGCCCGGCGGGCACCGGTAAGACCTACCTTGCGATGGCCATGGCGGTGGCTGCGTTTCACAAGAAAGAAGTCAGGAGGATAATCCTTGCTCGGCCAGCGGTGGAAGCTGGTGAGAAACTGGGGTTTCTTCCGGGGGATTTGTACGAGAAGGTCAATCCCTATTTGCGGCCACTTTACGACGCGCTCCACGACATGATCGACCTTGACAAAGCGGCCCGGATGGTGGATAGAGGCGACATAGAAATAGTGCCCCTGGCGTTCATGCGAGGGCGAACGCTCAACGATTCGTTCGTGATCCTGGATGAAGCCCAGAACACGACCTCAGAGCAGATGAAGATGTTCCTTACCCGGTTGGGTTATTCCTCAAAGGCGGTGATCACTGGAGACATCACCCAGATAGACTTGCCGAACGGGACACGGTCAGGGCTCGTCGAGTCAAGCGAACTCCTTTGTGATATCGAGGGCATAGCCTTTGTTACCTTCTCGGAACAGGATGTAGTTCGACACCCATTGGTTCAGGAAATTATCAGAGCTTACGAAACGAGGCAGCGTCGGGTTGACGACTCAGGCCGGAGACAGTAGCGGATGAGTAGCGGCTCCGAAAAACGGAAAAACGGAGAAAGGGCGACCACCTCCGCCAGGCTCAAGGGCTGGATCACATCGGTCCGCAAGAGCGTGGAGAAAAGCCTGCCGGGATGGCTGTGGAGCCTGAAGGACCCGAAATGGCAGCGTTGGGCTCTTATTATCGGAACCTCGTTCGTTGCGGCGTTCGTGATGGCTCCGACCTCCTTTGAGATTTACAGCCTCTCACCGGGTGAGCCTGCAAAAGAGACGATCATTTCCCCCATAACCTTCCAGGTCATAGACGAAGCTGCCACGAACAAGAACCGTGACGAAGCGCTCAAATCAGTGCTCCCGGTGTACGATTTCGACGACGACATGGTTCGGGATGTTCAAGCCCGCATCATCTCGGCTTTCACCTACATGACCGGGTACCTCGCGCAGGAGCGACAATATCGAGCCACGCAGAGCGAACTCCAGAAGGCCGGAGCGACCAAGCCGGAAGATAAGACCCCGAAAAAGAAACGGTTCAGGCCACTGGACGACAAGACCCTTCGTACGCGTTTCGAGAATCTTCTCGGAGCTTCCGTGCCCACTTCGACGTTCGCCCTGTTCAAGGCGCGGGGTTTCAATTCACGAATTCAGCGGGATCTTCGCTCCCTCGTGGTCCCGGTTCTTCTCAAAGGCGTCGTTGTCAGCCTCGAACTGGTTATGCGCGACGGGAAGAAGGGGATTCTGCTCCTCCCCAAATCGACCAAGAAACTTGAGCTGCTCAAAGACCCGTCCACGATCTTCGATCTCAAGCAAGCCATCAACTACATCAATTCCGAAGGTGATCCCAGCGGAGACACGGCGCTCTCTCGAGCGATTCGACGCCTGGCTATGGACATTATCAACGTGAACATCACCTATGACCGGGAGCGGAGCGCGGCACTCAAGCGTGAAGCTCTGGAATCGGTCAAGCAAGTCTACTTTCAGGTGAAGAAGGGCGAGCCGATCATCAAAGAGGGTGACCCGGTGAACGAGGGGCATATGCGCAAGCTCGAGGGCCTGCTCAAGGCAAATCCGCCCTACAGCCGGTACATGATCCTGGCAGGCTTTGCGCTGGTGCTAACCATCCTATTGCGGCTCTGCTTCTACTTCTCGGAAAGACACCTGGACAGCTCGCCCCATACGACGGAAGATCTTCTCCTATTCTGTTTATTGCTGGTGGCTTCCCTGATCCTCGTTCGATTCATCGCGTCCCTCGGTCCTTTGGCCGCGTCCGCAGGAAGGGGCTTAACGGCCAGATCACTTCTCTACGCAGCACCTGTGGCGACTGGCTCCATGCTCATAGCTCTCATGGTGAACGCGAGGATGGCCTTTATTTTTGCCGCCCTTTCCGCGCTCACCACATCTCTGGCAATTGAGGGAGGCGTATATCTATACTGCTTCTACTTCGTGGCGGGGATCGTCGGACTGCACGGAATGAGCGGAATAACCGACCGCAATTCAATCCTCAGGTCCGGGCTCGTGGTCGGTGTGGTAAATATGATTTCCATCCTTGCCATCAAGATGGCCCTCGGCCAGCTCACTGCAATCGAAGAGTTGTATGAACTGGGATTCGGCTTTGTCGGTGGCGTCTTCTCCGGCCTGCTCGTGCTGGGACTAGCGCCGCTGCTGGAACCTCTGGGGTACACGACCAACGTCAGGCTTCTCGAGTTGGCGAATCTCAATCATCCCTTGCTCAAGCATTTGTCCATGGAGGCACCCGGGACGTATCATCACTCAATCATGGTCGGGAACCTTGCCGAGGCCGCTGCGACACTCATCGGCGCCAATCCGCTTCTGGCAAGGGTCGGAGCCTATTACCACGACATCGGCAAGGTGGGCAAGAAAGCCAAACCAGGTTATTTCATAGAGAACCAGCAACGAGGCCTCAATCCGCACGACAAGCTCGAACCCAGCATGAGCGCGCTCATCCTCGTCGCACACGTCAAACAGGGGGTTGAGAAGGCCCGAGAGTACAGGCTCGGAACCCCCATAATCGATATCATTCAGCAGCATCACGGGACCAACCTTATCAGGTACTTCTACAACAAGGCTCTGGAGAGGGCCGGCAAAGACCACAACTCGGTCTCCGAGGACAAGTACCATTATCCAGGTCCCAGGCCGCAAACCAAAGAATCAGCGCTGGTGATGATGGCCGACGTCGTGGAGGCCGCGTGCCGGACTCTGAACGATCCCACGCCCGCACGGATTCAGAAAAGGGTCCAGAGCCTGATCATGGGCCTGTTCAGCGACGGCCAGTTGGACCAGTCCACTCTCACACTCAAGGACCTCCATGCAGTGACGAAGACCTTCGTCCGAGCCTTGCAGGGAATCCTCCATTCCAGAGTCGAATACCCGCGGGAACTCAAGGCCGGTGAGAAAACCAATGGAGATACTGCTGGACAACAGGCAGAAAGAGATCGCAGTAGAAACGGACGATTTGATCAGGAAAGCGGAACAAATATTAGAAGGCTTGGACTGTAATCCTTCGACCATCCTGTCAATATCTCTGGTCCGATCGGAAGAAATGGCCGCTCTCAACCTCAAATTCCGGGGGAAGAAGGGCCCCACCAATGTGCTCTCATTTCCCCAGCCCGATCAGGAACAGATCGGTTCCCGGCCATGCCTTCTCGGAGACGTCGTCATATGCGTTGACAGAGCATCGGCTGACGCGAAGGATCTGGGTTACACCGATCAGGAAATGATACTCTACCTCCTTGTCCACGGCATACTCCACCTCGTTGGCTACGCACATGACCAGTCTGCCGATGCCGATCGGATGGCAAAGCGGGTAGAGCAGATCTTCCGCGATCTGACGAGCTCCAAATCCTGACGTTCAGATATGCGTGCACCGATCAATCGGAGATCTTCGCAAACCGGCGTCTCCACAACTGGTCCGAAGAATCACGAGCGGTACCTTCTTCGCCTCGGCGAGCCCAGGTGAGATCCTTCTCGCCCATGACCACCTCAACTAGGTGTGACCCCAGTTTCCAACCCGCCCCGAGAGCAAAGCCTGCCGCGGTCAAACCGAGAATGCGGAGCAGAATCAGCGGAGCACCCATCGCTCATGCCTCCTTTGCGATATTTGGGTCCAGAATATGCCGTTGACGGCGCGTCGAGTGCCTTTTATCCAGTATACCGCAACAAGACCGGATGGCAAGCCCGGCCGAGGCCCACGGTTAGTTGGGCTTGACGCGCGTCCGAGCCGTCGATTACCATTGCAGCAGGAAAGGTTAGCCGGAGAGTGTCAACCACAGAGCCGAGATCTGTCAGGCAGATCCACTCTTCTCGGGATGAGGAACCACGGACTAACCCGCTTCCTGGAAACAGCTCCAGAATTCATGGAAGGTTGGACTTTCTTATGCCGAAGAAACGGGAATGGACAAAATTGACCCGGGGCTCTCAGCTCGTCGGTCCCGGCGACGTAATACAGCTCATGGAGGATGGTACGCTTCTTACGTGCAAAGTCCTGGCCTGTCTCGCGCTGGAAGAGGGACGGTGTCAGGCCAGCGTCGAAGTAATCGAAGGGCCAAGGAAAGGCGAACGGATACGGTCGGTGATAAGAGCGGGCGCCCCTCCGACCAGGGATGAATGAGACACTCGAGGGTCAAGTCCGTTCGTGCCTCAGGATGCGATCGGGGTCGGTCGGCGCTACCCGACGCCGGGTTCCTGGGGTGTGGGCGATCGTCCCCGAAACAGGCTGAAAGAAATACCTTATGCGAGTGTCGGGATCGCCGCTGCCTGACGTGTCGGCCATTCTGTACGTTGACCAGACGGCCGTGAGGAACCGTCCCCGAAGACGCGTACTCTGACAGGATCTTCGGGAAATACTCAATGAAATAGCTCCTGCCGCCACCAATTTGCCCCAAACCACCCAGCGTCTCGTCCTTCCTGATGGGACGCAAGGTAACCCCCTCGAATCATGCTAATTGGTTGCCTTCCGCAAAAAAAACTTGACAAATCCACGGCGGTGATGGTAGACATCTCTAACTTTAAGTGCTATTTCTAACATCTATTGCGATACCTAACAGAGCTGGGATTTGTTTGCAATACAATGCAAATAGCCACCGGAGGTTTTCTCGATGAAATCCCAAAGGAGAATCTGGGAGATTCAGCATCAGACCGTGTGCAAGGTCATAGGGATGGCCTTCAGTGCCAGGGATCTTCGGAAGATTGCTAGCAAGTTTGGAATATCTCCGCAAGATCCTCTGATGGATCTCGATTTCGCGCTCCATTCCACCGCTGTCCATTTGTGTGGTAGCGACAACAGGGTGTCGCGCCACATCCAGAAGATGATCGAGAACAGATTCGTCAGGTATTCCAAGATATTGTCTGACACCGATCCCATTGAACTGATCTCCGCCGTCACAGAGCGCCCGCAGGATCTCAACGTGCCCCTGTGGGCAATTCTCTGGGATCTGTCCACACGCGGCATCGAAAACGGAGCGTCGGTAGAGACGGCTTTGTTCGGTTTCGTTCACATGCTGGAACACCGATTGCTCAAGGAGTTCTGGGAGCCCCAATCGCGGAATCAACAGCGGGAAAATGGTGAAAAAGAAGGCCCTGACCAAATCTTGGTACTCAAACGGCAACTTCTCAACCTGCAAAGAGAAACGGAGAGGAGTCGCAAGCTCAGTGACAATCTGCGCCGGCAGATCGAGACAATGAAGAGACCTGTACGCCGATCCGGCATGAGCGTGGTGCAGCGGGAGGCCCCCAGGCGGCAGGTCGACCCGGACAGCGCGGAAAAGATCAAACGTCTGCGGAATCTGCTCGAAGAGGCGCGTGCTCAAAAGCACAGCCTCCGGCAACAGTGCTCACGTCTCCGTGCGGAACTGCAAGTACTCGTTAGTGAGGTTTCTGTCAGGGCCACACAATGTTCCGCTGGCGACGAGAATTCGCACCAAGGTTCGTGCCCCGAGGGTAAAGCCCTCGGCGGCAAGCGGATAGCCATGGTGGGTGGAATCGACAGCCTCGAATGTTATTACCGGCAACTCGTCGAAGAGATGGGAGGAACCTTCCATCGCCACAACGGAAGCTGTCAGAGCGGTGACTGTAATGTCGAAACATGTGTTAGAAAGGCAGACCTGGTCGTATGCCCTATTGACGTGAACAGTCACAACGCTACCAAGGCTGCGAAGAAGATCTGCAAGAGATACGGTATTCCGTGTTGTTTTCCCAGAACTGCGGGGCTGACCGGTCTGAGAATGGCCATAGAGAAGTACAATGAAGAAATGGAGGTCGCGTGAACCGATCCGGGCCCACCTCCGAGACGAGCCTAGCCACCGGGACGGTCTCGCCGCGTGGTTCAACTGTATAAGAAAAGTAAACAACACAAGTGTGTCATGACTTTTCGACCGTTCACCGGCAACAGGGGATTCCAAGCTCTTTCCCACAGGGTAACCCCTCCGTTTTCTTCGAGCCCAGGGATTCTTCAGTGGAAACAAGGGTTGCCTCCCTCCAGGGCAGGGCTTGGCGATATTTTTTTGCCCAATAAGTTAGACACCGCTAAGCATGTTAGAAAAGGCTAACGCCGCCGAAGGAGGCATTTTCTTGGAAATAGGACTGGTTATGGTCATTGCCATCGCAGCTGCTCTCGGAATCTTCCGAGTTCTCCGGCGGAGCCTCATGGCGAAAGTCCACGATGCTCTTGCGACCACGGGTCTCCCTGTACTAGCGAGGTCTGCGTAGGGCAGGGATGCTTGGGAGCCCCCGCAGGCAAGACGAACTAGGACGCGGAGGCAAGATCCGGCCGTGCCCGGATGGCCGGTGCGCTACCAGGGAGGGGCGAATGATGGACTCTCCGACGCCGCCTCTGCGGGCCGCCATGACGGAAAAGAGGCTCCTCTGAATTCTTCGTACGCCTCCGTATCGGTGACCTGCCTTGCGCGACGCGCGAAAAGAAGGCCTCGACACGGAAACGGCATGTCGTTCTCTTTTTCAATGTTCACTTGGCCGCAAAGCCTTTGGTTCATCAGGAGGTTTTATGTGATGAAAAGGGTTGGCTTCTTCATGTTGACAGTGATTGCGGTGCACTATCTCGTTTCGATCATGTCTCCGGCGTGCGCCTGGGAATTCTCAATGGAGGGTGCGTTCTCATGGACGACCGAATGGTTCAG
>CAZCDS010000074.1:0-31703 GCA_964497585.1 uncultured Syntrophaceae bacterium
CCTGAAACCTCAGGGGCAACGAGGCTTTTCACTTTTCTTGATGCGCGATCAGGGGTGGGAACAGTCCACAGTTTCGTGCCGGCTGAATTGCCCCGCAATTTGGCACAACCACGCCTCTCCCCAAGCCACATTTTTTCCACGAATAGGGGAGGTGGCGCCAGGTTTCATGACCGTCAGAAAGAATCACTTTCAGGTAGCCTGCTAACGTGACGGGTCAACAAACGATGCGACTGCGCTGATCAATTTGACGAGTTCAGCACGATCACCGGACCGACAGAGTCGAGTGATCTCGCCGATAGCAAAGCTCAGCGCGGCCGCGACCTCCTCAGTGTACGGGTTGTTCAAGGCGAGGTCCGCAAACAAGTTCGGGTCCTGCTCCAATTGTCTGCGCAGCATGCGCACGAGTTGGGAGAACCAGGGCCCTGATATCGGCAACTCGGATTCCTCATCGAACCGCAGCAGTTCAAGCGACCATCCAAAACAGATCAACAACAGATGCCGCAGCACCTGCACCCGAGACATGAGCCGATCGTGCTCGGTGGGCTCTATGGCTACGACCACGGCGCCCCGGTCTGCCAGGAACGAGCGGAACCACGCTGACCAGGGCCCCGACCGGGCGGGGCAAAGGAAGAAGGTTTGGCCTTCCAACGAATCGACGTTCGGGCCGAAGAGGGGATGCGAGCCCAGCACCTCGCCTCGGCAGTGCTCGAGCATCCATCGGACCGGCACTTCCTTCAATGAGGTGATGTCGATGACCACGCCGTCCTCCCGGGTGACAGGACCCATCTTCGTCAGGACCTGTTCCAGTTCCCCTATGGGCACGGCAACCAGGACCACGTCGTGACGAGCGACCGATTCCCAGGAGATCGGCTCGGCCGACCGGTCCGCAATCTCGACCCAATATCCTGCCTCGCGGAAGAGGCGGGCCATCAATGACCCCATCCGTCCCAGGCCGCCTATGACGCAAATGCTCTCAGGGTTCAACAAGGCATAATCCCCATCTCATGATCAGTGGCCGATCTGCTCGCCCGCGGGATAGCTTCCCAGGACCTTGAGCTTGCTGACCGAGGCTTCCAGCTCTTCCATGGCTTGTCTCACAGGCTCGTCCGCCTGGTGTCCCTCGAGGTCCACGAAGAAAATATAGTCCCAGGGCGACTCCTTGGAGGGACGAGACTCGATCCTGGTAAGGTTGATCCCGTGGTTTGCCAGAGGGGCAAGCGCCTGGAAGAGCGCTCCGGGCCGATGGACAACGGAAAAGACGATCGATGTCTTGTCGTTGCCGGTAGGAGCGCAGTCCTCCCTTCCCACGACCATGAAGCGAGTTACGTTCGGCCATCGGTCCTGAATGTCCCGGGCAAGTACGTTTAGTTCATGGCGTTCGGCAAGGGCTTCGTTGCCGAGGGCCGCGGTCCGCGGTTCGTCTGCGGCACGAGCGGCGGCCGCGGCCGTGCTCGGCATTTGCACGGTGGGACGGGACGGCAGATGCTTGCACAGCCATCCACGGCACTGGGCAATCGCCTGCGGATGAGAAAAAACGGTTTCCACAGAAGCCGGGTCGGTCTCCCGCGACATGAGCACGTGGGAAATACGGCGATAGATCTCACCACTTGTCTTGAGACCGCTCACCGCGAGCCTGTCCAGAGTCACCCCGACCGCTCCCTCGTTGGAATTCTCTATGGGCACGACCCCGAAGTCGGCACGATCGCGCTCAACGTGGTCGAAAACCTCTTCAACCGTTTCCCCCGGAACGAACTCACACGATCTCCCGAAGTACTCCTGGCCTGCCAGGTGAGTGAATGTTGCCTCGGGTCCGAGATAGGCTATCCTCGTCTGGCCCTGGAGTGCGCGGCAGGCGGAGATGATCTCGGTAAATATGTACTTGAGAGCCGAGTTGGAGAGCGGGCCGCCATTGGCGTTCACCCGCGCTTCAATGACTGTGTTCTCACGGGCCAGATCCAGAGGAGGTACGCCCGAGCTTCTCTTGACGCTGCCGATATCAATGGCCGCGGCGGCCCTCCGCTTCAGGAGATCTACGATGTCCTTGTCGATGCGGTCGATTTCCGCTCTCAATTTGGTCAAGGCTTCCCTGTCCATGGATTCTATCCTTCCTCAGGCTTCACCCCGCTGATTCCACAAGCGAAGGTGCGTTATAGGAACCCGGCACGCCGTACCCTTCCGCTCTCTACCTTCACGCGTATGTCTGTTTACACCTCACGATGGAAAAGGCCGGCCATGGAACGCAGATCCCTCATGAGATCTCCGAAAACGGCGGGCGTCAAGGACTGAGGTCCGTCACACAGCGCATTCGCGGGATCACAGTGCACTTCGACCATGATACCGTCGGCTCCTACGGCCAGCGCGGCCTTGGCCATGGGGCTCACATAACGCCATGCGCCGACCGCGTGACTCGGATCGACGATGACAGGGAGATGGCTCCTCTCTTTGAGAATTGGAACAGCGCTCAGGTCCAGGGTGTTGCGTGTCGCGATCTCGAAGGTGCGGATTCCACGCTCGCAGAGTATCACCTGATCGTTGCCCGACGCGAGGAGGTATTCAGCGGACATGAGGAACTCGTCGATTGTGGTCATCAGGCCGCGCTTGAGCAGAATCGGCTTTCCTGCGTTTCCCAGCCTTCGGAGGAGCGAGAAGTTCTGGCTGTTCCTGGTTCCGACCTGAATGATATCTGCGTACGACTCGATGAGCGGAATATCTCCGGAGTCCATTACTTCGGTAACGATGGGCATGCCCGTTGCTGTGCGCGCGATAGCCAGGAGTCTGAGTCCCTCTTCCTCGAGTCCCTGAAAGCTGTACGGGGAGGTTCGCGGCTTGAATGCGCCGCCTCTGAGTACAGACGCTCCCGCTTCCGACACACGCCTCGCGGTGGAGAGGAGTTGATACTCGCTTTCCACTGAGCAGGGGCCCGCGATGACCACAAAGCGCCTCCCGCCGATCTCGACTCCTCTGACGTCGATTACCGTGGATTCAGGATGGCTCAATCGGCTTGCCAGCCTGTACGGAGCAAGGTTGGGTCCCTTCCGATGTGATGCGAGGATCGTGTCGGCCGGCCGAGTGCTTGAAACGAGTTGAACGTCCATTGTCATGATCTCCTCCCTGTGCCCAAAAAAAGGTCACGAGCACCGCCCATAACCTTCAAAAAACAAAAGGCCATGAGCCGGCGTCCTGCCTGCCCATGGCCCTGTGTGGTTGTGTTTCTTACCTTTCGGTTGTTATCCTGCGCGGGCACACGGGCAGACAGCGCCAAAATAGACGTAAAAATAGCTTCTAAACTGCTCGTTCATGCCCATATGATCCGTCTTGTAACCCATCGCGGTCATTCCTCTATACAGAGTATCAATTAAAAGCGATATCCAACGGAATGTCAAGCCCCGAATCCACTGGAGTTTCCCCATTTTCACTTCCCGTAAACCTTCACCACCATAAAATCCCCTACCAAAACTCCTCTCACTCAGAAAGTTTTGGGGAATGTCCTGCGGAGTTGCGGGTAAAGTTCGGGAGTTCTTCGGAGTTCGGGGGACACCGCCCTGAGTTCGGGATATCTCGGGAACTAACACCGTCTTCTCAGGGGCGCCCCTTTTACCAGCCCGCTTGTCTCTGCAGCCATGCCTCCGCTTCAAGAAATCTCCACCCCCGAGCCACTAAGCACAGAGAATACTTCTTTGCGGTGATCGATCCGCCTCGATTCCCGGAGCCGACCGCCCACTTGACCCAACACTCTGCCAACCCACGTACCGCTCCTGTTGGTTATTGCCTCAAACACCCTCTTGCACGGAAACAGTGGCGCAGCATGCGGCACCCCTACCACCTCGCGTTTCAATCCAAGAGATAACTGTTCGTTGCGGCTCGCAGGTTGTACCCTTATCGATAGATCCCTTTGCGCTCTCCCCTGCCCGAGCGCAGCTTCTAGAAGGGAATTCGAGGAGAGATCCTGACGAGCGTCACGTACTGCTGCTCGTACCCCGTACGGATCAGTTGGCACGACGTAAAACAGGTAGCATACCTTTTTTAATAGTGTCACCGTGTGAAACCGGCCAGCAGGGACGCCCCACATCCTCATCGGTACGTCTATCCAATTTTCTCCCAGGGGGCTCTTTCATGCAACACAGGTTCAGCGATGTGTACTGCTGTCATTGTGAGGAGCGAAGCGACAACGCGATCCCCTCTTTTGACTATTGAACCCTTCGACATTGCTTCCTCCGGTTCAAGCCTGGAGGCGCAATGAAAGATAGTCCGGCCTCTTGACTGCAGGAGAGGGTACGGAGCGCTCCCAGACTTTCGCGCCTTAGGAGTATCAAGCAATGTATTTCAGATTTCGCCTATTGAATTAAATGACCCCCGGCAAAGCCGGGGGCTTATTTCTGTGAGCCCCCTAAAGGGGGCTTTCCTCATAGGCGAGGTTGAGCTTTTCCAGTCGGGTATCCTCTTGCTCCTGTTTGCGGATGTACTTTCGCGCGGCATCTTCGCCCAGTCCAACTGTAGAGACGAAATACCCTCTGGCCCAGAACTTTTCTCCCGTGAAATTCTTCTTCCTGCCCGGGAAGTTCCTTGCGATCGAGATGGCGCTCTTGCCCTTGAGGTACCCGATCACGTTCGATACCGCGAATTTGGGCGGAATGCTGATGCACATATGGATATGATCCGGGCGGAGATGCCCTTCCACGATTTGAGACTGCTTGTACCGTGCAAGCTCGTGAAACACCTCTCCTAGATACTTCCACAAGCTCCCGTAAATGTGCTTCTTACGCCGCTTAGGGATAAAAACCACGTGCTACTCGCAATTCCATCTCGTGTGGTTTAGGCTCCGGTAGTCTTTCATCTTGACCTCCCAGGATTCGTTGGTTGTTTTGAACCCTGGGAGGTTATTCCTACCGCCTCACACGGTCAAACCTCTGGGAGTCCCCCGGCAAAGCCGCGGGTTTACCGTTCGATTATTATCGTATGGAACTGCTCTGAAGTCCTTTCGTGTGGGCAAAAGTGAGCACTCCCCTGCGACCCCTTCAGGCATACGGACTCCAGACGGTCGGTCTCTCATTTGAAGCGGATCGGGCATTGGACTTCCGGTACCACGTGTACAGCCCCGCATGCTTTCTTGAGGCGAATTTCCAGTATGACGTCGAGCTCAATAACATCTCTGGTCTCCAGCTTTGGTGCAGGTACAGTTGGCTGAACAGCCGCGGAACGGGAAGCATGGACGGCCTGGACGACATTCTTGCGTCCCTGCAGGTCCAAAATGGTTTCCTACCGTTGCTCGTCGGTTCGGGCGCAAACAGCGACTCTTCCTCCGCTTGAGGTACCTTTGGAAGGTATCCGCTGACATTGGGAATTACCGGTCTGCAGAGTTTCCAAGTCGACACCTCCGGAGGCTTCCGTCTCTCCCATCCACGGAACGGTAAAGAGACAACGACTTCCACTCGGCTCTCCCCAACCTTCCCCGGGAAGGTCGGCGGTCCTGCTTGCCAATTTTACTCATCAGGAACCAATTCGGCCTCAGCAAGCTCGCTCCCTTTCAGCGGCCGGAGAGGCTCTCAAACTTGATGGGTCGCGAGGGAGAAGGTCATGGGAACACCGTTGATGAGGGCCGTCAGGCCCGTACGGTAGAAGGGCGGGAACTCTTGCACGTCGCCGCTCTCTTTTCCGCGTCCAAATATTCGGACAACCCTCTCCGTCAGATCCGCCTATTCTGAAAACGTCATTCGGTTCACGCCCATACATTCTGAAATCCGACACCATGCTTGGGAACGACCAGGGCAGTGCAGTCCGTACGCCTCCTGTGGGCCACCTCCCGGCGAGAGAGGAATTGAGTAGAATGCAACCGGTCTAAGAAAGGTCCTTGTCCAATTTCCCCTGAACGAGTAGAATAGGAAGTACTATTTAAGAGGCCACGCGAAGTGGAGCTCAGAGAAAGTGGGAAAACGCTAAACCAAAGCGAATCGAATTATAGAGAATTGGCCGAGCTTCTCCCCCTGTTCGTCTATACGTTAGAGACGACCGGAAATTTTACCTTCATGAACCGCGCCGGAGTGAGGCGCTGGGGTACATTGGGAGGAACTGATCGGGTATCCCAACTTCTTGACAAGCTCGTTGCAGAAGAGACGGCGGGCGCTGCGGGAGGCTCCAAAGAAGTATTGGGCGGAGTGATCCGGAGTGAAGCCCAGTACACTCTCTTAAGACGGGGCCGCGCCACATTCCCGCTGCCCGCATACTCCTCACCCAATTGTGCGAGACGGCAAGACAGTGGGCATAAGGGGAGTTGCCTTTGGGAGGAAAAACAGGTGCGAGGAAGGGACGGCTCGATCTTCCAGGTCCATTGTCGGCCATCCATGGTCATGAATGACAACGGACGACCTGTGTGCCTGATGGCCTCGTGAGATATCTCGGTTCTCGGAATGGGGTGGGCGTCATGAAAGACGAAGAGAAAACGAAAGAGCAGCTCTTGGAAGAATTGGGGGACCTGAGGCGAAGGATTTTCGAACTGGAGCAAGAACCGCCCGAGTCACGAGAGGCAACGGAAGGGGTCGACATTTGGCAGGATGCAATCCCTCCCACAGGTCGACTGGACGATGATATAACCGAAACGATTGATCTGACAACATTTCTCACCAAGGAGGTTACGTCCAGCGGTAGTTTTGACATTAGAGGGGATATATGGAAGACAACCTTTGGCAAGCTATTGCGAGCCCTTCCTATGCCTGCCCTGTTGATCGACAGCTCCCATTCCATATTGTTCCTAAACCCAGCTTGGGCTCAGATAAGCCCCACTTACCAGAGCCTGCAGGGAATGCCTTTCACTGGGTTGTTGTCCAGTCCCTCCTCTGCCGAAAAAGCGCGGTCATTGGTGGACTGGATCTTTTCGACGCGGAAATCCAAGGTCGCTCAAGCGATGCTGAAGATCGACAGCTCGATGACATGGTGTCAGATGGCTTTTCGACCGATCAGGATAATGAAGGAGAGATTTATCCTCGTGCTTGCGGATGATCTGACCCGTGAACGGAAGGAAATCGAATCGCGGAAGAGAGCTGAGGAGGCGCTGCGGGCAAGCGAAGAACTGCTGGCTGCCGTACTGGATGCTCTGCCTGATGTGGTAGGAGTCCAGCTTCCTGATTACACCGCGACTCGTTATAATCGGGCTGGTTATGAGCTGCTCGGACTTCGACCCGACGAGGTATACGGCCGCAAGTGCTACGACCTGATCGGTCGGTCGGAGCCGTGTCAGCCATGCGCGATCACTCTTGCTCTTAAGAGCAAGAATCTTGAGCATCTTGAGAAGTACGTTCCCCAGTTGGACAGACATTTCTGGTGTTCCAGCAATCCTCTTTTGGATCGGAATGGACAAGTAAAATTAGTAGTTAAACGGCTTCTGGACATCACAGATCGCAGGAAGGCGGAGGAGGCGCTGCGGAAGAGCGAGACCAAGTATCGCTTTCTGGCCGAACACGCGAGTGACGTCCTCTGGACCTTGGACCTGAACATGCGTACGACCTACGTGAGTCCGTCAATAGAGCGAATCGTTGGATTTACCCCTTCCGAATGGATGCAGCAGGATGTGCGCGATCAGTTGACGCCTGAGTCCTTTGCAATTGCGCAAAATAGACTCGTTGAGGAATTGCGTCGAGATGGGGAAGAGGGAATCGGACCGGACGAATATGCCGTCCTCGAGCTGGATTACCTTCACAAAGATGGATCCGTCGTGTGCCTCGAATCAGTGATGACCTTCATCCGTGACGAGAGTGGCAAACCAATTGGGATTCATGGATTATCGCGTGACATCACTGAGAGAAGGAAATCTGAGGAGGCGCTGCGCGGGAGTGAAGAATTCAATCGAAGGTTGGTGGAGCATGCCCCGTTCGGGATCGCCTATTTGTCTGGGGACGGAACCATTGAATACCTCAATCCGGCCGCAAGCAGAATGGCTGGAATTCCGGAAGGTCAGATCTCTCCTGTGCTGGGACAGAATATTTTTGAACTACCGGGTATCCAAAACCCGTCAGAGGTTAACCGGGACTTTGAACGCCTCCTGAAAGGGGAATCTCTCTCAGATCTTGAAGTGCCATACCTGTCGTCCACGGGTCGCGACATAGTTATGCTGCTTGCCGCTACTCCCAGGTTCGGTACGGATGGGGCCGTAACAGGAGCTGTGCTCATGGTCACGGATATTGCCAACCGCAAAAAAGCAGAAGAACTGTTGCTCAAGACTACCCGTCTTAAGGCTGTTGCTGACCTTGCCGCCGGGGTGGCCCATACCTTCAACAACCTCCTCCAGATCGTCATTGGCCGCCTGGAGTTGGCGCTTGTGGACCTGGAAGCGGGGAACTATGCAGTCGTCAAGGACGATCTGGAGAGGGTCTTGGAAAGTTCCCGGTCGGGTGCCGAGGTAGTACGGCGTCTTCAGATCTCTTCCCGAGAACGTGAACCTTTTCACGTGTCGGAAACGGGAGTGTTTGACCTGTCGGATGTTGCCAAGCAAGCGTTGGAGGTCGGTCGCTCATGGTTAACCACGGCAGAGAAAGAAGGAAGAAGGATCTCCCTCCATTCGAGACTGAAGGAGCGGTGTTTCGTCAATGCGGACGAGCAAGAGATCTTGGGGGTGGTGGTCAACATCGTCAGGAACGCCGTGGAGGCTCTTCCTGCCGGGGGAGATGTTGATCTGAGCACCGAGGTTGAAGGGACTCAGGTCGTCCTCAAAGTCAGGGACACGGGCATAGGCATGAGCAAAGAAGACGTTGGACGGGTATTCGACCCGTTCTTCACGACGAAAGCAGAGCCTGGAGCGGGCTTGAGTTTATCTTCCGGACGGAAGATCATTGAAGATTGCGGAGGGCATATCCTAGTTGACAGTGTTGAAGGACAGGGAACGACCTTTACGGTTCTCTTCCCTCTCGCCGAAGAGCCGCCTGAGCCGACGAAGGATTTACCGGAACGGGACAGGGGAGAGCAGCTCACCATACTGGTGATCGACGACATGGAAGGCATCACCGACTTGATGAAATCGGCATTGACCGCGGATGGCCATGCTGTCCTCACAGCTCTTTCGGGAGAGGAGGGAATCGAGATCTTCGAGGACAATCCCGCAGACGTGGTGATCTGTGACCTGGGTATGCCGGGGATGAACGGATGGGAAGTGGGGAAGAGGATCAGTGCCATATGTCAAGGACAAGGAGTCCCCAAAACCCCCTTCATACTGCTCACCGGCTGGCCGGGTCAGGAGACGGAGACAGAGAAGATAGCGGACAGCGGTGTGGATTTTGTCGTGGGGAAGCCGCTGAGGATCCGGGACATCCGTGAAGTCATCCAGAAGGTTGTTGAAAAGAGCCGCCCATAGCATTCCAACGAATGCACCGAGCGTGGGGTAACGAGCGTGTCACGAGGCCACTCCTCAAGTTTCCGGGTGTTTTTTGGTAATATGAGATCTTACATTTTCGTCTCAACACCATGAGGGGAATGTTCGGTGTCCTGTTGAACGATCTGGAACGCGAGCCGGCAATCAGGAAATGATCATGAAAGACCGAGCCAAGACCAAAGCGCGGCTTATTGACGAATTGGGGGAGCTGAGACAACGGCTTGCTCAATTAGAAGTGGAAGAAGCCGAGAGAAGAAAGGCTGAGGAGGCTCTGAGGGCAAGCGAAGCACGGTATCGCGCGGTTGTAGAGTCTCAAACCGAACTCATCCGCCGCTACTTGCCTGACGGGACGATCACGTTTGCCAACGGAGCCTACTGTCGTTATTTCGGCAAGACGCCGGAGGAGCTGATCGGGCAGACCCTCACACAGACCGTCCCGGAAGAGGAGAGAGAGTCAATAGCAAAGCATTTCGCTTTGTTGAGTCCGGAGACCCCAATTGTAACGTACGAACACAGGGTCATCAGACCGGATGGGCAGATCCGATGGCAGCGATGGACGGATCGAGGAATATACGACGTCGAGGGCAATCTCGTCGAAATACAGGGCGTAGGACATGATAGTACCGACCAGAGGAGAACGGAACGGGACCGAGGTCGCCTGTTCAACCTGTCGATAGATATGCGCTGTGTGGCGGGTTTTGACGGGTTTTTCAAGCAAGTGAATCCCGCGTGGACCAAGACTCTCGGGTGGACCGAAGAAGAGTTGTTGAACAAGGCATGGATTGAGTTTGTCCACCCTGAAGACAGAAAGGACACGGCGTCGGCAGGGGAAGGTCTGATAGAGGGGAGAGCGGCTTACTCCTTTGAGAACCGATACTTGGCCAAGGACGGGACCTACCGGCGCCTTGCGTGGAATGCTTTCCCGTTGCCCGAGGAAAAGTTGATTTTTGCTGTAGCCCGAGACGTAACAGAGAGCGGAAGAACGGAAGAGGAGTTGCGAGAACTGAATGAGAAGCTCGAAGAGCAAATTGAGATCCGCACGCAAGCTCTTGGAGAGTCCGAACTGTGGATGCGCACCATATTCAACTCATTGGAAGAGGCTGTTATCGTGTTGACTCCCGACAGGGTGGTCAGGGAAGTCAATCCTGCGGCTGAAAGGATGTTCGGTTACACGAACCAAGAGGTGTCGGGTCAATCCGCGAAGCTTTACCACGTTGACGATAACCACTATGTGGCTTTTGGAGAGCGGATTTCAGAGGCTTTCAATGAAGGGAAGTCAGCGGAATTTGAATTCGAGTTCAAGAGGAAGACCGGTGAGATTTTTCCAACTGCCCACTCCCTTTCTCTGTTGAGGGATGAGGCTGGTACACCCTTTGGCATCCTGAGTGTAGTGAGGGACCTCACCGTATTGAAGGAGGCTGAGAAGGAACTCCGAGGGAGCGAGAAGAAATACCGGGAGCTGGCCGAACTGCTCCCTCAATTGGTCTACGAAGTCGATGACACAGGTTTTATCACATTCATGAACGCTGCGGGATCGCAAATGACGGGGTACTCCGCAGAGGACATATCCAGGGGGTTGAATATTCGGCACATGCTCCGTGCCGAAGATCTCGAGAGCGTCCTCCAAGATTTCAGCGACGCGCTGCGGGGAGAACCGCTCCAAGGAAAGGAGTACACGATCATAGGCAAAGACGGCAGGAACATTCTGATAATCGTGTACAGCTCTCCGGTCCGCGAAGACCACCGGATTGTTGGACTCAGAGGTGTTGGCATAGACATCGCGGAAAGGAAGGAGGCTGAAAAAACGATTCGCCAACAGACCGAGTTTCTCCGGACAGTGGTGGAATCACTCACCCATCCCTTCTGCGTCATCAACCCCCTTGACTATACTATTTCGCTGGCCAATTCCGCGGCGCTGGAAGCTTCTTCTCGAGAAGTGACAACCTGCTATGCGCTCTTTCACGGACGGAGTGAACCTTGCAACACCGATGTCGGTCCTTGTGCCATGGAGCAGGTAATGAAAACCAAGGAGCCGGTAACGGTGGAGCACGTTGATTATGAGAAGGACGGCAGTACCCGAATTATGGAGGTTCATGCGTATCCGCTCCTCGACAAGATAGGAAAAGTCTCACAGGTCATTGAATATGCTTTGGACATCACTGACCGCAAGCGGGCGGAAGAGGCGTTGCGCGAAAGCGAACACATGCTGGGGACCATCTTGTCCACGTCCCCGGTTGGTATCGCTCTTACCAAGAAAAGGAGAGTTGAATGGGCCAACGAACCTTGGCGACAGATGTTCGGGTTTGAACATGAACAGGAGTACCTCGGTCGGGACACCAGGATGCTCTACCTCTCCGACGAAGAATATCACCGCATGGGAAAATCCCTTTACCAGGACCTTGAAACAGGAAAGGTCGCAGGAGCGGACACGAGGTTCAGACGAAAAGACGGTTCGGTCTTCGACGCGCACGTGAAGATAAAGGCCTTGGATCCTCTCGATCCCGACAGGGGAACCATCTCGGCCGTTTCCGATATATCATCCCGAAAGCGGGCGGAGGATGCGTTGAGGGAGAGCGAGGAGAAGTATCGGGGCCTCTTCAATAACGCCCAGGTGGGGATGTTCAGGACAAGGCTTGACGGGTCCGAATTCCTGGATATGAACCAAGAAGTCCTCAAGATCTTCGGTCGCACGCGTGAGGAGATGCAGGGTAGTCCCTCAGTGATCCACTGGGTTGATCCGCACGAACGGGAGGAGATGGTCCGCAGGCTCAATGCCGAAGGCCGCGTTACCGATTTCGAGTGCAAGATGCGGAACAAGCAGGGCGAGGTACGGTTGTGCGCGATGTCGTTGCAGCTCTACCCCGAGCAAGGTCTCCTGGAGGGATCTATCATAGACATGACTGACCGGAAGAAGATGGAAGCGGCCCTCCGAGAGAGCGAGCAGACACTGAGAACCATGGTAACCGACCATCCGGAGTCCTTCACGCTGATCGATACCAAGGGCACCATTTTGGGTTGCAGCGACGTAACAGCTCAGCGATTTGGTAGGCCTATGGACGATATCGTCGGGTCGTGCGTCTATGACCACCTCCCGCCAGCCATAGCTCAACGGTGCAGGGAGTACGTAAAGGAGGCTATACGAACAAATAGACCGATACGCTTCGAAGACATCCGCGGGGGCCATACCTTTGACCATCACATGCAAGCTATTGGAGATGACCAAGGGACGGTGGAGAGGCTCGCTGTACTCAGCGTAGACATCACGAATCTGAGGAAAGCGGAAGAAGTTCAGCGACGCCTGGCAACCGCAATTGAGCAATCCGCTGAAATCGTACTCATAACCGACGCGGACGGCGTGATCCAATATGTCAATCCTGTTACGGAACGGATCACTGGTTTTGACAGGTCGGAGATCATTGGGAACACTCCGAACATCTTCAAGAGTGGCGAGCATGACAAGGCCTTTTACGAGGAATTGTGGGATACGATAAAGGCAGGAAAGGTCTGGGCGGGACGGATGACAAACAGGAAGAAGGATGGCACCCTCTACCACGAGGAGGCCACGATTTCGCCGATACGCGATGCCTCTGGCAAGATTGTTAATTTCGTCGCGGTGAATAGGGACATCACTGAGCATTTGCAACTTGCCGAACAGCTTTTTCGCTCGCAAAAGATGGAGTCCCTCGGCCAAATGGCGGGCGGTATTGCCCATGATTTCAATAATCTCTTGACGATTATCATGGGCTACTCCGAGTTGCTCCTCGAGTCCAAAAAGGAAAGAGATCCCGATTACGAAGACCTCCAAAAGATAGTTTTTACCGCCGAGAAAGGGGCCGAACTGGTCCAGAGAATCCTTACGTTCAGCAGGAAGATCGAACCCAATCGTCGGCCCATAGACCTGAACCGCGAGGTGAAACAGTGCAAGAACCTGTTAGCGCGCACCATTCCCAAGATGATAGCAATAGATCTGCGTCTCGCAAAAGGCCTCAAAAGGGTTAATGCAGATCCCGCACAGTTGGAGCAAGTGCTCTTGAACCTGGCTGTCAATGCTCACCATGCCATGCCCAAGGGTGGTACGCTCACCTTTGAGACGGAAAACGTCACCCTGGATGAGGAGTATTGCAGGACTCTCGTGGAATGCGAACCTGGCGAATACGTGATGCTGAACGTTTCCGACACGGGACATGGGATGGAAAAGGAAGTACAGCAGCGTGTCTTCGAGCCGTTCTATACGACAAAGGAAACCGGTGGAGGAACAGGGCTTGGGCTGGCTGTGGTGTACGGGATCATCAAAGGGCACGGAGGTCATATCTTTTGTTACAGCGAGCCGGGGAATGGTACTACGTTCAGGATCTACTTTCCGACCGCCGAGAAAGAAACGAGGTCAGTTGAGTCGATAGGTGAGAAAGCCAGTAGGGGTGGCACAGAGACCGTTCTGTTGGTGGACGACGAAGAATTCGTACGGGATCTGGGCGAACGGATACTGGCTCAGGCCGGATACAAGGTTCTGACGGCGGAGAACGGGCAGAAGGCTTTGGAGGTGTATCAGAACCGAAAAGCGGACATATCCCTGGTCATCCTCGACCTCGTGATGCCCCAAATGGGTGGAAAAGAGTGCCTCGAGAAACTCCTCAAGATTGATCCCAAAACAAGGGTAATAGTAGCGAGCGGCTTCTCTCCCGACGGACCAACGGAAGGTTCAAGTGAAGCGGGGGCAAGAGCATTTATCGGGAAGCCGTACAAAGGGAAAGAGCTTCTCCAGATGGTTCGTAAGGTCTTGGACGAGGAATGAGTGAAGGAGGCACAAGCGGCCATGTTTCGATGTCATTTCTTCAAAGGAGCCTCTCGCGTCGATTGTTGAAAAGCACCCCTTCCATTTGATGCATTTCAAGATCGTACGAGCTTTTCTCTGCGAACGCCAAAATGCCGGTGAATTCCCCTTCAGCCTACAACATCTTGTCGTCCCTGCGAGGTCTCCGCTGCCATGTGGTTGTTGCAGGAGAATTTCAAGCTCAGCGTGCCTCGGAGACCCGCCAATATTCCTAACCGAGTGCAAATTCCGACAAGGCGAGGCACTTTATGAAGAATCTGCTCATGCGGCCTTGCCTGACACGGGCAACCGATCCTCTGACACCACGATGGCCATGAGGTACCCCGGCGTTGGACTCTGAGCTGAAAATCGACTTCGGGCGTTCCTTGCCCCGACCGGAATGTCGGGAAGGGGCGAAACTACAGTTGAGCGCATGCCGTCTGGAGAATCTGCCGTTCGTGCGCCTGCAGATCTTCTTCATCGAGAATTGCCCAGGCGTGTGTCTCTGAGAGGCGTCTGTTAAGTTCACTTTGGTTCAGGACGCCTGCAGCCACGAGCTTCCGGAAGAGGCTCTGTAGGCCTTTGGCTGAAATTTTATATCTCTTCATCAGGGAAGGGTCGTCCATCCCGGATCTGATACACTTTACGGCGTCCGCTGCCTTGATTACCGGCTTGTCTATGCCAGCCGAAGGGAACTCAGGCCTGTTGAGATCAATAGCCACTGTGCCGGGTGAGATACAGCAGCGTCTGTCAACCTGCGATTGTGTCAATTGGCCCGCCTCCACCAACTGATCGTAGAGGCTGTGAAGAGCCTTGGCGGACAAATTGAATCTTTTCATGATGGCCGCTTCGTCCATGCCGGCAGAGATGCAGGTCAACACTTTTTTCGCTGAAACCCGTACAGGTTCTTGCTTGCGGACATGACGTCGGATTCTTGGCCTGTCCCAAGCCTTATTGTTTTCACCCAGAGCTATAAGGCGACGACGTTCCAGGGCATTTGCAACGTTGATCAGAATCTCGTTCCGCTCGAATGGCTTGACAATATAGCCGAATGCTCCCAGTTCTACGGCCATGATTCCCGTGTCCTTGTCATTGATAGCCGTCACCATGAGTACAGCCACGTCCGGGTATAGCGCCCCAATGACACTGAGCAGGTCGATACCGGACATTCCAGGCATCAGGATATCCGCAATGACCAAATGTCGTTCCTGCCTCTCGAGGCATCTGAGCGCCTCTTCGCCACTGTGAGCAATCGCGCATTGGTACCCTTCACGCGACAGATAGCGCCAGAGCAACTCAGCCACATACGGTTCATCATCCACAACGAGGATCTTTCCCCCATCACGATCCATCACAGCACCTCCTCCAGTTTCACGGACCCTCTTGTATCCCCAAAGAAACGCAGGCTAATCAACATGAAACGTGTGGTTGTCCGGGCCGGTAACGTCAAAGACAACGGTGTCGGCCTGGACCCTTCTCTTCTGGTGGATGTATTTCAAGACTATTATGCCGCACTGAGGGCACTCCTTGAAATTTCGGTTTTGGGGCATTCCACAGGCAGGGCATTTCCACGACATTATCAAATCGGAACGAGTGCCTTTCCCGGATTTGTCTTTGTCAATGCAACTGACGATTTTGCCGTTTCCGTGCGCGGCTGCCATCTTGTCAATCAACAGTCCTAGTCCTTCTCGATCCTGATGTGAAATGTCTACAATTTCAAAGCCCGCCACAGATTTGCGCTGAAAGCCGGTTTTTGTCACCCATCGACAGTCGGCTCCAACCGCAACGGGCTTCAGGCCAAGTTGATCAGCATGGATTACCATGTTTCTGAACCGGCCTAGTCTGGTTTCCATACCCCGAATTCTCAGACCCTTTTCCGAAATATCCATGACCAGCCCGTTGATTCTTTGATTATTTAGAATGTGCACAGGCAACGCGACGCTCACGTCGTGACGGATGTGGCTCCTTGTGGAGTTGATTTTACAGGTGCATTGGGTCGACCATGACCTCGGGTAGAGTTCCGCAGGGGCTGACATCCTTTCTTCCAGTTGCCGGTAAAGCTTGGAGACTTGCTGAGTCCTCAGATCGTACTTCACCATCAACTCTGAAGCCGTCATTCCTGAACGGATATCATTGATAAGTTCGGTGGCTTTGATGTGTCTGCGTCTCATCGGAGGCTCTCCTTATTGTCCGAAACGCCCATTACGGATGTTCGAAGAAGCGTCTGAACCTTTCCGCACTTGTCTTTATTTGTTGGAAAACACCCTTAAGAAGGTTTGCCAAAGGTCATTTATCAGTTCGTTCATGCGGTCCTGTCCGGATACGGGTAGTCCCTACGAGGCTATTCTCGACACCTGCTTCCGCCAGTCAGGCACCAACTCTTGCACATTCGGCTCCTTGACTGCGTTTCGGATGGTTCGCATTTGCGGCAAGTTATCCAGAAAGGCCTCGAATATCTTGGGATCATAAAGGCCCTTCCTATTGTCCTCCATCATGATAGAAACGGCTTTGTGTTCTGGGAATGCCGGCCGGTAAATCCTATCGTGAACAAGCGCGTCATACACATCGACGATGGCAACGACTCGGGCGCATTCCGGAATAGCCTCCCCGCAGAGTCCGTGCGGATAACCGCTGCCATCCCATCGTTCGTGGTGCGACAGGGCAATATTCCTGGCTATCCTCAACGGCGCTACCGGAGTGCCATCCAGCATTTTGGCCCCGATCGTGCAATGCTTCTTCATAATGTCGAATTCTTCTGCGGTGAGTCTTCCGGGTTTGAGCAATATATTGTCTGGAATTCCCACCTTTCCCACATCATGTAGAGGAGCTGCCAAGCGGATGTTGTTCACTTGTTCCGTCTCCCATCCGATGGCCGCTGCTATTACTGATGCATACAGGCCTACACGTCGAGTGTGCGTTCCAGTCTCTTGGTCCCTATGACTGACGGCAGACAAGATTCTGAGGACCATCTCCTGCTCTCGTGCCCTTACCTCGCGAATGCTCTCTTGAACCTGATCCGCCAACGCTTTCTCACGCTGGGCACTCAGTAAGTTGAGCTTTCTGCGTTGCAGTGCGTTAGCTACGTTGATTGTGACTTCATTCCGTCTGAAGGGCTTTATCAGATAGCCATATGCGCCCATCCGTAAGGCCTGCTTCCCCACATTCCTGTCGTTCATCCCCGTGAGCATGAGTACTGCCACCTCAGGATAAAGACGCGTTATTGCTTCGAGGAGGTCTAAGCCTGACATCCCGGGCATCATTATGTCGCTGACCACGAGATGGAATTCGGTGCTCTCCAGCAATGTGAGGGCTCTTTCTCCATCCTCAGATCCCACAACGTTATAGCCTTCTGTAGCAAGTATGCGGCATAGGACGTCTCTCACAAGCGACTCATCGTCCACAATGAGGATGTTTATGGTCTCATTTTGCGTCATCCTGGATCTCCCTTCACTCCGTTTCCATCCTATCACATCCCAACCGATGTACCGCTGTTCCGTCTCTCGCACAGCCGCCGGTGGCGACTTTACCTCGGGCCTGAGACCGGTTCAGAAGTCCACTGATTCCAAGACCGGGTCTATAGGAAACCTCGCATCATCCAAGTGCTGTCAGACCTTGTGTGGGCTCGACGACCGAAACCTCTCTCTCGAGTGCCTTCTGGTGTGGTGTCCGCTCGGTTACTATCACGCAGTTCCGACCCGATTTCTTTGCAGTGTACAGAGCCGCGTCGGCATCAAGAATAATGGCATCGAGATCAGACTCATCCCTCGCGTCCACAGCCGTCACACCCAGGCTCATCGTCACCCGGGTCGAGCCTCGATCGGTCGGAATCCCCTGTGCAGCGATTGAAAGCCGGAGTCTTTCGGCAAGCTTGACTGCTGCTGCTTCGTCACAACCGGGGAGCACGGCAAGCAGTTCTTCTCCTCCGTATCGGCCGACCAGATCGTACGGCCGTAACGCGGATCCAATTCTCTTCGTAATTTCTTTAAGCACTGCATCCCCGACAACATGCCCGAGGGTGTCGTTTATCCTTTTGAAGTGATCGACATCCATCATGATAACGCCAAGGGGTTTACCTTCGCGTCGGGCCCGTGACAATTCTTGCCTTAATCTTTCAAGTAACGCCCGGCGATTGAGAAGTCCGGTAAGCTCGTCATGGTCGGCCCGATGGTGGAGCTTGCGCTGGGCTATTATGAGTTGAGAAAGGGCGCTCTTCAGGTCCTGTTCCACCTGTTTTCGTTGGACCACTTCTTGGCCCAGCCTTTGGTTTGCCGCCTGCAACTCTGAACGCCTCGCCTTCTCTTCCTGATAGATCTTTGCTAAATCCTCCGCATAGCGCAGGGCCTGCTGCACCTCCAGGACATGGTCAGGTGGCGCACTTTGGTGCCCGGTCTGATCCTGGCTTTGCGCCAATGCTGTCAGAGAAGAATCGTCTTTGCTAGGTGTTTGTTTACTGGTTCGCTCAAAGAACCGCGTGAGGCATTTCTTGAAGCAACCGAACCGTGTGGGTTGAGACTCAAATCCGATTTTCCGACTCCACATCTCGAGGACCAGTCTGACGTTTTCTTCAACCTGTTCGTTCTGAAATTTCATCGGATATTTCTCCCTTCAGGACCATATTCCTTCCCGTTCCGGCCGGAATGCCTGTGCGAGAATCTGTCCACTGATTTTGGCACGCCCGTCAGCCCATCGCCGGTAAGGGGACCAAACTGACTTGCGACTAGCACAAATTCGCGGAGCGCTTTCTCAGAAGCCTTAGTCCCCTCCTTCGTGCGGATCGGATTCCGAACTTGACATGAGACAGCTTTGACCGTCCTTACTAATAGCTTTTCCATATCCTGCGAGATGTGAGGTCCGAGATACCTGGTTATCGCATTCTCGGCAATGGCTGGTGCGGAAATCGCAGCCGAATCGATATACTGTGCAACACTGTCTGAGTAGAGCGCGGCGGGCACAAAAATCAACAGGAATACATGTAATGCAATAACCCCTTGTTTCAGTGCGTCGCCGGCACGTGGGGTGGGAGCATGCCTGAGTCTGAATATCCTGTGCTTTGTGAATGCCCACAAAGAGTAGAATGATGCGCCTATGAGCCCTCCTGCAGCGTCCACCAAGACATCGAAGAATTCAAATCCACGATCCGTTACAAACGATTGGTGGTATTCGTCATAGATCCCGAATCCGGCGCACAGGTCCACTGCTATCAAAATGACCAGTGTTGTCCGAAGGCTGGTAGCAAGCGTCAGGAAGCGAGCGACGAACAATCCGAGGACGGAATAGACCAACAGATGGCCAAGTATCTGGGTTGTCTGGCTGTCAAGGCCATGGAATGCATTGGGTTGGTGTGCGAAATAAGGGACCATATATACTGCCGTGCACACAATGCCTATGGGAATCCACAATCGGGTGGTTTTCATTGCTCATGTCCTTTCGCGTTCGTCCATTAATCACGTTCGGTTCTCTGGCACGTTTAGAAAAGTTTTTCTCTGTGAGCCTTCCTTCCGATACGCCTTCACTCTCTCTTTTACCGAACGGGCATCCCGCTGCGTCGGGCGGATTCTTGAAGCTGTTTGGCCAGCTCGGGGAAATCCCGGCAAATCCGCTGCCATATGGACACCGCTCGGTTGAGCAGTTGCTCGGCTTGGGCTCGGCTTCTGTGGGATGCAGATAAGCCGCGTGATCGGGATGATGAGTTACGTGTGGCCGCTGTCAGACCAGCGGGGTTCGCCACCGTGCGACCGCCATATGCAAAGGCGTTTCCCTGAAGACGCTGCATTTTCCGGATGTCTTCTTTCATCGAATAGTTGGTCGCAACAGTTTTTGGCGGGGCCACGGCAGGGGAATAGACGGGCTGCGTGGCATCTCTGTACTGGGCCTGAGGGTTCGCGTACTGAAACACCATCGTGCGCTCGATGGTGGCAGCCGTGAATCCCGGGACTCTCAGAGCAACCAGCATTTTTTTGGTTTTGGGGTCCGGCACGGCACCGCCGGCCAAGAGCATCTCTGCAATATCTTCTTTTCTAAAGAGCGCGGCCAGCCTCAGCGCGGTGTATCCTCTCCGGTCCTTCATGTTGGGATCGGCTCCTTTTGCCAGCAGTATCTTCACCGCTTCTTCGTTCCCACTGCGGGCGGCCCGCATGAGCGGGGTCCAACCCCGCCGCGTTTCCTTCTCGTTGGGGACTGCCCCATGTGCCAGAAGCACTTCGATGATGTCGGGGGGAAGGCGCAAAGCAGCCCAATACAAGGCGGTTCTCCCCGATTTGTCTTTGTGATTGACGTTGGCCCCTTTCTTAAGCAGCAGTCTCACCGCATCGATGCGATCCGCGAAAACAGCCCAAAAGAGCGGTGTCCAGCCGTCGTAATCCGCCCAGTCGATCCGGGCTCCGCCGGCAATCACGCGACGCATTGCAAGAAGGTCTCCCACGAAGGCGGCGCTTCTCAGATTCATCTCCGGCGTGGGGTTACGGGCGTGAAATGGATCGGACGCGAACCAGTTCGCGTCAGCGAGCTGTGGCAGGCTGCCCACGGCGATCGCGGCAAGTACGATTATTGATATGTTCCGCACGGTTTTCATAACAGCGACCTCCGGTTGTGGTTCATTCGTTCGGTACGGCTCCCCAGCAATCGTCATGCCAAATTCACATCTGCCAAGATCGTATCATAGCTTATGACGTGATTTCAGCATGTTAGTGATGCATACGCCTGGAAGGACGGGGGAACCGCGGCTTGAGGAGTCCATGGGGGACATCGGGGAGCATTTGCTGCTAACAGGCCGAGAAATAAGGAGTTCTGTGGTATGGGAATTTCCCCGGACGAGTCTGGAGACCGCCAACACAAGCGACGTGTCTGCACAAAAACCAAACAGATCAAGGGCAAAGGGGTGTCAGCACGGACGATTTTTCATTCGCGTGTCCCCCTCTCTCACATGCGGATAGGCTGAAAAGTGTTTCTTTTGTGTGCAGTGATTGATGTGGAAGCGCAGAGATGTTTGGAAAAGAATCAGATTGCCGTGGTCCTAGCTACCAGAATCAGCCGGATCTTCCGGTGACTTCACTTCGTGAAGGAGATCCGAAAACGGCTCCCTCGGGAGTCAGGATCGGCGACTTGCAGCTTATCACCCGATCTTGAGAGTTCTCAGATAATGGTTGAGGGAATTCCGAGAGATTTTCAGCAATCTGGCTGCCGCGACTTTGTTCCCTCTCGATCGGCGAAGTGCCTCCAAGATCAGCGAAGACTTGAGCTCCCTAGTCACCGCGTTGAGGGATCTTGCTTCAGGGAAAGTCGTGGCGAAAGCCCACTCGTGGTCGATTTGCTGGATACCCAGGTCGGATAATTCTATGTTCCCGCCGCCGGAGAGTATCAAAGCTCGTTCAAGGCAGTTGCGCAGTTCTCTCACATTGCCCGGCCAGTCCGCGGCCTTGAGCGCGTCGAGGATGCTGTCTTCCAAGACCGGCGGTGACGAAAGACGCATCTCGCCCTGTAACCGTGCGATGATTTCTCTAACCAGAATCGCTATGTCCTCCCTTCTTTGCCGCAGCGGCGGAATGCGCAAGGAGACCACGTTGAGTCTGAAGAAGAGGTCGTGCCTGAATCGACCCTTCTCGGCTTCTTGTTCCAGATCCCTGTTGGTCGCAGCGATCAGTCTTGCGTTTACGGAAACCGCTCTTTCGCCGCCGACCCGAGTGAAGGATTTGGTATCCAGAAAGGTCAAGAGCTTGGCCTGCATAGCCGGTGAAAGCTCACCGATTTCATTGAGGAGGAGGGTTCCACCCTCCGCCAACTCAAGGAGTCCGCGTTTGCGGCCGCTGGCTCCGGTGAAGGCTCCCGCTTCATGGCCGAAAAGCTCTGACTCTGCGAGTTCGGCGGCTACCGATGCACAATTAATCGAAAAAAAAGGGCCGTCGGCACGATAAGAGTTATCGTGGATGAACCGGGCCATATAGTCCTTGCCACTGCCGCTTTCTCCCAGAAGCAGGGCGATCGTATCCTGCCTGGCAATGAGCCGTGCCTTTTGGAGAGCATCTCGCATCGCTTTGGAACGATATTGGCTATCGGAGGCAACTCTCACGGGCCCAGTCCTCTTGCGATCGGTGATATCGCGCGAAATTCCGCACAATCCCGTCACTTCTCCTGAGGGGCTTCTGAGCGGAAACTTATTCTCGAGAAAAGTCCTGGGAACCCCATTTATCAATCTGGTATGTTCCTCTTCGATAGCTTCTCCCTGAAGGACGCGACGATCAGCTGAAGTCAGACGTCGACCAACCGTTTTTCCAAAGAGTTCCTCGTCCATTCTCCCGACAATCTGTGATGAAGGAAGCTGGAGAAGGCTTTTCATGGCCGGATTCACGTGTCGATAGCGCAGGGAGAAATCTTTAATATAGATACAGTCCTGGGCGGCCTCAAAAATGGCTCGAAATCGTTCCTCACTCTCCTTCAGGGCTTTTTCTGTCTCGATCCGGTGAGCTATTTCTCGTCGAAGCTTCTCATTGGAAACCTCCAACTCTCTCCGTTTCGCCTTCTCCTCCTCATAGATGCGAGCGATGTCTTCAGCATATTTCAGAGACTGCTTGACCAGCATGGCCTTTTCGGCGAAATCCTCACCGTCTGTCTTAGCATTGTCACCCAACGCGGGCCTCCCGAGAGCTTGCCGATCACCCGAGAACGTCGTCCACCTTTTGTAGGAGCTGCAAGGGACTGAAGGGCTTGACAAAATAGTCATCAGCGCCGGCTTTGGTCGCCATGTCAATATCAGTTTGTTGTCCTTTGGCCGTGAGCATAATCACAACGCAGTTTCTCGTCTGTGGATCGCTCTTCAAGATGCGAGTGGCCTCCAGCCCGTCGATCTTGCCGGGCATCATTATGTCCATCATGATCAGGTCCGGTTTTTCCCGCCTGGCTAGTGTGACAGCCTCCTCCCCGCTTTGCGCCGCGAAAATCTCCCAGTCGTCCCGACGAAGAGTTCGCTCGACCAGGTCCCGTACGTCCTGGACATCATCCACAATGAGTATTTTCTTGATCAACGGCTTACCCTTTCAACCGCAACTGTTACCGGCAGCGTGAAATTCACTATCGTGCCTCCCCCTTTTGCGCTTTCAATCCATAGCTTCCCTCCCTGTGCCTCGACGATACCCTTCACGATGGTCATTCCCACACCAGTGCCTGGGACCGCAGTGTTGGAAGCGTCGGCACGGTAGAAGCTTTCGAAAACCCTTTCCACGTGATCAGGAGACATTCCGAGGCCCTGATCGGCAATCAAGAATAGAAATTGGTCTTCACCGGGTCGGGCCGTGACACTGATGAGCCCGCCCTGCGGGGAGTAGGTTACTGCATTGTCCAGGAGGTTGCTAAACAGTCTCTTCATGGTGGACTTGTCGGCCATCACCTCAATGGTGTCTTGAGGCAGGAACGTAGTAAATTGGTGGGCGTCGGATTTCTGCTCGTAGAACGAGACCAGCTCTGTAATGATCTCGGTAATGTTGCACGTAGACTCAGGGGAAGGAAGTCGCGTACCGGATTCTATTCGAGATATGGCGAGCAGATCGTCTACAATGTCGGCCAACGTCTCCGCTTGGTTTTTGATGCAGGTCAAGAAGACTCTCTGATCCTCCGGCGGAATATCATCACGTATCAACAGAAGTTCCGAATAACCTCTGATCGAGGTGAGGGGGTGCCTGATTGCATGACCCGCGGTATTCACGAACTCGGCTTTCATTTGCTCAATTTTCTTGCGCTCGGTCACATCACGTGAGATCCCCAAGATCTCGACAACTTGGCCCGCCTCGTTCCTGACGAAACTCAGGGTCGTCTCCAGAGCGACCAGGTGCCCATCCTTGTGGTACTGCTCAACCTGCTCGGTCAATGCCAAGGTGGCTTCCGGGCTGTCCTGTGGCTCCCCTTCCATGGCTTGTTCGATGACTTCCAGAAGGCGGCTTCGGGAGGCCGGGCTAAACGTATCCAGGAGGTTGAGGGACATGATCTCCTCGGTTGCGTAACCAAGCACAGACAATGCTGAAGGGCTCACATACGTGTACCGAAGGTCAAGGTCTACCGTCCAGATGACTTCTTGAACCGTTTGAACAAGGGGTCGGTACCGGCTTTCGATTTCCGAGAGGGCCTTCGCCGTTTCCATACATTCGGTTATCTCCCGGCCGACCCCCTGGAACTCGATTACGTTTCTGCTGTTATTCGATATTGCTCTAACGGTCCATCGCTGCCATCGCCGTTTCCCGTCCGAGTCGATGTACTTTTGCTGCCACGTTCCAATAGGATTAGCGGGTCCAAGCTTCGCGAGGTACGTGGCGACGGTTTTGCGGTCCGCCTCGGGGGTTAGCTGGAAGATGCTTGTTCCGATCAGCTCTTCGACATTCCTGCCGAAATGGCCGCAGAACGCTTGGTTCACAAAAGTGAGTGTGCCATCCCGCAGAAAGCGACAGATCAATGCCTTATGGTTCTCTACCCCGGGGCAATAGCAGGCCTCGCCGGCTCGGAACTCTCCTCCCACTTGTTTCTCTTGGAAGATGTCCTCTCGCAACTGTCGATTGATTTTGGAGCCTTCTTTTTGGCGCTTCTCCATGGAAGCACGTTGCCTTTTCAAAAGAATCAGGTTTTCACCGGGATTATGCTTCGGTTTTACCATTCTGAGGGTCTGAGGGGTATATTGAAGCGGAGAACGGTTCCCCTGGCTCCCCTCGGAAGACCGCACGAAGGCAAAACCGTCATAGCGTTACCGAGAAAGCCCTGTTTTTTCTTGGTCCTTAGCTTACCTCAACGAATGTCCTCGGTCAAGCACAGTTTTCTCGGCGGGCACGCCCGAAAGGAGCCTGGGAGTGGCCCGCCACGGGAAACGGTGAAGTCACATGGACCCGCCACCTCGGATCATACTACGGGTCCGCTTCCTCTTCCGCCGTCAGCCAGTACCGCGTCATGTTCTTATGACTCTGTTTGGCGCCCGCCGTGCTACCTTCGAGACATTCTTGAACATTTCCGCCCATGACAGTCTTCTTTTCCGGATGCTGCCACCGGGTGCGGGAAAACGTTTGTCAGATCGGGGCACACTTGCCGAGGCCGTATTCTCTGGGAAGGTACAGCGCGTATTCGTGGTCGCTGCTTTTCACGGGGCTCTGTTGCGTTCTGGAGGCTGAGGCTAGTTTTCGCGTATTTCGTCGGAGGCCGTCGCACAATACTTTACACTTCTATTGGGATGCGATATGAACGATTCGTATGAGTGATCACCGATTCATATTGTACGCTCCGGGCAAGCCATTGGAGCTTGTGCCGGATGAAGGAAATGGTTGCCGCAAGATCACTTTGCCTTATTCATCAGTGACGTGGTTGACACGTTAGCGGCGGACCCTCACAAGCTGGCGCGTGGAATGGCAGCCATCATCAGGATGGCAGATGGTTCCGTGGCATTCGATGGAGAGAGAATCCGCCATGTTGAAAGTAAAACAAGCGCTGTTGTTCGGTTTGGGGATGGTCGTCGTCCTCTCTCTTTCTCTGGGTGAGTTAGCCGACGCTCAGCAGAAGATCAGACAGTTCACCGTTGTCGATACAGGTCTGGACAGATGCTACGGATCGAGGTGGGAAATCCGATGCCCCAACCGCGGCCGGCCCTTTTTTGGTCAGGACGCGCAATATGAGGGAAATCAAGCGGCTTACAGAGATAATGGCGAGGGAACGATCACCGATCTCAACACCGGTCTCATGTGGCAGAAGACACCCGATTTCCGCACTCGCTCCTGGATGGATGCCGGGAAATACGCTCAGACGCTGAGACTTGCCGGCTACAAAGATTGGCGCCTCCCTACGATCAAGGAACTCTTCTCACTCGCGGACTTTCGCGGCAATATCCGAACGCGGACGCCCTACATTGACACCCGCTATTTTGACTTCCGGTACCCGCCCCATTCTTCAGGAAAGAGAATCATAGACGGTCAGTACTGGTCTGCCGACCGCTACGTCGGAACCACCATGTTCGGTGACACGAGTGCCTTTGGTTTCAACTTTGCTGACGGTCGTATCAAGAGTTATCCTCTTTTCGGCCCACGAGGCCGTGTGACTTTCAGAGATCGCAGATACGTACGGTCCGTACGTGGGCCGCGCTATGGAATGAACGACTTCGTGGATAACGGTGATGGCACGGTGACCGATCGAGCCACCGGTCTGATGTGGATGAAATCCGACAGCGGCAGAACCATGAACTGGGAAGAGGCGCTTCAATACGCAGAGGACCTTCAGTTCGCGGGGTACGATGACTGGCGTCTTCCCAATGTGAAGGAACTGCAGAGTATTGTGGATTATCGACGCGCTCCCGACGCGCGCGTGGCTTCGGCCTGTGGAGCAGCTATTGATCTGATATTCAACCTGACCGATGAGGAGTCGTGGTTCTGGACGAGCACCACGCATATCGAAAACGGATTCGGCTATTACGTGTGCTTCGGTCAGGCGCTTTCAGCACTGAAGAGGCTGGGAAAGCCCGTGAATGCGCACGGTGCGGGAGCCGTGCGCAGCGACCCAAAGGCGGGGGATCCTTCCCGATGGCCTCATGGCTTGGGGCCTCAATCGGATGAGATTCGAATCTACAACTACGTGCGCTGCGTGAGGCTCGGCAAGGCAAGGCTCAGGATATCTCCTTCCCCGCGTACCGGCTCATCAGGGGAGCGGAGAAGGCCGCAGTTCGATTCCCGTGAAGGTCCCTTTGTGCGACGTCTGGACACTGATGGAGATGGAAAGGTGTCGCTGAAGGAATTCGACGGCCCGCCCGACCACTTCCGGATGCTTGACAGCAATGAGGACGGATTTGTGACCGAGCAGGAAGCCAGGCTCGGCGCGCCTCCAGGACATGGCCAGCGTCCCGGCCGGAGACCACCGCCCTGGCAGAGATGAGACCACCATCAAGAAAAATGGCGTCCTTGCTCACTCCTAGATACGGTCGAAAACGGGCCCAGACGAAGGGAACGGACTCGAGAAAGCAACGCGTAGACTTCAAGAAGATGGGTTTGAGGCATAATCGCCCTTTTTCCAAGAGCGGTTACCTTTGACTTCTTCTCTGCGGGTCCAGCCCACTGTGGTTCATACTCCCTCTACCTCTTTGCGTCTCGGTGGTGGACGCCTCTCAAGGTCTCGTATGCTTCTGATTGCCCGGCCCGGTCCTGACCGGCTCAACGTCCATCGCCGCCATTGCCTCAATTCGTTCTATCAAGATTGGCATGTGGTCCTGGCTCCCATCGTCCGGAGGAAAATGATCGAAGAGCAGCTCCGGCTGCCGCCTGCCGCCCAAACGAACCCTCTTCTGCCGTGCCACTCAGAAAACGATAAATCGTAGACAATGACGGTTCTATTGGTCCCCTGGCACTAAAGGATTACCGTTCTTCGCAAGACCGTTTCACGAGACTGACTGACGCCAAGATAACTAATACTGATGAGCGATCAAGTAAGTAATATGGAATCGGAGCATCAAGACACGGATCTGCTCTCGCAGATCCGTGGCACCCCTCGTCTGTACCCTATGGACGATTGGGGTGCCACTGACCTGGGAACCAGGTCAGTGCTCTTGGGGATGCCACCGAGTTAGCTTTCTCTTGCGAAACGGTATCACTCATTTGAAAGCGCATTCGTATAAGGTCCGCATGGGGGGCAACCAACCTGGGGAGCAAACGACAAAGGAGAACCTAAGGCGATGGTGCTCAAGCTGGTGGAGATGCTCGAATTGTCCCAATCCGTAGACAGACGTAGGCTGTAATCTCGTATTTCCCAGATCTGTGTTGGACTTCCGCTGACAAGTGCCACTGCTGTGCGGCAGTTTATCTGCTGTTTTGACCGGACTCGCGTTCGAGTCGCACCTATAATTGCTCGGACTGTTGAGGGAATATGGGTACTCTGGGCTTTCGTATGTATATGAACCAATAGATGAGGGCCACGAGGACGCCGCCACCGACAATGTTGCCGATGGTCACCGGTATGAGGTTCCAGACCAGGAAATTGTGCCAAGTAAGGTCGCTGAAGTCGGCCGGGGTTTTTCCTATGGTTGCCCAGAAGGACGCCGGAGCCCACCCCTTCACAAGAAGACCTATGGGAATGAAATACATATTGGCGACACAGTGCTCGAACCCGTCGGCCACAAAGGCAGAGATTGGAAAAATGATCGCGAGGATCCTGTCGGTCGTTGAACGGGCGCTGTAGCAGAGCCAGACCGCGAGGCAAACGAGAGCATTACAACCAATACCGAGCGCTATGGCCTGAACCAATCCGAGTTGGCACTTGGCAAGGGCTATGTTTAGCACCTGAATCCCAACCAGGCCTCGGCCAAATTCATACTGCTCGCTGAGAAGCATCAGCAAAGCCGTAGCTATGGAGCCGACTAGATTGCCGACGTAAACAATGGTCCAGTTTCTCGACACCTGCCAGGTGGTGACGCGGCCATTGGCCCAGGCCATTACGATGAGATTGTTTCCCGTAAAAAGCTCAGCTCCCGCGACCACGACAAGAATCAAACCGAGAGAGAAGACCAGCCCTGCCAGGAACCGAGCCACCCCGTAGGGGAGCTGCCCGCTCGCTCCCGCAGTCACGGTCGTGGCGTAGACGGCCCCCATCGCTATGAAGGCTCCCGCGAGGATGCTCAGGGCAAACGTGTTGCGCAAGCCCATCACTGCTTTCCTGACACCCGTCTCCTCGGCTACGGCGGCCATTTCACGAGGGACTAACGCATCGACGGTAATAGAGTATTTCGCTTGTTCATCTTGAGTCATGATGAAATCCCTCTTACGGATCGGATTCTTGGCAGACGGCGAAAGGCCCGTCTCATAGCACAACTGTTCCCCTGCACACGCAACAAAGCCGCTGAGTGGCGCAAAAGAAACGACCACCCCCTTTCATGCGGACACACGTGCACTCTGCCCTGAACTCCATGAATGGATTCACGCCCGGTGTATCAGGCTGCTTGATCCGACTGGATATACTCCCGTCTTGTGCCCTCTTTGTGATCGACCACGTAGAGCAGGGAAGCCTTCGATCTCAACTCTTCCTCCATCTGGGGGAGCTTCTCTCGTTCGACCGCCCATGTACGGACGTACAGACGTCTGTGTTCCGGCGTAGCCTTCTCGTAGGATGTCAAGATGCTCACGAGACGGCCTCCATAGCTCCTTATTATGTCAGTCACTTCTTTGATTGATCCGGGCCGATCTTCCACCTCCAAGGCCAATTGCAGTCCCTTTTTTCCAAATCCGCTCAGGGTGATCAAGGCCAGGAATATCTCCCTCTGCGAGATGATCCCCACTATTTTCCCCTGGTCATCCACCACGGGCATCCCCGAAATGTCGTGGAGGAGAAGCTGCGCTGCAGCCTCTTCAAGAGTGAAGTCAGGCGGGATGGTGATCACCGTCGAGGTCATTATGTCCGAGACCTTGATTCGGGAAATGAGGTAAGCCAGTTCGTGGATTTCCAATGCCGTTGCCTCGGAGGCTGAGGCCTTTTTCAAATCCCGATCGGTGAGTACGCCGACCAGCTTGCCCTTTTTCAGAACTGGAAGCAAGATCGGCCGGTGTGTCTTCATGAGACTTGTGGCCGCATTCATGGAACTATCCGCGTCCACGGTGACCACGTCTTTTTTCATCCAATATTTGACCAACATTTTGTCACCTCCTTGAAGGGTGAGGATATTCAGAATCTGGAATGAAACGGAGTGCCAGCCATTCGTTGTCCTTGCTTTCTCATAAGAAGACTTCCGTCCGTTGGTGCTCGTCTTGCGACGTCTGCTCGCCGGTCTCATGCTCTTGCAGCAGCTTTGCCACGCGGGTGTGGCGCATAGAGTTTGCCCATGTGAGCGCGTTCCAGCCGTTTCGGTCCCTGGCATGGACGTCGGCCCCACGCTCCAAGAGCCGTTTGACCATATTCACATCATTCTCATATGCGGCCATCAAGAGCACTGTGCACCCGTACTTGTCCCGAGCCTCCAGATCGGCTCCATGGTCCAAGAGCAAGTTAACCAGTCGAGTGGACCTTTGCCGGCAAGCCCTCATCAGGGCTGTCCATTGGTATTGGTCCTTGTCATTCACATCAGCCCCTGCTTTCAAAAGGAGTTCCACCACCGCTTCATGAACACGGCGGCAAGCCTTCATCAATGATGTTGCTCCATAGGTGTCCTTCGCTTCGGTATCCGCGCCCTTTTCCAGGAGTACCTCGACCACGTCCGCAAACCCCATCGACGCAGCCCAAAGCAAAGGAGTCCAGCCGGCCTGATTTGCGGCATTGACGTCAGCTCCCTTTGCAAGCAGCTCCTTTACCATTTCGACCTGCCCCCGGGCCGACGCGACAATCAGGGGCGTGTTGCCGGCCGAGTCGCTGGCGTTCACGTCTTCGCCCCCGTCAAATAGCTCGTCGAGCTGTGGAAGGTCCCGTGCCAAAGGTGCCTTCGAGCGTTCATCCTTCATCATGATGTGCCCCCAATAAGAGGTAGGTCCTCGGTCGAAATCCTCATGTCGACAGAGGATCGCATTTGGATCACTGTTTTTCCGACAGTCCAGCCGACTGCCGGTGGTACCGATTCGCTTTCTAACAATGAGCCCGGTAAACTCCATTCCCGATGACTTCCCAGGGACGCTGGTTTTCCCCAGAGACTGCCCGCTGAGAGGATCTGGCAACACGGGTCGGTTCGGGCTGCTTCTCCTCTCCGTGCTCCGTCTCCCATCGAAGCTATCTTTATCGTTTGACCGCCTAGTGATAGAGCTTCCCGGAAACCACGCTGGAGTGCCTTCCGCCCAAAGCTGGACTGGCCATTGACGTCCTCACCGAAGCGTTCGGATTGGATGATTGCTCTGTGACACATCAGGACCTCACCAGGGTTCACTGTACCTTCGCCTGTCCCGTCGATCGGCAGCCTAAGAGCGCCCGTGTCAAGTAAATTCGTTCCCAGAATGATCGATAATGTGGTTTGACTCCCGTCCTATCGCTTCAGGAGACTGTCAGAATACTTTACACGTTGAAAAGAACAGTGAATCCCGAAATAGGACTAACTTTTTTCGGTTCCCTTGTCCTCCGTAAAGTCCCTGCAGCCGAATCAAATCCGCGCGACCAAACAGGAGTCTCTTCAAGTCACGCCGCCTGGAGACACTCGAGGACATGTTTCTGGAAGACCTCCTTCTGCTTGAGCTCATCACGGAAAGCCTTCTTTTCCGGACCCGCAACTTCAAGATGCGGATCGGAAAGATAGCTCGGCGGTATGGCGCGCATTATTTCCGGTTCGTTTTGGTTGAGTTCCAGATTTGTCATGGCAGTTGTTTCTTCCTTCGTAGCGGCCCCAAAGACCTCTAGGTGCAAGTTGTATGCCAAAAAGAGGCCGTCGAGACAGGGCCACGAGGCCCATCTGCTACTGAGAAACGCGGGCATCATTCTGTCATCCCGGCCGGCAACGGAGAGAGTCTCAATTCCGAACTCTCTGTTGGCGCGCGCCCTGAACTTTGATGTTGCGTTAGGTCTTGTAATGGATGGAAGTTCCTATAAAAATCCCGTTCATTTGTTCCACCGGCGTGTGGGATCAGATTCCTA
>CAZCDS010000075.1:0-30985 GCA_964497585.1 uncultured Syntrophaceae bacterium
GATACACCACTTGAAAGAGCTGCCCTCCGATAGAATCGCTCAATTTAGGTTGCAATGAAGGCTGCGTGACCATAATCATCCGCTGGCCCCAAAGGATCTTTGAGGTTTACGTTGCGCGCGTATACCGTTATCCTCTAGTATAGTAGCATGTATGCACGCCGACTCGGCGGACTATGCCACAGCAGCAAATCCTTATCGCCACAGGGAAGGGACCATGAGAAGAAGAGTATTTCTTTCAACGCTACTGGTAGTCCTTCTTTCAACAGTATCGGTTTTGTCTGCACACTGCGAGGACCTCGACCGGAAACTCTTGCAGTCGTGCAAGTCCGGCGACCTGGTTGAGGTAGAGAACTTCGTTAAGAAAGGCGCCCGGGTCACCGCGAAAGACAGCTACGGATGGACACCTCTGATACTGGCCTCCAAAGAGGGACACACAGCAGTGGTGGAATATCTTCTCAAGCACGGAGCGGACCCTAACGTCCCCAATTCCTGGGGATGGTTCCCGATAAGCTGGGCGGCTTTTCAGGGACACGCAGACGTGGTCAAGCTCCTGCTCAAGAACGGAGCGAACCCCGACGCCAAAACTGACCGAACCTGGACGCCCGAGACCCTTGCCAGGGAAACCAACCACAAGAAGGTCCTCAGCGCCCTTGGGAAGTCTCTGTCGCAACCGGTTCCGTCCCCAAGGACTGCCGTCGCCAAGACAAAGCCGCATCCCGCACATGCCAAACGCATTCCGGCTGCGAAGGGCAAAGCTCTGAAGAGAAAAGCTTCACCCTCTGAGAAAGGAATGGCGATCAGACCCGAGGCAACGAAGAAGACCGTCACAGAAAAGCCTCCGGAGAAAAAGAAGCCCGTGCCGGCCAAGAAGGGGGCTTCGGCCCAAAAAATGGAACCTGGCAAGGCCAAACCCAAGAAACCCGGCCCCCCGACAAAGTCCGCGAAAGAAGACTTCCTGGCCCGAGCAACGAAGCGGGCTGTTCCGCCAAAGAAAGCAACCGCGCGAAAGGTAGGAGCGCAACCGGAAATGAGCAAGGCCGCCAAACCCGAGCTCAAGAAAGCAACGCAACCCTCCAGGGCCGAGGCTCCAAAAGAACCTACCCGTCCCAGAATTGGGCCTCCTCCGAAAAAAGGCACGCTGTCAAAGGAATCGCTGGAGAAGAAGAAACCACGGGAGCGGAAAATCGCTACCGCACCCAAAGGAGGATCCGCTCACAAGGCCGTGCCTCCGAAGAACGCTTCCGGAATGACCAAGCCCGAGCCTATCGGCAAACCGAAACTCGTGGAGAAAGCTCGTCCCGGACATGAGGCCGTAGCCAAGAAGCCGTCTCAGAAGATGGCAAGGGGAAAACCTGCTCCCGAGCCGAAAGCGGCGGTTGGACGAAAGCCCGTGCAAGAGACGGCTGTTGCCACGGGGACGAAACCGGTTCACCGGTTCCGGGATAAGAAGGGATACTTCTCGATTGTGCCTCCTGCAGGTTGGACGCGCAAGGACTTTCCTACGGAGAAGGAACGGTCGATGATTCTTTTCCACGAGCCGACGAATCGGAATGTATCAATCTCCGTGATCGCTTTGCCCAAGGCCAAGTCGAAGGGCGCTTTTTATAAGGAGGCCGAGAAAAAGGTGTCGCAGCTCAAGACCATGTTCCCCAAAGGAACGTTCAAGCTCCAGAAGAGCAAGCTCGCCGGCATGGATGCGCTCGTGATGGAGAATACTATCCCGGGTACCGTCAAGCAGGAGATCTGGCAGGTCCGAGGCGACAAGGCCGCGTACACCATAACCTACCTGACTAGCACGGAGCCCCAGTTTGAGGAGTTTCTCCCGCTGTACAAGAGTTTTCTGCAGAGTTTCAAGCCATTGCACGGAGGAAAGTAGCCTCTCGACCTATCATTCCGGGGAACCCCTCAACGGTTTCCGAGGTAGCCATCGGGATCAAGGATTCCGGATGTCTGTGGCACGAGGGCTTTCGCAAGGTGACGACGAGGACAGATCCACATCCGGGGAAAAACTGCCAGGCAGCAACGTTCAGTCAAACGCTACTAATAACCAATCGGCCTCCAGGCTGGAAACCAGGGGCACGGAGCGGGGATCCTTATGGGAGCAGCTTTTCTGCTCACGGGGACTTTGGCCTTCGGTTCGATTCCTTCCTTGCCCGGCACTGGGCTCTTCTTCTTCATCTCAGCTGGTTCCGGGCCCATAGGAACCTTCGTCATCTTCAGGGCTGCAATCTCTCTTTTCAGTTTTGCGTTTTGCTTCATCAGCGCATCGATTTCGCGCTTCAGGCGGGCGTTCCCGTCCCTGAAACCCCGTGCTGCAGCTTCGAGTTTCTGGACTGTCCTGCGGAGCTGCGCCTCGGTCCTTCCCGGTGTGGCCATGCGGCTTTTGATCTCGGCAATCTGCTTTTGCAGCGCGGCGTTTCTCGACTTGAGTTGGGCAATCGTGCTACTGAGCTCTTCAGCAGGGGGGGCGGGCTGCTTCCCCTTCTTCTTCAGCAACTCGATCTCTTTGGCAAGTGCTATGTTCCTTGCCTTGAGTTTTCCCACGGCGCTCTTCCCGTTCAGTCCCTCTTTCTTCAGCCGTGCAACCTGCCGGCCCAGTGCTTCGTTTTCTTTCCTCATGGTCGCGGCCTGTCTCGTCAGTGCCTGGTTTTTCTTTTTGACTTCCGCGCACGCGGCAACGGCCTGTTCATTTTGCTTTTTCAGATCTGCAACGTCTTTTTCCAGCTCCTGGTTCTTGCCTCTTAGAGTGGTCACTTCCTGATTAAGCGCGCCACTCTCTTTCTTGACTTGCGCGGTTTCTCTGCGGAGTTGCTCGTTCTCCCGTTTGAGGTCGCTGTTTTCCTCTTTGAGCAGGGCGGTCTCTTTGGCCAATTGGGCGCTCTTCTCCTGCAGCCTAGCGCTCAATTGTGCGAGGTCCTCAGTGAGTTTCTTTTTCTCTTCCTGAAGTATCTGATTTTGACGTTTGAGACCGTTGACAACCCTCTCCGATTCCCCACACCCGAAAGCGAACAAAACAAGGAGAGACAACGCAAGCAGAGCCACCCTGCTTAAAGATTGCATGACCTTCCTCCCTCCCAAACGGTAGGCCCGACTCTTTTCATATCAGTTTTCTGCCTGCAATGTCAATCAGATACAACAGGCTCCACTGAATAATGTGACTCCGCGGGCCGCGTGTGCCATGGGCTTTGGGAATGGAGCGCCTGAGCCTGTCGCAAGATCTATGTGGAGACAGCAGGTTAGCGTCCGTTTCTCAACGTGTCCACATCGGGGCAATGCCCCTCCGCCGTTTGATATTGAGATCTCCCGCCAGACTACGAACATAGCAACCACGTGGGCGGGTGCTAGAATCTCCGAATTAGAACGACTCCCAGGATGAGCAGCACCACCCCTATCGCTCGCCACGGGGTTGTCTCGCGGACTTCGTATCCCACGAGACCGTACTGATCGAGAACAACGCTCGCAAGCATCATCCCTGTGACGAGGCACGCGATCATGGTTGCGGCTCCGAGACGGGGAGCGGTGACGATGGTCACCACCACGATGAAAGCCCCGATACACCCTCCGGTCCACAGCCACCACGGGAGCTTGTACGCGGTCGAGAAAGACGGCCATGGGACACGGACCACCACGACGTATCCCAGCAGGGAAAGCGTGCCGACCGTGAAGGATATAAGGGCGGCTGTGGCAGGATCCTTTGTCCACAGAGACAAACGGGAGTTCACACCAGCCTGAATCGGTGCACATGCGCCGGCTATTGCCACAAGAACGAGATAGAAGATCTCCATCAGTAGCTTCTCCTTAGACCCGCCGCTTGTGAGCCCGTCGAACACAGGTGATTCTTGTGACTATGAAGGCGCGACAAGGTCCCTTCCGGCCTAAACAAAGCCGATCAAGCTCGGCAACGCTCAGCTACGGGAAGTGCCTACCCCGAACTCCGCTCACCATTGCTTCATGACGATCAGAATCACCAACGCGGCAAGAATGATCACCCATAACCCTATGGCGAAACTGGCAGACTGTTTGGCACGATCCGCTTCCCTCAAGTCAAAGGGGCGTATCCCCTGTACAAGGAAGGTGGTGACCCCTGCCAGATTCACGCAAACCAGATTCACCAGAAAGAGAAGCAACGCGCCCCCGGCCGCGTGGTAGTAACCCGAACCGAGAAGCAGCCCGAGGCTTACTACCGGAGGCAGGAGCGCGACCGCGACCATCACGCCCACGAGGGCGCTGGGCACCCCGCTGGTAAAGGCCAGAGCCCCGGCAGCACCCGCGGCAAGGGCAATTGCCACATCACCCAGGGAGACAACGGTCCGGGACGCGAGTTCAGAAGATGTGGGGTCCGCGGTGAAAGCCGCCCCTACGAGCGTCGACAGCACGACAGCGAATGCGACACCGATCGTGATGGTCAGTAACGCCTTGCGCGCAAGCGCGCCGTCGCCCAGGGTTGTGGCAAACGCAAGTGACACGTTCGGTCCGAGCAGCGGGGCGATCACCATCGCGCCGATGATGATGGCCAGGTTGCTGCGCAAGACCCCCATGGCAGCCACAATGGAAGAGAGAAGAATCATGGCCACGTAGACTTTGGAGAGTTTCGCGGACCCCTCAATGCTCGTATAGAGTTCCTCGCGGCTTATGCGTTCCATTCGAGGTTGTGAATTGTTACTCTGTTCCCCGCCCGCGATATCAAGGGACTCCTCGGTTGACGAGTCAACCCTGGGCAGTGTGGCGGAGACCGGCAGAACGATCGTCCGGAATTCTTCCAGCGAGCCGTAATTCTTGTGAAAAAGGTCGAGCACTCGCTCGGCTTCTTCAGCTTCGAGAAGTACCCTCACCAGGACCTTGCCGTCATTAAGATCCTGGTACCAGATTCCCTGGTGATCGTAATCTTCCAGGTAACGAAAAACATGCTTCCCGATATCCTCGGAGACAATTAACTCTATGAGCCGAAGAGCCATTGACCGATCCCGCACTCCCGGACAAGGAGTTCCCTCATGAAAAGAGGTTCGGAGCATAGTGCCATGGGCGCAGTCATCCGGGAAAGTTTTTTTGTGAACGCGACTACGTGCGAGGCGTGGTTCATCCCTGGCAGGTCGATTGCGGGCTATGATAAAATAAATTTTTGGTGTAGGCACGCACGTATGGGGGAGACGGCGTAGGAAGGCAAGGGGACCTCTTGCTCACGTCCGATGGAGGAGCAGTCGAAATGGCACACCCCAAGAAGAAGATAAGCGCTGCCCGCCTTGTGACCGACATTCGCGGCGGCGCCTCGGACCTGGAGTTGCTTGCGAAATACGAACTCTCTCCCAAGAGCCTCAAGGGCGCTTTCGCCAAGCTCGTCAAGGCCGGACTCATCGAGCAGTGGGAGATCGATGAAAGAGAGCAGACCGCTCATGCACCTGTTCCAGTCCCATGGACGTGCCCCGCGTGCGGCACGTTGCATGATCGAGAATACCAAGAATGCCCACACTGTGGGGTCGTCGCAGCTAAGTATGTTCCCAAAGAGGAGGATCAGGGGCCCACGTCGCCGTACGCTCGGCCCGCGCCGCGCCGCGGTTCACCGGAGGAGGGAGCCATCTTCGGTGGGTCCTCCGGCGTGAAAGTGCAACCCAGGCAGCGAACGATAGCGATCGTAGTTATTACCGTTCTGGGAGCCGTCTTGCTGGCCTTTGGGACTTCACTGCCTGTGCTGAAGCTTCCCGTTCTCGGTGGGGCCTCTCTCCTACAACTGGGAAAGTTCTCCCAGCAAGCCGAGCTGCTCGCTTACATCCTCGTCGCTGTCTCCGCCGCGTCCATCTTGCTGGCGCTGTTCAAGATGTATCGAGGGCTGTGGGTTGCCGGCCTCGGATCTCTCGGCCTTCTCGGATATGCGGTGTGGCACTTGAGCCGAAACGTCGCGAAGGCCCAGCAAGCGATCACCAAGCTGGGTGCGGCTTTGGATCAGACAACTGGGGCCCGGACGGATGCTCAAGCCCATGCAGAAGCCCTGAAGGGTCTGGCAGGTCAAGTGCAGGAAATGTTCAAGGTGGAACTTGGCTGGGGCTGGATCGTTCTCTTTTTGGGTGCCATTCTCCTTATCGCAGCCGCGTTCACAGGAACAAGACGATCTTACGAATGATAGCGATGCCGAGCGCTTGACCTGAATCCTTCATAAGAATTGTCAGTGATTCGCAGACCCTGCCGCGGTGTTTCTTCAATAATATCCTGTAGGCTCGCGGCTAGCGGCTTGCAGATACCCTTTACGAATAGCCTTCCCCTGTGTTATCCTATTTTCAACAAGTTATCTCGATCGCATTCAACGTTTCCGGGGAGGGTTCGAAATGTCGCGTAGCATGGTGGTTATGGCGTTGTTGGTCACCGTGGGTCTGACCTGTTTCCCGTGTCTCTCGGGCACAGCAAACGCCTGGACTTCAGGAAACGAAGTGGCTCTAGCCGGCCCAAATGCTCCGAGAGACGGTACTCGGACGCCAGGTGAGCCGGTGGCAGCTCGCGCAAGGATAATTGTGGTCGCCCAGGCACTGGAGCCTGCGAAGAAACCCAACGCAGCTCGCACTACCGAACCACGAAGCTTCCCGCGTCGCTATGGCCCCTCCCTGCGGACGTACAAGGATCCGCAAACGGGAGCTATGATTACTGCTCGCCAGGCAACCCGGAAGCTCTGTCGAATGGAGAGAGCCGTCGAACGGGAGGCGGTCAGATACGCGCAGACCGCGATGTGGAACCCGACGCGTTACGACAGAGCCTACGTACGGTTCAAGGACTTCGAGAAATGGTATTACAGTGATCTCGCACCCGGCGGCCAAGCCCTCAGGTCCTGGGTCGCGAGACAGAGCATCTACTACGATTGCCGGGCAAGAAAGATCATCGACGACTCTGCATACGCGGATTCCGAAAGACAGTAAACGGAGGGGTCCGCACTTCAACGCGGGGCGATGGGGGTTCTTGCGAGCCAACAACGGTTGAGAGGGGGGCACGCGCTGGTCTGATCCCTGCCTTCATTCCGCGCCCGCTTCGCAAAGAACAGCAATACAGTGGGTTCCCATTACTGCTTCATACCATATATGGTGTTCGATGCGCTGAACCAGTGCACCGAACACGGCAAGCAGGATAACACTTCCGAGCGCGTCGGAATGCGTTAGCAGCCCCCACCAGAGGGCCCGGCCGTGAGTTGTCGTACAATCGGTCCCTTGTCTCCGCTCTCGTCAACAGCCCAGGTGACGAGGAGAATCATCGCGCACGCCACCCCGACGCCCGCGAAGTAGACCGCATTCAGCCCCAGTCCCGCCACAACGAGCCCCATGAGAACCGGAGCGAGAGTCTGACCGAGCCGAAGGATCATATTGTTCACCGACATGACCGCCGCACGGTAGCCTATGGGAGCCAGCCCACCAAGAATCGACATCCTGATCGGCGCATTCAACCCCAGCCCCGCGCCGAAGAGCGCTACCGGCACCACTGCGATGAGGACTTCCGACATAAAAGGTACAATGAGCATGGCCAGCAGATAGAGTGCGAACGCGGACCGTAATATCGTTGCCTTGACGCCCTCTCGGCCGGACAGACGCCCCACCTGGGAGGAAGCCAGGAAGGTGAAATAGGAAGCAGCGGATAAGATGAGACCGATCACGGCTGGGGAGGCGTTGAACCTGCTCTTGAACACGACAGGCAGATACGTGACGAAGGGACCGAAGAGGACGATCGACGAGAGAAAGGTCAGCAGGAACAGCGCTAGAGCCCTCCTCGTCCGCACCGCTGAGAAGGTGGCGCTCACATACTCGCGGAAGTGCTCGCTCTGTTCCGGTTCCGGATTCTCCAGAGAGCGGTGGACCAGGATACCCAGAGGGATTGCCGGCAGGCAGAGCAGAAACGGATAACGCCACCCGACCGTACCGAGCAGGCCGCCGACTATGGGGAAGACCGCCGTCCCTATGCTCAGCGCCATCATGCTGTACCCCATGGCAGTTATCCGCTCCCGTTCGTCATAGAGATCGCTGATGATGGTCGGGCTGAGCACGCCCAGGGGAGCGACCCCTATTCCCTGAAGAAATCGGAAGATCAGCAGGGCATGAAAGTCATTGGCCAACGCGCAACCGGTCCCGAATATTCCGAAGGTGAGCAGGGCTGCGACAAGGATTCTCCTTCGGCCCAGCCTGTCCGCGACGATGCCCACCACCGGGGCGACCACGATACCCGGCAGGGTGAAGAGAGAAATCACCAGCCCGATCGAACGTGCCGATACGTCCAACTCCTCCATCAGTTTCGGAAGGACCGGCGAGACACTCGATACTCCGAGCACGAGTACAAGCCAGACCCCGAACATGATCTGCAGGTTCCTGTGGAGATACAGTCTTCGCAAAGTCTCACCTGATCTTGACGCGGACCCGGCGTGTACCAATGACGGTCGTCAAGGTTCACCCGCGGATCTGCACGAATCCGTCGTCGATAGGGAAGAATACCACGACTCGCGCATGCTGCCACGGGCGATCGTGTAACAGTCTCTGAGCTACAACGATTTCTCTTGCTCCCGAACGCTCCGCTGGTATTGTGAATGGATATCCCGCTTCTTGCGGAAAATGATACTGACGAGGAGATCACATGCCGAAACCCAAGTATCCGACAAGCGAAGGCAACTGGTCGGAAGGCCGGAGGCCCGAAAAGAGTTATTCGAATGTCCGCTTCGGGACCCCGTACCCTGAAGCCGTAGAGAATTTCCGCAGGGCTGTTGAAGGAAGAGATGACTTTGATCCTGCGGTCCTTTTCGTGTGGGGGACAATGCAGGCAAAGGCTGTTCTCAACATCCTCAAGGCCGTGGAGGAGGCTTTCGGCGAGGCCGGGCAGGACATTGTAAGGAAGGCGATCAACAGAGCGGGGTACGAAGCCGCGGAGGGCCTGCTCGACAACTCGTCCTTCCCGGAGGACGCTGAACCGATCGAACTGGCCTCATACATCGTGACAGGAATCAACTGCGTCCTGTACGCTTCACTCGAAAAGCCCTGGATCACTTCCGCCGAACGGTGCGAGTTCGACATACTCTGGTGCCCTCACCAGGACATCTACACTGCCTTTGATTGCCGTGTTCAGAGGTTCTTCGTCGAGGGGATGCTCGAGGCCATGGAAGACAAAGGAATGGGACGCTATCTTCCCGTGCTGGAGAAACTCATCCCGCGGGGAGCGGACCGCTGCCATTTCACGGTCGACAGGCTGCCGGAGGACGGCTCAAAACACCCCTGGCACGAATACTCGGAGCAGCTTGCAAAACGGGCGTTGCAAAAACTCGAAAAAGGAGAATGACGCGCATCAGCCCTCCCCTATTTCAGCCCGATCTCTGCGAAGAAACTCGTTACCTCGTCTTTGAGCACATGAGGGGCCTGAAACACTGCGTAGTGAGCAAAGGGGCTCTCAAAGGACGCGAATTCCGCGCCCGGGATGCGTTTGGCGGATTCTTCGGCCAACTTGACCCGGAGCCACAGGTCGTTCTTCACGTGGAGGATGAGCGTTTTCGGCTTCAGTTGAGGCAGATAGGGATTGAGGTCGAAATCCTCCTGTGCGGAGTTCCGAACAATGAGATCGTTCGCGTCATAGTTGTGAGCCTTCTCCAGCAACAGCACCCCCTGGTCGCCTTTGGGTTCCCAGGAGAAGACCTCCTTCTTGACCTCGTCCCATCCCTGATCGATCCGGAAATCGAGGTCCATGCCGGTGTGCAGCAGTATCGACCATCCGAACATCATACCCTGGCCCGGCTGTTGCTTCTTGGGCAGGTGATAGTAGTCCCCGTTGGTTTCCCTCCAGACTGGGTCGCTTTTGAGGGCTGCGTTCATCAGATCGAAGGTCCAACGCAGCACCGGATCCTTGGAAGAGGCGGTGCTCCCGCCGATGGGCATGATCGCTCCCACATAATCGGGATGCAAGAGCGCCCAGACGTAGCTCTGAATGGCACCCATGGAGACTCCCGTGGCGAGCCTCACCTTTTTCACGTTCAGTTCGTCCTTGAGCAAACGATAGTTCGCCTGAACGCAATCGAAGATGCTGTACTGCGGGAACTTCAGTCCGAGTCCGTCGCTCGGCTTGCTCGCTCCCCAGAGCCCCAGGGCATCGAGAAAGATCACGTAGAATCGGTCCGTGTCGATGATCCGACCCGGGCCTACCACCGGTCCTGTGGAGAATTCGGTGCCCTCCTGCCCCTCGTACCACCAGTAGTAGCACCACGCGGAATCACCTGAGTAGTATGGACTGATGATAACTGCGTTGGTGATCCGGCCTTCCTTGTCTCGTTCGGGAGTGCCCACCGCGATATAGGCAGTTCTCAGCGCGTCAGCTCCAAGCGATTCGAGCGTGACGCCGCCTTGTCCACCGAATTCGTATGTCGCTTCCTCGCCGATTTCGTAACGCCCCCCAAGCCCGAAGCCGGGAATTACGTAATACCTCTTCAGATCGGCAAGCGCTGGCACTCCTGAGAGAGCAGTAATTGGTCTGTCCTTCTGACCGGTTGTTCGGCTGGGCATCCTTTTCTTGACCTCACCTGAGCGCGTTCCGTGATACGTGGTAAGAGCTTTATCCCGAATTCCTCGACCTTTGTGAAGGATTTTTCCGTCAAAACATTTTTATCCCTCGCGCTCGGCGGTTATACTCTTGCGATTGACCGCACGGATTGGCCTTGAGAGATGAAGATACTCGTATGTGTGAAGCAGATTCCCCAACTCGACGCGGGCATCAGGATCGATGCTGCAGGAGTATGGGTGGACCTCGGGAAATCGCACCCCTTCGTGATAAACCGCTTTGACGAGTTCGCTGTGGAGGAGGCCGTTCGTATTAAGGAGTCGCACCCTGGAGTCAAGATCGACGCGATCTCTGTTGGTCCCCTCCGAGCGGAAAAGGTGATCCGCCGCTCGATGGGCATGGGAGCCGATCACGGAATTCACGTGATTACCGAGGGTGAGGGGTTCATCAGCCCGTTGGACACAGCATCATGGATCGCGTCCGTTGCCGAGCGAAAGAGGTACGACCTGATCCTGACCGGCGCGCTGTCCGAGGATGCGATGCAGGGGCAAGTAGGTCCCATGCTTGCGGAACTCTTGGGGATGCCCTGGGCGACCTCGACAATTTTCGCACAGGTCTCGCCGGATTCGGGAACGTTGTACGCTGAGCGTGAGGTGGAGGGAGGTGTTCGAGAGAGCCTGGACCTGCACCTGCCCGCTCTGCTCACGCTCCAGAGCGGCATTAACCGGCCCCGGTATCCCTCATTGTCCAACATGCTCCGGGCGAACAAGCAAGCGCTGGAAATTATTGAGGTCGGGTCTGGCGCAGCCGGCCGCGGGAAAGAGCATTTGATGCAGATGAAGTATCCGGAGAAATCCAGGGCCGGCCGGGTCCTCGACGGGAGCGTAGAGCAAAAAGCCGATCAACTCCTTGCCATCCTCAGGGACAGGGCGTTGATTGCGTGAGAGATCAGACGATGGAGAAAACGATTCTCGTCGTTGCCGAGCATTCCCACGGCAAGATTAAACCCGTGACCTACGAAGCCGTGGCCTGCGCACGGAAACTGCAGACCCTGGAACAGACTCCGATCAAGGCGTTGATTCTCGGCGAAGAGATCGCCGAACCCGCGCAGGCATTGGCCCGGACAACTCGCCTGAACGTTGTCGCGATCAAGGTGGATGGGCTGTCGCACTACAATGGCGAAGCATACCTGGCGATTCTCAGCGGGATTGTGTCCGATTTTCGCGCATCTTATGTGGTCTGCGGGGGTACTGCCAATGCAGCGGATTTTGCTCCCGCTCTGGCAGTACGAATCCATGGGGGCTGCATATCAGGCGTTCAGCGAGTTTTCGAGGAAGCCGGCAAGGTCCGTTTCGCCAGGAGCATGTTCGGGGGCAAAGTGGTCGCGGATCTCGTTTCTCACGCTGAAACCACAATTATCACGGTTCAGCCCGGATTGTTCAAGGCTGGAGAGCCTGATGGTAGAGAGACAGGCTCGGTTGAATTGCGCACCGTATCCTTTGCGCCTCATCGCTCTCGGACCCTGGGCACAAAATGCGCGGATATCGGACATTCTGGGCTGGAAGATGCAGAGGCAATCGTCGCTGCGGGGAGGGGAATCGGGAACGAGGAGAACCTGCACCTCATCGAGCGACTGGCTTCTCTGCTCCCCCGATCCGCAATCGCAGGTTCCCGTCCCGTGTGTGACGCGGGATGGTTGGAGTACAAGCAGCAGGTAGGAATGACCGGCGCCACTGTCTCGCCGAAGCTTTATCTCGCGTGCGGGATCTCCGGATCGGTTCAACATCTCTGCGGGATGCGCGGAGCGGAATTCATCGTCGCGATAAACAAGGATCCCAACGCGGCCATCTTCAATGAATCCGACGTCTGCGTGGTCGAGGACCTCGCTACCTTCCTCCCGACGCTCATCGACCGGCTGGAAAGAGGGAACGCGCGGGCGACCAAGATCACTTGACCTGAATGGGAGGAGAATGAACTACAGAGGCTCACAAAAGAGAATTACGGACGGAGAGAACAAGCTCATTGAAGTCCGGTCCGAAGACGGGGCGGCAACCGCCATCACGGTCTATTCGAGCGAGAGTCGGGCAACGGGCCCCGTTTTCCTCTGCACGCCGGCCATGGGAGTGAAGGCATCCTATTACGAGCCTTTAGCAAAGGCTCTCCATGCTCTCGGAACAACGGTGGTCACCGCCGATCTGCGTGGCGTGGGGCTCAGCTCAGTAAGGGCTAGCCGGGAGACCGATTTCGGATACCGTGAGATCGTGCTTTACGACATGCCCGCTGTGCTGGAGGCGGTCAAGAGCGAGTTCCCGGGAAGCCCGGTATTCCTTTTCGGCCACAGCCTCGGCGGACAACTGAGCTGTCTCTTTGCGAGCACGGCTCCGGAAGCCGTTTCCGGGATCGTGCTCGTTTCGAGCTGCTCGGTCTACTTCAATGGCTGGTCCTTCCCCGTGAACTTAGGGATTCTTGCGTTCGAACAGTTCGCGTATCTGGTGGCCAATATTCTGGGGCACTTCCCCGGGCGACTCTTCCATTTCGGAGACAGAGAGGCCAGGTGGCTCGTTCGGGACTGGTCGAGGCAGGGCTTGACAGGTCGGTATCGTGCCAAAGGGAGTGGCGTGGATTTCGAGGCCCTGCTCGGAGCCATGGAACTGCCTCTCCTGACGATCTCCTTCACAGATGACGGGTACGGCCCGAAACCCGCGGTGGAGCATCTGCTGGCAAAGATGGGCAGGTGTGCGATCACCCATCATCACTTGTCGCCTGACGACCTGGGTTTGGAACGTGTCGGGCATTTCGGGTGGATGAAGCACGCCGAGCTGATCGTCCCAATGATCGACGAGTGGCTCAAACGATTGATTCCGGCGGCATCAACGCCTCGGCTCCCCTGATTCCGCGGTGGCTCAGAGAGGGGCAACCACCGTGGGTTGCCCCACGACAGCAAATCATGGCTTCGTTTTGGTGCGCGCCTCGCTGGCCACACGACGCCGCAAGTCGCTTGCCCGAACCCGCACTGGTAGACGATCATTTCATGAGAGACCGTGCTCCCTCGTACGCCTTCTGGAGTTCCTGCAGGGCAGCGTCGGCTTTTGCCTTCAGCCTTTCCCATGTCGAGGAGGCGGATGCCCGCAATTCGCTGAGCTTCTTCCTGGCGTCCTGCTGTTTTACTTTGAGTTGTTCGATCTGTTTGTCGATAGCTGCCCGAGCGTCCTTTGTCGCAGTACCCGCCTTCGCTTTGAGTTCACCGATCCGTTTCGACAGATCCTCGAGCTTCGCCTCCATTTCCTTTTGATACGCCTGCCGTTTCTCTGCAGTGTATTTCTTAGCCGATTCCACTGCCCGCTCAGTCTTCTTCTTGATGTCGGAGACCGTGGTTTCCGATTTCTCCTCGGCAAAGCACGGAGCGCTCATCAGCAGACCCACGATGAGGGGGACGGCTATGGCCATGAACAGCAGTCTCATAGGTCAAACCTCCTTTGAATCGAGTTGCGTGGACTAACAGGTCAGACCCGGTCCAGGAATCGGGCGAACTTCTCCCTGCTCTTCTTCAGGTAGTCGCGGTCAGGCGAGAAGACCTCCAGGGTCACGGTGTCGTCATAGCCTATGGATTTGAGGGCCTTGACGATCCGAGGGTAATCTACCGTGCCGGTCCCGATCGGTATATGATTGTCCTCTTTTCCGAAGTTGTCGCTTGCGTGGACATGCCCGATACGATCTGGGAATTTCTCGATGAACTCAAGAGATCTATTGCGCCCTTTGGCTCCGATGTTTGCGTGTCCCGTATCCAGGGTCATTTTGAGTGAAGGAAAGCGCTTGAAAACCCCGGTGAAATCGTCCGCTCGGACCAAAATGCCCGTTCTCGGAAACATGTTCTCCAGACAGAGCGTCAATCCGAGCGATTCGGCCTTCTCCGCGACCTCGGTGAGGCTTTCCTGGGCGTATTCCATGGTCTTGTCGGGCAGGTAACGGCCCAGGCCCAAAGCGTAGCTCGGGTGGATCACAACCTTGAGCGGCTCCAGTTCCGCGGCCAGCTCCAGGGATGCCAGCTCCTCCTCTACCGACGCTCGGCGGATGCTCTCAGTCAGATCAGCGGTCGAGAGAAAGCACGGGAGATGGCAGACGAGGCCCATGTTCTTCTCTTCCAAGGCTTTGAGCAGCTCATCCTTCTGCTGGCGCACAGTGGAGTGATGGGCACCGGGCGGATCCATGGCCAGCTCAAGGTAATCGAATCCCAGCGAGGCAATGCTCTCCACTTCGTCGAGCAGCGGCCTGATCGGAAAATTCATGGCGCCGTACAGCATAGAAGCTGATCCTTCCCTTCTCTTCTTGGGACTCTTTTCCCCGTGGAACGGTTTCCCTTATCGGCTTGTGAACGGGCTCCACCGCAGGAAGATGCAGCGCCACTCGGAAATAGCGGAGTCGAGTGCGTTTGTCAAGCCGGCGGCGCCGCGAGGATAGTCCGTTCGCCACGGTCCGCAAGGGAGACGGGTCGGATTACCTGGAAAACAGAGCAGGAATCGATCGGGATCGCTGTTACGGATCGTGCGGTCAGTCTTCCCCGTCGCTCCCAGGCTCCGGCTTCGAAATGAGGCCAGGGACGCGGTACGAGACTGACACGCCGGAGCCTCAGTGCGGGACCCGGAAACGAGAGGAATAACCCTGCTCATTATGGGAGGGATTGCCGGTTTCTGGAGCTTCGGATCTGTCCCTCGCCACCTGTCGGCAGGATTGCTCGTCCTAGGCGCTGATGGGGGGTCTTGAACAGGTGGACCAAGACGAGGACCACACTGCACAGGGCGAGAGTCACCAGCACGACCGTGGCGCAATGCTCTACGAATGAAGGCGCGCGTTGCTGCCACGCACGGTTGACCAGGGGTACCCCGACGGCGATCAGCACATACCAGGCGGGCGTAACCCAAGCGGGCGCATGGATGGTCCGTTGTAGGTAACCAGGGTCAAAGAGGCCGCAATAATGCTGGATCAGGGGCCGTAGGGCAAGGAAATACAACCATAGAGCACCGAGATACACCCCTACCCCCGCCAAGCGATGGACCCGTTCCACCGTCACCCAACCAGCATAGATGTCGGCTTGGTAAAGGGCCATGGAAAAGACGATACGCAGGGAATTCACCGTCAGGGTAAGGCCGTAGGCTCCGGCAAATGCCAGGGTTAACCAAGCCAGTTGGCCAATCGAGCGTCGTACGTGGTGCAGGCCCACCAACGCTGCCAGCCCGAAGGCCATGATCATGAAATTGACTCCCGCGCATGAAGGAGCCACGATGATACCCTTGGCGAAATCCACATAGCCCACTCCGCTCTCCCGCAAGGGGTTGGCCGATGTGAGCCATGCCACGAGCCGGGCGGTGGGCGCGAGGATCCAGTCAAGCTCGGCTGCGGTGGCCAAGCTGTAATGGTACTTGAGAAGGAGCATAACCAGCAGGGTCAACACAGCGGCCGGAAACCGGGTGCGAATGTACGTGACCGTAGAACCAGGGAAGCCGACTTGGGCCCAATCTTCGGATTGGTTCGGGATGGTATGCAGCATCCTCTGCATGACACTTCTCCGGCGCCGAATTGGAGCTTCTGCAATCTTCACCGTCTGAACTCACTCCGGCATGAGCCCCAGAATCTGCTCTGAGAAATTCCGGGGCCTCAAGAGTTTGGCATCTCCAGGATTGAATCTTCCGTCCGCGATATCATTCCAGAGCACGGCTACTGCGACATCACCCTGTGTCGCCTACGGCGCCACCCGAAGGCAAGTGCTATGAAGCAGATCAAGGCCAGCATGACGGTTATTTCGGGCTCAGGCACTTTGCGTCCACCCGCCGCGTAGTTGGACACGTGCTTGGGCAGCGGCAGAGGCTGTTTCACGTCTTTGGCGGGCGTGGCTGTGTTGCGGACCATCTCGTGTACCGCAACAAATGAAGTGAAACGGGTGAGCATCCGGTAGTTGAGCCCCAATTGCGTCACCTGTTGCCGCGTGCCTTCATCGACGCGCCGCGGCGAGAAGTCAATGAGCCGGGATAGGCGTTTACGGGCCCACAAATAGGGCAAAGCACTGTTAGTCTCGGACGGGGTGTTCTGCGCAACCTCAATGGTTTGCTCGTACGGGCCACTGCTGGAGGTGCCTCGCAATCGAACAGTCCCCTGAGGAGCCCCCCGCCATTTCCCGCAGATCACAAGGGGTCGTTGCGCAAAGAGATCGGGTTGAACGGCCGGCTCGACATCGTACACGTCAAATGCACCGAAATCGATGCCAATGCCGGTGAGAACCGGCGCCTGGATATAGGTTTTGAACCGCTCAACCGCAGACCCGGCCGCCTGTGGTTTCGTGACCACAAAGGGCTCACCCTGCCCTGCTCTGGCCATTCCTTCGATGAGGTAGCGATTCACGCTCGTGCCGATACCGAAGGTGAATACGTTGGACCGATTCAGATTCTTCGCGATCAGGCTGAACACTTCCCGTTCCGCGGCAATGTATCCATCGGTGATCACCACGATGGTCCGAACGCTCCCTTCACTGCGCGGCAGAGCAAGCCCTTTCTTCAGGGCTCGGGAAAGTTCGGTGCCGCCGCCGCCCCTTTGCTCATCGATCATTCTCAGTGCCGTTGTGATATGTGCCGTGTCTGCGGGCACGGACCGAGGAGCCATTGTCCGAGCGGAGCCGGCAAAGAGGATCACGTTGAAGCTGTCGATCGGCCGCAGGCTTCCGATGAGACGCCGGACCACCTCCTTGGCCGTGTTCAGGGGAAAACCGATCATGGAGCCGGAAACGTCCAGCACAAAGATGTATTCCCGCGCGGGAATGGAATCGGACGTTACCCGTTTAGGCGGCTGCATCATGAGCAGAAAGAAGTTCTCCTTGGCCTCCTGGTGGAGCATGAGTCCGGATTGAATCTGATCCCCGTTCAGGCGATACTCGAGGATGAAATCCCGATTCCCGCCATTGGTTTCGTTTTTCGCCAGTGTAATGCGTGCCTGGGACTTACCCTCCCAGATCACGTCGGTGGCGTGGGTGGTACAAGCCACCTTGCCGATGGGCATGCCCGCGGCCAAGGTCACCTCCATGGCAAATCGGCTCGTGGGTTCTTTGTCTTCGGTCAGATAAGGATTCTTGAGCCACTGGTGGTGATCCGCCGCGCCGGCTGCGTGGATCGTGGAATAGCGCGGGCCCACTACCGTGGGAAAAACGAATGCGTATTTGCCCCCTTCCGGGACGAGTAACTCGCTGTAGTGAAGTTCCACGGACACCGACTCGCCCGGCATGATATTAGCCACGTTCATGGAAAATACATTGGGGCGCTGTTGTTCGAGCAGGGATGCGCTCTTACCGGCCGCCTTGGCCTTCTCAAAAGTCTTCTTGGCCACCTGGCGCTCTTTGATCTGGGCCACGACCACATCTTCGCCCACGGTCATGCGCATACCGTGTACAGCGGCCCGGGTGGAAGCCGGGAAGATGTAATGGGCATTGATCGGCTGATTGCCCGTGTTGGCGTATTGCTGGGTCACCTTTACATCGGCTATCACGCCGCTGATGGTGGCGTTCACCGAGGTCCACTTCAACGGGAAGCACTCCTGTCCCTCCGCTCCGCCTTCAACAAAGAAATAGGGTGAAAGGGTTTTGGGCGCACTATCGCCCTCTGCTGGAGCTGCAACGGGTATCACCAAACCTACGCAACAGACGACGCTGAAGATCAGCACCCTGATTGCAGTTTCCCCGGGGGTACGCGAGATGCGGAAGATGGACAGGACATTCTCGCCGTGGGGGTTCGTCCGTACTCTCATGATACTTCTCCTCCTCTATCGATGCGCGCGTCTCCACACGTGCACCGCCCCAATGAAAAGAGCTTTGTCTTCGGTGGGATCAATCGGAGAAAGGATGGCGCCCCTATCCCCAACAGAGCTTGTGCTGTCGAGTCTGATGCACAAGACAACGAAAATGGATTTTGGTTTCGTCATCTTTCTCGCGTCCCCATAACCTACGACTCTTGGTTCGCAAGGGATGCCGGTCTCCGAGTCCCTTACAAGAAGGTTAACCGGTGACTGTGCAACAGTGATGGAGGAGATGAGGAAAAACGTTGGCAATTCTGTGCAGGAAGCGTGCAAGACGCCAGGACAGAAGAATGAACAACAGAGGAGCTCTCAACCACGAAGAGTTGAGGAAGAGTGTAGTAAAGATATCTCAGCCACAGACGCGCAAAGGTACGAAGAAGGACGGAAATTTCCTTTCGGCCTCCTACCCCGGAGGTGTTGTCTTCTTCGTCCTCGGACGCGGGTGCCTCATTGTTCGGCTAGAGTCTCTATGGTATGGGGTCACAGGCGGAACTTGGGAGTGGGAGAACCGGGTCGGGCGGGTCAACCTTTTCCTTCGCTCCGTGGGCCCTGAGGAGATCAGCGATTTTCTTGCGGCGTTTCTGCAGCGCGATCTTCAAGGCAGTCTCGCCAGCGTTATTTGTGGCATTGACATAAGCTCCATTGGCCAGAAGGATTTTCACAACTTCGGCGTGCCCCGCCCACGCGGCACTCATGAGAGCCGTGAAGCCGTACCTAGTGGCCGCGTTGATTTCAGCGCCGCTTTTCAGAAGTACCTTGACTGCTTCTCCGCGACCTCGTTCGGCAGCTCTCATCAGAACCGGGGTTTCATAGTAGTTCTCCGTATTGACGGGAACGCCTTTCCTTATGAGGTGCCGGATTCCTTCGACGTCACCTATGGCAGCCGCAACGGCAAGGGTCTCTTCAGCCCCCCTGTCCTTGAGCAGTTTGGCTACTTTCGAGTGACCTCGCTCCACGGCGTCCAACAGGGCCGTGGCGCCAGTCTTGTCCTTTGCATTGAGATCAGCGCCCTCCTCCAAAAGTAGTTTGACGATCTCCAGATGCCCACTCCCTGAAGCCATCATCAATGGCGTCCGGCCACAGTTGTGCTTGGCATTGACATCAGCGCCCTTCCCGAGAAGCAGTTTGACCACCTCCATGTGACCGTTCTCCGCGGCGTACATCAAAGCCGTTCCGCCCCAGCCTGTACCAGTATCATCGACCCCATCGGTATTCGCCCCACTGTCCAAGAGCAGTTTCACCATTTCCGCGTCACCACGGGTTGCGGCTCCGATCAGTGCTCTGTCACCGAGGAGTGAGGATGCGTTGACATCAGCACCTCTGTCCACAAGAAGCTTCACCACGTCCAAACGGCCGTTCAACGCAGCGGTCATAAGAGCTGTCCAGCCCGTGTCGTCCTTCGCATTGACCTCGGCGCCGTTCTCCAGAAGCAGCTTGACAACTTCTCCGTGACCCCGTTCGGCAGCCCTAATCAGTGCCGGGGTTTCATAGCGGCTCTTCGCGTTGACAGGGACGCCTTTCTCTAGAAGATGCCTCACTGTCTCAACGTCACCCATGGCAGCGGCAATTGCCAGGCTCTTTTCAGCTCCCCTGTCCACAAGCAGTTTTGCCAGTTTCGAGTGACGTCTCTCCAGGGCATTCAAGAGCGCGGTGGCGCCCGTACCGTCCGTTGCATTGGGATCGGCACCTTTGTCGAGAAGCAGTTTCGCTATCTCCAGGCGGCCGCTCCCTGAGGCAGCCATTAGTGGAGTCCGGCCTGACTTGTGGCTGACATTGACATCAGCCCTCTTCTCAAGAAGGAGTCTGACCATTTCTATGTCACCGCAGCCCGCAACGTACATAAGCGCGGTCCCACCATGGCCCAGATCGATGCCACCCACTCCATCGGTACTCGCTCCGTGGTCCAAAAGGAGCTGTACCATTTGAGCGCGACAATGCTCGGCCGCCTCAATCAACGCTGTAGTGCCGTGCACCGAGGCCGCGTTAACGTCGGCTCCCTTCTCCAGGAGCAGTCGGACGATTTTGAAGTAGCCTCCCCTGGCTGCGAGCACCAATGCGGTCGAGCCATCCGACACCCGCTTTGCATTGACGTCGGCCCCACTGGCCAGCGAATACTTGACCTGAGCCAGATCTCCACGCTCCGCAGCGTTCATGAGTCGCTCTTCCCGAGGGCTGCGGGCGTTTGCCACTCCAAGCCATGGCAGGAGGGCCAAAGTCACAGCCAAGGCCGCTACCCATTTCGTGATCATGGGAACGGTTTCGGTTCTCGTGGAGAGTCTCCTCTTCACGTAAGAAGGGGGTCGCCCTCGCCTCCTACACAACTCCAAAGTCAGTGATGCACGATAGTCTTGCGGAATTCCCCTAGGATGAGTTCGCAGTCGGACCGGAGAACCTAAGGAGGCGGACTGGAGAGCTACTCGATTACCTTGACGCTCCGGCCGAACCTTTCTCCCTTTTCATGATGGTATTCCACTTCCACTCTTTCTCCCACGGCCGGTCTACGAAAGGGGACGAATCTTGTTCTCAGGCCCACCTTTACCGGTATCACCTGGGACGATCCTCCGGTACGGACCTGTATTTCCAGGGTCTTCGGTGACGATGCCACGACCTCGCCTCGCACGAAATCATCCGTCAGCATATCGTCCGAACCCGTCTTTTCCGTAGTTGATTCTCCTGCCCCATGGGCCTTAAGGAGTCTCACGATCTCCTTGTGCCCTCCCTTTTTGGCTGATTGCAGTGCCGTGACTCCGTCCCAGGTCCCCGCTTGAACGTCGGCCCCTTTGTCGAGAAGGAGTTTCACCACGTTGATGTGTCCTTTTCCGGCCGCATCCATGAGCGCTGTTCGGCCGCCCTCATTCCTTTTATTGACATCCGTGCCTGTCTTGAGAAGCCGTTGCACCTCGCTTCCGTCGCCGAGCATGGCCGCTATGTTCAACGTCATTTCCGCCCCGTGCCTCCTGAGCAATCTCACAATATCCGGGTGTCCCGACTTGGCCGCCCACACGAGGGGGGTGGAGCCGTCATCGCTCTTTCTGTTGACGTCTGCGCCCTTGTCCAAAAACTGTTTCACAACATCCAGCTTACCTTTCTCGACAGCGCCCTGCCAGGCGGTCCAATTCTCGTTGTCCTGCACATTCGGATCCGCGCCCTCGTCCAGTAGGAGTTTCACTACTTCAGCATGGCCATTCGCCGTAGCGCGCATAAGGGCCGTCCCTCCGTCCCTGTCCCTTGCATTAACCTCTGCGCTTTTCTTGAGAAGGACTTTCACAACGTCCGCGCGACCGCCGCGAGAGGCCCACATCAACGCAGTTCCGCCAAAAGAGTCCTTAGCCTTCGTATCAGCTCCTCTGGTCACAAGGAGCTTGGCCACATCCCCGTGACCTCCTTTTAGTGCGCTCATCAGCGCCGTGATACCGTCGGCGTTAGCCCTGTTGACGTTAGCCCCCTTGTCAAGCAGCAGTTTCACCACGTCCACGCGACCGAAAGCGGCAGCACGATTCAGTACCGTGTCACCGTTTGCCAGCTTTGCATTGACGTCGGGTCCACTTTCTACAAGCACTTTTGCGATATCCCACCGGCCTCGCATTGCAGCCCTTGTCAGCGGGGTCTCACCATCTTGACCGCGTACGTTGATGTTTGCGCCCTTCGCTATCAGAAGCCGAACAGGGTCCACGCCCGGCAGAGAGAACGCAGCTTCAAGAGTCGGTGCGGCTCTTTGCGAGCCGAGGAGCTTCGCCACCTGCATGTGACCGTGTCGAACCACCTCCATTTGTGCCGATTGGAGTTGACTATGCCCTGCATTGACGCCAGCCCCCTTGTTCAGAAGCATTCGAACCAATCCGAGGTTACCGCCCGCTGCAGCCCTAGGCAGCGGGGTCCAGGCCACATCTTCCTCTGCATTGACGCCGTCGCCACTGGCCAGCCAATACTTGACCTGCACCAGATCTCCACGCTCCGCAGCGTTCATGAGTCGCTCTTCCCGAGGGGTGCGGGCGTTTGCCGCTCCAAGCCATGGCAGGAGGGCCAAAGTCACGACCAGGGCCGGTATCCATTTCGTGATCATGGGAATGGTTCCGGTTCTCATGCAGATTCTACTATTCAGATGAGAACTGCGGCTCTTGAGTCTTACCCGGGTCCAAGGGATCGGGCCGCCCGCTACGACTACGATTCTAGCCCCTGGAAAGCTTGGAGCGTCTGATGAGGTGTATGCGCCTGAGTTCCTTCCGCAGAGTCTTGCCCACAGCGCTCCTCGGCAGCTCATCAAGGAACTCTACCTTTGCGGGAACCTGGTGCTCTTCGAGGTTCTTCTTGCAGTAGTCGATAATGTCGTTCGCTGTTGCGGATTCATCTTTCTTGAGGACCACGAACGCGGCGATCGATTCACCGCCGGCTCTGTCGGGAATCCCGATCACTCCTGCATCCAGCACCTTGGGGTGGGAAAAGAGTACCTCTTCCACTGCCCGCGGATAGATCCGCTCGGCAGGGGAAGAAATGATGTCCTTCTTCCTGTCAAACACGCTGAAATAGCCTTGCGAATCGACCGTGACGATGTCCCCGGTCAGGAGCCAACCGTCTCGGATGGCCTCAGCGGTCTCGCCGGGAAGGTTGACGTATCCTTTCATGACCTGCGGGCCTTTGACACACAGTTCACCCGGAACGTCGGGTTCGGTAATCTCGATGGCATAGTTGTCCGGGTCGACGATCTTGGCATCGGTGCTCGGGAGCGGGAGACCGATGGTTCCCGGCTTTCTGATGCCGCCAAGGGGGTTGATGTGCGTGGTCGGGGATGATTCGGTGAGGCCGTAACCTTCGCAAATCTGGGCTGCAGAGAGTTTCTCGAATGCCCGGATTGTTTCCATGGGCAGAGGAGAGGCGCCGGAAAAGCAGGCCTCAAGAGACCTGAGGGAGTACTTGCGGAGACTGTGATCGTTCGCTACCGCGTTATACACGGCAGGCAGTGCAGGGACAAAGGTTGCCTTTGAACTGTCGATTGCCTTGAGAATGTTCTTCGGCTCGGGCAACGGAACGAGCGTGTCCGTGAAGCCGTAGAAGATCCCGACGTTCAGAGCACAGGTCAGACCGAATACGTGAAAGAAAGGCAGGCATCCGACCAGGATCTCCTTGCCGTCCGTGAAGTTCGGGAACCACGCGCGGATCTGCTGCACGTTGACCGAAAGGTTGCGATGCGACAGTTCCACCCCTTTGGAGCCGCCTGTAGTTCCGCTCGTGTACAGGATGCAGGCTGTGTCGTTCATGTCGACCCTCTCTGCCTTGCGTGCCCCGCCGGCCTTTTCCATGAGCGTTGTGAACTCATACACGTCCTCCGCTTCGGGAGTCTTCTGATGAAGTTGACTCTTCACCAAGGGAAAAAGCTTCTGCGCAAGGAAGGGAAGGTAATCACGAATATGGCAGGAGACGATCTTCTTGATTCCGGTCGACTTTCTCAGCCCGACCATTCTCGGCGTGAGCAGATCCAGGCATATGAGGACCTCAGATCCTGCGTCGTTGAACTGCTGCTCCAGCGCTCGGTTGTGTGACCTGGGATTGTGCATGACCACAATCCCGCCTGCGCGCAGAACGCCATAGATTCCCACCACGGTCTGAATCAGGTTCGGCATGGCGAAGGAGACCTTCACGTCCGGCCCGACCCCGAGTTCTTTAAGGGCACCTGCAAAGGTGGAAACCATTTTGTCCAGTTCCCTAAAGGTCACCTGGGTTCCTTCAAACAACAGAGCGGCCCTATCGGGATACCTGGCCGCGGATCGGCTGAGCGCACTCGCCAAGGTGATCTCATCGACCCGAATGTGCAAAGGGACTCCGTCTACGTAGAACTCCTCCCAGATCCTTTCCATGGTTCTTACTCCCCGGCATGCCACGGTCTATGGGAACAGATAATCAAGCAACTGAGCCACTGTAACAAGTATCGCCGAGTCCTCGCTTGGGTGCAAGCAGAATTTCATTGCATATTCAAGCGAGTGCCTCCTTCATGCAGGGCTATCGTCGACAGAGCGCGGCTAAAGGGAGAGCGAGAGGTATCGTACAAATGAAAAGGAGGCATGTGTGACCTCTCGTCGGCACCTGCCCCCTTGAAGAACGGAGTCCTGACGATGTTTAGTTTTGAACGGCCTGTTCCTCCGGCTCGTTGGCTTTCGCGGCCTCCTTGGCGGCCTTCTTTGCAGCCTGCTCGGTCTTGATCTCTTGGACCGCTTTAGCCTGTTTGTCCACATCGGTGTATCGGAAGATAAACTGCCGGTTACAAGCCCAGACCCCGGCTTTTGCCTGTTCGTCCGTGAGATTGTCGTACTCGATCTCAATACGTTCGTTGATCAGGTTCACGACATCTTTGGCCTTTCGCGTACAGGCCATGCAATGGATGCAGCCGACCTTGCAGACGCTCGTAACGCTCTTGCCCTTGTCCTTGGTACTGCACGGAACCAGGACCGGCGCGTCCTTCGGCACCAGTTGCAGGACCCCCTTCGGACAGGTGTTGACACACACGCCGCATCCCGTGCACGCCTCCGGATCGATCACCGGCATGTCGTCCTTCATGTGAATCGCGTGGAACGGACAGGCTGCTTCGCAATCTCCGTAACCGATGCAGGCAAAGGTGCACTCGTACGGCCCGCCGAACGCGATGTTCGCCGCGGTACACGTGTCAAAGCCCACATAGGAATGCTTCTTCTTGACCTCACCCTCGTTGCGCGAACAGCGGAGCACCGAGATCAACTCCCCGGCCTCCTCAGCCGCCTTTCCGGTAATCTCAGCCACTTTCGCAGCAACGTCTCCCTTGCCCGGAGCACACTTGTTCGGCGGGATATCCGGGTCGGTAACCACGGCTTCCGCGTACGATTCGCATCCCGCGAAACCGCATGCTCCACAATTCGCACCGGGCAGACACGCGCGAACCGCCTCGATCTTCGGGTCTACCTTGACCGCGAACCGCCTCGCCGCGTACGCGAGGCCCAATCCGCAGGCAAGCCCGAAGGCTATGAAGAAAGCGAGTCCGACACCCGCGGTAAACCAGACAGTGTCCATCTATTTCACCTCTTTCCAAGCGCCGCTCCCCTGGTCAGCGGCCTGATCGGATTGTATATATTTCGCGCAGCGTACGATTCGCGTCAAGGCCCCGGTTCGATGACGGGAGCAACCGCCGCTAGAAAATCGAAAGTCCCGAAAACCCCAGAAATGCCAGGGCAAACAGTCCCGCGACGACGAACGCGACGGGCAACCCCGCAAAGGAGGGAGGAACTCGGCACACCTCCAACTTCTCCCGGACGCAAGACATGAGGAACAGGGCGATGGCGAATCCGACTCCTGCGCCCACCCCCTCACTCAAGCTCTCGAAGGGGCCGTAGGCGCTGTCCGCATTGATGAGAGGGACTGCGAGAATAATGCAGTTCGTGACAATGAGCACGAGGTACACACCGAGCCTCTTGAAGAGATAGGGGTTGACCTTTCGCAGGATCGTGTCGACAGCCTGAACGAATATCGCGGTGGTCCCGATAAAGACGATGATCTTCAGAAAATCAAGATGAAAGGGCGTCAGCACGAACCGGTAGAACGCCCAACACATGATAGCGGTGAGCACCATCACGATCGTGAACGTGATGCCCATGCCGATGGCGGTCTCTTTCTTCTGGGAAACACCGAAAAAGATGCAGAGCCCCAGATACTTCGTGAAAACGAAGTTGTTGATAAGCATCGCACCGATGATGATCCCTATGAGAATCGATGCCCGACTCTTCTTGACCAGAAAGGTGCCGCTCCCCAGCGATTTCCCTTTGGACATCACGTCTTTCACGTCGATGACGTACTCGGCCGACTGATCCAATGGTTCCTTGAACCCGAGGGTTACCGTGGTGCCTTTCTTGTCGAGGGCTACCGAATCCACGGGCATCTTGATGTCGGGGTCCGGTCTCTGGTACACTTTGTAGTTGCCCTTATTCTCAGCCCACTGCCGGTCCACCGGCACGCCGAAGAAGAGCTCCATCTCGCTCTGCTTCTTGAAGGAACCCTTTTGCACAAAGCCAGCCGCGGCCGCAGAGGCCACCAACAGTACGAGGAGGACCGCGGGAATAATGACTAGACCGCAACGTTTTCTCATATCAGTGCGCTCCTCCGGACACCGGCATCTTGCCCGTAAGCTTGTATTCGATATAGTTGAATGCAGCCATGATGAAGCCGATCACAAAGAAGCCTCCCGCGGGCAATATCATCACGAGCAGAGGAGAGAACCCGAGCACGGGGTACCCGAGCAGGGTCCCCGACCCGCTCAACTCTCGGATGGCACCGATCAGAACCAGGCCGAAGGTGAATCCAAGGCCCATGCCCAAACCGTCGAAGAAAGATGGTACGAGTGGTTCCCTCGACGCGAAGAGTTCCAGTCTCGAGATGATGATGGCGAAGACCACGATGAGCTTCACAAACAGTTTGACTGCTTCGTACGTTTTATAATCAACGATCGGCAGGATCATGTCGATAACGCTCACCCAGAGGGCAATCACGAGGACGAATGCCGGGATTCTGATTCTCGGATGGATCAGCCCGCGAAAAATGGCCACGGTACAGCTCGACATGACCTGGACAAAGATCACGGCTATCCCCAGGAGGTACCCGTTCCTGACGGAGGTCGTTACGGCCACCGCGGGGCACATGCTCAGGGCCAGGCGAAAGATTGGATTCTCCGGAATCAGTCCGTTCCATATCAGTTTGATGTTTCTGTACACGAATAGCCTCCCCTAAAAGGCCACCTGGATCTTCTCGTGGTCGATGGCCTTTTCCAGGATGTTGAATCGGTAGACGAATTTGCGCACGGTATTCTTGACGCCCCTGGTCATCGCGCGACTCGATATGGTCGCGCCCGTCAGGGCGTAGATGTTGTCCTTCACGTGCTTTTTCTCAATTTCTTTGATCTTCTCCAGAGTGAGATGGGCCATCTTTGCCTTGGCAGGAACGAGAACCTCCAGGTAGTCTTTGGGAATCGGCTCTTTGATGACCTTCAGGGTCTTGAGTATCTGCACGGTCTTACCGATGAACTGGTTCTTGAAATAATCCTTCTTGATGTTAGCCCCGAGCCCAGGATCTTCTTCGGACTCTGTGATCGCAACGCCGGTTACGGTGAAATCCTTGTTGAGCGACACCATTAGCTTGATGAACGTCTTGAACCCCTGGGTAATCCCGGGGAGCACATACCCGTGCCTTTTGCCGCCGAGATCCGATACGTAGAAGACCGCAGCGTAGGTCGCGGTGAAGCCCTTGGGCAGAGCGGCCTTGGTAGCGGCGTCCCGCATGGCCCGCTCACCGAGCTCCGTCGCGGAGCCCTTGACCGGATATGCCTTAACCGGTTTACCGGAAAGATCAATGGTGACCAGTTCAGCCTTCCCGTCCTTGACCGGGACCACATATCCCAGCACGAGGCCAGCCTTCGGGTCCTTGAGAACGTATCGGTATACAGGGAAAACCTTGAAATCGGCAGGGGCCTTCTTACCGTGACCGAACCCCAGCAGCCCCTCGATGATGTGCTCATTTTGGGACTTTTCGATTTCCTTTCGGGCGAGTTCGGTCTGGGTGTACACGGCGCCCAGAATGAGGGCCGCCGCAAGACACACGCCCGTAAGGCTTGCGGTAATCTTGAACATTTCTTTCATGCCGGTTCCTCTATACGGGGCTGAGGCTATTTAACCGCAGCCACAGGCGCCTGTTTAGGCGGTGCAAATCTCTTCGGTTTGAACCATTCTTCCAGCGCAGGGGTCAGACAATTCATCAGGAGGATCGCATAACACACCCCCTCGGGATACCCGCCCTTGAGCCTAATGAGAACCGTCAGTACGCCCACGCCCACACCGAAGATAATCTGCCCCTGCTTCACCGTCGGAGACGTGACGTAGTCCGTGGCCATGTAGAAGGCCCCGAGCATGAGCCCCCCCGAAAGGACCGCAACCAGCGGGTTGCCGCTGAACCAGGTTTCACCGCCGAATATCCAGGTCAGCACCGCTGTCGTCACGATAGTGCAGACCGGAATGTGCCACGTGATGATCCCGCGAGCCAACAGATAGAGCCCCCCCAAGAGAATGAGCAGAGCCGATGTCTCCCCGATGCAGCCCGGCTGGAGCCCGATGAAGAAGTTCTTGTAGATGGCGGTAAGGCCACCGAACTGCTCCACGAGCCCGTGCAGACCGTAGTGCTTAAGCACGTACAGAGGCGTCGCGGACGACACGCCGTCCAATCCGCCCCAGAGGTACTGCATCAACGATACGTCGCTGACCGACCGGGACGGGATCCAGGTCGCGGTCATGTACACGGGAAAGCTTGCCATCATTAGGGCTCTGCCCACAAGCGCGGGATTCCAGACGTTGAACCCCAGTCCTCCCATGAGTTCCTTATTGATGAAGATGGCACCCACGGCACCGATGATCGGCAACCAGTATGGCACTCCCGGCGATATCACATAGGCCATCAACACACCGGTCAGAACCGCGCTTCCATCGCTCAAGGAGATCTTACGGCCAAGCAACTTCTGGGAGATCGCTCCGACGAGGGCACAGGCGATAACACTGGACAGCGTGATGAAGAGGGCCCTTAGCCCGAAGTTGTAGATGGCCAGCAAGAGCACCGGCATGAGTGTGGCTGAGACCGTCCACATGATCTGGGACGTGGTCCGCCTGCTGCGTATGTGAGGCGAAACCGAAACAGCCCACCGCGTTGCCACATCAGGACTTGATTGATCTTGCGTTTGAATTTTCCCACCCTCCACGAACATCCAGCGTCGCGCGCATGGAACATGGCGCCTACGCTCGAGTATCCAAAGATACCCCTCACCCTTCGCTCACCCCCCGTGGTAGCCTCCGCGACCTGCACGCTCCCTCGAAAGGGTGAGGTCAAGGGAAAGGTGACTATGGCATCCGTCTCAATAAGCTTAGCTACAGATTCACAGTTCACGTGGGCAACCCGCGGCGGAACACTATTTTTTCACGTCGCCGGCTCCCTGTTGATCGCTAAGTTCCCGGACTTCCTCAGTTCTTCAATCGGCCGCTTCCGGGCTCCTAGCCCGCCTTCTTGATCTGGATTTTCGCCAACCTGGCGAACTGAACAAGCGGGCGCCTTGCAGGGCAAACATACGCACAACACCCGCACTCAAAGCACTCGAGGACGCCGAACTTTTCGGTCAGATGTCCCTTGCCCGCTTCAACAAAGATGCCCACTTCCTTGGGCTGAAGCCCCATGGGGCAGGCCTCCAGGCACCACCCGCAGTGGATGCACGGACCGTGCGGCTCCAGATCCGTCTCGCTGCTGCCCAGGAAAAGGATACCAGAGGTCGTCTTGACAATGGGCACGTCGAGGGAAGACATGGCAAATCCCATCATCGGGCCACCCGTGACAATCTTCAGCAGATCGTCGGTCGTACCTCCGAGATAGTTCACCACATCGGAAAGCACTGTTCCCACTCGCACCTTCAGATTTGCCGGCCTCTTGATTGCGCGTCCGGATATGGTTACGACCTTTTCGTACAGCGGCTTGTTCATAGTAGCCGCCTCGAAGACCGCCAGCGTCGTGGAGATGTTCTGGACAATGACACCTACGTCAAAGGGGAGACCACCTCCCGGTACCGATCTGCCAGTGAGCGATAAGATCAGTTGCTTCTCGGAACCCTGCGGATATTTAACCTGCATCCCCCGGACGCTGACGTCCAGGCCGTCCGCTCCCTTCGCAGTCTCCACAGCTTTGCTCATGGCATTGATCGCGTCAGTCTTGTTCAGCTCGATCCCGATGATGGCCTGCTTGATGCCGAGGATCTTCAAGAGTATCTTCGCACCCTCGACCACTCTCTCGGTCTGTTCGAGCATGATTCTGTGGTCTGTCGTAAGATAGGGCTCACACTCGGCGCCGTTGAGGATCAGCGTGTCGACCTTGGCAGTGGGTGGAGGAGAGAGCTTCACGAAGGTCGGAAAGCCGGCCCCGCCGAGTCCCACGATACCTGCGTCCTTGACCCGTGCAAGAAGCTGTTCCCTTGTCAGTTTGGTCCAATCCTCGGATTCGTACTGCCTGGGAGGAGCTTCCGGGTCTCGCTCTATGACCACTGCGTCACACCGCACCATGGTTGGGTGAGGTCTCGGCTCGATCGTCTTGACAACCCCGGTGACGCTGCTGTGAATGGGAGCGCCGAGGGCCTTCTCCACCGTCGCGATCACCTCACCTTCCTGAACCTCCTGCTTCTTCTTCACCAGTGGCTGCGCGGGCGCTCCGAAGTGCATCGAGAGCGGAAGAACGACCTGGTCCGGAGGCGGCATTAGCTCTATTTCAAGGTGTTCGGTGAGTTCCTTATGTTCTTCGGGATGTACCCCGCCTTTCAGAAAAGTCAGTCCAGCCATTTTGCCTCTGTATCAAGATGGTGGTGATCACACGCGGTTCCAGGCAGGAAGAAACGAGGCCTCCGTTCGCAACTCGCCTGCGCCGGGAGGCGGGGCGCCGCTTCCGGGGGCAAGCTCTTCGTGACTTGTGAGAGTGCTCTTCCCGTACCAGGTGGGCCGCATGGACTCAGAAACGAGTCGATAAATCAAGGCAGTAGCATAATATCCCGGAAGTCTTGTGTCAAGTCATTCTTGTCTGGAGTTTCCCCAAAATAATCAGGTGAAGAAGAGGGCAAGTTGGGCATGAGGCC
>CAZCDS010000076.1:0-29193 GCA_964497585.1 uncultured Syntrophaceae bacterium
ACCTTACAAAAATGGCGAAAGTATAGCTCCCCGGACCCCTCCCCAAAAACTCTATAGTTTTGGGCGGGTAGACGAGTCAGCTTCGTCGGACATCCGCGCCGGACGACACCCGTCCTTGCTCACCCAGTCGTACGGCAGGAAGCGGCACGGCGAGAGAGACCGTGCTAAACTGGCTGTCAATCAAGGTTTCTCAAAACGGACTTAGCGGTTGATCTCCCTTTCGCGGTGAACGGGCGCAACGTTTGTTGACAGATGATTTGTATGCAAGATAATAGGCCGGCCTCGGGCTCGGTCCGGAACATGCTTCAGCCGGGAGGAACAAGACAATGGATCTAAAAGGACAGATAACCGATTGGTTGGGCGAAAGGGTCGACGCTGTCGGCTTCGCTCCCGTGAATCGCTTTGACGATGCGCCGGAGCAACACCATCCTTCACGTATCTGCAAGAACGCGGCAACAGTGATCGTCTTTGGCAAGACATTGCCCCGGGGGATGCTCCGTTCGCCCGATTACAACCTCTATATCATGCAGCGGGCGTACCATTCCGTGTACCCGTACCTCGACGAGCTTGGGTTGGCGCTCGCCAACTGGCTTGAAGCCTCGGCCGATTGTCTGGCCGTTCCCGTGCCGAGCTACGCTCCGCTCGTCTTTCACGGACGTGAGCCCTGGGGCCTGCTTTCCCTGAAACACGCGGCGGTGCGAGCGGGCCTCGGGAGTTTCGGCAACAACGGTCTCGTGCATCACCCGCGTTACGGGACGCTGCTTCGCCTCGGTGCAGTGGTGACAAGCGCCGAGCTTCCCGGCGATCCCATGATCGAGGATTCTCCCTGCCCTGAGAAGTGTAAAGCCTGTTTCGAGGCCTGTCCTTCGAGCGCGTTCGACGAGACCGGGACCTTCAGGAAAATGACGTGTCTGGCTCACACGATCAAACACGCCATCTATCCCATCGCGTTCAGCACCGAAGAAGGCCGCAGGCACATCGAAAGAGTTGTCAATACCGCGGGACACAACTACTGGCTGGCCTGTGACAAATGCCTCAAGGTCTGCCCAAGCAACAGCGGCCCCAAGTAAGGGGTTGCTTAGGGATGTGTGCTGAGCTCTTCATGGCAACCAAACTCGGGCACTGTTCATAATGACCTCAGTGCGAGCCGCTCGATTCAGTCTGGAGCAAGACCGCCCCAGCATTCGGCGCCGTGGGAATTGCCACGAGCCAGAGGCTTCAGGGCTGGCCTCTCTCGGTAGAGTTGGGCTACGCCTCGCCCGATGCGAACGCGAAAGGGGCGCTCAGTCTGTCTCTCGATCAGGGCCTGCTTCGACGTTAGCTTGGTACAACAGGCGAATACCTGGGAACCGGACAAAGGGGCTTGTCTCGACCCTGAGCAAGGGTCACTGAGGATGCACGGAGAATGGGATTCGTGTAAGTTGGAGAAGCGGATTCTCCAGTGACTCGGGGATGGTAGATGGGTGAACGGCGGTCGGTAAAGGGTAGGCAACACCACCGAGACCGGCCCAATCGCTGCTAGTAATCCTCTTCGTCCAGTGCTCGCTTTTCTCGCTTCTGCCGGTTGAGCTTGGCACGTTCCTCCAGTTTGCGTTTGATTGACGCTTCGAGCGACTTCTGATAATCCGCAAGGACCTCACCTTTTTTCTCGGCCGCCTTCTGGAATTTCACAGCCTGCTTCAGTTTTTCCTCGCGCTGCTTTTTATACTTCAAGCCCCCTTCTTTATCGGACTTCAACTTTTTGAGACGCTGCTGGTACGCTTTCTCTGCCCGTTTGGTGATTTCGTTCTTCCTTTTGGTGGCGTTGTCCCAGTTGTAATCTCTGGAAGACCCTACTCGGCTTCTGCTTTTGTCCGGTAGTGAGCCTCCGGTTTCCCCCAGACCAGCGGTGGCAAAGACGAAAAACATTGCAGCACAGAGGCAGAAGAGTGCTGATCTGAACATGGCCCCTCCTGATCAGCAGTTTTTTCTTATAGTACCGGAGAAACCCTAGCGTTGTCAAGGCGGTTCCAGATGCGGGACGACCCTTCGACGCGGCCGACGCGGCTTGCACGTTCGATGAGACCGCGAAAGCCTGTGGCTCATCAATATTCTCAGCTTCACCGTGCCAGCCAGCCCGGACTTCTGTGGTAGAATAAGCCCCTTGCGGAGGTGCGCGTGCCATGAGAATGCTGCGAATAGCCCAGGCACAGATCAATCCGGTCGTGGGTGGCCTCGAAGGAAATGGAAACCTGATCCTCCGCTGGATCGGTCGTGCAAAGACTGCGGGTGCGGACATCGTGACGTTTCCGGAGCTGGCGCTCTGCGGGTACCCACCGGAAGACCTCCTTCTCAAACCGCGCTTTGTCCGAGACGGTCGGCTCGCGCTGGAGCGTCTGGTGCCGGAGTGCAAGGGGATCACCGCGCTCGTGGGATTTGCCGATGCCAAGGGCGACAAGGTGTTCAATGCCGCCGCACTCATACACGACGGAGAACTGATCGATGTGTACCACAAGGTCGAGCTCCCGAACTACGGAGTGTTTGACGAGAAGCGGTACTTCGAGCCGGGTTCCTGCTCCCTCGTCTTCGACATGCTCGGCTGGCGTTTCTCCGTGACGGTTTGCGAGGATATCTGGATACCCGGGTCTCTGACCGAGCAATTCGCCCTGGAGAACCGCGCGGATGTGGTGCTCAACCTCTCGGCATCGCCATTCCATGCGGGTAAGTTGAGGGTGCGCGAGGGGGTTGCGGTTCGATTTGCTCGGGCTACGGGGTCGATGGTGTTTCTCAACAATCTTGTCGGAGGTCAAGACGAACTAGTGTTTGATGGCGGTAGCCTGGTAATGAACGCGGACGGCACGATCCTTGCCCGAGCGTATCGGTTTGAGGAGGATCTTCTCGTCTTCGACCTGGAAAGCCGCAAACCGACGAGCAGGCCGTCAAGCTTCAGACTATGCGGAAATCGGGAGGCTCCTTATGCTCTTGAAGCGCTCGGCCGGGCGGAGAAGCCGGAGATCGAATCTTCTCGTCCACCTGAGCCGGACCGGTTGGAGGAAGTTTATCGGGCTCTTGCCCTGGGCACGAGGGATTATGTTGGGAAGAACGGCTTCACGCGTGTTGTGCTGGGGCTCAGCGGGGGAATAGACTCCGCATTGACCGCAGCCGTCGCGGTTGATGCGCTAGGACCGGAGCATGTGGTCGGGGTGACCATGCCTTCCCAGTACACATCCGCAGAGACCTTCTCCGACGCCGAGGTGATCGCTCGAAACCTCGGCATCGAGCTGATCCAGGTACCGGTGCGAGATATCTTCGAGTCCTACCTGGATGCTCTCAAGGAGCCTTTCCGGGAAGGAGAGCCCGGAATTGCGGAAGAGAATATACAGGCCCGAATACGAGGCAACATCCTCATGGCTCTTTCCAACCGCTTTGGATGGCTTGTACTGACCACAGGCAATAAGAGCGAGAATGCGGTCGGTTATTGCACGCTCTATGGAGATATGGCCGGCGGATTTGCGGTCATCAAGGATGTGCCCAAGATCCTGGTGTACGAGCTTTCCGAATACGTCAACAACAAGGCAGGACGGGAAGTCATCCCTCGCAGCATCATCGAGAGGGCCCCGTCGGCGGAACTGAGACCCGAACAGAAGGATGAGGACTCGCTGCCGCCGTACGAGGTTCTCGATGTTATCGTGCACGAGTACGTGGAGGAGGACCGAGCGCCTGATGAGATCATTGCCCAGGGATTCGCTCACGAGCTTGTGGAGGAGGTCGTCGCCATGATCGACCGCAACGAGTACAAACGCCGGCAGGCACCGCCCGGGGTGAAGATTACGCCAAAGGCCTTCGGTAGGGACCGGAGGCTCCCGATCACCAGCCGATACCTCAAGGGTTAAGCCGGCGCAGGATCGGTGAGCTCTTCGGTTTTCTTGTGCGGCACCACGGAGGATGGAGTGAAAATGTTGATCGTCATGCACGTGCCGTCGGAAGGACCGGGCACACTCGGATCTTTCCTGGTTTCCCGGAACGTGGATATAAGGACCGTCAGACTCTATGAGGGGGAGTCGCTCCCTCCCGATCCATCCGGGCTCGACGCCATCGTTTCAATGGGCGGACCGATGAATGTGTACGAGGATGAGAAGTATCCGTTCCTTGCCCCCGAGACCTTGTTCCTCAGGGAGGCTCTGGGCAAAGGGGTCCCCATGATGGGCATATGCCTGGGAGCACAGATGATTGCTCGAGCTGCGGGCGCCCGGATTACGCTATCCCCAAAGAAGGAAGTCGGCTGGGGAAGGGTCTCGCTCACGGAAGCGGGGATCGGGGACACGCTGTTTCGGGGGCTGCCGTCTACGCTGGAAGTGCTCCAGTGGCATGAAGACATGTTTCATGTTCCGGAGCGGGGGACGCTCCTGGCAACCTCGGAGGACTGTCCTCACCAGGCGTTTCGTCTGGGAAAAGCCTTTGGCGTGCAGTTCCACGTAGAGGTGACCAGGGAGATGTTGAGCGAATGGTTCGCCCGATCCGAGGAACTACCCGGAATCCTCGAACGATACGACCACCTGGAACCGGAGTTGAACAGTCAGGCCCAAACCATGTACGAGAACTTCCTGTCAGTTGTCGGCTGATCGGTGGCGCAGAGGACGACCGGCTTCTTGTAGATGCGCAGCCTGGAAACTGTCTCAAGCGGATGACCGGAGATGAAATCTCACTGTGATCCACGGGCTGCAGAGGTCACGAGAGGAAACACGTTGGTCGGCGTCAACCGAAGCCACTGACCACGTCGGCTCGTGGTCAATGGCATTCCGAAAGGCTGCCACCACAAGCCTCTTGGGGGCCGGGGGAACCACACTCGTTGGGGGGACTTGCACACGGTGAAACCTCCCGGTGTGGATGTATGCCCCTAATCTAGCTAATAGCATACCCTATATGATTTGTTACCCGCGCATGTTAGGTAGTGCTCTGTCCTATAATTGATCGAAATATAGATGAGTTGGAACGACAGCTATCACAGAGCGTGTGATATAAGGCACTCGGATGATGAAAGACCTACCGGCCAAGTATCACGTCATCTTATCTCCGATGTTTGCAAATAATCCTTTACTCTTTGATTAGATCGGACTATCATAAATAGAATAGCTCAGGAAATTGCTTTGGTCGAGTCCGGCCAAAGAGATCAGGAATAAGTCAATTAGGAAATTCGAGGGGAGACTGTAGGGCTGGCTTAGCCAAGCGAGGGGGTCGAATTGGGCATTCAGAGGATCTTTCATTGCTCGTCCTATCGATGGAGAAGAGCCTGACGATGAGCGGCGAGGCAACCCGAAGCTTTTCTTACCGCAAACAAGGGGGAAAACATGGCTCGTGAACACCGTGATCACCTTTCCATGGTGACTTGGTTCGGAATCAAGGACGGATTGCCCGTGGGCATCAATGCTGCGATCTCAACCATCATGGGGACGCGGTTCGACTACCGTTTACTCGAATCTTTAAGTGCGGGGCTCGACGAAAAGCTTTTCGACCACGCAGGAAAATGGGAAGAGGGGGAAGCCTTCTGGTTCGACTATATGGCCGATACGGGAGACGGCTGGGATTCCACCTGCTCGATGGCGCGTCTGCTCGCACGCGATTCCCTCGATTTGCCCGAAGGCGCGGAAAATGAGGAGCTCTCGCGGGGTAAATTCCTCGTTCTTGGTGGCGATGAAGTCTACCCGTACGCCAGCCGAGACAACTATCGAAAGCGGCTGGTGGAGCCGTTTCGGCAAGCCTGCGTGAGTGAAGGCTTCGAGCTTGAAACCGAGCAGACCCATGGAATTGCGCAAGAGGGCGGGAAGCTCAACGATGCCGACAAGCCGTTCGTGTACGCGATTCCGGGGAATCACGACTGGTACGATGGGCTCCAGAGCTTCATGCGGAGGTTCACCCAGGAAGGCAGACCACTGGGCATATGGAAAAGGAGGCAACAGCTCAGCTACTTCGCTTTGAAGCTGCCGTACGGATGGTGGCTCTGGGGAATTGACACTCACCTGGAATCGGACATAGACAAATATCAGTTGAAGTTCTTCGAAGATGTGGCCGAGAACGAAATGGAAGACAATGATCGATTGATCATGTGCACCGCGGAACCTTATTGGATTTATGGGGAACTGGACCCGAGCGGAGAATATGAGAGAAACCTCGACCACCTTCTCAATCAATTGCATCGTTTCAGATCGGGGGTGAAGGCGTGGGTCTTCCTTGCCGGAGACTTGCACCTCTATCGGAGGCATGAGACGGAGTCTCCCCCTCATGTGCAAAGAATCGTATCAGGTGGGGGTGGCGCGTTCTTGCATCCGACCCACAGAGGTGGAGTAGACCAGCTCTTTGTCAAGGAAACTAACGAGAGACGCAAATATGTGATGAAAGCACAGTTCCCATCGGAAAAACGATCGTGGCTGCTCAGCTTGAGGAACCTCCTCTTTCCGATCTGGAATCCGATCTTCGGGTTTCTTACGGCCGGGGCCTATCTTGCTCTCGGATATGGTCTTCGCGTAGATTCACTGAGCAACCTGCATGTGGCAACGGATGTGCCGTGGTTCAGGGCGGCAATCGTCATGGTGCTCTGCGGGATCTTCTGTCGCGCCGCGGAGAACACCAGGGCGAAGGCCTGGGCGTATCTCTGGGGAGGTTTGGCTCACGGCCTGGCACACGTGGCCGCGGCCGTATTGCTTGCGATAGGCTTCACGGCGCTGTTGGCCCACTGGGCGCTGCCGATCCTGCCGGAGAGCCACTGGCGATTCGTTTTCTTGATCGCGAGCGGCTATGTCGTCGGCTCCGTAATCATGGGGATCTATTTGCTCCTTTCCCTCACCCTCTTCGGATTGCACCGGAACGAAGCCTTTTCCGCGCTCCGCATCCCGCATTACAAGAATTTCCTAAGGATCAGAATCAATCCGGACCGCACCCTGGACATCTTTCCCATCGGTCTGCAATGTGTCCGCAAGGACGCAAAGGAAGTCGACGACCCGATCCTTATAGAAGCTCCCATACATGTGAATCCCGATGCCGAATGATGAGGTCACGAGGCTCACGTGGCAGGCGGGCGAGGTTCCTCCGGACCGTGTCGACGAAGGTTCGGCCCTCGCGCGAACCCCCCGGATCCGCGGAAGATGACTTTCTCTAACGCGTCATCCCTGAGCGTCTGACTCTCCGCCCTTGGGCACACTTCACAGGTGTGAACGCACCCCTTGCCCTTCCTTTCCCAGGTCTGCTAGGATGCTGACGTGTCTGACTCGGTCCGAGAGCGACACTCCCTCGGGCGTACGAGGGAATCCATCTCACCGTCACTTTCTTCCGAAGGCACTGCACATGCGTATTTTCATCAAGTCCGAGCATCTGAAGAGATACCGGGACATAGCAGGGCTGCTGGTGAAGTACGGCTTCTACGACATGGTAAGGAAGATCGGGCTCGACGATGTCCTTGAAAAGCGGGAAGGAAGGGGCAGCAGAGCTGCGCTTCAGGGAGCTGAGCTGGCCAACGACCTGGAAGAAATGGGGCCGACCTTCGTGAAACTGGGCCAATTTCTCTCGACCCGTCCCGACGTCCTTCCTCCAGAGTACATTGAGGCTCTGGAGCGCCTCCAGAGCAAAGTTGAGAGCTTCCCGTACGAGCAGGTGGAGCACATTGTCCAGTCCGAACTTGGCATGGAGATGTCGACCGCTTTCGCCTCGTTCACTGCCGAGCCGCTGGCCGCTGCCTCTATCGGCCAGGTTCATCGCGCCGTCATGCACGACGGCAGATCGGTCGCAGTCAAGGTTCAAAGACCGGGCATAAAGGCCCACATGATTGCAGACCTGGAGGTTATCGGCGAGATTGCCCGGTTCTTAGGGAACCATACCGAATTGGGCGAGCTGTACGGGGTGGGCGATATCTTCGAGGAATTCCGCACCAGCCTGCTGCGCGAACTGGACTACCGGCAGGAGAAGCGCAACCTTGCAAAACTGGCCGAAAACCTCGGCGAATTTAAGGAAATCGAAATCCCTGCCGTAGTCGAGACGCACACCACCGAACGGGTGCTCACCATGGACTTCATCGAAGGCAGGAAGATCACTGCGGTACAGGAAAGCGACAGAGCGCGGGTCGACACAAAGAAGCTTCTGGAAGAGACATTCCGAGCATATCTGAAGCAGATCCTCCTCGATGGGTTTTTTCATGCCGATCCGCATCCGGGGAACATTGTCCTTACGGAAGCCGGAAAGATCGGGATTCTCGATCTGGGGATGGTCGCAAGCATTGCACCTCGCACGCGACTCAAATTAGTCCGTCTTCTTCTCGCCATGAGTGAAGGGGAACCCGACGACGCAGCCAGTATAGCCGCATCGATGGGCGAAAAGACTTCAACCTTTGACGAGGCTACATACCACCGGCGCGCGGTCGGACTCGTAACCCGTTACCAGAACGCCGCGCTGGGACAGATTCAGGTCGGCACGCTCCTTATGGAATTTACTGAGGTCATAAGAGAATGCGGAATACGGGTTCCCCGCGATTTGGGGATGCTCGGCAAGACACTTCTCCACCTGGATCAAGTGGCGACCGCGCTTGACCCGGACTTTGACCCGCAATCGATTGTACGACGCAGTGCAGCCGACATCATGTTCCGGTATGTGACCGGAAGCCTGTCCGCGGGAAAGGTTATGAGCAACCTCCTGGAGATCAAGGATGTCCTGGGAGCGTTGCCGAGAGCGGTGAGTTCACTGTCAGAGCAGGTGGCGCAAAACCGGCTCCGCGTGAAGGTCGACACGGTTGACGAGAACCGACTGATCGGCGGGCTTCAAAAGATCGCAAACCGGATCACGCTCGGCCTCCTGCTGGGTGCCTTGATCGTTGGCGCGGGGCTCCTGGCCGGAATTCCCACCTCCTTGACGATCCTGGGATACCCCGCCATAGCGATGATGTTCTTTCTTCTGGCCGCCGCTGGCGCCATCGCGCTGATGCTCGACATACTCGTTCATGACGTAAGGCCACGAAGGAGGAGGTAACACTGCCGCCCGTGCTGCTAGAGGCCCGATACCAACTTCCCTGCATTCCAAAACACCATCCCGCGTTCCGCAGGACATGGAAGATCCTCTCTCCGGCCAGAATGAATGCGTGACAAAGGGCCGTGTTCGCCTGCACGCGCACTGGGATCAGACGCGGAAATCGACCGGCTACGGTGCCTTCGATCCGCGCACAACAGCCAGAGGGATCAGGGATTTGCCGCGGCGTTCGGCCATCTGCATGATGGTGTCTCTGGCCCGGACAGGGGGTTCCCTGCGTTCGCTTTCCGGTTTTCGCTCGAGCGTGACCGCCTCGCTGGGGCAGGTCGTGACGCAGAGCCCGCACCCGATGCACCGATCCCGATCCACAAGGGCCACGTCGTCGGGCCCGAGCGCGATGGCCTCCATCTGACAACGATCGACACAGGTCTCGCACGCGGAACAGAGTTCGGGATCAACGGTCGCGTAGTAGTTGGTGATCACCATTTGCGCTGGCTTGGGATGCGTCTTGATGGAACGGAGTATCCCGCAGCAGTCACCGCAGCAATTACACATGCCGCCGGCATCCTGGGCGTTGAAGGGCTGGGGAACGAGCCCGGCCTCGTCGCACTCGTCGATTACCTTCAATGCCTCTTCCTGCGTAATGTACCTCGCCATGCCCTTGTCAACGTAAAAGTCCGCGTGGCTGCCGAATGAGAAGCAGACTTCGAGCGGCTTGTCGCACCCCTTTTCGAGGATGCCCTGATGCACTCGGCAGATGCACTTTGCCAGGCCGATCTTCTCCTTGCTTTTGATGATCGCTCTCACGTCCTCATAGGGCGCCACCGGCCAGGAGTGATCGATCGATTTGTTGACGGGAATCGTTCGCAGCGGAGCGTTTGCGCCGAACCCCTGCTTGCAAAATGCCTCCACGAAGTACTCTTCCACGAGTTCGGCCAGTTCCCGGTCCATGTCCTTGACCTGGAATTCGTACGAGCCAACCACAAAGGGAATTGCTCCGTACAGGAGGTCTCCTCCCTTCTTCTTCCGGAAGATCAAACCCTTTTCGACCATGCCCTCGAGCACGGATGACACTTCTTCGGGACTCCGTCCGACCCGCTGCGCGACTGCGTCGGCCTTCTCGAGCATCAGGCTCAAGTTAAGGAACATCTCGGCCTCTTTTTCGGTGAAAAGCTTCCTGAGGATCCTCATCTCGACCCCTGACTCCGTTGTGGGAAACCCGACCGAATATTGGTCCAGTTGCTCCCGTAGATCGTGGTACACATCACCTGACATGGTGTTCTCCTTGTCGATCAACTAATCGAGTGCATGTGATTTCGCTCCCGGCCACTGCGAGCAGAATCGTCACTCCACGCGGCCGGGGATACGCGTTTGGATGCCACTTTATCGTTAGACTCATCCTACCATAGGATGTGACGACTTTTCTCCCCGAACAGACCGGAATGAACAAAAAAAAGGTTTCATAGCGCTTTTGACAAGCGCAGGAGGATGGTTGATTGCATTACGGATGAATGCTGTGGTTACGCCGAGGTTACCCGCCTCAGATGGGCATCGCGAAAGACAGACTGATTGCCACTCCCAAGGTGATCTGTTGCCAATGCGCAGTCACATCCGCCGGGCTTCGATCCATTGTCTCGGGCATGGGCTGCGGCACCGAAGGCACAATGTTCCCGAAGGTTATTACCTCAGGCGCATCCGCTTTGAAAGACGCATGGATCACATTGCCTCGGGCGAATACCCGGACGAACAGGTCCGGGAACATCTCGGGGGCCCCACCATACTCAAGCTTGAATTCACCGAAGTACCCGTCAGACATGCCCTGCAGGCTAGGATAGAAAATGTACGGGAAGCTCTTGAGCGTGATACCGACACTCCTCCGAGGTCCGCCGGTTCGGAAATGGAGACCGACGTACGGGACCACGCTATTGACCTCCAGATCCACGGTAGGCAGGGAACCAATATACCCGGCAAGAAAACTGGAAAGCTGAACCACTTGCGTAGAGGCTGTGATTGTGTCGTAACGGAGCCCTGCAATAATCGCAAGACCCTCGGGAAGACTGTAGGACGCTCCCAAGTCCGCGAACCACCAACTCGGTCGGCCCTCCAGCTCCAAGGCTTCATCTGAGCCCACGAGATCGGGACGTCTAGATCCATTCCTTATCAGGGTCGCTCGGCCGTACGTTCCTGCGTTTATGCTGGCTCGATTGCTCATGGGGATGAAGTACCCCCCCTCCAAGGACCCGTACAAACGTTCCGTGATAGAGAAGGGCAGGTCGAGACCAACCCAAAGCCCCCTGAGCCGGAAGCGTAACCTGACATCGGAACCGACAGAAAGGGCATACCTTTCAAACGAGCCGGGACCGACGTTCACTTCATACGTGGACGCTTCCGACAAGCCCGCAGCCACGACTATCTCTCCCGTGGCCACCCAACTCGCGGAAAACGACAAGGGGCTGAACCTTCTGAACAGGCGGGCGAGGCCGCTCATTTCCTCCGTCTCCGCAATGGGCGGAGCCGCCGTTCCAACTCCCCAGGGAAGCGTCTGCATGACGGGCGGACCGCTTGCCGTGGACATTCCGCCAGGTACACCCTGCGCCTGAACCGGCATCGGTAACAGGAACGCGATCGACAGTACTATTCCGAAAAACACTCCTCGTACCATAACCCACCTCAAAGCCTGCTGGCGCGGGCAGAAAAAATAATCGTACGATCTCACATGGCGGGGACCGGTGAATCGTAGGCGCAATCACGAGCACCGCGCTCAGGAACGCTTGACCCCAACCCTGCGAGAGCAGGTCTCCCGTTCGGCAAACTTTACCCGAATAACTTCATATACCTCGTTGGGAAACGATTTGTCAATAACAATAAGTGGTTGCGTGCCGTGGCTCGGTACAAACAGCGAGCCGCTTGTGACAAATCCGCGTATCATCATTTCTGATTCCCAGGCTGGAGCCTGTGAATGAGGAAACAATCGGACCTCAACGTCGTTCACCTTGGACTCGCGATGCCACAGAATGTGCCGAACTTTCAAACGGAGAGACTGGGGCGCAGGTTCTGCTTTCCTTTGGTCGATCCTGGCGCCTACCGACCGTACGGATACACGGATGGGGCCTGAGTTCCTGTCCGTGTCATCCCGACCTGCCTGTTTCCTGGCTATCCGAGGCCCTAATCAGCCAGAGCGTGATTGGAATAGACGTGCATGGGTACTCCACTTGAAAGGTCGTAGACTTCTACGCCCCATTCACCGCAATCACAGCAACTACTTCCTATATAGGTTACAAAGAATCTGTTCTTGACAGCGAAGAACATATGGAAATGCGTGCAGTTGCCCTCAAGGCGAAACGCACGATTATGGATGAAGAGCAAGGATGGTCCGTCCTTCCAAGTCCAACCGTACTCATTCCAGTACCCGAACGTCAGCATTTTGATATCACCAGTCACACTCTCACGTTTCGGGCTTTTCACAGCGACCAGTCGGCGCACCCTCAATTCAAGTCCTTCCGGCAAAGAATCATTCAGGAGCGGGCGTGCTTGCGATTCCATTAGCTTTGGGACCGGGAGCGAGCTATCCGTAACCTGGAGACGATGAATAGTCTCAGGATCTATCCCTACAAGGGCAAGCTGAAAGCGCTCAAACTGCCCAGGACGGCTGTAATCAGGCTTCAGGCACTTGTCAGCCTTGATCAACCAGGTTGCTTTGATCTCAGAGTCCAGCGGCCCCATATACGTGAATCTGGCTCCAGTCCGTGCCGTACAAATCCCTCCTCGGTTCATCAGGACCACTTTGCTACCCGCGTTGAATGAATCGGCCAGACCGTGACAGTACTCGATAAGGCCTTTGATCTTTTCCCTCCCTGCGCACTCGGTGAGGAATGGGAGGCCGAAGGAGACACCGGCCCCATCGGCCGGTTCACCGCTAAAGGAGGCCCCCAAAGTGACCCACACGATTACCAACAAGCACCAGGCTACCGCTTTCATTGCTTTTCTTCTTCAACTCGACCATCGGAGGCGTAAGATCGCCCTCCTCGCTGAACTCTTTGTATCAATCCACCATGATCTTGACGCCTCGATTCTCGGCCCGTTTGAAGTACCAGTCCATGAGGTGATCCGGGGGATCGTCCCAATCGGATTCAGGTTTACGGGTCAGGGTGATCGATTCGGTGGAGCAGGTGGACATACAAACGCCGCATCCGATGCAGCGATCCGGTTGCACGGTGTATGCGCCGTCCTCTTCAATGATGGCCCCCACCGGGCAGCGCTCATCCGCGCAGGTTCCGCAGGCCGCGCACGTTTCCTGGTCGATGGTGGCGACGTAATTGCTTTTTGCCATGAGTCCCGGAACATTGTAGTGCTTCATCCCGCGCAACATGCCGCAGCAGCACGAGCAGCAGTTGCACACGAACATCTGTCCGTTCTTGACGTTGTAGGTCGCGTGCACGAGCCCGTCCTCATCTGCCTTCTTGACGATCGCCAGGGCTTCGTCCCGCGAAATGATCCGACCGAGCGGATGCTTGTCGTACGCTCCCTCTTTGTTGGAAAAGGCAAGGCATACTTCCATGTCATGTTTGCAGGGATTGCCCATGAGCATTTGTTCCTTTTTGCAGATGCAGTCCATCACCTGGAAAGACTTGGCCCTTTCCATGTTCTTGCGCAGGTCCTCGTATGCCAGCACCTGATGTTCCGCGTCTATCTGGATGTTCAACGGTTGGACCCGCATGATGGCCGGTTTGTGTCCGCCCAATGCGGGAATGAACGTCGGAGCGTACTCCTCTATCAGCTCGGCCAATTTCCTGTCGAGCCGCGGCTGCTGGAATTCGAAGATCCCGAAAACAAAGGGGAAGAGGATATATACCTGCTGTCCCTTCATGTTGGTTGATCCGATCTGCCCTTTCTTCACCATGGCTTCAAGTGTCTCTTCCATCTCTTCCACAGGTTTTCCGAGCCGCTCTGCGATCGTCGCCGCAGTTTCCGGGATGGGCCGGAGTCTTGCGGCCAGGTCAGCCTCTTCCGGGGAGAATATCTTGCTGAGGATCTTCAATTCGATCCCGCTTTGCGTAGATGGGAACCCGTTGGGTAACGAATCCAATTTCTCTGCAAGATGTTTGTACTCATCATTCATAATGTAACTCCTTGAAATAAAACCTTATATGATCTGAATGGCCTGCCGAATGCTATGACCGCCCCACGTACGCTCGAGCCTGTCCCTGGATCGTCGGGCTCACGCGGTCGGGCACTTCATCCGCGATTCGTTCGAGTGCCGCGGAGACCTTCTCACGGAGCGCCGGCTTGAGCTTGCGACAGAGCTGAAAGGTGTTGAGCAGCCTGCTGGCCGTGTAATCGTTAATGGAAGCCAACATGATGACCGTGTCCGCCACCCACGTGATCCCCTGGTCCGTCCAGACCTTTTTGTTATTGGAAGCCATGGGCAGGAGCAGCGACCTGGCGAGCGTCGGGTTGTTCAGGTCAAAGGTCGACCGGGACTGTTCCTCCGCGATCATGTCGAAGACGTCGTCGCAGGTTCCGGACGCCACCACTCTCAAGTAGTTGGCGTACCCGCTGATGTGCTCGTGCCATTGGAAATACACATTCTCGAGTATCTCCCGGCGCTCCTGCGCGGAACTCCGGTTGAGCGCGGCAAGAGCCGCCACCCGATCTTCCGCGGTCGTGGCTTTCTCAAAGTGGTCGACGATCAGGCGGTGACTCTGCCGCGTATCTTCGATCGCGATGAGGCCGAGCACCGTATTCTTCAGGAGCCTTTTCTCGATACCTTCGTTTGGGGCACCGCCCTTCCGGTACGTGTCGAGTCGATAGAACAGCTTGACGAGCCGGTAGCCGTACGCATCGTTGACAGCTCTCATGAGCCTTTCACGGGCTATGACGAGCTCTGGGTACCAGGTCGAGTAGGTCCGATCCATGGGCTGCTCATCGATACGGAGGAAGTAGGCCTTCAGTGCCGAGGGCAAATCCGCGTCGGAGAGGATTTCATCGTAAAGGGCCAGCCATTGGTCGTCCACTTCCGCGTCGGGGTCGAGCAACAGCCTGACCCGCTCCCGATCGGTGAGCCGACGCATGGCCTCCACCCGGTTGAAGGCATTGGTGTCGAGCCGCGCCTGAGCCAGAAGCGTTTCCCGGGTGGCATCCTGTTGCACGAAGGTCCCGTAGAAGGAGTAGTCCCGATTGAGTGACGCAAAGGCGGGTGAATCCGGCACGCTTTCATAGATCAGGGTGGCTTCTCGCCCGGTGAGCTGGAAGACCTTCTCGGTCCAGGGGATGGTTCGTCCCTCACTGTCGACGAGAGCCACGTCCACGGGGATGTGAAAGAGCGGCGTGTCCGGATCGAGCGTCCGGTACCGGCCGTCCTTGCCGATCCACCACGGCCAGCGGGGAGAGGCCACCTCTGAATCGCTGGAATGGAGTTCCTGGCGGAAGCGTATCCGGAATTCTTCCGCTTCCGGATCATATTCGGTTGTTGCCGTAACCCGAGGGTAGCCGATGGTGTAGAGCCAGCCTTTCTTGAAAAGATCGAGCGTCTGCCCGGAGACCTCCTCGAAGCATTCGAAGAACTGGTCGGTATTTGCATTGGCATCCCGGTAACGGGAGAAGTAGCGCGTCTTGCCCGCCCGAAACTGCTCCTGGCCGAGTATCGATTGGAGCATTCGGATCACTTCCGCAGCTTTGACGTAGGTTACCGCGTCGATCAGTTCGTCCGGGTTGTTGAATCCGTCCCGGACGATTTGTCCCGCGCGGCCGCTGTCCTCCACAGCGAGCGGCCCGAGCAGCGGGTTGCGGATGCTGTCAACCTGGTTCAGCCTGACGAAGGTCGGATCGAAGACGTCTGCGACAAACTGTCGTTCCACGTGCACGGTGTACGCTTCATTGAGCCAGACATCAAATGGCGTCTCCATGGTCGTTTCGCTGCCGCACTGGTTGTGTTCGAACTCGTGGACGATCACCGCGTGAGCGTAGATCAGCGACTGATCCATGGTGTGCTCATCTATGAGGGCTGCATCCGTAACGATCGTGGTATTGCCGACGTTTTCCATGCCTCCGAAGTTGGACTTGGTCATGCAGATAGTGCGGTACGTGTCCGCGACATACTGATAGTCCTGGGTCTTGCCGATCCACAGCACCGCGCGTTTGAGTATTTCCATGGGAATCTTGGCCCCTTCTGTGCGTCCCGGTGGAACGAGATACTCGAATCTCACGGTTCTGCCCGAATCGTACGTCACGTGATCGACGAGCATGTCCCAGGTTCCCACGCAGACCACGAAGAGGTACGGCGCCATAGGGACCGGATTCTCATAGGTGATGATCTGACGAGTCGGGTCGCCGGGCTTGGGGACCGGAACCCCGCGGGGATTGGTTGACCGACTGATGTTTCCGTTGCTGATGAGATGAGTGTACGCGGCGTCCGCTTTAATGGTGGTGGTCATGGTGCATTTGGCGCGGCAGTCGTCAAAGATGGGCATGATGCGCTGGAAGCCCCATTGCTGGCACTGGGAGATGTATTGCTGAGGAGCGCCGGGAGGGGTCACGTCCTTGTAGATTCCTTCGAGGATGTTGTCGGAAGGAACGCACCGGGTAACGGTCTTCAGCGAGAAACGCTCCCCCTCGTCCACAAAGCGGGGCAGGCTGACAATCAATCGGTTTTCATCCCGGACGTATTCGTAGTCCGCCGGTTCTGCTCCCTCGTCACCCTCCTCCGGATCCAGCCATTCCACCCGCTCAATGTGCAGATCCTTAGCGTCCAGCCGGACCTCGTAGAGCGGTTCCCGAGCAGTCATTTGCAGACAATTGGTCGCTTCCACCTCATCGCCCTTGAAATTGAGGGAGATCGTTAGATGCTCGAGTTTTGCAGGCAGGTCACCGAAGTCCTCTCGCTCGTATTTGAATTGTCGTTCAGCCACCGACGGGGTCTCCTTTTCCGGAAATGACGGATTCGAAGCAGTCAGATATTACCGGCTCCCTGTTGTGTACGCGACGTGTCCCGGATTATCAAGGCTGCCATTCGGTGAACAGAGATCAATCCGAATGCCGATCGGCTTTCGCGTGAATGAGAGTCAATCGCACCCGCCATGGCGCCGGGGACACAAAATCCCCTCTTCCCCGCATTGAAAGGCGAGAGTGTGGGGGATTTGATGCCCGCCGGGTGGGTCAATCTCGCTCTTCTGAAAATGCATTGGCCTCAGGACGCACAGGTGGGCCCGCCACCAGTGGCACCCGGATGTGCAGCGGTCCTGGCCATGGGAAGCAACAAATGAGACCCTCTACGAGACCTCGGCCACGTGCTCAGTCGGGACGAGCACCCTGTTGTTGGTCTTGACGATCAGGCAGACGATGCTGGTCACGATCAGCAGCGAGACGCAACTGAGCGCCAGGAAGGTCGCGTCGATATTCCACCTCGTTTCAATCCACTGAACGAGCTTCACCGCAAGCGCTCCGACCCCGAAGGTGAGGATGAACTTCATACCGTATGCGGAATGATGAAGCCGTGGCGGAGTAAGGCGTGCTACGAGCGTATTCTCGATAGGCTGCATCCCGAGCAGGAAAAAGAAGTAAACCACGGCAAGCCCAACCAGCGGAAGATTCTGGGCGTAGGCCATGAAAAATGCCGCGGGGATGCACATCGCATGAAAGAAGAGGTACGAGTGTCTCTCTTCAAAGCGCTCTCCCACGTGGCCGCCGATGAACTGACCGATCATCCCCACTGTGTAGATGCCCGCAGTAATCGTGGTGGCCATGAGATTCCCGGAAATGTCTCGCCCGAAGAAGTTCGCAACCTCGTGCAACAGACCGGAACCCTTCAGCTCCAGGTACGCGGGCAGGATGACCGTAGCTCCGCGATACGCGATTCCACCGAGCATCATGGCCACGAGCAGGATGAGGAATGCACCGAGCATTCCGTTATTGCCCTTTGATGCAGCTATCGCCCGCTCATGAGGATCATCCAGCGGGAGAAAGGCCATGAGAACCAGACCGGCCAGATTGAGCCCGGCAAGGAAGAGAAAAGCCCCACTTGGACCGTACAGCCAGTTCATGATCCCGGTTGCAAGCGGCGAGCAAACCAGCCCGAGCCCGCCAAAAACCGCATTATAGCCCATCGCGACGCTGAGACGATCTATGCCTTTGGAAATGAGACCAAGCCCGATCGGATGGTAGATAGCGGAAAAGAGCCCCAACCCGGCCATCGACAGGGTCAGCCCGAGCGGACTTCCCACCGTTAAGGCAGCGGCGAGCCCACTCAATCCCGTGCCGGCGAACATGACGAGCATCAAGGGTTTGCCGCCCAATCGGTCACCTGCCATGCCCCAGGGGAGGGCGGTCAGCCCGAAAAGGAGATACATCCAGAAGGACATGCCCAGTACCGCGGACATCTGCATGTGTAGTCCCGTCACCAACGGTAGAACCAACGCGGGGAACGCCAACATATTATAATGAACCATGAAATGTCCGAAGCACGTGACAACGAGTATCCGATTCTCTCTTGCGTTCAATTTACCGTGCCTCCTAGCAATAGCGAGCGAGACAGGTCGGGAGTCACCCGATCCCGCCGTAGCCTCCGATCATATCTTTTTTTCGAGCTACCGTCGAGCCCTTCGCTCGGACCCCGGATTTCCGTCGGTTCTGCGGACCGACGGTCAGTGCTACCGTGACAGAGCCAAGGGAACCGCTCCGTCCTGTCGATAACCCGTGCCTCTGATATCGTGCCCGCGTGATTGCTCCGGGTGTGGTCGGCAACGAGGACCAGCTGGCTCAAACCGGGCACCAACGTTTCGGGCGTGGGAAGGAAATACTCGGTGCAAACTCGATCCCCTTGCCACCGAGCCCCGAAAAGGAACGGTACAGGCTTGGGCAGTACTCCTCTTCATGGCCTCAGCCATCAGAACTACACGGCTGATCGTGTGCGTACCTACGGTCGGCACCCGGCCCGCCATCAACACCACCGGGTGGCTGAGACTCGACTTTGTGAATCATTCTGGAGAGGGAGCTTGGTGACCTGAAAGAGAGCTGACAGATTCCCCCTGCTACGGCGTTCCTCCTTTCCGTCTATTTTCCATAAACGGGATATGACGGGAAGGCCAAAGCAGTTCAACCACGTTTCACGGTTATCCTCGTATCACCTTTGACAGATGGCAAAGGCGCAGTCGGGCGGATATTCACAGGAAATTCACTTCACGGTGCCAATACTCCATTGACAGAAGCCATCCCGCCGGCTAGAATAAGTTGTTGTAATAATATCGGAAGCTGAAGCGACTTCTCAGCAAGACCCGCATTTGGCTGCTCCTAGACTTGGCGACTCGACCAGAATTCGGTGTTCCATCCGTTGGTTTTCGGGGGGGAACGATGAAATGCCCAAGGTGCCAAGCAGAGCTTTTTGAAGGGGCAAAATATTGCTTTGAATGCGGTTATGAGCTGACCGTAGAAGCGTCTTTCGTCCAGCCTACGCACCCCTTGCCAGCTGAACGCAGGCAGGTCACTGCCCTCTTCTCTGATCTCACCGGCTACACCGCCATGACCGAGAAGCTCGACCCTGAAGAAGTGACAGAAATCACGGGACAAGTCTTCAGGGGAGCCAGGGAAGTCATAACCAAATACGAAGGCTTTGTAGAGCGGATAATTGGAGACGGTATTCTGGCCTTCTTTGGAGTGCCGACTGCCCACGAGGATGATCCAGCGCGCGCCATCCACGCAGCTAGAGAGATCCACGACCTGGTCGAGTCCTTGAGTGCTCGCTATGAAGCCAAAATCGGCCGTCCTCTCTCCATGCACAGCGGCGTGAACACAGGGCTTGCCGTTACACCGGACGTCGATCCCTCGGAGGGAACTCACGGAGTAGTCGGACATGCAGTCAATGTGGCTGCGAGGCTCAGTGATCTGGCACAGGCCCGTCAGATACTTGTCGGGCCTGACACGTACCACGCATGTCAGAACCTTTTCACTTTCCGGCCGCTACCCCCCGCGAAGGTTAAGGGCAGAACTGAGCCTATCCCTGTCTTCAGGGTGCTTGCCACTAAGGTCTCTGTTCCTCTCGTCCGCACAGGTCGACAGGTCTCTTCGGAGATGGTGGGACGAGACTCGGAACTGGCAAATCTGGAGCTGCAAATCCTCAAAGCAGTCAATGGAGAGGGGTCGGTAGTCAACTTGACCGGGGAAGCAGGCGTCGGCAAGTCCCGACTCATCGCTGAACTGAAGAAGCGGGATGTAATGAAGAGGGTCGCGGTGCTCGAAGGTCGAGCCATCTCCATCGGCAAGAACCTGAGCTTCCATCCCATCATCGATCTACTCAAGCATTGGGCGCGGATATCCGACAGGGATGGAGAGTTCGCGGCCCGATCCAAACTGGAAACCTCCATTCGGAGGGTTTGTGGAGACGAGACTGATGAGGTGTTTCCCTTTGTGGCCACCATGATGGGCGTGAAGCTAACAGGGAGGCATGCGGAACGGGTCAAGGGCATACAGGGTGAGGGGTTGGAAAAGCTTATCGTGAAGAATGTACGGGAGCTTGTTATCAAAGGAAGTGAACTGCGGCCGAGTGTAATCATCATGGAAGACCTGCACTGGGCGGACACCAGCTCCGTTGAACTCCTGGAATCTCTCTTTCGACTTGGGGAAAAGCATAAGCTGCTCTTCATAAATGTCTTTCGACCGGGATTCTTTAGAAGCGATGACGGCAAGATCGCAAAGATTGGGGAAAGACTCCCAGACTCCTATGTGGAAATCGAGCTCCAACCCCTGGATAACAGTAACAGCCAGACCTTGATTGACAATCTGGTTGCGATAAAGGGACCTTCCTACGGCTTCAAGCACAAGATCGTAGAGCGGGCTGGCGGAAATCCCTTTTTCATCGAGGAGGTGGTGAGGTCTCTTATTGAAGAGGGTGCTGTGGTCAAGAGCGACGGCGGGTTCGAGGTTACTCAGAAGATCGATAGGGTGGTCATCCCCCCTACCATCAACGAAGTGTTGATGGCTAGGCTGGATCGGCTGGATGCGCCAACGCGAGAGCTGATCAAGATCGCCTCCGTGATTGGGAGAACCTTTTTCGACCGCATCATCAAGGACGTGGCAAATTCCATCGAGGACGTGGATCACAGGCTCGTGCACCTGGAGGATCTGCAGCTCATCCGGTCCCGGTCGAGGATGGGGGAGGTGGAGTATCTGTTCAAGCATGCGCTGGTGCATGAGGCTGCATATGAATCAACTCTATTAAAGCAGCGAAAAGAACTTCACCTGAGGGTTGCAGAGTCCATAGAGCGGCTCTTCAGTGATAGGCTCCATGAATTCTACGGCATCCTTGCCTATCATTATGGCAAAGCCGAGAGCCTGGAGAAGGCCGAACTATGCTTGATCAGAGCTGGTGAAGCAGCCCTAAAATCTTCTGCATCCAATGAGGCGCTCCATTATTACCAAGAAGGGCTCAGTATTTACAGGCGCTTGCGAGGCGACAGTGTTGATCCCGAAAAAGTTGCCATGTTTGAGAAGAATATTGGGCTCGCGTTCTTTAACCGAGGCCACTACGCAGAGGCTGTGGAGCATTTCGACAAGGTCCTGAGCTACTATTGGGGCGAGTTGCCCAAGAATGCCTTGTCAACGGCGTTTAGGCTGCTATCAAGCTTCGTGATATTCTTCCTGGCCTTATACTTTCCTTCGTTCTGGTTCAAGAGACACCCAACGCAGAAGGATATCGAAGCCGCAGACCTGTATCACAACAAAGCTGAGGCCTTGGTGGTCGTCGACCCTAAGCGCTTCTTTGTCGAATCCTTTTTCCTCCATGCCAAGATCGTCCATTTCGATTTCAGGAGATTCAAATTAGGGATTGCCATCTTTGCCAGCGCAAGTGCCCTGTTCTCCTGGACTGGTCTTTCCCTCGGCATTGCTAGAAAAGTCCTGGATTATGCAAAACCCAGGCTGGACCCGGATAATGCCAAGCAATGCATCACGTACGATCTTCTGGATACGATACAGCGAGTTCTCAAGGGGCAGTGGAGTGAGATCACTGAGTACAACGAAGATTTGGTGGACAGGATCCTGAGAATTGGGGAAATGTGGGATGCCAACATGCACTATTACTGGCACGGACTTCCGAAAATCTACCAAGGGCATTTTGATGCGGCAAGACTGATGGTGAAAAAACTGAGTGAGATCGCAGAAGCCTATGAAAACGACATCTACCGCCTGTTAAAGTATTTGTTGAATATTCATCTGCTCATTGAAAGCCACCAAATCGACGAAGCGACTACCGAAGCGAATCGAGGACTAGACCTTGTCCTGGCAAAAGATTGGAATTTACACGCTTTGGACATGCATACCCTAAGAGCCACAATACACCTCTTGGCTAAAGAAACAGAGGAGGCCGGGAGGTCGTTGGATCAAGCCGACCGGGTCAGATCTGAAGTGCAAGCGGTACCTTCTCAGTTGGCAGCGTTTTATCAAAGTCAGTTTGAGTACTACATCTGTCGCCTCGAAGACTCTCTTGGACTTGGCCTCACCGAAGAATCCTCGGGATATCGTAAGAAGGCTTTCAAGGCGGGAAAGATGTTGATCAAGACCTCTCAGAAAGTGGCGTTATACCGAACGGACGCTTATAGACTCATGGGCGTGTACAAATGGTTGATCGACGATCAGAAAGGCGCCGCAAAGTGGTGGCGGAAGGCAATTAGCGAAGGAGAAAAACTTGGTGCACGTCCCCAGCTCGCCAGGACCTATGCTGAGATGGGCATACGCTTGTGCGCAGCCAACGGTGGATCCTCAGCCCCGGATGTCAAGAGGGCCAAAGAGCATCTGCAAGAAGCGAAGCAGATGTTCCACGACTTGGGCCTAAACCACGATCTGGAAGAGCTGAATTCGGCGATTGACTCACTGGGTCTCGAACTTTCTGAGGTCCGAAATCCTTTGACCGAAACTCACGAAAATCGGAGTGTTATCAAGTGAAAGGCAGGATGGGGGAGTTTCGACTCTATTGCAAGACCATTGACTTCGGCAGGTGTAAGCTTTCGAAGATGGAAAGCACCTTCTACCGGCGGTTCAGCAATGAAATGTTCTCACTCTGCAGATCCCTGCCTGAGTCCGTTCAGACCGATTCCATTCTCTTCCTTATGAAGTATGCAGGGCTAAAGCTTGGCGATAAGCTGGATTTCTTCGCCAATTATTATCCACCTGCATGGTCCATCATTTACTGGCTCAGCCACAGCCACTCTCTCCCCACGGAAAGATTGAAGGAAGAGGACGTGACGAATGCAGTGACAGCCCAATCCATGGCGATGTTACTTCATTCCCTGGATGATCATCTTTCCGATGGGCAGATTCCTGTTTCACCCCTGACGCTGCTTTTGAGAAGCCAAGTATCGTCGATCATGCACCTCGCCTGCTGCAATCTGACTGAAGGTGAGCCCGCAGTTGAGAGAACTGTTCGAAATTTCATCGATGATTACTATTCGAGCATCCAAGATTCAAAAGGAGCCAAATGCCTCGATAGCTATTGCGATCTCTTCAGAAAACAGATGGCCATTTGGATGATCGCTCCTATTCTCCTATCCATGAAGATGACCGGAATTTCGGATTTCACAAGGGACATCGAGGTTGCCTATGGCTCTTTCGGGATTGCCTGGAGGCTCCTCGATGACATTAGGGACATCGCCGACGATATGGAAGAGGGGGCACACTCAGCGATATATCTTTGTCTCCCTGAAGAGGTTAGGACTCATTGGAACAATAGCAATATTAGGAGTCGAGCTGAGGCCAACGCATCCAAGAATGTGATCCTTAACCATATCGTGGAACAACGTCTCATTGAGAAAATTAAGGAGCGAATATGCGCTGAATTGGGGACAGCAGCATCTATTGTCGCGGCTTACAGGATGAAAGGTCTGGCCCGAGAGTTTCGATGCCTTGCGCATCCTCTAAAGAACGATGGCAACAACCGGGGAAAAGACAATGGAAGATCGCGAATCTCTTTGGCTTCAAAGTGATCGCCTCAGCGTTGAGGTAACAACGCGGTGCAACAGTTCTTGCTCCCACTGCTTTGTCCGCGCGCGTGGACCGCGAAAATCAAGTCTTGCCCCCGATCTGGTCAAGAGTATAGTTCAGGAGGGATACGAAGCGGGCTACAGGCATCTTCACGTTACCGGGGGGGAACCTCTCCTGTGGAATGGCTTGCTGCCCATTTTTGATTATGCGTTTGCTCTGGGTTATCAAACAGCCTTCTTGAATACCAATGGGACATTGCTGACAGGTAAAGTCAGCCGGAAACTGGCGGCGTACAACGGTCTCACCATTTCAGTGAGCCTTCAGGGTCCGCGACGACTTCATGACCCCGTACGAGGAAAAGGATCATACCTTCAGGCTGTAAGGGGTATCGACAATGCCATGCGAGCCGGTCTCCCGGTTCATATATTTACCACTGTCGGCAGAAGCCTCATTCCCGAGCTGCCGAGCTTTGGGGTTAAGCTTTTCACAGCTTTTCCCGACATAAGGCAGCTAAACCTTATACAACTTATCCGGGTGCCAAACGACATTTTTGATCTGTCGGAAGAGGTTCTAAATCCAGACGACTTTCTCAGACTCGTCCGGATGGTTGCCCTTCTCAATCTCTTCGGTCTCAAAGTACATGTATTGAACAATCCTCTGGCTGCGGTTGTTTCCAAGGTTCTCCAGATGCCTTGGGTACCACCGTCGCTTCCTCTGTACCAACCGGGAAGCATCATGATAACTGCGGACCTGCGTATGACGTTGGCTCATTCCACAACAAATCATTTGGGTTTTTACGAACCAGGTGTTCTCCAGAGAGTTTTCAACTCGGAGGACTACGCCGAGGCGATGTCGAAGCATCAACTGATTTGTAGCAAGTGTGACTACTCTGACCTTTGCCATTCAAATGGAAAGGTTCGACCTTCCGAATGGCACCGGGACATGCTACCCCAAGTCCCCTATTGCAAAAGAGTGCTAGCAAAAGCTTCGTCATATGGGTGACAAATCATCGTAACAATCATTTTCGCGCGCCGTATAGTTTACGTTTCAAGCGCAAACTCATCGTACTCGAAGTCATGTAAACAAACCGCTGACACGGGATGATAAAAATTAAAAGAACAATCAACTAGGTCTAACTTGCGGTAAAAAGAAGGAGAAAACTATGCCTAAAAGTCTGGTGGAATTCATTGAGGGAGTAGCATACGGTTACATTCCAATAAATCAGCAAGAACTCATCGACATGATCACCCTTGCAAAAAAAGCGAAAGACCTCCAAAAGGATTTTTTGGAGAAATATGATGTCGACGTTCTTTTGAGAGACTGTGTACTAATGATCAACTTATACGGCAATGAGAAGCTTGAAATGGCAACAACTGCAAATCCTAATGATCCACCTGATACGATGATGAAATACTAGTAAAGTGTCGAAAGAACAACGTGTTACGTGCTGCCTGAGCAAGACAAGGGCAAGTAAGGGGTGCGATTTTCGGACCTGCTGGAGCAGCTGTAATTCCTATAAATGGAGCACGAGCAAGGTTCAAGGGCCTGACTTTGTTTGGACCTTGCTTTGCCCATTTTTGAATCATCGGCCGTATGCTCAAGCGCTCTCGCGTATGGTAAGGCGGCAGCCCGCAAGCGGCTTACAACCAATGCACTGCTGCGACGCGGTAGGCAGCCGGGATGCCCTATGCCTGTTAAAGGCATAGTGTCTCAGTTAGGCAATCAATTCCGAGGAGTAATCATCGATGATTGGGTCTGAATCGAGCTTTCCTGAAGGCAGTAGAGGCATGAAATCCCCTAGCCGCGACGGAGATAAGGCCGCTCTGGTAACCCCTTGCCTTTCCCATTTGCCCTTTCACCCGAGCTGTTTTCTGGGTTACGGCACCGCTGTCTTGGCGGGACGGCATGATTTGGATATGATTGACCTGAATGCCGAACTGCATTTCAGAAATAGGGAAAAGCTTCAGCCAATACTAGACGTCATGGATAATGCCCAAATCGTCTCAGATGCCTTGCATTTTGATCCCTTTTACAACGAAGTTGCGCCCCATATTGACAGATACTATGCGGAAATACCTTGGGAGAAATACTCTGTGGTTTATGTAACCCCTCCCTCCTGGTTTCCTACTGTTCCGACACAAGCGGTCTTGCGACTCTCTCGTGCCATCAAGCAGGTGTCCGCGGAAACGGAGATATTCTTCTTTGGCAACTCCCTGGGTTCGTGGACAAACGAAGCCGAGTTGAAGAAAAACGGGGTGGAGACGGTCCACCTGAATGATCTTTTCGCGATGGGCGCCAGGGCAAAACCTGTCAAGTATGACTTGTTGCCGACTCCGGTTTACGACCATCGAGACAAGTACCTGTTTGACCTTCTCCCGTTCATGTTGAAGCATGGGTGCTCCTGGGGACGATGCAAATTCTGTTCGCTTTCCAAAGGCTGGAATTCAGGATATGCTGAAAGATCGGCCAAGGCTGTGATCGAGGAGTTGGAGATGCTCATCGGACGGCATGACCCAAAAATGCTTGTCTGTAGGGACAATTCGCTCAATGGTGATAATCTGATGGAATTCTGCCGGCTTTTCGAGAAGCTTAACAAGTCGTGGTGTGGTATGTCCAGGGCTGATCTGTCCGGAAAGGGAATAGAGGCTCTATCGAGGTCCGGTTGCAGAATGATATTCTTTGGGCTGGAGTCTGGAAGCGACAGAACACTCAGTGCGATGAACAAAGGGATCGCCCCAGAGCAGATGTCCGATTTCATAAAGATGCTGCATTCAAACGGTATTTTGCCGGCTCCTTCTCTTATAATCGGCGCCCCCTGGGAGGAAATGGCAGATTTTGAGAAAACGATTCAATTCGTGGTGGATCACAGAAGTTACTTTGAAGTAGTCAATATATACCCTTTTAAGGCTACGCCGGCTTCCGAAATGGCTTCTCAGGAGAAGCACTCTGACCTGAATACGCTCGTGAGACTGTTTCATTTCGTCCACACATGCGAAGACCTGGGACTGAAGGTCTGCCTGGGTGAGCAGTGCGCTGAATATGTTCTGTTCAACTGGACTATCAGCCCCGGTCTGGCAGGATCTTGATCTTGTTGTTGGTTCCCTCCAGTGGTCCGGTGGAGGTCGGACGGTCGTAGGATGCGAGGATTCCATCCCTGTGGGTCCCGAGACTTTTGGCAAAATCCTCTGGCGTTAGGATGCCGGATGCTTCGGGCTGGCGGATCCAATCGTTAAGGTAAGCCTCCCAGCGGCTTCGCCGGATAGATGCCAGAGGAAGCGGAGCTCCTCTTTCACGTAATAGGCCATAGCCATTGGTTTGTTCAGGCTCAGAGCCTCTTGGAGTCGGTCTCGTTCATCGGACCCAGGTTCAAGGTTTTCGGGATTCTTCACCAAGAGCTGGCGAGTTCCCTTGAGCACCTTCTTTTCCGAAGGATCGGTGTTTTCTGAAAGAGATCTGTTCTGAGCTGGGTAAGTTCTTCGTTGAAGAGCTTGATGCCGTGGACGTGATCACGACCGCTGACGTGATGGGTTCTTCGGGATCACTCATCATGCCTCCGACGGTCTCACCGCGCTGGATGAGCGCAGAGTCCAACTGCGCAGGGTGCACAGTTCTATCTCCTTGATGAGTTTACGGAAGAACATGATGACACTGAAGAATACTGCCGTCCTGCCAAAGCGCTGCAGATGAGATGGCAAGCCCCGCTTTGCCGGGGGTCGGTCAGCTCCCGCATGCGCAAGCCCAATATGTCTTGCAGGAAGCATGACTCTGGCTTATAAATAGGTAATTTATACAAATGGGTGGAAACGGAGAATTCTCCGTCTCAGCGGTCATGTCAAACCATAGCATGCGACTGCATGCACACCCGACTGGAGAAGTCAGTGAAGGAAATCAAAAACGTAGCGATCCTTGGAGCGGGCGCAATGGGCGCGGCCTACGCATCGAGGTTTTTCGATGCACCTGGGTTCTCACCGGTGTTCGTCGCTCGGGATCAACGGCACGATCTGCTGAAAACAGAAGGTGTGGTGGTCAACGGGAAAGACTATTTGATTCCGGTCGTTCACCCCGATGACGCTTCCCAGCCGGCCGATCTTGTCCTGGTGGCCGTCAAAACCCACCACCTGCCGGACGCGGTCCCTGACCTAAAAAACATCGTCGGAGATCAAACGATTTTTATTTCTGTAATGAACGGGCTCGACAGCGAAGAATATCTGGGCTCCGTTTACGGCATGGACAAGGTGCTCTATGCCATTGCTGTGGCGATTGACGCCGTTCGTCAGGGAAACTCGGTCGTCTATACGAATCCAGGCAAAATCTTTTTTGGTGAGGCTGAAAATTCCGATCCGAGTGAACGAGTCCGGGTTGTGCAGGAGGCGTTTGACCGGGCAGGCATCGCCTACGAAATACCTCCCGACATGATACGGATGCTGTGGTGGAAGTTCATGGTCAACGTGGGAGTCAACCAGGCATCTGCAGTGATGCGGGCACCCTACGGTGTCTTTCAAACATCGCCTGACGCTCAGACATTGATGGAGACACTGATGCGCGAGGTCCTGGTTCTGGCCCAGCATGAGGGAGTCAACCTGGGGGAGCAGGATCTCATCGACTGGAAGGCAGTCCTCAAAACCCTGGCACCGAATGGTAAGACCTCGATGCTCCAGGATATTGAGTCGGGACGCAAAACGGAGGTCGAGACGTTTGCCGGGAAGGTGGTAGAGCTGGGCAAGCGCCACGGAGTCCCCACACCGGCGAACCAAGTTCTATTGAGCATTATCCACGTCCTGGAAGAATCTGAAGGTTGATATTGCCGGTTCCAGGTCACCGGGGCAGGGGGATTCCGCAAGTACGGTCCTCCCTCGGCGAATTCTCACGAAGAGTAAATCCGTGGTCCCATCGGCCGGTGGCTTCTGACACAGCCCTCTCACGGGGCGGAGACATTCAGTTCCCACGGCGTCCGCCCCTGAGGCAACAGGACCTCCGCCTCAGGAAGGTTCCTGATGATCATCTGCTCAAAGCTGCACGGCTTGCGCTTAATCCTGGCCTGTCTTGAGGTCCAGATACTGCCATACACGAACTCAGAACCTGGGCCACTTTTTGGGGGGCAGGCCAATGCGGGTGGCAATCTATGAGAGCTAACGCTTTTCGCCAGAATTGGTGCCGCGCAATCTAGCGCATCCGCAATCCCGGTTGAAAGCTATAGTCTTCCGTATCGAACTTCGCGCTAATCGACGCGAGAAAGAGCGCGAC
>CAZCDS010000077.1:0-29191 GCA_964497585.1 uncultured Syntrophaceae bacterium
TGCCGAACGTCGGAGGATGGCTGGAAAAACACCTCGTCCCGGCCGTGGCAACGATCAGCGCCAAGGGACTCATCTAGGGCCTCAGCTTCGACTCCGGGATAAACCTTCTCCGCTGGCGACTGTCATCGGTCCTCGAGTGATCAGACTACTCTACCGGCCCGAAAGTTGGGATTTCTTGGGGAGGGGTGGGGGACGACCTGCCGCAAGAAAGTTCTCGGTGGCGGATTCTGACAAACGAGGAGGGGAGCGTTCTGCTGTACCCGGTGATGATTAAGCTTGACCAAATAGCTGTTTTCGTGTTTTAATATGGATTGTAGAATCTACGTGAAGTAACCTGAAGGACTTTATGAGATTATTGCGCCAGCTAGACGTCCCAAGAGGGATAACGGGGATCATCGTTATGCTGGCCGTCCTGGTGGGTCCAGGTGTGGTGACCTGTCCGGCTCAATCGCTGTTCGCCTCTTTTCCTTCAGCCTATGTCGTTGAGACCATTGAAGGCTACATCGGCCCGATTTTCCCCCCAAAAGGCATTGGGAGTACCTTCCGCAGTGAGATCGGGACCAGTTTCACGCTGAACGATCTTCGGTCCGCGTATATTCGTGGGGACCAGCTCGGAGAACTCGATCTGCGCGACGCATTCCCCCTTGACAAGGCTCCGAGCAAGATCGACTTCCATGGTAACTTCCGTCTCTGGCGTTTCGGCCTTCGGTTCAACTATCAGTACTTTGAGGACGAGAACAAGGGCAAGAACATGGGGGAGCTTGACTTCACCGGGCTCAGCGTGGGAGGCGACGTTGACCTGGTACAGCGACGGTATGCAACATTCGGTCTTTCGGGTGACTACTACTTCATCAATCCCAAGCTGCACGGAAGCTTCCATGCGGCAACCGTCATTGGTTACGATGACCAGGGCGTTCCGCTCCCCGGACCAGCCACGCTCAATATCACCGGTCAGCCCCCGTTGACCGCGGGACCGTACATGCGTTTCATGCCCCCAACGATCATCGGCATGCCCATGCACATCGAAGCGTATTACAACTGGCCTCTTGGAGGGTCAACTCTGAGATCGTACGGTGTTCGCTTCGTCTTCAGACCTCAGGTCTATCGATTCGACCTAGCATGCAAGATCGGAGTTGGCGTGACCCATCTCAAGTTCAAGAATCTTCCCGAACTCTCTTCACTGGAACCTCAAAAGTGGGAAGTCGATTGCAAATGGGAGCAAGCCTCCCTCGAATTCGCCGTCTACTTCTAACAGATCGCTTCAGAAAGACCGTTACCTTTTTTCGCCGTGGCCACGGCACACCCTGACTGCCAAGGGCCGGTCCCACGTTCCGCAAGCACCCGAATGTCCGGCAGTGCTGCACCTGATACGAAACAAATGAAACGGTCTAGCAGGTGAGCGCGCACGGGCCTGTTAGCTCTCTGAGCCCCCGCTCCCTTCTTGAACTCCCGTATAGGTTCCCCTGTGACCGCCTCTGCTGACAGAGCTTGTCCCGTCCTTTCAGCGAAAGCCGGAATGCAGGTTCTTCAATGCCTCCCAGCCCTCGGCGCCCAGCCCCGGACCGGACGCCGATCCGGAGTTGGGCGGGGTGACGGACACCGCGGCATCCGAGCGACTTGTTCTGTCTGTGAAAGGGCTCTAGCTAGAAAAGGACTTCAGCGTAGGCAGACAGGGAACCCTGATCGGACCAGACCCTCGACCCGTCAAAGGAGAAGTCGATCCCCAGGAGACGGTTGCTCAACCGATGGGAACCGGTGGTCATGATCCGATTGAAATCGCCTTCGATTCGGGCTTTGAGGGCTTGACCCACCATGAATTCAGCGCTCAGCGAGATATGCCAGGCATGGCCCCTCGTGTTCTCGTGCGTGAGGCGTTCTCCGATCCGCAGGAGGTGCAGATCCTCGTTTTTTGCTCTCACTGCGGCGTAATCCACCTGGAGTAGGAGCTGAAATGCCCGCAATCGGGGAAGCAGGGTAGCAGCTCCCAGTGTCGATCGCACGAGCGCTCCCGCGTAGTAGTGAACAAAGGTTTGCCTGAACTCGATCCCGTCTCCCGGAAGGTCGGCGGCATTCCCCTGCAAGTCGACCTGAAATCCATCGTGAGTGGTGAGATCGAAGTGTTGATATCGATAGCCGATAAGGGGTTTGATATTAACACACGTAACGAGCGGATTCGGCAGAGCCAGATGCAGATCGAGCAATATGCCCTTGTTCAGCCTGCATCGGGAGTCGCTGAAGATCGTCTTTTGATCGAGATGATCACCGTCATCCCAATCGCTGTCCTGCATCTTCAACGCGCTCTCCTCATTGAGATTGATCCATCCCTGGCACTGCAAGGACCATGAAGCTGTATCACAGCCTGCCTTGAGCCCGAGGAACCACTGGTCGATGGGGAACTCGAGACGACTGAGCGGATCCTGGTGAGGTGGAAATGGATTCGGGAATTGATACGACGTGAAACTGTTAATGAATTTTTTTAATCCCACCGCGTGGTGATATTGCATGCCGTCCAGCAGGACCGCGCCGACCCCTGTCGTCGATCCGGGAATCACGAAACGTGCGGGAACGCCGTAAGGAACCTGAGCTTGCGAGACAGCCACTGCAACGAGAGAAACCAGAAGTGCGAAGGCGTAAGCCCGAGCTAAAACCATACCCTGTCCTTGTGTAACAGCGGCCGGTCCCTGAGGCGGTCCGACCGAACGAAGAGAAACGAAAACGGGAATCCTCAGTCCTTAAACGACGGCGGAAACCCGAGGCATGTAAGCGACACCTGAAATACGGAAATTGGCTACCTGTAAGGCCAATTCCGACACAGTCGCCGTGTGCAATCCGTGCACCACCCGACCCGGAGGAACGTCATCTTCCCGCTCACTCCTGTCCAGGAGCCGGAGCCGGAGGAACGTCCGCGACCGATACTTCCTATACGTCCGGGACATTTGGTTCCGAGTCTGTTGCGGAAGTTTATCTCCGTCGTCAAGACCCGGAGCAGATCTCTGCAACCATCGTCCCTGAGATCATAGTGAATCGAAAAAGATAATAACATAAGGGTAATGGAGTGTCAACCGAGAAAGAATGTTTGATTTATCAGATAGTCTGCTTCATGATCCACAGACAATATATTATTATAGCAAGATAATTAACGAAATCGAAGGGGCTGCCCCGCTGAGCCCTTACCGTTACCGTTACCTGCCAACCCTCTTCGAAGGCCTTTTCTTGGTTGATCTGTTAGACTTCAAGCGTGAGATTTCCCGGACCCAGGATCAACGAGGGCTTGGCCGCGGAGGACGGAGCTGATATCATTGTGTAGTCTGGCAGGTAGGCTGCAACAATTCATGCCTGTGGAAGGGACTGTGCAGGCCGGGTGTGTGCGACAGTCGATCTGAAGCCCGTCATCGATTATTGGTGTAATCCGGCGAAGAGGGGTATGAGTGCCTGACGAATACACGATGTGGCTTGAACGTGCCCAAAGCGGGAAGAACGTGAATGAGCTCGAAAGGGCCTATGAGGAGCTCATGGGAACCGTCCGAAGACACGACCCGCTTACCATAGCCGAACAGACCGAGTCCCTGTACAGAGCAGATGGGGTACCGAGGATCGAAGTCCCTTTCCTCCATAGCTGGTTTGTTTTGGACCTGCTCCCGTACAGAGTGCGTGCGGGGCACAGTTGTATTGATACGTTGCCCCTCAAGGTGCTCTTCCTCCAGCACCTTATCGCGGCTGCCGAAAACCAGGGAACCGCCGTCAGAGTGATGGGCGAGTGGATCGACTTTCGTTCCTTGCAGCATGGGGCCTTTCTCGGGGCCCATTTTGCGCGAAACACGACGGAAATGCTGGACCATTTCTTTAGCCTGGGCCGGGAGGAGCGCATGTCCCGGGCCTTGGCGTGGGGCGGCAAGCCGCTTGAACTGGCAGACGAGGGGCTACTCTTCCGAATCTTTCCGAGGCTGCCGATGGCGATCATACATTGGAGGGGAGACGAAGAGTTTCCACCGTATAGCAAGATATTGTTCGACATCTCAGCCAGCAATTTCATGCCGACCCAGGGACTCGCTGCACTTGCCGAGTTCCTCGTGCACAGGCTTTCCGATGACACGGATGACTGAATACCGGTTCATCGGAATGACCCGCTGCTTTCTCCTCACATCCTTTGCGATCTCTCTTAGGTTCTTCGAAAGCCCGTTTTCCCGAGACCGGACCGCGGGAACGGGGAAAAGGGGGACCCGTGTTCGCGGGCCAGAAGAGCACAGCGCGCCTCGTACTCCAATTTACTCACTGGCCCGTTGCGGCGTCTTTTCCTCCTTGGCCTGAGGTTTTTGCGCGTGGAGTTTCTCCCGCAACTGCTTCACCCAGGGACGGACCATGACCGCGTGAGGAGCGTTTCCCGCTTTTTCGAGGAACGTCTCCCATGTGCGGAGAGCTTCCGGCAGGTTCTTCATATCATCACGCAGCACGAGCCCCAGGTTAAAGAGCGCCACCGCATGGCCTGGATTTACTTTCAGGGCTTCTCTGAATTTTGCCACGGCCTGCTTGGGCTTCTTCATCCTGCGCAGACAGACACCGAGATCGGTAATGACATCCGCATTCTTGGGATCCAGGGCCACGGCTTTCTCATAGGTTTCCGCCGCCTTGGGGTAGTTACCGAGATCGAAGTAACCATTTGCCACACGGACGATGGTGCTGACATCGTTGGGATTGGCAGCGAGCATTCGTTCGAGCACTGCGGTTCGTTCCTTCGAGGGCATTTCGGTCGGAGCAGGGGTGGCGCGGGGCAACGTTTCCTTCGGTCCTGTACCAAAGTCCAGCCTCCAGGCCGAAAACACGACTCCCGTAAGGAAGCCAACTCCAAAGACGAGCACCCAGGACAAGAACGATTGGGACTTCATAATACCTCAACTCCGTTAATCCGCCGGCAGCGGTTCGAATGGTCCACCCGGGACAGCACCACTTCACGGAACCGCGGCCGCGTTCCCGGATGCCTTTTGCCAATAATGCGCGGAAGCACTATAGCACAGGGGGAGTGCCAGGAAAACAGGGCATCCGTAACCGGATTCCAGGTCAAAGAATCTGATGCCCAGCCGATCTTTTCCATGGTAATGTCACCACGGAGGAGGTGTGCCCATGGAGGATCTGAAAAAGAAGTACAAGACGGTTATGGCCGATCATTTCCCCGAAGTGATGAGGATCACTTTCGGAGACCAGACCCTTGAATACCGCAAAAAGACCTGGAAGATCCCCGGCTCGTCGAGTGAACTCATAGAAATGGGCCTGCGGTACGGTGAGAATCCGGGACAAGAGGCGGCCCTGTACGAGCTGGTTAACGGGAATCTCAGCCTCGGCGGTTGCACGTTCGTATCTCCGGGCAAGGGACTCGTGAGCGCCATTACCGAATCCGACATGATTCAGGCTGGCAAGCATCCCGGCAAGATCAATCTCACCGACGTGGACAACGCGCTGAATATACTGAAATTCATGCCTGAAAAACCCGCCTGCGCGATTATGAAGCACAACAATCCGTCAGGCGTCGCAATCCAGAACAGCCTGATCGAGGCCTATGACAAGGCAAACATGGCCGACCGAATCGCCGCGTTCGGCGGCGCGGCTGCCTTCAACCGCCCGGTGGACAAAGAGACGGCAAAGCGTATTTCCGAAAACTACCTCGAGGTTGTCGCGGCTCCCGAGTACGAGGCAGGCGCGGTCGATCTGCTCGCCAGACGCAAGAATCTGAGAATCCTCGTGATCCCGAGAATGGACAGACTTAACGAATACGTGGGCTTCCGGTTCGTCGATTTCAAGTCTCTCATTGACGGAGGAATCATCGTCCAGCAGTCTTCGGTCAATCCGATTCGTACCAGGGAGGATCTCAAGCCCGCCCGCGCCACGTACCAGGGCAGAGAATATGTAATCGAACGCGCACCCACGCATCGAGAGGTCAACGACATGATATTCGGTTGGGCGGTTGAACAGGGTGTCACGTCCAACTCGGTGATCTATGTGAAGGACGGCTGTACCGTCGGAATCGGCACAGGAGAACAGGACCGGGTCGGTGTCGCGGAACTCGCGGTGGTAAAGGCCTACACCAAATACCGGGATCGGATCTGTTTCGAGCAACATGGCGTGCCGTTCAATGAGATGAGAGACGAAAAGACCCGTGAACAGCTTACTGAGGAGACCGCGGAACGGAAGGCCGGTCTCGTGGGATCGGTCATGGTATCGGACGCGTTCTTCCCGTTCAGGGACGGCGTCGATGTGGGAATGCGGGAAGGTGTGTCCGCTGTTGTCCATCCCGGGGGCTCGGAGAGGGACTTCGAATCAATTGAGGCATGTAACGAGGCTCAGCCTCAGGTGGCCATGATGTTCACGGGGGAACGGTCTTTCAAGCATTGATTGACGTGGGACGGAAAAGAACACCTCATGCTTCCAAGAATTGCGGTTACGCCGAGGAAATCCCAGCACCCCCTCCGAGATAGACCGGGGTGAAGGAGAATCTCACTTGTTTGGAGATGTATTCGTATGAAGCAGCACCATGGAGCCACAGCCTCAGCTTAGAATAACCTTGTCATGTGGGTAAGTGGAGGTCCGGCGTCTCTGCGGGACTACGCCCTTAGGGACTGTCACTTGGTTTCCCAGGAGAGACTCAGGGCTTGCGCTCCAGCGCTGCACCGCGCACCCTGCGCTTCGTCCGTGCTGGAGAAGGAGCGTAGGCTCGGGCGCTCAATCCTCTTGACTTTGTCTTTACATTTCGGTATCTTATTCTGAGTATTTGTTCGGAAACACATGCACGATTTTTCTTTGCCAATGAAATTACCGCTCAGGCGTCTTCGAAGAATCTCCTTCTCACTGCTCAAGCTCTTGCCTTTTCTCCTGACGGTCCTGATCCTGCGGGTCGACTGCTCTCACGCGGGATCCTTGGCCTGGGCCTACCAGGGGAGAGGGGAGGGAAATCGGTTAAGGGTCGTCATACACAAGGACGCACAGCTCCTGGAGATTCAGAGAAAGGGTAAAGTCTTGCGGACCTATCGCGTCTGCCTCGGTTTGAACCCGAGGGGCGCCAAGAAGGCCGTCGGTGACAAGAGGACCCCCGAGGGAGAATATTTCATCTGCATGAAACAGGCGGGCAGTAAGTTCCACCGGTTCCTCGGAATAAGCTATCCCGGTGAACAAGATGCCAAGCGCGCCTTTGAGAAAGGACTCATTTCACTCGATGCGCGTAATTCCATCATTGAAAAGGTGCGCCAGGGCAAGACGCCTCCCTGGAACACGAAGCTCGGCGGATGGGTCGGTATCCACGGCTATCCCACAGACGATTACAAGAGGCTCTGGATTTCGCTCTTCTTTCCCAAGCCTCACAACTGGACCGACGGGTGCATCGCTCTGTGGAATTTCGAAGTTGAGGAACTCTTCAGAAGCGTTCCGGTCGGAACACCGGTGACAATCCTCCCCTAGGAACTTCTATCCCCTCTAAAAGACCATCACGCGTCTCGCGGGGCATGAAAAACTCTCTTCACTCGATCGGGGCTTGCCTCGGGATATGCCCGCAGCGAGGGAAAAGGGGAATCGGGTGCCTGTCCGTTATCGGCGCACAGGTACGCTATGGCATCAGGAGGGCTCCTCCGCTTGCTTCGGCTTGCTTGGGCTTGCGTCCTCTTTTGGGGTCAGTCCGGCCTTTTCCAGGTCTTTCTCGTTCTGCTCGATATATTTTTCCGCCTGGTCGATCAGCTTCTTGAGGTCCGGAACGGACATCGAGTGTATGTAGTCTATTTCGCTCTGAATCTCCCTGAGGATGTTTGCGAGCTTTGCCTGGCGCTCCTCAACGGCTACCAGCGTTGCAGGGAGATCGGAGGCGACGTTCCAGGGGCCGAGTATTCTCCTCCTACCGAGAAAGACGAGAGTCAGGGGAAAGCCAATCGCTATGACGACCAGGATTATGACCGCGGTCCTGGCGAGCTTGATCATTTGATTTCCAATGAGCTTGTTGTACAGACTTCTTTCCCACAGGTCCTGGAGAGTCTCTTCCATTCCCTGGAGACGTTGCTCCGCATCGATGAGGCGTGCATCCGTACTCATGGAACCCGTGGAGTTCCCGGGGGACTTGGCCGACTCTTTCCTCACTGTCCGGAGATTTTCCCGCGAGTCAGTGGCAGGCTGGGCGATTCGAGGTAAGTCGAGTCCTGGCGAATCCGAGCCCCAGCCCGGTACCGGTTGAGCAATAAGCGCCAAAATTGCCACACCGGATGCGAGTGCACCGAAGAGTAAGCCTCGGTATACTGTACGAAAGGAATTCTTCGCTCTCATTTCCGGACTCCTTAGTTAATTATTCGCAGTTCCCTACCTACCCTGCCTGTTATCTCCAAAACCTTCTCCAGGTCTTCCATGGTGTGACTTGCCATGAGACTCGTTCTGATCCTTTGGGTTCCCGGCGGCACACCCGGCGCAAGGACGCAGTTGGTGAACAATCCCTCCTCGAAGAGCCGTTTCCACAGAATTGCGGTTCGCACATCGTCGCCGATGATCAAGGGGATGATCGGCGTTCCCGAATCTCCCGTGTCGTATCCGAGGGATTTGAATCCCTCAAGAATGAACTTTGCGTTACGCCACAGTCTTTGCAGATGCACCGGTTCGGTGTCGACTACCTCAATCGCAGCCAGCGCGGCCGCCACCGCGGACGGCGGCATCGCGGCGGAGAAGATCAGCGCTCGGGAGTGATGTTTGATATACCTGATGACTTGATCGTCACCCGCTATGAACCCACCGAGCGAAGCAAACGACTTGCTAAAGGTCCCCATGAGGAGATCCACTTGATCCGAGACTCCGAAGTGCTCGAGGACTCCTCTCCCGGTCGCCCCCAGCACCCCGAGACCGTGAGCGTCATCTACCATCACCCGCGCGCCGAAGTCCTTGCTTACCTCAATGATCTCGGGCAGCGGCGCGATGTCCCCGTCCATACTGTAGACGCCGTCGACAATGACGAGGGTGCCCCGGGAATCGGAAGAGAGTTCCAGGTTCTTGCGCAATGAGTCGACGTCGTTGTGCAAAAACCGCCGCACCTTCCCGAATGAGAGACGTACACCGTCCACGATACTCGCGTGGACGAGTCGGTCAATAATAACCGTATCGCCACGCCCGATTAGGGGCGCAATGACCCCTTGATTCGTCTGGAAACCCGTAGAGAAGACCAGCGCCGCTTCCTTGCCCAGGAACCGGGCAAGCGCCGCCTCTAGGAGCTCGTGGAGGTCAAGCGTGCCGCAGAGAAAGCGCGAACCGGAACAGCTAGTTCCATACTTGTCCAGGGCCTCACGGGCGGCCTTTCTCACCTTCGGGTGAGTTGTGAGCCCCAGGTAGTTGTTGGAACCGATCATGATCATTTCCCGGCCGCCTACGACGATGTGCGGGCCGTCCAGACAGGAAATGGCCCTGAAGTATGGATAGAGGCCCGATTCTATGGCCTCCTTGTCTCGGTTGAAGGAATAGCACTTGTCAAAAAGATCAGCCATGTGGCGATTGACTTTCGATTGCTTGTTATACACTCACCGCGCCCTCACCGGTAGCGGCGACTGAATTAGGCCATGAATCAGGCTTACCGGGAACTCATCACCGGTGCTGAGGGCATGAGATCATTTGCCCCCTCTCAGACGTCATATGGAGTTATGCCCTAATCATGTCTGATTCGTCAAGCCTCAGCGAGAAATTGCACATCCGGGTAGGCAAAGGCCGGTGGCCGGAGTCGTCCGGCAGCCGGGCTTGAGACCGTAAGAGCTCAGGTTGAGAGGTTATTTCTTATTCACAGCGCCTGTGGCCATTCCGTGGAGTTTGACCTCCACCTTCTCCTCCAATCCCTGGTAGTAGTCCTGAAGGATCTTGACGACTTCGGGCCGGGAGAATTCCGCAGGAAGCTCACCGCCCTCCAAAAGCGTCCTGCGAACCATGGTTCCGGAAAGGAGCAGACGGTCTTCTCTGCTGTGCGGGCAAGTCCTCATGGAAGCCATGCCGCCGCACGTATAGCAGTGGAAGGTCCAGTCAATATTCCCAGGAGCCAGTTCGAGGGAACCCTCGGGGATCTCGTCGAAGATCCTCTCCGCGTCGTGGCTTTTGCACACTCTTCTCATACTTCACGAACCTCTTGTTTCTTCTCAATTGCACGAAGGCAGATCTCGAACGCGGTGCCCTCGCCGGGTTTGGGGCGACAGATCATGTTCCCATCGTAGGTCTCTGCAACTTCATAGAGAATCAAAAGACATGGTGCAGTCTGCGGGGCGAGCCCATCTGCTGTCAAGAACGGCTCGAATATGTGTTCCATTATGTTTTCACTCATCCCACGTCTTGCTTCGGAGACGGCCAAGAGCATGTATTCGCACGGCTCAGGGCCACACGCCCAGAAAGGAGAAGAGCCTTGGGAGATCCCAAGTCCGACGGGAAGAAGAACTGAATGGATCTCTGACGTCTGTTTTGGGAAGAGAACTTATGCTTCCCATTGGGCCTGAGAATGGCGCATTTACACGCTGGCAGCAAAACCGACTGGTGGAACTTGAGCAGTGAGATGGCAATTCCCACACCGCTTTTCCGAGTATTCAACTCAAGAGCCATATCGTGCCGAAGGATGGAAAAGCTCTTGACTCTACAATGAATTAAAGATAAAGATACTTTATTATAGGGCCGTTTCGTGAGACGCGTAACGGTTGTTTTTTTCCGGGTGGAGCGGCTGATCGCCGGTCGCCACGGTGAGCGCACCGGTCTCTGGCTTCCCTCGAGGAAAAGTTTCCAATTTCCGCAATCCTGTCAAGACAGATCGGGTGCGGTGAATGACCTGACCGACGCGCACGCGTGCGCGTATGATTCGTTCGTCCCCCTAGGATCGGACGGAGGGGGCGGATTGCAGGAGCAGAGGACAGGCAATCGCATGTCAGGGCATAACCGTGGGACCCGACGGAAGGGACGCGAAGCCGGGTTCATCCCGCAAGGGAAAACCAGGCCAGGCGGGCAAAACTGGCCGGCTCTCGGGAAGTGGGTTGGTTCTGATCGATCGTGAAGAATTGTAGCGCGACCAGAGGAAAAAGTGAGGTTGCGTTCTACAGCGAGAGGCCTGTGGGGAAATGGGAGCCCAGGTCTCGGGCTCCTGCCGGATCTCAGGCCCAGCCTCCGGATGTAAGTTTTCCACAAGAGAGGGATCATCGCCGGGAAGATACCGGAACCGATAGCGATTCTGGGGTAGGTCAGCCCTGATCGGCTTCCATTCTTGTTCATTTTTGAACACCAGCTGCAGTAATCATTCAGGAGGGATCGGGCCCTGAATTCCGGGAGTTTGTTGCAATCTAAGGTACCGGTTTAGCATGGTCGGATCCTTCCAGGAAAACGTTGGGTCGGTGGAAATGTAAGCGATAGTGTTTACCTAGAGTTGACAAGAACGCGGCGATGGATCTTCACCGAGCCATCGGGACGGACACCCGGTTCTGCTTATTCCTTTGTTCCCTTGACGGGGATCGAACAGGAACCGCAGTGGCCGCGTTTTGAATCTTACAGTCCGAATGAACGCCAGAGGGAATCAAGAAAGGAGGAATCATATGGCGGACACAGGACATGGCGGCAAGGAAATCGTCGAACGGATCATGGCGCCGACTGAGGCTGCCTCCAAGATCCAGGGCCTTGCGCAGGTACCGATTCGCAGTCAGATTGCGAATGAAGTCATAGACATAGCCTACGGTTTTTTCACGCCGCTCGAAGGCTTTATGGGCAAGGCTGACGTAGAGTCCGTTTGCAAGAACATGAGACTCACCAACGGAACGGTATGGAGTATCCCCATCCTGTTCGATCTCACCGAGGAGGAAATCGGTAAGTACGGTGTAAAGCCTGGCGTTTCAGTGCTCCTTACCTTCGGTGGAAATCCCATGGCCATCCTGGAGGTGGAGGAGGTCTTCGAGTACGATAAGAAATCCATGTGCCAGGACGTGTACGGCACGGACGAAGCCAAACACCCCGGTTGTGCCAGAACGTACGAGTACAAGGACAAATTTGTCGGCGGCAAAATCACGCTCGTAAACAAGCCGAAAATCAACCCGCCGTACGATCCGTATTTCATACCGCCTCTTGAGATGAGGAAGAGATTCAAGGACAAAGGATGGGAACGGATCGTGGCACACCAAACCAGAAACGTTCCCCACACCGGCCATGAGTGGCTGATGAAGGGCGCTTGGTTCCAGTCCTACGCGGAGCTGCCTATTGAAAAGCCGCTCGTGGGAGTGCTGGTGAATGCCATCATCGGCGCCAAACGCAAAGGCGATTACATCGACGAGGCAATTATCCTTACTCAGGACGAGCTAAGGAAATCCGGTTATTTCGGTGACCACAATCATCTTACATCGCTTACGTTCTGGGATATGCGCTACGCAGGACCCAGAGAGGCCGTGTTTCATGCCGCGCTGCGAACCAACCTGGGTTTGACGCATCACATGTACGGTCGTGACCATGCGGGGGTGGGCACCTACTACGGCGCCTATGACGCACACCACCTACTCGCCACGGTTCAGAATGATCTGAATATTGTGCCGGTCTACTCCATGAACTGGCTCTTCTGCCCACACTGCGGAGAAATCACGTCCGAGGGCCTCTGTAACCACAGGGAGGAATGGCAGAAGTTCAGCGGCACCGTCATTCGGAGTATCGTCCAGGATGGCGTCAAACCGCCGCGTCTGATCTTCCGGCCTGAAGTCTTTGATCTCGTCATGGAGTGCGCGGAGAAATACGGCTTCGGTTCGCCCTTTGTTACCGATGAATACCTCGAGAACAGAATTCCCGTATTCGAGATTCCGCCCATGTAAGAGGAGGTGAGACTATGTCAGAAGGAAAATACCCGATAAACATCTGGATTAACGAAGACCGGTTCGACAAGCTGGAGAAAGTCGGACTTTCGAGCATGTGCGAGGAAATGTTGGCGGGCCTGAAGGTCCTTAGAGTCTACGCGAATGATAATCAGAGAGACAAAATACTCCAGACCTTCCCGACCGCCAAGTTTGACAGCGCCACGACCAAGAGCATCGAGCTGCTCCCAAGAGACGTGAAGGACAAGATTTTTGACAAGTGCGTCGAGAAAAAATCCGTCGACATACTCGACGACTTCCTGGGCGCCTACTAGTCGGCCGGGTTCTCAATAGCTCAAACTTCTCATACAAAGGAGGGTCCTGCGACCCTCCTTTTTCTTCGCCTGGCAACGATAATGTCGGACGAACCCCAATCGAATGGGACTTCCGGCCGGCTTGTCGCGGACCGGAGAGTCCCCCGTGCGGTGAACAGGGGCATCCCGGCCTGCCGGCCCGTGTAGCCTCACCTTGTCCGTTATGACGGAAAATGGCTGCACTTAGCAGAAGGTGAAGTGTACGGCCTGGGGCCGATTCAATTGTCACGATCCCTTTTCCCCGTTCTGTTTCAGGTCAAACAATTGTGTGATAAGGCTCCTCAACGACCGTAACAAGCCTTCTTTGAGCAGATCGGGACCGAGTCTCGCGATGTCTTTGTCCGCCTGAAAATCCTCAAACACCTCTTCGATCCACGTGCCCAAAAGCTCTCGCAGCCTTTCGTCGTGACGTTTCAGTACCTTGGAGATCGCATAATCCGCTCTCTCTTCCGCGGGGAGATACTCGACGAGATGATCCATTTCCAGGGGCCACTCACATGGATCCGGTTCCCGCATGAAGACCTGTGCATGTGCGTCCTCGAGCTTCTCAAAGATCTCCCTGGGTATGATCCCCTCTCCTATCATCATGACCCTACCAGGTATCAGCGGTTTTTCCGGAATTCTGACCATCGTCCTCTCCGGCGGTGAACGGTGAATGACCGCCTCTCCACGATAGTTGCCATGCCGGGTACGGTCCGGTGTTTCGTCGAGGAGCCGGCGCACCTCCTTACGCCCGTTCCCGTCGCGGCTGCAAGGACAGAGGTCGTGTGGTCAATGGCTGAAGGCCTGGATGCGGTCATTCCTGACCCATGTGACGCCTCGAAGGGAGTGGACTCTCCGTTACGCGTGCGTACACGGGGAAAGCGGCGAAGCCGAATGGCTCGACGCAAAATCCTATGCACAGGCAACCCCACCGATATGCCTTGACCTGGGCGGTTTTCGTCAAAATACCCTACCACGTACTCGCCGGTCAACGTTGAATTCCGGGTGGAGATTGACTTCCCACGCAGGATCGGGACCCTGGTGAGCTGCGACGTGTTCATGGAGTCCATGTCTGACTATCTCTTGGAATGCTCGGCATGGAGTAGGGGACAGGTCCTTGCCGGCGCCGCTTCCATGCGAAGAATCCAATCTTCGATCCGCTCCTTCGGTTCCCAGCGGAGACGATATGTCCCCAGATCTCGGCTGCACCTAGCCTCTTCCCTTTTTGGGTAGCGGGATTTTTTTCGTTTCGCCATAGCCTAACTACGACTTGAGGGGTGGCAGGTGCCGGTGACACCGACGAGTGACGGGGCATCTGGCACAACCCAGTCTATGGAGATAGTTGGGCACCGGGCCTTCGGTGTTCCGGGTACTCAACCAACTCAAGCGAATAATAGATCCGTTTACGGGAACGTCTGCAGGGTAGAGATAGTCCCTGGAGAGTAGTACAACATCTTCGGAGCGCGCGCACCAGCCTTCGGGAATGTTCTCCGTTGCACGGGGCTACATGAATGCCGCTCAGCGCTTGGATGCGAGGATTTCTGGGATTCTAGCGCGGGCAGCCACCGGACCCATGGGTGACGTGGTAAACCGCTTCGCAACCCGCATCCCTTTGAGTTCCGGAGGCGAGAAATAGGCGAGAGGATTGTACATCTGATTGCGAACTCTGACCTCCAAGTGGAGGTGCGGCCCGGTTGAGCGCCCCGAATTCCCCACCGTTGCGATCTTCTGGCCGCGCTTAACCGTTTGTCCCTTCTTGACTTTGATCGCGTTCAGATGCCCATAGAGCGTGTACACACCAGTCCTGTGTTCCAGGATAACGACCCTTCCATAGTTGCGTAGCGCCCATTTCCTTCCTGCAAAAACCACGCGTCCCTTTTCGCAGGCATTTACCGGTTTGCCGATCGGCGCGGCGATGTCCAGACCCTTGTGAAAGAGTCCCCAACGGTGGCCGAAAGGAGATGCGAGGACGCCACTGGGAACGGGGAATTTCAGTTTCGGAACAAGCGGGTGACGTTTACCCCTGATGGCGAGCGCAACATTGCGCGCAGCGCGTTTTCTCGTCACGACCTTTTTTCGTTTAATCTTCTTGGCCGTTCGGCGGACCCGGTCGGGCTGTTCGGTCGATTCCAGGAGTGCCGTCGCAGGCAAGAAGATCGTGTCCCCTTCCAGGATCCGATACGGTGGCTTAAGCTCGTTGACTCGAGCTACCTTCTTGAGGTCAAGGCCGTAGACATCGCAGATGTGGGTGAGAGTCTCCCCCTTTCCCACGATGTGAAACGCGCCTTCCTCCTCCGAGGACGCGAGATCGGGCTGCGGCTTGACCGGTTTGCTAAGCGTCTTCTTCGGGGTAGTCGTTTGTGTCGGCTTCTTGACCATGCCCGCGTGGTGAGAACAGGAGACGAAAAAGGGGAGTAGAAGCGCAGCGAACAATGACAGTCTCGTTTTCATCCCTTCTCCAGCGGGACCAAGGGGTTTACTGGAGAGCCATAATACCAGACATTCAAAAAAAATACAATGATAAACGATAGTAATATCCAAAAGCTCAAAAATTATTGAATAATATAGAAGTAGTAGTTTGAAAATAAGCGGATATTCGTGTCTTGCTCTGAACGCCGCCACCGGCGAATGAATTAGCAAGCTCGCACCCGTCCCTCTTACTCCCTTTTCGAAGAGGGGTAGGTCGAGTTCCCCGATGAGCGAAGCGGGGCAGGGGAGCAATTTTCACAAAGGGCCGAACGTACGAACCCTCATCTTAGTGGTTAGAAAGCGCATTGGCACGAGGGGGGAGAGTCGTCTCGGCTGATATGGCCTTTGCCAGAGGTTCTGCGTTCATGGAATCTCACTGCCTGGCAAGCCGGCAGCGGCACCCCAAATCCAGACGGCCTTCGTCGTGCGTAACGGCTCTACGGTGTCAGGATTGGCGCGGACGGCGAGCAGGGAAGGGCCCGCTGTGCGAAGTGCCCCTCCCAGGTGCAAGGTGCATCAGATCCTCACAAAGGTCAGAAGTCGAAGGCGAAATCCCTATAGCAGACTCCGTCGGTGATCATCATACACTTGGTGACCTCGGGCGTGACCCTGCAAGGGATTCCCAACGCGTCAAACCAACAGTGAACGCGGTGAAAAATACCGCATTCGTATGTGTCCGCAACGCCGATCCGTTTCATCCCTTCGTAGGCAAAGCAGGATTCCATCTCGAAATGGAGGATATTCCCAGGGGCGACGCGGTACGTAAATTTCATGAAATCCGCGAAGACCACTTGCTTCATGGCCTCCAGGAGGCGCAGTACGTCATCAAGGGATCGGAACTCCCCAAGACCGAAGGCCTTCTGGATTCGTTTCGCTTCTATTGGCGAGAGGGATGCGATTGCGGCCTTATTGAGCTTGTTGGCTGTCTCAATGCCACATTCTTGAACGCAATGAAAAAACCACATCCCATCGTGGGTCATCCAGCACTTGTTGATGAGTTCTTTGAGTTCCCGGGCTTCAAGTGTCTTCATCTCCGATCTCCCTTCCCCGACATCGTCGGCCGGTTTGCCGATGCTCCTACGAGACGATGCGGGATTATGTGCGGTCCAGCTCTTCCAGTCTCTTGAGGAGTTTTGTCTTGACGTTGAGGATGTCCTGCTCGAGGAGTTCCAGCTCTTCTCTGCGCTCGCGTATCTCCGCCAATTTCTTGTCTCCATAGACGAGGCTCTTCTCGATCTGCGCTCTCTCGCTCATGTCGACATCGGTCATACCGATCATTTCCGAAATCTCGTCGAGCGAGTATCCGAATCGCTTGCCCCGAAGGATCAGTTTGAGGCGGGCACGATCTCGCCTCGTGTAGACGCGCTGGTTTCCTTTACTCCGTGCGGGAGAAATCAGGTTTTTTTCTTCGTAGAAACGTATGGTTCTGGGGCTGATGTCGAACTCGTTTGCCAGCTCGGAGATGGAGTAGCGGGGTTGCCTTGGGGCTTTTCGGTTGCGTGTCATCGTTCTAGATATCTAACGTTGACGTTAACGTTACCTTACAGATACATAGTCAGGTTGTCAAGGAGCGCCCAAAGCCCTTGCTCGAAAGTCTCCCCGGTTCGCCCGATCGGTCTGACCTCCGTGAGGGGCATTCTTCGGGTACTAACGCTCAATTCTCTTGCTTCGTATTGAGGATTGCCGCTAATCTGATTTCGACCCCTTGAAACGCCCGGCCCGGAACGAAAGGCGGGGGCGACGGGGAACCGGGAAAGGACCGCAGGAAAATTGTCAGCATTTCCGTTCCTCATTGCTATCTTGTTGTTCTTTGCATGTGCGGCCGGCCTCTTCTACTTTCTGTACCCGCGGACGTGGTTTTTTGTTGCCTTTCTCGGGTGTTGCGTCGCGTTTGTCTGGGGATTGAGGGCGGGTGAGCCCTTCATTGTGATGCTGGCCATGGGATCGTTGGCAATCTGCTGGTACCTGGACCGACCGCAGGTGCGCAGCCGCATCATGAGGGTCTTTCAGGGGAATTCATCCTCTTCAGACACAGCAGGACAGACCGGCGAGGGGGGTACGTCAGACCGCGCTCTGTCACGGGACGAACGGTTGAGGCTCCAAGCCAAAGGGCTCATCCGCAAGATGCAGGATGGGATGCTGTTAACGGACCTGACGGTAAAATACGGCTTCACTACACAGGACGCGGTAAGCTTACTCAGAAAGCTCAACCAAATCGGTATCGGGTGTCCGGAATGCGGGAAGGCCTGGCGGCACCCATCTCCGCGCTGTCCCCATTGTGGAGCTGCCACAGGGCTCATCGTGGAGCCCGAGTAGCTGGCTGCAGCGGTTTCCTCCACGGTGAACACAGCGGCACGCCAGGGCTTCTGGGGAGAGAACACGCCGGACCGGTCTCTTGTCACACTGAACGATGACCGGGGAACAAAGGAGAAGCTCGTCGGAAACGCCACGAGTATAGTAGCCTGACATAGTGCAACTCTTTGTGGTTGCGTGATCTCCCCGACCGGGCCAGCATCGGATAGCAAGCATGTCTGAACAGGAATTTCACGTAATCGGCCGAAGACTACCCCGAATTGACGCTCGCGACAAAGTCACGGGGCAGGCACATTTCACGGACGATCTATCCCTCCCCGGCACGCTCTTCGGGCTCATTCTCCGCAGCCCGCTGCCGCACGCGCGGATCGTTCGCATAAACGCGTCCAAGGCACTGCGGCTCAAAGGGGTCAAGGCTGTGGTGACCGGAGAAGACACGATTAAGGAGAAGTTTGGGATCATCTCCCGGTCCCCGAAATATCAGGACGAGTATCCCCTTGCAGTGGAACGGGTCAGGTTCATCGGGGAAGAGGTGGCGGCAGTGGCCGCTACTGATCCGGACACAGTGATGGAGGCCCTTGAACTGATCGACGTGGAATACGAGGAGCTTGCCGCTGTGTTCGACCCTGCGGAGGCGCAGAGGCCTGACGCGCCACAGCTCCACGATCACGCGCCGCGCAATGTCAGTCGGGAGTATCATCTGGAAAAGGGCAACGTGGAGAAGGCGTTCCAGGAGTGCGATCTGGTCCGCGAGGACACGTTCACGACCCAGTCGGCAATCCACGCGTACATGGAGCCGAGAGTCGCTCTGGCCTCGTGGGACCTCAACGGGAGGCTCACCGTACACACCTCGACCCAAACTCCCTACTACGTTCAGCAACACCTCGGTTTGACATTGGGCATGAGTCCGGACTCCATCCGCGTGATCAAGCCATTTGTAGGCGGCGGTTTCGGAGGAAAATCGGACGGTTTGTCCACGGTCGAATTCGCGGCTGCACTTCTTTCGAAACACGCGGGGAGACCGGTAAAGGTCGTTTGTTCGCGCGACGAGGAGTTCCATGCCGCCCGGAGAAAGCACCCTGCCGTCATCACGATGAAGACCGGCGTTAAAAGGGACGGAACCATCATCGCCCGGCAAAGCAAGGCGATTCTCGACGGAGGGGCCTATTGCAGTCTGGGCCCCCTTACTACGGTGCTCCTGGGCACATTTCAGACGTTGCCTTTCAGGTTTGATCATTACAAGTATGACGGCTACAGAATTTACACGAACAAACCTCCCTGCGGCGCGATGAGAGGCCACGGCGGCCCGCAGGTTCATTTCGCGCAGGACGTTCAACTGGACATGATTGCCGAAGAGCTGGGTATCGACCCTGTGGAAATGGCGATCAAGAACGGCTTGCAGACCGGCGACGAGTCTGCCTGCGGTTTCAAGATAGTCAGTTCGGGATTTGGCGAATGCGTCAGCCGAGCGGCCGAGGCCGCAGGTTGGAAGGAGAAGCGGTCGAAAAAACGGAAGACCGGCCACAAAGCCTATGGGATAGGCCTCGGCTGCGGTGGATTCCCCTCCGGTGCGGGGTTCTATTTCAACCGCACCACGTCGGCCCATTCCTCAGTGATCATAAAGGCCGGTGAGCGCGGAGGGGTTACGGTGCTCACCGGGGCGTCCGACATAGGTCAGGGATCGGACAGCGTGATCTGCCAGATTGTGGCCGAGGTACTGGGCATTTCATTGGATCAGGTACACATCACGAGCGCGGATACCGAACTCACGCCTCCGGATATGGGCACGTACAGCAGCCGGGTGACCGTGGCTGCGGGCAATGCCGCCCTGAATGCGGCCAAGGCGGCAAGGGATCAACTTTTCGAGGTGGTCGCGGATGAGATGGAGGCAAATCCGGATGATCTGATTGCTCGGCAGGGAAAGATCATGGTCACCGGATCGCCTGATCGATTCGTTTCATTCGTTGACGCATTGAATCTATTCCAAACGAAGAATCAGGGTGCACCTCTCGTGTCGAAGGGTTCGTACAACTCGCCCGATCCGTTGTCGCCGACCTACAGTTTCGGAGCCTACATATGTGAGGTCGAAGTTGACCTGCGCACGGGAGAGGTGAACGTTCTCAAATTCACCTTGGCCCACGACGGCGGCCGGCCGCTCAATCCGATGTCCGTGGAAGGGCAAATCGAGGGCTGCATCGGTATGGGAATGGGATACGCCATCTCCGAGGAACTCCTATTCGACGGGGGACAGACGCTGAATCCCTCCTTTCTGGGCTACCGGACTCTCACCGCAAACCGTACGTCCGAGATCAGCATAGAACACGTCCGTACCGACGACCCTCACGGGCCTTTCGGAGCCAAAGAAACCGGCGAAGGTTCTCTCGATCCTGCCGCGCCGGCCCTGGTGAACGCAATCTACGACGCCACGGGCGTCAGGATCACGGACCTTCCGGTCACGCCCGAGAAGATACTTCTCGGTTTGAAGAAGGACTGAGACCGATATGAGAAAACGATTGATCGAGCTTGTGGTGAACGAGGAATCCCATGAAGTCGCGGTAAAACCGAATGATACGCTTCTGGAGGTGCTCCGCGAGAATCTCAGACTCGTCGGCACCAAGGAAGGCTGTAGTTCCGGCGAATGCGGCGCGTGCACAGTATTGCTGGAAGGTCAGCCTGTGCTCTCATGCCTTATCCTGGCCGTGGAGGTTGCGGGCCGAGCCATCACGACCATAGAAGGGCTTTCTCGTGGAGACGAGCTCCACCCCCTGCAGGAAGCATTCGTGCAACATGGGGCGGTCCAATGCGGTTTCTGCACTCCGGGAATGATTCTTACCGCCGCGGAACTCATGGACCGGGAAGAAAAACCCGACAGGAGCGAGATCAAACAGGCCCTTTCAGGCAACCTGTGCAGGTGTACCGGATACACCAAGATCATCGAAGCTATTGAAAGCGTCAAGGACTGATTCTTCATGAACAGCAGCAGACTTCCCATCCTGGAACATTATGAGCCCGAATCTCTCTCGGAGCTACTCACCCTGAAAAAGGAACTGGGACCGCAGGGGGTGATCCTCGCGGGTGGGACCGATCTGGTTCCGCTCCTCAAGCGGCGGAACATACCTGCCCGCAAGATTATAAGTATGAGAAGAATCGAGGAACTGGCAGCGGTTGCGTCGACCGCTGAGAGCGGATTACGCGTTGGCCCGAGAGTTACGCTGCGCCGGATCCGGGATGATCCTGCGATCAGTCGTCCCTATCCTCTGTTGGCACATGCCGCTTCTGTCGTGGCTTCCAACCAGATCCGGAACATGGCCACCCTTGTTGGAAACGCATGTCTGGACAATAAATGCGGATTCTTCAACCAGTCGAGTTTCTGGTGGAAGTCCCGCCCGGATTGCTTCAAGCGCGGCGGAGACGTCTGTTACGTAGCCAAAGGAGGCGACCAATGCTACGCCCTCTCAGCCGCGGACACCGTTTGCGCTCTCATTGCGCTCGGAGCTCGCCTGGAGATCCGCAGCGTCGGGTCTCCGCGGCAGGTTGCTGTCGAGGATTTCCACACTGGTGACGGCCGTGCCCCGCTCGCTCTTGCCGAAGACGAGGTGGTCACCTCGGTCGTGCTTCCTGCGCTCTCCGATGGCTGGAAAGGGGCCTTCCTCAAGAAGAGCGCGCGCGGGTCGATTGATTTCGCAACAGCGACGCTCTGCATTCGTTTGAAAATCAAGGAGAGGGAGATAGCGGACGCGATCGTTGTTCTGAACAGTGTGTCAACCAGGCCAGTACGGGCAGTCCGGACCGAGGACTTTCTCAGAGGCCGGAGGCCGGATTCGGAGACCATCTCCCAGGCCTGCCGGATCTTACCGACGGATGTTAGACCGCTCTCTCCTGTGGGCGCTCCGGCCCTGGTGCGTCGCAGAACGATTCAGGCGATGTTCGCTGACGTTATGGAATCGATCCGCTGACCGGATCGCACCATCCTGCTCGACCTCTCCGGGCTCGGATGCACTCCTCTGACGACAATACCCAGGGAACGACGGTGACGGGTGCGAATCGGTAACCGCAGTACGGCCCACTCCGCGGTTCGAGAGCGATAGACCTTTCGCACGGTTCCGCACGATTGCCGGGTTGTCAGTGCGGCAAATTGCCGATGACAAACGATGGGCAATCTGCTAAGAGTCCACAAGTGGCGGAGCGCCTTTTTGCAGACAGGCCCTTTTGCGGCGAATTCTTGCCGGGAAGAGGGCGGTCGATGCACGAGCTGAGGCCCCAAAGATGGAACGATATCAAAGGCCGAGACTTCCGACTGTTGAGAAGCCGAACGCGAGTATCCGGGATCTGGAGGAGGAACTGCGCGAAATCCGGGCGGCGCCTGCCGAAAAACAGAAGCGACAGTTGGCAAAGGAGGTTGTCGAGAGGCACGAGCGCAAGTCAAGGCAGCAGGCGAGGAATCGAAAAATCTTGGGCGGTTCGCTGTCACTGCTCGGCCTCGCGACAACGGTTACCTCCTGTCCCCTGTACGCGATGTCATTGACGGGGCCGGAACTCACGATCGCAGGGCTCGTCGTCATCGTCCTGGGAGGTCTGCTCATCCTCATTCGGCCCAAGCACAAAGACAGCACCGACGCGCTGATGGTGGCGCTCAAGTCGGGGAATTCCCTCACCGTCGCACGCTTGGCGCTCGAGCTGGACATCTCTGTGGAACGGGCTGAGAAGATCATCCGGGAACTCGTGAGCAGCGGGATCGCGGAGATCGATTTGGATCAGACTGATCCGGACGATTCCCTTGTCTATCGGATCAAGGGGCTTTGACGCCAGCCACCGAGAGCCACAGCCGAACTCCCGCAAGGAAGGAAGCCTTCCATGGATGCGATACAGGCAATTCTGACGAGACGGAGCATTCGTCGATACACCGAGGAGCCGGTTTCCGACGAGACAGTGAATGAACTGCTCAAAGCCGCCATGAGCGCTCCCACCGCGGGCAATCAGCCCTGGCACTTCGTTGTCATCAGGGACCGCACCCGTCTGGAGGCTTTCCCGACCTTCCATCCTCATTCGGAGATGCTCAGGACGGCCGCGGTGGCAATTCTCGTCTGCGGTGACCCCAACGCGGGACACTTGACCGGACGGTGGGTGCTCGACTGCGCCGCGGCTACCGAGAACATGCTCATTGCAGCGAACGCGATGGGCCTTGGCGCGTGCTGGGTGGGAATCTATCCTCTGGAGGAGCGTATCGACGCGGTGAGAAATCTGCTGGGGGTTCCCGGGGACCTCGTCCCCCTCTCCATGGTTTCCCTCGGCCATCCCGGAGAAGAGAAACCCCCGCCGGACCGATTCAGGCCCGACCGAATCCATTATGACACATGGTAGCACGCCTGCTCCGGCGAGGAAGACACTGGCAAATCAGCCCAGAGGAAATGTGACCCCGCTACCTTCACCCTACTTCTGACCGCTTGATGATGAGGTGGCTTCGACGTGTTCTCCGATCAGCTTGGTGAGGTGAGACCATACAGGCTGCAAGATTCCATGGCCCATTCCCTCAATTATGCAAAATTTGGCTCCAGGAACTGCGTCGGCTATCTCCTTGCCGGCATCCGGCTGAATCAGCGGATCATCGGCCCCATGAATGACGAGCGTCGGTACCGTAACACCTGTGAGCGCCGGCCGCCGATCAGGAGCGGCGTACACGGCGCAGACCTGGCGCCTCATACCTTGGTGACTGATACCGCGGTCGAACATTCTGCCGGCGATCTCACGCAGGTAATCGTCCGGCCCGTCCGCAGCGGCTCCGCCCACGGCACGGACAAGACTAATGTTCCAGTCGATGTACCCCTGACGTCCGGGTCGGGGCATGCGCATTATCTTCAACACGGTGCTTATCTTCGGTACGGTGTGGCGGCTGTTTCGCGCAGATGAAGCAATGCATATCAGGCTTTTTACGCGTTCACGGGAGTCAATAGCTACAACCTGGGCGATCATGCCTCCTAGCGAGATGCCAACAAGATGCGCTCGCTGCACTCCCAGGCCGTCAAGCAAGTGGACCAGATCGGCTGCCATGTCCTCCAGGGTGTAGGGCGGTGATACCCGAAGTCCCATCTTGTGCATCAGCACCACGCGCCACGGGGAAGGCGACGGAAGGTGTTTCAGGATCGTCGATTCCCCTGTATCGCGGTTGTCGAACCGGATCACGCAATGGCCGCGGGCGACAAGCATTCGACAAAACTCGTCGGGCCATCCCAGCATCTGGAGGCCGGCCCCTGCAATAAGCACGATCGGAGGAGCATTGTCTATCTTGCCGAAGCTCTCGTAGCAAATTTCGATGTTATTGGGTGTTATAAGCTTTGCAGTAGTCATGAAATGAGCCGGTCTCTACCAGACAAAGTGGGGACGGCCGATATCTCGTTGCGGCTCTCGGTATTCCCTGAATTCCGGAATTCCGAGTACATCATACTTATCACCCTTTCTCCCAAGGAGTCATTCCGTAAGTCGAATGAGACGTCCTTTGTGTCGTTGTGGTTGATTTTCTTTTCTTCTCTCCTTTTCTCCCTTTATTTGGTGACTCGCAGTATCCCAGGTGGGCGCTTGGCGAGATCGCTATTCTTGGATGTCGGTGTAGTTGGTTCCGCGCAGTCTTGCCCCGACCTTCTCCAATTCGCGGCTGAATTCCTTGACCAGTTTCTTCATCATGGAGCTCTGGCGGTCCCGGTAGAAGAGATGGAGGGTCATCATGTTCAGCCGCTCCGCGTCGCGGAGTTGCGTCTTGAGACCCAGCCGTCGGGCAAGAGGCTCCAGGTCGTGAAGGATCTGCGCAATGGTGGCCGGTCTCTCCCTCGGCTCGAGGCGCGTCGCGTCGACGATAAAGGTGCTCAATTCTTCGGGCAGATCGGGGACCACTTCTCGCGGATCACGTATCTCCCCGGAAAGGGCCTGCTTGAGAATTTCATTCATCGTTGATCCCCCGAAGGGCTTTTGCCCGGTGAACATCTCGTACGCAGTGACGCCCAGCGAATAAATGTCGGACCGCTGGTCCATAGGCTTTCGCTTGATCTGCTCGGGAGAGGCGAAAAAGGGACTTCCCTTGGCTTGCGCTGACTGCGTACCGGGAGCGCAGGCAAGCCCGAAATCGACTATCTTAGCCCGGTTGTCTTTCTGGACGAGAATGTTGCCCGGTTTGATGTCCCGGTGAATCATACCCTTTTCGTGGGCATGGTTGAGCCCCGCGCACACCTGGAGGAGTATGTCGAGAAACTCTGGCAGCGGTCGTTTCTCCTCACGCTGGAGTATGTATTCGAGCGTGCGGCCGTTCACATGCTCCATGACGATGAAGAAGGTTCGAAACAGCTCCTCCACGTCATAGACCTTTACGATATTGTCATGATTCAATTGGGCTATGGCTTTGGCCTCATTGCGGAACTCCTCCACGAAGGAAGCGTCCATGGCCATATTGTGCCGGAGCATTTTCACGGCCACCGGCATACCCAATGTCGTGTGGGTACCGTGATAGACAATGCTGGCACCACCCCGGCCGAGGACTCTGGTAACGAAGTACTTCCCGATGGTGAGGTCCCGCCGTACGAGAGCCCGGGAGAACCGCGTATAGAGTACTTTGGTGAGCAGATCTCTCAAGTCGGGATGTTGTTCGCACGTGCGGTCAAAGGCTTCCCGGGAGATCCCCCACAGGATGGAGTCCGTTTCCGCGTCCACGTTCGCGTTTCGCCGCTCCCCGGTCAGGACGGCCATTTCGCCGACGATCTCGCCGGCGCCTAATCGACCCACGATATCCGTTTGACCGTCGCGTTCGAGACTCACGACGCATTTTCCGCTGCGAATGACGTAGAAAACGTCCCCGACATCCCCTTGCCTGATGAAACGTTCTCCCGATGGGACCCTGTGCGCGGTCATTGCCCGGAAGAGCGCCGACTTCGACTCGTCTGTGATCGGCTCGAAGAACCGATTGTGCATGATCCAGTCGAGCTCTTCTCTTGTTACGGGTTTGTCGGAATAGGTTCGCGTGTCATCAGTCACGGCCGGCTCCTGTCATCTGTTAACCGAAGGCTGATCTCTCACCGGCAATCTGAAAGAGAGAGTAAAGAAGCGGCCGAGATCCGGCGCTTGGTACGATTATTCTCCGCAGAGCAAGGCATAGATATTACCGTCAAGAGAAGCAAGATAGAGTACGCCGTCACGTACGACGGGAGCTGCACGAATGGCTTTGCCGGTCTTGAATTTTCCCTGCTCTTCCCCTGTTTCGGAATCAAGCCAGAACATGGTCCCGCTGTCGGTCCCGAAATAGACGCGGCCGGAATCGACGGCAGCGGTAGCATAGATAGGGCTCATTGCGTTGAAATTCCACTTCTCCTCACCGGACGCGCTGTCAATCGCAGAGAATCTCCCATTCACCGTGCCCACGAAACACGCCTGTCCATGGATTACGGGCGAGGCAAGGATCGCACCGTTAGCTTTGAATCGCCATTTTTCTTCACCCGTGTTCAAATCCACACAGTAGACATGGCCGTTCCTCGTAGTGAAATAGACGAACCCGCCGTCAACCGTTGGCGCTGCAACGATCTCGCCTCCGGAGTCGAACTGCCAACTCACCTCGGGGGTGGATTCAGGGGGGCCGGCTCCACTGCCTGCCGGACTTGAGGGTACGCGCGTGGGCTCCTGATTAGGCTTTTGTATCATGAGAGGCTGGGATACGGGCTCGGGAGATGGCACCGGGTCCGGCAAGATTTTTTCGGTGGTTTCACTTTCCGGTTCGCTCTTCTCGAATTTTCCCACGATAACTCCGCACTGCGGACAGACTTCGAAGGGCTTGAACTGAGGCATCTTGCAGTGCGGACAGGTGAAGAGTTCCATTTTGACTTTTCGGCTCGCGAGCGGTTTTCTCTTGTCAATCTGCTCCTGTGTTATGTTTCCCCGCTGCACGAGCATACGGAACAACTTCTTCAGTTCCTCCGGCGTAAGCCCGAACTTCTCCGTGAGTTCCGTGTCGTCAAGTCCTTTGCGAATAGACGCCAGGACCTGCTTAACATCTATTTTCTTTTTTGCCATACCACTTCCCGCAGTCCCCGTGCTATCGCCCCGCTTGTCACCTCGCGGAGGGATCGTTTGCCAGGCATATGTAATTATACATTTTTTGGCGCGGTTCTTTCAAGGGACAGGATTTCTACCGAGTCCACTCGGGGCTGGTCTGAGGTGCCGGAGAGTTTATACGGGTTCGAGGATATTTTCCCAACACCGCGTCCAGACCGGAAGACCCGAATCTGTTTCGCGGCTCGCGGGGATACGTGGCCACCGAGTCCGTGCCGAATACAAGCCCGCGGGCGCCGCCGACCACGCGTCGGCTTGCCAAGTGCTTTCGGGCGAGGATCAGAATTGCCGATTTACGTGCAAATGCGCGCCAAGAGGTGCTCCGACGTACTTGAGGCGTCAACCGTGCGCTGGGCAGCTCTTCGGAGAGACGCCCTTTCGGCGAATTGTTACACGCGCACGGGGCTCACAATTCAGCAGAACGGCGTGTGTTCGCGACAGCGTCCGTCATAGAAGATTCAATCTGGCATCTGAGTACCCTCATGCAGTTGTCGAGGTCCCGAGCTTTACGATAATGCCTCAGGAGCAGTGCCAGTCGGCTCATTTGATAGAGGCATGAACAGAGGTTGTCTTCCCGGTCAAAGGAGCTGAAGGCCACCTCGCTGCCGGCTCTGCAACCGCTGGCACAAGCCCCACCGAAGACGCATCGGCTGCACTTGGGGATGTCGTACGAACGAACCCTGATGCCCAACTTCTCTACGCGTTTGAAGACAGCGTCGAAGCCGTCACGGAACAGGTTTCCCAGGAGGAATTCAGGCCTTTTCAGGATATTGCACGGATAAACGTCACCGTTCCAGTCAATATCCACGACGCCCTCTCCGACCCCCCCAGAGGTCAAGGGTCTCGAGTTGTTTCCCGCGCTCACGCGGCTGGAGAAGCAGAGGAGTCATCAACCCAAACCCATCTTCACCGTACTCCTCCAGGATACCGAACGACACCTCCGAGAGGACTCCGGTCAGTGGCTTATTGCTCAAATGCAAGTCGTGCCCAGGACTCTGAGGCAGGACCTTGAGATGGCTGGATCCGAAGAAACCACCATGAGCCAGAGCGAATGCGACTATCTCCCCGGCTTCGTGGACTTTTTTTCTCGTGAGGTAGGGAAACATAACGCAGAAGTAGATTGACTAGAGAAGACAGCTCGCGAGTTGAAAAGCCAAAATGGAACTCTTCACCTGTCCGCACTGCAGATCCCGGACGAAGAGTGGTATAGTGCCGGCCATTAAATCGATTGCGAGGCCGACTGCACGGAGTTCCGTTTGAAAAGAGTCCACAGAGCCGTTATCGGCCGCTCGAGTTTCAATTGAGAGCACTGCCGACGAAAAGGAGCACTGCATGGCATTCGAGAAGATAATCCTCGACCGGCATGAGCATGTTGCGACACTCACGTTGAATCGACCCGAGGTCATGAACGCGCTCAATGAAGAGATGCGCGAAGAGCTTATCGAAGCTTTAAGGGCCTTGGAAACAGATCCGAATACGAGGGTGCTCGTGATCACCGGTGCGGGCGACGGCTTCAGCGGCGGAGCGGACCTGAACAGTTTCAAGTCGTTGTACGAACAGTTCCGGGAGACGGGCAAAAGGCCGCCCTTCGGGTCCCCGGAATTCCCTCACCTTTTCTATTCTTTCTCCAAACCGATTGTCGCGGCGGTCAACGGCGTTGCGGTCGGGTGGGGCATGACGATGACCCTCGCCTGTGACATTCGTATCGCGTCGGAAAGAGCACGGTTTTGCACGGCATTCGTCAGGGTTGGCGTGACCCCGGAGTTCGGCAGCAGCTATCTCCTGCCCAGGTTGATCGGGCCCGGCCGTGCTGCCGAACTGGTACTCACCGCGCGCATGATCGACTCTCAGGAAGCCCTGGCCATGGGATTGGTGAATCGCGTTGTAGCCCATGAGGAGCTGCTCGCGGAGGCCGCGTCGACCGCCCGCAGGATTGCGGACTTTCCGCCGGGGGCCGTCATGCAGGCAAAGTCGCTGCTCAGGCGGGGGTTGGATTCCACGCTCCATCAATTGATCGACTATGAGTCGCTCGTCTTTCAGGAACGCATGATTGACCAGGAGCACTACGACGCGGTCAATCGCCTCCTCGCGGAGTTGAAGTCCAAGTAGTACGAATGTGCGACCACGTAATACCAAGTTGCGATCAGATAGGTACTGAATATTGCTCACCATTGAAGAACT
>CAZCDS010000078.1:0-29189 GCA_964497585.1 uncultured Syntrophaceae bacterium
GTCGCGCTCTTTCTCGCGTCGATTAGCGCGAAGTTCGATACGGAAGACTATAGCAATCGGGCGGTCATTGGAAATTCGACCGTCCTTCATCTCGACGATTCGGTCGGCCTGAAGCGCAACCTCCATGTTGTGCGTCACGACAACCATCGTGGTTCCGACGGTGTGGAGTTCGTGAAATATCTTCATGACTTCTTGCCCCGAAGAGGAGTCCAGATTTCCAGTGGGCTCATCGGCAAGAATGATGCCTGGTGAGTTAATGAGGGCTCTGGCTATGGCAACTCGCTGCTGTTGGCCGCCCGACAACTCCCTTGGTAAGTGATCCACCCGATCCGCAAGACCCATAGCGGCCAAAACTCGGAGGGCAATTTCCTTCGTGTCTCCTTCAAAATCGCTATAGATAAGCGGAAGAATCACATTTTCCCAAGCGACCATTCGCGGCAGCAGATGGAAGGATTGGAAAACAAATCCGATCTTCTGATTCCTCATTCTCGACAGCTCGTCATCGTCCATGTCATGAATGGGAACGCCGTCCAGGACATACGATCCGCTCGTCGGTTTATCAAGACAGCCCAGAATATTCAGCAACGTGCTCTTCCCCATCCCCGACGGAGCCATTATGGAAACAAACTCCCCCTTGCGGATGCTCAGGGAGACGTCACGCAAGATCTGCACATCCAGGCTTCCTTTCTGAAAGGTCTTACAAAGGTTTTCCACTTGTATCATTGAATGCCTCCACATTGCTCACTTGCGGTGCCGCTCGCCGATAGCGACGAGATCCCCTTCCCTCAAACCATCCACTATTTCGCTGTACGCCCGGTCTCTCAACCCCAATTTTACAAATCGTTTCTCCAGAAGTCCCTTATTGGACACCAACAAGAACTTCCGTTTCCCTTCGCGTTTGACAGCCTTGTGCGGCACCGTGAGAGCCCCCTCTCGTCGATCGACGATGATCGACACGTTCGTCGTCATATCCGGCATCAACTTGCGTTCTCGATTATCCACGCTTACGGAGGTGATGTAGTAGACAACGTTATCCTGAATGGTAGCTGACGGATAGATGGACGTTACTTTGCCATGGAACTCGGTAACCCCATGTGCTGCGACGGTAAAGATCGCTTCTTGACCGACCTTCACCTTACCAATGTCGTTTTCATCCACATAGGCCAGCACTTCCAGATGGTCAAGGTCGATAATTCTGATGAAGGTGGGTGCGTTGAGCCCTGTAACCACCGTCTCCCCTTGCATCGTGTTGACTGAGGCGACGGTGCCTTTGATCGGGGCTACTATGGTGGCGTACGAGAGCTGAGTTTCCCAGTAGTCGAGTTCGGCCTGAGATTTGAGAGCCCTTGCCTTGGCCATTTCGTACTCTGCTTCACTCTGGTCCAACTTCTGGGGGGATATCGAGTTCGTAGAACGGAGCTGTTTGTAACGCTGCAAGTCCTTTTTCAGTTTAAATTCCTCGGCCTTGACTTCGGCGAGAACCGCCTTTTGAAGCTTTACCTTTGCCACTAAGTCTTCCTGTTCAATCCTGGCAATGACTTGTCCCTTGTTAACCGTATCTCCCACGTTGATGGGGAGCTCCACAACTTTGCCCGGCATCCTCGCTCCAACCTTCACCTCGGCCCCCACCGTGGGTTTGACGATTCCGGTTGCCTGAACCGTTGCACACACATCGCGCTTTAATACCGTGACCGTCTCATATTGTCGCTGTGGTTTGCCAGACAGCCTCCCGCTGACCGAATACACCCCGCCGCCCATAATACCGGCGGTGATCAGCAGGAGAATTCCCATGAATTGACGTCTTGATAGTTTTCCTGGCATCACGTGTTTCTCTCTCTCCACCACGCTCGTCAGGTCCCCTGGTGACCGTCTCTGGGCTGGGACGATAGGGATTTCGTCGGAATTCCTATTCGTCAAAGACATCGCGCGTAGGAAAACCCGGCACCTGCGCACCTGAGAATCCTACTGCTTCACTTTTTGCTCGAGACCCGGAGCTGCTTTTCCCGGAAGGGTAAGGTATGCTCTCGCTCGATGTGACGTGGTCTCGGTGATCTGCGCGGTCTGATGAGGTCTCCTGCACAGCCAGCTTAAGAATCCATACTCCGACAAATACCCTCGTTGAGATGGAATCATAGGAGGAACGGCAGTATTCCTCAAACCGCTGTTGGTGAAGGGGATCGAATTCGAGTGCCTCATACGAATCGCGTACCCATCGGTAAAAGGCTTCCAGGTCCTTAGGGTTAAGGTTTTCACCCTCAGCTATCAGTCTCAATATCGGCCTTGTGTCCCTGTCTGTAGTTTCCACGGATTGCCTCCCAAAGGACATTACGTAAATCACACCCCACGAATACTGTTTAAGCGGGTTTCTCCAAAATCTACCTTTCAGTGGTGGACAAGCCTTTTGGACACAGGAGCTTCCTTCTCGACATGGTGGAGCGCCGAGAGGGACAGTCGGTCCGCATTGACAAGGCAGCGCTCCACCTTTTAAAGAAAACGATTATCTGCCCATCCTCTTTCTTCCGTGGGCAATTCCCTTCTTACTCAGAAAATCCGCCAAAAGACTCACCTGTTCCGGAGTGAGCTTTGAAAGGCGCTCTCTCCTCATTTTGAGTTTTTCCCCCATGACTTCCGAAGCGAGTTTTGTGATCTCTTCATCATATTTTGCAAGCTTGGCCTGGTCTATCTTGCCGGAAATCAGCATGGTTTCCTTCTCATCACGCAACCCCATTAAAGTGGTTCGCGCTTTTCTGGTCTTGTTCCGAAAATCAACATACGCGAGCCGCATCTGCTTTTGCTGGTCAGGCGTCAACTTGAGCCTTTCAATGAAATGGGGCGGCGCACCCATCGGACCGTGCATCATGCCTCCATGCGGCGGGGGGCCCGGCGGCGGAGGACCCGGAGGTAGGCCCGGAGGCCCACCGAAGAATGCCCCCCCGTGTGGCGGAGGACCCGGTGGAGGACCCGGAGGTGGGCCAGGGGGTCTACCAAGAGCAAGAGAAGACATTCCCGATGCGATGGTAACGAGCCCGATAATCAACACGATGGCCGTCTTCTTCATGATGAGTTCTCCTTTCGTTGTGCCAGTCGATTGAACTGGACGGCGAACTTCCAGGGCCGTGAGGCCAAGAATTTTGCTCATCCAAAACTAGGCTAGTGGATAAATGTGGAAGGAATATGGAGGACCTGTGTTAAGGTTGAGGAGCAGTTAAGAAAGTCGTCTCGCGGCAGCCTGCAAACGCCGGACCGCTGTCAATAGCTTTCCTGGGAAGAGCCGGTGTCGACACGAAGTTTATAACCAACCCCGTATACCGTGCTTATGATCTCTTGTTCAGGCAGTCTTTCGGCCATCTTCTTGCGCAAATTCTTAATGTGCGAATCGATGGTTCGCTCATATCCGTCGAAACTGTAACCTTGGACAAGATCCAGAAGTTCCCCCCGAGTAAATACTCGATTCGGACGAGTCATGAGGGCCTTGAGAAGGGCGAATTCGTTCGGAGTCAGGCTCACACACTCTCCCCTCACCGTAACTTCACGCGTGGCACTGTCCATCGTGATTGGTCCTACCCTGAGTTGTGTTTCAGCGGGTTGGGGCTGGGTGCGTCTGAGTACGGCTTTCACTCGTGCGACTATTTCCCGGGGGCTGAACGGTTTACAGACATAGTCGTCTGCTCCCAGTTCAAGACCGACAATCCGGTCTATTTCTTCGACACGCGCAGTGATCATCATAATGGGAACGGAAGAGAATTTCCTGATGGTTCGACACACCTCCATCCCGTCCATTCCCGGCAACATGATATCGAGAAGCACGAGTGCGGGCTCGCTTTTCCGCACTTCTGCAACGGCCGAATCTCCACGCTCGACAGTCCGCACCACGAAACCGGCTGCGACGAGATAGTCTTTCAGCAACTCGGCAATTTTAGCTTCATCTTCGACAATCAACAAATGTTTCTCTGTCATCCCTGCCTCAACTATCGCCTCATTCCCGTATAAGCTGAAACTCGATGGAGATCAGCAATCCTCCCAAAGAGGAATGTGCGGCCCGAATCGCTCCGCCATGCCCAGTCACAATTTCCTGGCATATTGAGAGGCCGAGGCCGCTACCTCCCAAAGCCCGACTCCTTGACTTGTCCAGGCGATAGAGTCTGTCAAAAACGCGTTCGAGAGCTTCCGAAGGTACTCCCGGCGAAGAATCTTCAAAAACCAGAGTGAGGTTTTGCAGAGAGCAATAATGATTGATGCGCAAGACTCCCGGAGGATTGGTGTATCGAATAGTATTCTCAATCAGATTTGCAAAGAGCTGGCGCAAGCGGTCTTCGTCCCCGTCGATTACAATGCTTTGCCCCCTCATGAAATTTCCCTCGACTTGAATGCCGGCCTGGGAGAGTCTCGTCTCAAATGTACTGATGACGTCCTGGAGAATTACCAGTGGCTTCACAGGGCGCTTCTCCCGCACAAGATTCTTGGAATCCGCTACAAAAAGGAGATGGAGATCGTCCACAAGTTTACCGATTCGCTCTGTCTCGTCATGGAGTGAGTTGAGGCTCTCGGCGCTTATTTTTCGAACTCCGTCCTGCATGGCCTCTATTTCCCCGCGGAGGATGGCCAGGGGGGTTCTGAGTTCGTGAGCTACGTCGGAAGTCCACTGCTTCCGGAGTTGTTCATGCTTCTCCAGAGCTTGCGCCATCGAGTTGAAAGTGTTTGCCAGTTGACCAAGCTCATCGCTGGTTCGCACGTCAATTTGAGTTCCGAAGTTCAGGGCGCTCAGCTCTTCAGTGGCTTGTGTCAACTTCTTGATTGGCGCAAGAAAATGCTTTGAGAGGAAAAATGAGATCAGACCCGCCAGCGCAAAGACGGAGAAACCGGCTATCCAGAGAGCCCTTGTCTGTTCCTCGACAAAGGCGAGCTCCAATGGATGTGACCACTGCTTCATGGGCATCAGTCCGAGCCAACCCACGGTCCGCCCTCCGGCGTCAATCGGACGAAGCAAGTAACTTCGTACAGGAATCCCCGGAGGCCCCACAAGGAACTTCTTGTTCTCGTCGAAGAGAGCCAAGCGCAATCCTATCGATTCTCTACGCGGAGGAAAAGGAGGCGGACCGGGCGGTCCTGTCCCGAAATCTTCGTTTCCGCCGGATTTGGCGGAATAACCGCCGTGCGGTCCCTCCGGGGGCCGCGCGAATTGCTGTCCAGAGGAAGGGCCTTTCTCCCAAGGCCCCTTGGCCCGGCCGTGGGCAGGGATGGGAGGCGGAGGCGGGTATCCCGGGATTTCGGGCAAATAAAACCAAATGAATCGGGGCCAAGACCTCGGGTCTTCCTGAAACTGGTTCCAGGATTGTTTCTCGCTATGCAGAGAGCCAAGAGCAGCCACGAGATCGTCCAGTTGCCCCATCTCTACTCTGGTCACATATTCAGAGAAGCGTCGATTTGCGAAAAAATACATTATCAAGGCCATAACGACAATCGCGGCCAGAATCGTGATCATGAAGGCTGCAAAAATTTTACGGAACAAGTTGAGCTTCATTCTTTTTCCTTCAAGGATTCACCTCGAAGTAGGCGGCAAAAAAGAACTCGTGATTAGCGCACCCCTCGCCGAAGGAACCGCTCAAGCGCGTGCTCCTGTCAGACACATCCTGTGCACCGCCCGAGCTAACCCTGTGGTCCACATCTTGCTTTCGGAACGTCGCACGAGGCCCATTTGGTGAGCAGGCATCCTTCTCTGCGATCCTCTTTACACCGTTGCCATCTCTTATTCCTGGTTGTGGTCAGCCCCAGATCCCCCAGCTAATCCAATAGCCGCTCCCCGCATGGTCACCCACCAAGCCCCAGGAAAGGAAATCCCGTCCCACATTGAAGAGAGGGACCCTGTTTTCCAGTTCCGGAGCGTACCTCACCCCATGCCCCCGGTCAAGTACGATGCGCTCCGAAGCCCTCTGTAGAAAACAGGACAAACGCTATTCGGAACACCTAGAAGCCCTGGTAAGACGAACCTTCTTTCATCCTAAGAGGTTCCCTTGCCAGAACATTTCTGTGTCCATTCGGATTCTCAATCGGAGTCGATCCGCAAAGTCCTCATCAATACGAACAAATATCCCGGCATCCGCACGTCAGAAGTCCGGGCGAAGATACACGTTTCAAGCCAACAAGTTCATGGATACCGGTTCGGCGCCTTATTGGCGGTGGTTTGGTCATGGGTTTGCGTGAACAGATTCCTTGCTGCAGAGTCTGTCTCCCACACGGGTCAGGCCTATGGAGTCACGATGTTGAACCAGAACTCGAACTGGTCCAGGTACGAGAGCAGCTCTGCGAGTTTCGCGTTGTCGCCTTCAACCTTGATCTCACCCGCGCCGGCTGTGGCTTCCAACGTTCCCTCTCCCAGAATAAGCGCATTGAGCGCATCGCGTGTCAATGTGATCGTGACGTCGGCCTGCTTTGCCTGCTTCTGGGGAGTGTGATTGAGGACGCCGTTTTCCAGAATCACCAGGTATCGTTCGTTTGTATCGGTGAAATTCCAATTCAGGGTCATTTTCGCGTTTGCCGCTTTGGAACCGTTGAGCCGGATGCCCAGATAGTCGAAGAAGAGATCAAGCGGCATCGCGCGGATAGAGTCCGGACTGGCAGTGGTGGCGCTGGGGGTTTTGGCAAGTCCCTTGCGCAACTCCTGCGCCCCACTCAGGTAGAAATTACGCCACGGTCCTGATTCGGCCTGGTAGCCCAGTTGCTCAAGGGTGTCGGCCTGGAGCTCCCGGGCTGGCTTGTTCTCGGGATCGGCAAAGACTACATGATTCAGCACCTGCGCTACCCATCGATAGTCGCCTTTATTAAAGTACTGCCGGGCTTTTTCCACGACCGCGTCAGCGCCTCCCATGAACTCCATGTACCGCTTGCTCGCCTCGACCGGAGGAAGCGGATGAAGGTTTGCCGGATTGCCGTCGAACCAGCCCAAGTACCTCACGTATACCGACTTCATGTCGTGATTCAGGGTGCCGTAGTAGCCGCGGTTGTACCATTCCCGGGCAAGAGGCTCGGGCAGTTCAAGCATTTCGGCTATCTCGATCATGGTGTAACCCTTGTTGGCAAGCCTCAGAGACTGGTCGTGAATGTACCGATACATGTCGCGCTCTTTTTTGATACGGTCGATGACCTTTTTGTTGCCCCAAACGGGCCAGTGGTGGACGTTTAGCAGAACCTCGGCCTTGTCTCCCCAACGTGCAAGGGCCTCGTTGAGATATTTGGACCAGGCCAGTGCATCCCGTATCTTTGCCCCACGCAGGGTGTAAAGATTATGCAGCGTGTGCGTGCAGTTCTCTGCCGTGCAGAGTGTTTTCAGTTCCGGCAGGAAGAAATGCATCTCAGCCGGAGCCTCAGTATCGGGGACGAGCTGAAACTCGAACTTGAGACCGCCGAGGGTCAGCTCCTGACCCGTCTTGAGGATGATGTCGGTAGGCGGAATCAGGGTGACGGTACCTTCCGACGTGGTGATGCCAAGGCCCGATCCCACCATCCCTTTCGGTCCGGGAGGAACGAGGTTGCCGTACATGTAGCTTGCCCGTCGACTCATGGCATTTCCTGCCATCACATTCTCGTCCAGGGCTGCTTTGAGAAAGCCGTCCGGTGCGACGATCCTGACCCTGCCCGCCTTCACCTCCTCTTCCGAGGTCACTCCTTTAACTCCACCGAAGTGATCCAGGTGGCTGTGCGTGTAGATTACCGCCACGACCGGCTTCCTGGGGCGGTGTTGATAGTACAGATCCAGGGAGGCCCTTGCGGTCTCCTCCGTAATAAGAGGATCGATGACGATAATCCCTGTATCTCCTTCTATGAACGTGATATTTGAAAGATCCGCGCTGCGGACCTGGTAGATTCGATCCGTCACCTTGAAGAGGCCCGCGTGCATAAGCAGCAGAGCCTGACGCCAGAGGCTCGGGTTCACACTATCGGGCGGCGGTGCGTCGGGTTTGAGGAACGAGAACTTGGTCAAGTCCCAAGAGACTTTCCCGTCCTTGCTCCGAATCATCCCGTCATGGGGAAACGGGGCGAGGAAGCCTCTTTGCGCGTCCTCAAAATCCTCCTTGTTTCGAAACGGGAGCTGGTTGAGAAAGCCTGAGTTGATCCTTTTCGTTTCTGCCGTTGCGTCCTTGGGATCCGTCCCATCGCCGCCGGCTGCTTTGACTGTTGCGATCGCAAGGACCGATAAGGCCGCCAACATAGACAGAAGCTCAATGGTGGGAGTGATCATCGCAATCCCTCCTTTCGCGACAATTGCATGTGCTCAGTTGTGAGCATACCTTTTAGCCTGGAAATCTCGGTACGACAAGAGCTATCACAGATAGGCGTGTAAGGAGAACCATATGCCTGGCTCACGTCCGACCTCATGCGACGGCTCGTCTGCTGCCTTCCTGAATACGGGTCCGGGGCTTTGCAGGCTCTGATTGAACAGCGCACCTTGATCGGTAGCACCTCTGTTCCAAGCTCACTCCTCGACGTGCATCCCCGGTTGGACTCCAGATTGCCAGCCGGTACCATAATCCTCCTCACAAGGGGCCTCAGCCGCCCGGTGTCAACGATCAGGTCTGTCCCTCTGGAGAGACTCACAAACTCATAGATACAGTCTCATGATTTTGAGGGGACATGACTAAAGGAGCGTGGCAAACGGAGTGGGACTAATGGATCCCCGAACAATCTTGCCTTTCAAGCATTCTCCGCGCCGCTGGGAAGCGGTCGCAGTATTCTGCGAGCACTTCGAAGGGCAACGGAAGCTGACTTGGCAACCTTGCGTCAGCTTTCGCTTTGGCCCAACATCATCGGGCCGTGTTTGAGTGAAGGCAGACGTTCAAGGTTGCGTTTGACCGGGGAACCGAGGGAGTGGTATGTTCAAAATCTGGCAAAAGAGGCGCTGACCTGGCCAAAAGCTGGGAATTGGAGTCGCCGCACCGTTTTCAGACTCTCGGCTAAGCCGATCCGTGGATCGAAATCCACCGGAGATCGATCTTTCGGCTTAAAACAACCAGAATTTCGGGGATCGCGGCATAATCCCCGTCTACAACGGTCCTTGTGCCTCGGTGGACGTCCATGATTTGAATAACATAGAAGAAGTCATAGATCTCATCAAGACCTTGATGACCGACAGCGTGACCAATGGAGACCCCGAGGAGATACAGGCTTCTTAGCTCATGATTTCCATATCTGAGATGTGGGACTTCACTCTTCTTTCTTCGTCGCTCAGGGCCATGCGGCCGTTTCCAACTCAGCCATGATCTGTCTCTAACCTTACCCCAGCTTCTCAGCACCTCCGAGACCACCGCAGAGAAATGGACGAGAAGAACCCTGAGAGCAGTTCTGCGCCAAGATATTCAGTCGGCTGCGCTGAGGTATGGCCGTTTTTGCAATATTTGATTTAATAAGTCCGCCATGCTCCGATTCCACGGGCCATGCTCGCCAATCTGAAGGACGAACCCTGAGGAAGCATTTTTTTCTCCTTGACAGAGAGGTCCACGGTCATCCATAGTGAAAAGAAAATCCCACTTAAACGTGACCCACGAGAGTCATTGACCCTCCATCGTCGTGAGTGACGCGATGATTGGTGAGATGGCAAAAAATGACAGACCCCAAGAGACGCTTACCTGAGAGAGGCAGGTGCTCGGAAGGGCGGGGCACGTGTGTGAACCGGCTGTCCCAGGAGAGGCCCGAACGTGTTCCAGATTGTGGCTTGATTCACCTCTCGGAGAGCAGTTTCATCCGTAATCTCCCAAACTTGATTGTCCTGTCCTGCAAATAACCTGAACAATCATCGGGAACCCGGCGAGAGCCGCTGTGATTGTGGACGGTATTTTCGGGACACCATACGAGTACAGGCTGCAAAGCCTGGAAAGACGCATTTTCGACCATGTGATGGCAATGGGTTACATCGCAAATGTTGCTTTTGTAACCGGCTCCATTTTCACCATCCGTATCGAAAGGAGGTTGAGCCGCGGGTGGTGGCCGTCCCGGCACGGGAAGGAACTGAGAACCAGGAGTGAAGCGGTCGCGCGAAACGACACAGGGTCTTCATTACCTGGTTGATGATCCAATCTGTGCAATGGATGACGCAATGTCACGATCTGCCGGTTTAAGAGATGGTCGGCAGGTCAAAGGGGCGCCGGACGAGGCACGAATCCTCAGAGAGTCGATCTCTGCGTCCCGCGGAAACGCCCAACATGCAAGCTCCTGGTACTATGTAGACTCAACAGCGGAGGCCGTTTTGCAGGGCATCAGCCGAGGCTTTTGGAGGAGATGGCTGTGGAGTGAGGCTGCCGCTGAGAAGGGAGGTGAAAAAAGGGTAGCTGCTCGCTGGTCACGATAGCGTTCTTCGCCTGTGTCCGGATTGTCCCTGCGGATTGCGATTCCCGGATGGTTTGGGCCGTGAAGGATTGGGCTTCCTATCGAGCGATCTTGAAGAAGCCGGTGTGCCGGAACTGCAAGCGTGGCTTTCACAAGGCCGCTGTCTCGTTACCGTTCATAACTGCTGATCTGGACGTTTCCCCTTCGATTGAACCTGACACCAGGGCAAGGGCTCCTTCAGGGTTAGCGTAGAGATGGCTCCTATTCCGAGCTGTCCCGGTCTAACTTCCGAGAGCGGTGAACGACCAGGGGAAGAGAAATTCCAACATTCCCGTAGGTCGCGTTCACACATGATTTCATGGGTGAATAACATCATTTCGCACCTCTCCCCGGTGGCCGGGTCAGAGATCCTGGTGACGGTTGCCGGAAAAAACCTTCCAAGGGAGGTACAAGACAATGGATGTGACAAGTAACAGAAATTTCGAGTGGTACATAAAACATCAGGCAGGTCTTCGGGAGAACAACGTGTTTGCCGTGTATGACAACAATTCGTGGGCATTTCAGGAGGTTCTGTACGGAGAAATGCCCGCGGTCGTGGGGAAAGTTGCCAACGCTTTTTTGAAGCTTGGCATCAACAAAGGGGACAAGGTCAACATTCATTGCAGCAATTGCCTCGAATACCTGTACTCCTGGTTTGCCCTGGGATGTATCGGGGCAATTATGGTTCCGACCGACATTGATTCATCGGAACAGGAGTGGCTGCAAATATTGAATCACTCAAAAGCCAAAGCGGTCATTACCGAGCCCGCGTTTGTCGACGCATTTGATAACATCCGGAGCAACTGCGCCACTGTGGAAAACGTCATCCTTTGCAAAACAAAAGAAGGGAAGCCCGATGTTCTCCTTTTTTCAGACCTGGTTGCCGAGGCCCCCACGGAGTTCCCGGAGGCGAATGTCTCTCCCGACGACGACGCGGTGATCTATTATGCCCGCGGATGGGGAGAGAAGCCGGAAGGAGTGGTTCTCACCCAGGCATATTATTTGTATTGGGCGGAGATTGTCTCAGGAAGTCTGAAATACGATAAGAGTGAAGTGGTTATTGAGGCAAATCAAATCTTCGATCCGGTTCAGCAGATCAGTTCGGCGCTGGGCGCATTCCTTGCCGGTGCGAAATTCGTTCTGAGCGACAAGTTTTATGAAGCCGACTGGATTCATCAGGTCGGCCGATTTGCACCGTATTTGCAAAAGGACATGGGCAGGGGAGTCGTTGGGTTTCTTACGGCGGATCTCGCTCGACAGGTGTTGGCTCAACCGCCAACTCTCCGGGACGGCAAGACTGCATTGAGGCTGCTGATGTACACAGGAGAATTGAATCAAGATGAAATCAACCTGTTTTCAAACCGCTTTCAGGCACCGGTGACAAGATATTTCGGAATGGCGGAATGTGCCGCTCCGTTCATCAATCCTGTTCTTGAAAGCATGAAGATCGACTCCGTGGGCAGACCGACCCTGGGCGCGAAGATAAAGATTGTTGATGACCAGGGCAAGGAGGTTCCGGAAGGAGAAACGGGCAGATTGGCAATAAATGGGTCACCGGGGGTGAGTTATTGCAAGGGCTATTATGAGAGTGAAGGCAAGACCGCCAAGGCCATTAGTGAGGGATGGCTTTACACCGACGTCCCTGCCAGGTTCGATAAGGAAGGATACGTTTATCTGACAGCATAGAAGGCAGATGGCTAAGGTAATGTGAACCATGGAAGGTGCCGCAATTCTCGAGCTTCCGTCTGACAGAAAAGCGGAAGGCAAGAGGAGGTAACAGCAATGGAAGAGGAAAAAGCAGAAAAGAAAACGGTATCGTCTTGTGCAGCCTGTAAAGTGCAGAAGTGCGTATTCCCGGGGAGAAAGGAACCCAGACCCCGGTTCTGTCCCATAACTCTTCACGAGGAAGAAGCGGAACAAGCCAAGCAGATCTTGTTCAGCGAAGAGGCCGTGGGCACGTGGGATTATAACATCAATATGGCAGCCGAATTCGTGCTTCATCAGGCGTTCGACGACAAATACGGGCCAACCCTTACGCGGCTCGAGGAGGTCATGGAGTTTGCCCGGTTCATGAAGTGGGAAAAGATTGGTATGGCCTGCTGTATCGCGCTTGTTGAAGAGGCCAGGGAAGTCGACAGGATCTTGAAAACAAATGGCTTCAAGACCGCGTCGGTTATGTGTATGGCTGCCGGAGGAACCAGGCACGATCAAAGTCTCGGCTGGCAGACGGACTTCCTTCAGGCGTTGCCCCTGTGCAATCCCGTTATGCAGGCTTTTGTGCTCAACAAAGCAGAAACTGAATTCAACCTGGAATTGGGGCTGTGCGTGGGACACGACATTCTCTTTCGAAAATATGCCAATGCTCCCGTGACGGTGATGGCCATAAAAGATCGAGTACTGGCAAACAACCCAATGGCCGCCATATACACCGCCAACCTATACTATTTTAACAGGTTGCTTCCGCAGGCGCATGTATTCGGCAAGGCCGGGGAAGAGCTTTTTGCCAAGAGGTAGAATATTCACTGAGATGCTCACCTGCCTCTCCTTTCCCGGGATTGGCAGGTGGGCAATACCCGAGCAGTTGGGCATTTCACATGCACCTCATGTCGGCTCCGATCGTGTCATGTTCCTGAATACTCTGAAGGGGCGCGCACGACGGGAACCAGCGATTCCTCACGGTTTAACGGGTCAATCTGAGGAGCTCGGTTTCGTTACCTACCAGTGCGAGGTTGAAACATGCGAACAGTAAAGAGTGGCGACTGGGTGAAAATACACTATGTTTGTTCATTGGAAAATGGACAACTGGTTGATTCGAGTAATGGATTTCCTCCCGTTGAGTTTCAGGTACGAGACGTTCCCGGTGAAAGCCAATTTGATCACGCTCTCATTGGAATGACAATTAATGAAGAGAAAGAATTTACATTGCTGCCTGAAGAGAACTTCGGGCTCCCCATTGAAGGCAAAACCCAGGAAATTCCAGTATCAAAGATTAGTACCGAAGTAGAGCCCGCGGTTGGCACGGTCATGCTGCTCAGTTTTATGTGCGGCTCAAAGCTCCCGGCCACGGTGACAGAGGTGAAGGAGGAATCGATAATCGTGGATTTTAACCATCCCTTGGCAGGAAAAACGCTTACCTACAGGGTCCGGGTTTTGGAAATCAATGATTACCAGACGGGGACCTTCTCGTGCTCAAGTGCAGGCAGTGCTCTTTTTCGAAAGGGACAGGAGGACCACGGGGTCACGTCGGGTCCCGGCTCAGGCCAGGAAGACGATGGTTCATGAGTACACGGCTCGACCTGGCATGATCGTTGAACGTGAATCGATCCGAATGCGGTCACTCTCACCTGATAATCCCTGATAATTGGAGCCACTCGCTCGGATTCGATAGCTCTATGATACGCATCTGACCCGTGAAACTGATCGAGGAGGCGGTACCCGAGCCTGAATTCCACCCAGTAAAAAGGATACTTAGGTTTGGAGTAACAGACGAGCTCCCGTCGACGAGAATTCTGACGTCGTTGGTGGCCTCGCTTCTGGTAGAAGATCGCTGTCTGTATTGCTCTCCATACCCTCGTCAAGCTCTTGAGGAACATTGTGCGGTCATGCTGGTTGACCTGAACTGTGCGGCTCACGAGATCAGGATTGGCGGTCTTAATCAGGTAGTCGAAGCGAAAGTCCAGCTCGTCGGGATCGTAGCCCATGGCCGCCGCACCGAGGCTGTACCCGTGAAGCTGGGCAGCATCGACGCTGCCGTTGGGCTTCCTCGCCGCGGTCTTGTAGTCCACGAGGGCGGTCGATCCATTCTGTTGGAGAATCGCATCGATGTACCCGACGAACTGAGGCAGCGGGTACGGATGATCCGGCAGGATTTCCTCAAGATCCACCGTGAAGGCTTCCTCAACCGCTATGACCTGCGCAGCGGGATCATGTTGCTCGCAGAACAGCGCCAGCAGCCCTTTCGCTTTGGTGAGCAGACTGTCCTCGGAGTCACGGGCCCCGTACTTGACCTTCGGGCCGTCATGGGAAAGCCAGATCTGCCGGTAAACGTCCACGAGGTCACCGGGACGGAGCGACTCGCCATTGAGCGTGCTCTGCAGAAAAGCTCCTATGGCTTCGTGGATTGCCTGACCGAAGACTCTGGCGGCTGGAGCGAACTCCTCTTCCTCTCGGTCCAGGTAATGGAATCGCCATTTCAGACTGCACCTCGTGTACGTGGAGAGACTCGTCCACGAGAGATGATTGGGCAAATGGCTCATGACACACTTCTCCTTTCCGGGGCAGAACGCACGAATCCATCGAGGCTCTGCCCCCGGTTTTCATGGTTTGGGATTTCGGATTGGCTTATGCTGCGGCTTCGGTCTGCAGGCTCGTGATCAAATGGCTGGCTGCTTCTCGGGTGAGATCCTGGAATCGGGAGGTGTTGAATGGTTCAAGCATCCTCTCTATGTCCTCTTCCGTGTACCGGGCTCTTTTTGTCAGCGCATACAGCGCCCGACACTGTGCCTGGGTCGCCAGACCAATTTCGCAACGTTGCGGTCTTGATCCTGTTTCGCCCCCGCCGGTATCCTGGTCGAACATCTTCCTGTTGTCTTTGCCCAGGCTTTGCTCGGTCTGTGGCCCCTCATCAGCCAGGTGATTGACCTCTTCAGCCGAGCCATACTCGGTTCCGATGCCGCAGAACCTCAGGGAGCGGGCAATTGCTCGGGTTTCAGCCAATTCAGCGAGGGAATCTGCCAATCGAGCATCTCTTTGGGCCGAAGCAGTGCCGGTGCCAGAGTAGCTCCCCTTGTCGGTCTGGATGGTGGCTCTTACCACTACGAATTCCGGTGACATCTGAACGATCTCCGTATTGATGGAAATCGCCTGATGCAGCTCATGCAAGACCCTCAGCCGCCCGCCCAACTTGGGATACGGCATCTCAATCCATTCACCGTCAACCTTCTGCCGACGCTTCAAGAGTTCATCTCCTCTGAAAATGGTTTGTGCGCTCATTTGAACCTCCTCCTTCCATGGTATCTGTTAGTTCCAAAGATATAAAGCGCCCGTGTGTGCGTCCCTTTCCTAAATGACGCTGACTGCCCACAGCAGCAGAATGGGCAGCGGATCGATCAAGTAGATCATAAGCGCCATTGCCCCGACGAAGATGATCCAGTCCACCATGATTCCCATTTTTGTTCCTCCGTTTCTTGATTCGCTCTGCCAGCACCTCGATGCCAGCCTCGATGATAACGAGCAGACCTTTGGCCAGTGCTTTCTTCATGCGACTGCACCTCCTTTGTCTTTTGATCAGGTCTATCCTTCTGGAGAGACACACAAGCCCTTAACTGTATCTATGATCTTGAGGGGATATGACCGACTAGAGAGTTAGGCGAGCGTGAAAGTTGGAGAAACGCCCGCACCCTCACCCTTCAGGAATTCATGAAGTCGCTGAGAATTAGGTGCGGGAGGCCTCAGTGCGTTTTCCTTTTCACAGTCAGTACGTAGATTGCTCCCCTTGCCATGGTCGAGCGAGCAGACTCTGTGCGCAAAGGCGCTTTCATCCTTGACAACGCATCTTTGCTCCTGTAGATTACCGTCCATTCCGTTTTTGTTCGTGAACATTGTCTTGCGGATGGCTATCCGACCGTCAGGTAGCGGCTCGCCTGTTCGGGGGTTCGGTATGGGATATTCCCGTCGTTGTTTGAGGCTCGTCACATCTGTTCTTGTTCTCCTCGGGGTGGGGTTTCTTGCAGGCTCGCTTTGGGCTCAAGGACTTCCTCAATCGCCGTACAGTGCGCCGTCCCTGGTGAGAGGTGGGCTTGACCTTGCGCCGTCCAATCCGTTGGGAATGCCGAGCGGGGCAGGGTCAAGTGCTTCAGATTCGATCTACCTCACGGATCAGATGTTCAGGGATATTCTGGGTCCAACGCCAAACCTTCAAGTGGGCTATCTCTACTACTTCGGAAAGCGCGTACGAACGGGCCGGTTGACGTTGGACTATCTTCTTCCCGTGAGCTTGGGAAGAAACAGTGCCTTCTTCGGAGAAGCGCACGGAGAGTTCACCAATTTTTGGAACACGATCTCCTCGATCTGGCAGCGAGTGGACACAGCCCCGACCATCATCACAACCACAACAACAACACGTAGCAGCTTCAATGAACGGACCGACCTCTCTCTCGGTGGCGGGTACCGCAAGATCTTCGCAGAGACGACCCTCCTTGGTGTCAATGCATTCTTCGACAGTACCAACCTGGGCAAGCGATGGTATTCGTCGGGGGGTCTCGGCTTCGAATATGCGGCAATCCTACCAGGCAATGACGCACTCGATCTGACCTTCAACTGGTACGGAAATCTCTTCAGCACCGACGTGCTCGCCGACGCTTTCCGCAGGGGTCCTCAGAATTTCGATTTTCAGGCAGGGTACTCCCACGAGCTCTGGAACGGCGGGCCTGACCTGCGGTTGAGTGCCACGGGCTACCGGTTCAGCGCAGGAAGCGGCGTGTACGGTTTCCGTGGCGGAGCAGAACTGAAGACACAGGACGGGATGTTCTCCGTCAAATACGAAGCGGCCCATGACCGTATCAATCAGACTTACCACACCATCGGCGGGTTCGTGAACGTGGGTATTCAGTTGGCCAATCTGCTCGATGGGGAGAGCCCCTTTGTGATGCCGGAGCCCATATTCAGGAGTCCGAGGAACATACGTCGGAGGCTGTCAACCGTGGTCAGACGCCAATGGAACGGCCCCGGTCCGCCGACCGCGACAGCATCAACCAGGGCCGCTGGTGCTGGCGATTGCCCGGCAAATGCATGTGCGACAAGCCCACTCACTCCAAATTTCCGAGGAGAGTTCCAAGTATATGCGCCGGCGACGATGACATTGGGACAGTTCGTTTGTCGTGACGTACCTGATACGACGGTGAGTTTTGGGAACGTTTCACTTTTTATCACGAGGAAAGGCACCAAGGGGGATCTTTACTTCACCTTTTTTGACTCCTCCAACGATTGCACAGGCAGCGTTTCGGTAGGCGTCGCCATTAACGATCTCGACGCCACGAATTGCATTACTGGTTTCGCAGCCAGCTTTTCAGTTCACAGTATGCGCGTTACTTGCGGAAGCCCAACCGGATGCGATGCAGGCTGCATAAATTTTCAGTTTTGGGACGATTAACGCAGCTCTCATGATGATGGGACCATTTTTGGGGGTCAGGCCGGGGGCACATTTTGCCTTTTCAGCCCTGTCCTGTTACACTCCCTTCTATTCTGCTTTTCTTTGTTATTGTGGTCCTTCCTCGCCTGATCACCTGCAGGAGTGTGGAGCGCTATTTGTTGGAGGGAATGATGGATGGGAGACGTGGCAGGCCATCAATTCCGGTTATCATCAGTGTTGTTGTTTTTGTGTGGGCGATCTCAACGTGCGCCTCTGCTCAAGGTCTTCCTCAATCGCCATACAGTGCGCCGTCCGTTGGGGGGGGGCTCGACCTCGTTCCGTCGAATCCCTTTGGTATGCCGGGCACGACCGCAGGGCTGCCGCAGGGATCGAACTCACTCTATCTGAACAGTGGGATGTTCAAGGACATCCTCCCGCCCATCTCCAACCTGGAGATCGGGTATCTGTACCAATTCGGTAATGTGATCAGAACCGGTCGTCTCACCCTGGATTACGTGCTCCCTGCCACCATCCGTGATGATCAGGCGATCTTTGGAGAGGCGCACGGAGAGTTCACGAATTTCTGGAAAACCCTGCAGCGTCTTTTCAGATCCACATATTCCGAAATTATGTCCCAGAATGAGGTGAAATATGCGAGAAAAGTCACTCGGATCAGAACCGAGAGGGGTTACCCCGACAGGATAGACCTCTCCTTGGGCGGCGGTTACCGTCGACTCCTGAACCCGAGTCTCATGCTCGGAGTGAACGGTTTCTACGACACGACCAAGCTGGGCAATCGATGGTACGGCTCGGGTGGGCTCGGGCTTGAAATGGCCACTCTCGGAGCTGGGAACGACCTCGTAGAGCTGAGCTTCAACTACTACGGGGACATCTTCCAGGGCCGTAACAGCATCATCAATGCTTTCAGGAACGGGCCGAGTAATTTCGACGTGTCCGCCCGGTACTCCATCGAGTTGGGCGACTACGGCCCCGATCTCAGGCTCAAGGCCACGGGATACCAATTCGACATAGGAATAAAACGGTATGGATGGGCCACAGAGGCGGAGGTGCGTACACGCAACGGCATGTTCAGTGTGAAGGCAGGTACCGGCCACGATCCGGTGAACGGATGGTACCACACGGTCGGTGGCTTCCTGAACGTGGGCCTGGACTTCGCCAACCTGCTCAACGGCGGGAGCCCATTCGAAAAGCCGGAACCGATCTTCAGGAGTCCGAGAAGCCTGAGAAGACTCCTGACCCAGAAAATTGATAGGAAATATCTGAGTCCACCACACACTGTTGCGATGGTCAGAACGGGTGTGCGGGGTGATTGTCTGTGCGATGGATCAGGGTTGGGAGAGATAGAGTACGTGTATGGTCCGGTAACGCCAGGCGAGATTGGACCGGGAGCGGCGAGTACGTGTGACAACGGCCCGAATTGGACTCCGACGGAGATTGGAGTATGGTATAATATCTTTGTTTGTGTTCAAACACAAAATACCGGGGACGCCAGAATCGAAGTTTATTTCGACAGGAATGACGGCTGCCCACAAGGTAATTTTTTGGACTATATTTTCCCAGGATACTGTTCTGGAGTGAGGAGGATCGGTACAAGCAGTTTCACTGCTATTCAGTCGATGTGGCTGCAGAACCTCCGGTCCACGCCTTATAATCCAGGATCTGTTACGGTCTACATATATCGAGAAGTCCCTTAATGCAAAGGAAGCGTGTTAAACAGACGGCATCTTGCGCCTCAAGGACTTCATCTCTCCAAGCCGTCCACCCTTAGATGGTGCGGCTTTTGCTCATAAAGCCGGAGAGTTCTGGACGCTGGGTTCATTATCGCCTGGTATTCTTGACTTGTCACCAGCCGACTCCCCTTTAGGACGGATCCGTTGCCCATAGAGCAACGCCCCATGCATATCCGCCCCCAATCATCCTCACCTCGATGTTGGGGGATCTTTTTGTGCAGTGATCGTCCGCATCATCTCTCTTCATGGTCTCCCTCAGCCTCATGGATGTGAAACTTGCAGATTCCCCCGCACTCTCACCTTTCAGGAACTCATAAAGCCGCTGAGGATTGAGTACACGAAACCTCAGTGCGTTTTCCTTTTCACGGTCAGTACGTAGTTTGCTCCCCTTGCCATGGCCGAGCAAGAAGCATCGTGGGCGTAAGGCCGCTTTCAACCTTGACAAGGCCGCTCTTTCTCTGGTAACCTGCCGAAAGTTCCGTTTCTGTTCATGAATAGTGCTCTGCGGATGGCTATCAGGCCGTGCGGTAGCGCTTCGCATGTTTTGGAGTGGGGTTATGGAGTCTTCCCGTCGTTGTTTGCGCCTTGTTGCTTGTGTCTTCGCTGTTCTCGTCGTTCTGTTCCCAGCGGGTTCGGTTTCTGCTCAAGGACTCATGCAGGGAGCAAGACTTGATCTCGTACCGACCAATCCTTTCGGTATGCCGGGTTCTACAGGGGGCCTGCCGAGGGGATCGGATACGCTAAATCTCTCAAGCCGAATGTTCCCGGATATATTGCCTACCATTCCCGGCCTGGAAATCAGCTATCTCCATAGCTTCGGAAAACATGACAGATGGAGCAGGTTGCTCGTGGAGTACGTGCGGGCGGTTCGATTCGGCGTGAATACCTCGTTCTATGGTGAGATCCATGGGACACTCCACGATCTCGGCAGGAGTTGGAGTTCCTGGACAGGCAGGATAGACCTTTCAGCGGGCGGAGGATACCGGAGGCGATTCGGTGACGGTGCAATTGTAGGAGTCCACGGCTTCTACGATGCGACCCGGCTAGGGGATGAGTGGTATTCGTCACCAAGCGCCGGAGGCTTCATGATGACGATGCTTCCCGGCGATGACGCAATTGATCTGACTGTCAACTGGTACGGAGGTGGGAACACAGGCCAGTTCGGAGTAGGCTCAGGGGCGTGGGGACAGGGAACATTCGACGGAACGATGACGTACTACCATGAACTTTGGGAAGGAGGACCCGATCTGCAATTGGCGCTGATCGGCTACAAAGTCGGCCATCAGCTCAGACCGGTATACCAACGAAAGAGCGGGTACGGAGCGAGAGTGCAGGTGGCTTCACGTGACGGGATGTTTCGGGGATTCTACATGTACGAGAATGACCGCTATATCAAGGGGATCCACACGGTTGGACTGTATCTCCATGTCGGGTTTCGCCTGGATAACCTCTTTGCGCTGGAATCCCCCATTGAGAGGCCCACGCCGATTTTCTCCAGCCCTCGGCGCCTTGACTATTGGCAGAGCGTTGCCTCAGGGACTGAGAGACATTTGAGAAAGAATACCGGCGGGTCGACCTGCGCACCGTCTGACGTTACCGTTGGGCCGCATTTCTCAGGCGGTCCGATTTTCGTCCCGTGGGGCTGCACTCTAAGTGCGGCTGATTTCGCCAGCCTGGAAGCCGTCATCATGGACTACCAGATACTCAACGAGCATCATACCAACAATGCATCGATAAGCACATACTGGGGGGACAGCAACACACGGGCCAGTAAACCGTTCGGCTCTCTCTGGGGGCCATTGGATGTGGTGGGGAACGATGCACACGCACCACATGGATCGGCATACATCGAGCCAGCGACAGCGGTCTCGGGGATTTGGTTTCAATCAACGGGAACAGGTACATGGACGGTATATTTTACCGATATCCGACTGGTGCCATGAGCGGTCGGCGGAACCAAGAGTGCTGCAACGCGGCTCCGAATCATCCGATATTTGATCGTCGAATCAGGCACATTCGCAAGCGCATGCGCAAGAACGGTAGATGATGTCCATCCACTGCGATGATTTTACCCGCCCAGCGAAGCCATCTATTGAGAGACTCCCCAACCCACCTTATGCTCCCGGCGGCGGCTCTTGCGCATAAAGCCGGAGAGTTCTGGATGCGGAATTCGTTATTCCTCGTTCCTCCAGCTTGTCAACAGGCGACTCCGCTTCAGGATGAACCCGTTGCCCATAGAGCGACGCCCCATGCATATCCGCCCCCAATCATCCTCACCTCGATGTTGGGGGCTTTTTTTTTGCGATGAACGCGTCCATGACTTCTCTTCCCGGCGCGCCACATCATCGGTACGCTATCGGTCGGCAGGCACAAAGTCCGCTTAGCTCCTTATCAAATCCTGCTTCGTGGTACGCAGGGAAAACACCGCCCCTCTCCCTCAATCAGGGTGGTTGAGGATGCGATGCCCTTGTTGCCGAATCCGAGAAATCTACGGTCAGATCCGTTCATGCTAAACGATGAGGAGGGGATCATCTTTGCTCAGGAAAAAGGGAAAACGCGTCCGATGGTTGATCGGTCCCGTCATCCGATTGAGGTTGACCGTATGATCGAGGAAGTCGTATCCTTTAGAAACAGGTGAGGTGCTACAAATGGGTAGTAAACATGGAATCGGAGTCTTCCGGCCATTTTCGCAAGTGCGGCGACGTCGATTCGGGGGTTGAAATCAGTCGCACGGATGGTTGCCGGCCCATGGCAGCCCGCATTGAGGAGATCGTGGAATAATTTCCGTTACAGCAGGATCCGATGCAATAACCCGAGGGAGAGGGAGGGGTGGCGTGAAAAAGTGTGATCACAAAGTCAAGGGACGTAATGTGAACCAAGCAGCCGGGTTTCCCGAGCGGGAGAAGGAATGGCAGCCACCGCGCCTGACGGTATGGGAGGTGGTCCGGGATACCAGCGTTCTGCCGACTAAGACCGGGAGCGGTCCCGATAGTCTTGGCATGCGAGACGTCACTCCCTCAACCTAGCCTGAAGGGTCGCTGCATCGGAGGGCCGGCTACCCCGTCCCTCTGTTGTTCTCGTTGGGTTGTCCTGATGTACGCGGTGGTTCTTTCATGCCGGAAAGCTCTTCGCACACCGGATATGGTTGTTCGGAGTTGACGGCTGCCCCACGCATCGCTCATAAGGCCACCTGAGGCCCGGACAGGGACGTTTGAGTGGTCGGAATGCGGAAGAGAGGCAGGAGAACGCAAGAGAAACCGTGGCGGGCGAATAGAACCATATATTGTTGATCCGGGAAATTAACTTCCCAGAGCGCCCCAATCGAGACATCGAAGAGAAAAACCCTGAGACGCTTGTAGCCGCACGTTCTCTTTCCGAATGGTAATTTGGTGGGGTGGAGGGGAAATCGCGCCCTTACAAGGTTTCCATGGTTTGGCATCCGCCTCTAGGCGAAGTCGATCGGGAGAGCACACTTTGCGAGCAGAGGTTGAAAGCGTGAAAGTAGCGATTTTGTGCCGAATGAATTGCTGGAAGGCTGTGGACACCATAAAATACTTTCGAGAGAGAGGTGCGGAGGTTTCTCTGGTTATTATCGAGACGGCGCAACGCCGTAGGTTTTCCGACCGAGCACTGAGCTTTTTTAAGGCTCACGAAGAATTCCATCGTTATCTATACCCGCCGTCCATATACAGGCAATATCTTACGTCTCTGTGGCATTTAACCCCTGGGAAAGTGCGAACTATGGTAAAAAAGACAGGCAGGTACTTTGCAAAAAATCCTGTAGAACTAGAACAATTTTTGAATCAGATGGGCATTCCCTATTTTTTGGTTGATCGTCACTCATGTTTGGCAACGCGACGAATCTTGGAACAAAATGGTATTTCGTATGCGCTTCTTACATCATTCGCCTGGCTCATCAAGGAACCTTTATTGTCAATGAGCGGAACCAGAATCATTAATGTCCACAAGGCCAAGCTTCCAGAGCATCGGGGATTGGATGCTTTGTCCTGGTCGGTATTGAATAGCGATAGAATAGGGTTGACGGCTCATTATGTGGACAAAGGCATTGACACGGGACCCATATTGCTCTTCATTGAGGTTGCTCCGGAAAGGGGAGATAACTTGCACATTTTAAGTCGTAGGGTTTGCAGTCGGGTGCCGGAGATTAATTATAGAGTCATTCAAGGCTTGCAGGACGGGTCAATTGAGCCCGTCGAGCAAAAAGAATCAGACGGCACACTCCATAGGCCGATGACTGTTCCGGAATTGAAACGGGCGGAAAGGGTGTTACAAGAACGACTGAGGCAACTGTGAATGGGCGAAACAAGGGAAAAGCAAGGCTCTTCGCTCCAGTTTGTGGGACAAGCGGATCAGATCGGCTCGTCGGTTGGTGGATGATCCTGAAAGCCGCGTGACGCCACGAAGAACCCTCTTTCCCATATTCTTCGGAACTTGAGGCCACTCTTCCCACATCAGGATGGCTGAGCATGGGATTTCTTCTGGTCGAGAAATGCCGGGAACGCAGGAGCGATAAGGCAAATCACTCGAAACCAACTCCCAACAGGACGACCATCACGATGACGAAAGAAATGATCGCCGCCCATTTAACCCTCCCCACTGACATCCTCTGCCTCCTTTCCGGTTGAGGGTTGATTACAGATGTCCTCCTCAGTCGGCAGCATGTGCATGGCACCCTCTATCCAGACTTGAATTGCGGCAATGTGAGGCTGAAGGTTGCGCCCTTTCCTTCTTCGGACTCAATCGACACAGTCCCTCCGTGGCTTTCCACTATTCTCTTTACGATAGAAAGCCCCAGACCAGACCCAACTTCCACACCGGTGCCTGGTATGCGGAAGAACCGGTCAAAGATTCTCCCGTGAAACTCCACAGGAATGCCTATCCCATTGTCCGATATGCTGACAATTATGAGGTCTCCATCCTGGACGGCTTGAATGCGAATTTCGGGGTGCGATTTTCGTCCTATATATCGGATGGAGTTGGTTACCAGATTGTCAAAGACTTGTTCAAGACGATGCTCGTCCGCGTGGACTTTCGGGAGGGACTTCGCTATGTCAACCACGATGCCGATGCTTTTCTCCTGGATGTCCTGTTTGTGAAGCTCAAGCACATTGGCCACCACTTCATGGAGTTCGACGGGGCCTGGCTCCGGTTCAGCGGCTTCAACAGCCAGCCCGTCGAGGAGATCCTTCAGAAAGCTCTCCAGCGTTTCACTGGCAAGACTCAGGTGAGCCAAGATGCTGTCTCGTTTCGTCTCGGGCGGCAATTTTCGCAACTGTTTCCTGAGGACCCGAACGAGCCCCGCTATACTGAGAACGGGAGATTTCAGGTCATGCGCCACCATTTGAATGAGCGATTCAACCTCGTCTTTTCTTTCATGGGCCTCTTGCATGCTCTTTTGGAGCGCCCTCTCCGCTTCTTTTCTATCACTGATATCACGAATGATGGCGCCGAAGAAAACCTCTCCTCCGGCCACCCAGGTTGCAAGAGAGAGTTCGATAGGAAACTCCACGTCACCCTTCTTGAGAGCCCTCACTTCCTTGGTCTTCCCTATGAGAACAGTCCTACCAGTCTCCAAATACCTCTTTACGCCTTGCCTGTGATCCTCCCTTAAGGAGTCGGGAATAATCGTGATGACCGGCTTTTCGAGAATCTCAGCTTCCGTGTAGCCGAACATCTGCTCCGCTGCTCTGTTCCAGAAGATGATCCTGTCGCGACTATCGGCGCAGATGATTCCGTCAACGGCAGATCTTGCCAATGATCGGAATCTCATCTCCGAGTCACGCAGTTCCGCGATCAGTTGTTCTTTGCTTTTTTCATTTCCTGCCATACCCGACTCCTGGCTATGGATTCGACCTGAATAATGCTGCCGCCCTCGGTTTTCGGGCGTCTTGGTCCCCATGGAGGTTCGATGGATGGTTCCCCGGACTCCGAAAAGGGTCCGTATTGCCCTCTGGACAACTCGACTCAGGCAAGACCGTTCTCACGTTGCAGAGAACTTCCTTTTGTCATACTCGAAGGTACTGCAGCGAAGATTGCTCGGTCAACCGAAATTTCCTCGTCACCGTCCGCCGGAAAGAGCTCGACAGTTTCTGACAAGAGGGAAGGCTGAAGGCACATTGGGCAAGCACCTGAGCGCCCGAACATTCGCCCAGGCTTCAGGGGCCATCGGCTTCCGCTTGTCTCGGCAGCCTGGGTGGTGGGTCGGGCCGTTTATCGCATCCACTTGAAGCCCCGAATTCGGCTACAAATCGGCAGCAATCGGCGGAAAGATGGGGCAGTCCACGGAAATATCGCCTGAATTCTTATCAAGAAGCCGTTGGCGGCGGTTCCGGGATCTCTTGGAGATTGGGGACGCCCTTGACTTGGTTGGCTTTTGCTCAAACTAGACCTATCCCGGTTCCGGTTTCGCCCCAGTACGGGGCCGGGTTCCGGATTTCCGTTCCCTCCGGCTTGAAGTCCGGGAACCACAACTTAAAGAAGGTAAGGATGTCCCCTAATCCACACAATCGTACATTCACGGAGTACACGCCCCCGATATCTTGAGACCGGTTCGGCGCCCAATCTGACGTTCCAGATTCCAGGAAATATAGTCAGAAGGATGCCTTTCCATGACCGGGAACCCCCTGCGCGAATCCGGGCTTGATCGATGGAACCTGGTGGACTATGCTAATAAATGGGCATGACCGCCCGGTGGTGAACCGAGGCACCGATCTTGCCCATGATTTCCTGATTCCCCAATATCGTTCAAGGAGGGAGCATGATGAGGATGAAGATCTTGTGGTCCATGCTAATCGTGGCTCTTGCCTTCGGTTTGACTCCGGCTGTTGGCGCAGACAAGCCAATCAAGATTGGCGCGATGTTCATCAGTTCGGGCAAGCTCGGAGGATATGGTATCAACGGGCAGAATGCCATCAAGATGGCCATCGAAGAGATAAACGCATCGGGAGGCATTCTGGGCAGAAAGGTCGAGGCCGTATTCGGTGACACAAAGCTGAAGACGGACATCGCGGTCGGTCTGGCAAAGAAGTTTCTGAACGAAGACAAGGTGGACTTCCTCATGGGACCGACATCGAGCAAGCTGGCCATGGCCCTGACTGAAGTGGCCCGGAAGAACAAGAAGATCCTCGTGGTGACCCAGGCTGCTACGGGTGCTCTGACCGGGGCCAAGTTTAACCCATATCTCTTCAGCACCCTCAGCAATGCCATGATGCACGCACGCGCGGGTGCGTACCTGATGGCTTCCAAGCCGTACAAGAAATGGATGGCCGTGGGCCCTGATTACAACTACGGACACGGTTCCTGGAAGATGTTTAAGGATAAGCTCAAAGAGCTGCGGCCGGACGTGGAGTTTGTCGGTGAGGCGTGGCCCAAGCTGATGACCAAGGACTACAAGCCGTTCATCAAAGAAGTCCTGGCCAAGAAGCCCGATGCCGTATGGTGCCCCCTCTGGGGCGGCGACGCGGTGACATTCATCAAGCAGGCCCTGCCTGAGAAGCTCTTCGACAAGGTGAAATTCGCTTTTCCCTGCGGAGGGGCCCTGGAAGTCCTCATCCCCGTGGGCAAGGACATGCCCGAGGGGCTGATCATGTCCAGCCGCTATTTTTTCACCACTCCCGATTGCGAGGTGAACCACAAGTTCGCGGAGGCTTACAAGAAGAAGTACGGGCAGTATCCCGATTACATGGCAGGTGAGACCTACGCGGGTGTGTACTTCATCAAGGCGGCAGTCGAGCGGGCGCGTTCCACGGATGCGGACAAGATCATCGCCGCGGTTGAGGCTCATCCCTTTGCGTGGGAAACCCCGGAAGGCTGGAAGATCATGCGCAAGGAAGATCACCAGGCGGTCGAAGACGTCATCTGGGGTGAAACGTGCTTCACCGACAAGTACAAGTTTCCGGTGCTCAAGAACATAATCTCGATCCAGCCGGAGCAGATCTGCAGGTCGGCCTCGGAGCTGAAGGCAGTCATGGCCATCCGTGAGAAGGCCTCCAAGTAGATGATTCAGAGCGAGAGGAATGGCCCCGGAAAGGAGAGAATACTCCTCGGGGCCGTTTCCGCAATTCTTGGATCGGGGCGGAGTGCAGCGGAGGAAAAGACAGGACCTGACTGGAGTGTCTGTTGAGCCGCTCCCTGCGTCATTGAGAATCTTCCAGATCGGTGGAATAGGTAGTCAGAGAATCAGTATTCCTAAAGAGGAGGCCGACGAATCCCGCCTCCGGGACAAAGCCGGGCCTGATAGCCGGTTTGGTTTCTGGGGGCATCCCCGGTTCCCAGAAAAGAGTGCTTGCCGCATCCTGCAGCTCGAAGCCGGCATTCTCAATCAAAGCAACTACTTCGTGGGCCTTGCGGAATCGGGCGTGGGAATAGATCGAGTGTCCCTCCGAGCCTTTTGCCTGATAAGCTCTGCCCCAAGGACTGTTTTCCGGCACGATCCCGAGGAGTAGCCGTCCCCTCGGAAGCAGTACTCGGTGACATTCCCTCATTGCCTGCTCAGGATCTGCAATGAAACAAAACGTTAACGCCAAGAGAACACCCGCCAGAGAACGGTCCGGGAAGGGGAGGGCTTCAGCATGGCCCTCATATGTCTTGATGCCGCGTTTGGCTGCAATTGCAAGCATTTGCGGCGACGGATCGATTCCCTCATGAACACTCAGTGACAAGGCAAAGCGACCTGTACCAACGCCCACTTCCAGCCATCGACCACTGCATTTTCCGCAAAGTTGACGCAGGCAGGTCGACTCGGCTTTGAATATTGCTCGTCCCTCGGGGTTATCGTACCATCGGTCGTAGTCCTCTGCGATGGCATCGAATATTTCGGTCAATCGAACCTCTTCACTGCAAGTTGACGTGTCCAGACCGGCACCAGCCGGTCGGAATCGCACACGATCACGGGATGCTCCTTCAGGGTCGAAAGCGGGCACAGTCCCCCACCTTCCGAATTCCGAAATTGAAATTCCGAAATTCCGCGAAATTCCGGAAATTCCGGGTACACCATACTGAATTCCCTTTGGAGGCTCCTTCGGGTCCAGGTTTCCGCCTGTGCATACTCTGGGACGCTCGGTTTCCAGACGGGTTATGAAATCCTCACTCCACGAGTCTAGCGGTTCGTTCGTGGAGACGCAAGAGCTCGGCGTCGTTTGCCCCAACCCCACTGCTTGGGAATTCTCGCCAATCGCCTACCATCTTCGGGAGCGCTGCGCTGTTCCCTGGATAAGCGGCCGGCTCTCTCAGCAGTAATTAAGAATGGTGTACCCAGAACTCGCCTACCCGGAACTCGCCCTCTATGTTCGCCGTAAATCGGAGATACACTAACGCAGATTCCAGGTCTACCATGCTCAAATCCCTTTTGAGGCTCCTTTGGGTCCGGGGTTCCCCCTCCGCAGAACTCTGGCAAGCTCGCTTTCCACCCGAGTTTGAAATCATCACTCCCAAAGGGGTCTTGCGGTTCGTTCATGGAGAGGGAAGAGCTTGAGGGGAAGAGAGGACATTGCTCCCTTTTGTCGTTCCGACGAGTTCTCTTTCTAACATGAGTCCAGACCGATAATCACACGAGCTGCTGTAGGTGAGGTTTGTCACCAGGTGTTGAACCGCGAAAATGCGCGCCAAGAGGTGTTTCATCAGGAATTCACGGTCCGGCCTCCTGGACGGTTAAGAACGCACCTGAAAAAGTGGCATGTCCCCGTTTCTCGTGTTTAATAAGCGCCCGGATACTCCATTGGTAACGGACAAGACGTTTGACGCTTCCTGCAAGCACCATCGCAGGGATCTTCTCATGATGCAAAACCATACTTGACCCGCATTTCACTCTTTTAGTGAAAATCACAGCGAGTGATGCCGAATGGTGACTGCGAAAAACGCACAGTGTACAGGTTCTGCCTAGAGGTGGTTGCAAAACCTCATAGACATTTTCCCAACGTTACCATGACACAGGC
>CAZCDS010000079.1:0-28919 GCA_964497585.1 uncultured Syntrophaceae bacterium
CCGATAAAAAGTCGCGCTCTTTTTCGCACCTATCCTTTCTGCGCGGCACTATAGAGCAGCAGCGGCAGCCTTCTTGGTGATTCCTGCGTCCTTCGCAATGAGGTCGACGAGATCGGACTTGACGATTTCCTTACCCCCTGAAAAATATATAAGATTGCCATGACGGCTGAATGGTCGCAGATTATCGTCCCGACCCCGCACAGTCAAGACTCCGACCGAAACTTTTTGGCCGTGGGCAGATTTCTGCCAATCCTGGAGTCTTTGATGGTTTGCTTTTAATAACTGATCTGATTTTCAGAGTAAATGATGTCCTCGGACTCCTCCAGTACTTCGGGATCGGGCACTCTGCGGTCGATTCCTTCTTACTCTGCGCAAGGTCGGTCACGTCGGTCATGTCGGTCATTCCTTTGAGCCACGTTCAGTGATATCAGTATGTTACCCCAGCTCTCCGTCCGACCGACCTGGAGGAGGACCTTCCTTGCGCCGGTCAGCAAGGGAATTGGCCTTGAGTACTCGGAGGTGGAGAGTCGAGCACATTGGCTAGGCTTCGGAAAGACGCTTTGAATGGGCGTCCAAAGTATTAGTCAAAAATTTAACGCAAAATCTGGGATAGTTTACCACTACCTTGGCTGTAACTTCGCTCAGAATCGATCTCAGGGGCATTCTCGCGAGAATCTTGAGAGGAGTTCCATTGGCATCTGTTCGCGGCAGGTCACCTGTTGGTCAGGTTATCCCAGATGATCGAATAACCCTGGCCCCGTACCACGCACATGGTGGTTAGTGCGTAGTGCGCGAGGATTCCCTTTGAAAAGACGTGTCAGAAACGCCACAAGTCACGGGCCTAAAATTACTGGCAGTTTCCGTGTTCGAGGGGTCTGTAAATCTCGTACCTGAACGCGGTGGTCCAGATTTTGGGAATCCTCGTCATCACTCCACGTTTCCCTTAGTTGGAAATCCCGCTAAGCACCGATCTCGTACTGCCTGATGTCCAAGTATTACGGCGATAGTTTCCCGGCTGGCTGTGCCAAAGACAGACAGTATCAACGCAGTTTTGGCTGTACGGCAATGGATCTCGTGTACAGTAGTTTGTGGGCCTTTCAAGCGCCCTCGCGACAATCGCAGTTGGCCTTGACCGTGGGAGAAAGGTGGGGTATGCTTTTATATTAGCCAAAAACCAGTTGCCTTGGAAGAATCGGGGGAAAAGAAGAATCTGGCGTGGGCATCATCCATAGGCTGGATTGCTCTATCATGACTTCCAGCCTCCGATCATCGGTCAGTGGACAGAGGGGGCTCAGAAAAAAGTAACCTTGCGAAATAATTACAATGTGTCGAAAAGTGGAATTGGTGATGCTGTCTCAAGCCGTTCAAGCCATTGGACAGACCCCGTCAGTCGCCCGGGTATCCGAACCCCGTACCGTCTTATTGCCGAGGGCAATCGCACCACACGGAGGAGTATCACATTCACCCACGCGGAAGGAGTACTTTTCTAAGCTAATAGAAGCGATTTTCTTGCCTTGACAAAGGAGTTCACATCACATCGCCCTGTCGCATCGAGAGAATGGGGACGGCCGCGACCCTCAGGCAGTTGTGGCGGAACCAAAGCCACTGAGAAGGTGGAGCGCTCGGCGAAATGGAGTTCTTGAAGAGCGCCCAATAGAACGGGCGCTGCTCTGGGTTCTCGGCGGACTCAAAGCCGAGGGTTCAGGTCCCTTTGCCCCGGGCAGGCAACTTCGTTTTCAGTGAAAGATTATCACGGGCCTCTGAAGAAGAATGGAGGTGCCTGCTCCCGCCTCACCTGACTTGAGGGGTTGACGTGATCTTTCGGTCGCTGAGAGACAGCCGTCCCCATGGCAACGCCGGTGGTCTCCGGAAGGAACTGGGAAGAGATGAGAGGTTTCCAGCCCATAGTTGAAGCCGCGTTGGGGGGCGACAGACGGGCCTTTTCTGAATTGGTGGTTCGTTTTCAAGGTATGGCCATTTCCCTTGCGGAAAGGCGGCTCGGGGACAGGGGCCTGGCGGAGGACGCCAGTCAGGAGGCTTTCCTCACGGCTTTTCTCAAATTGTCCGATCTCAAGAATGCCGGGGCATTCCCCACCTGGTTCAGGAGAATCGTTCTCTCTTGTTGCAGTCGTGTGCAAAAACAGTGCCGTAAACTGGCTGCCGCGCACCCGGATTCTTACTGCAGACTTGCCGACAAGCGGCCCAACCCGTTCGAGAGTATGGTGCGCTTCCAAACCCGGGCCATGGTTGCCGGAGTGCTGTCCTCCCTGGATGGAGTAAGTCGTGAGGCCTGTGTGCAGCGCTATCTCTTTGGCAGCTCCTACAAACGGATCGCCGAAACGCTCGGCGTACCGGAAGGAACCATTAAAAGGCGGTTGCACGATGCCAGGAAAAGAATCATACGAACCTTCAAGGACCAGGATAGGACCGGAATTCGGGTAGGGTACCTTCCAATTTCCGACCATCTCATGGCCATGGTCTCTCATTACCTCCACGACCGGCAGCGCTTTAAGATTCATCTCACGAAGTATCTGTCCTGGGGGAGTCTGGTAGCCTCCCTTCGAAGCGATCTGCTGGACGCCGCTTTCATTATGGCGCCGCTGGCCCTTTCTCTTCGCAACGACGGATTGCCTATCCTCTACGTCTTGGACGCCCACCATGAGGGCAGCGCCATCACCGTGAGAAAAGACAGCTCCATCCGCCATGCTCCTTCCTTGGGCCGTGTAGGAATGCCTCATGCTGTGTCAACGCACAGCATGATTCTCGCCGACATGATTGACTCCGAGTCCAATAAGCCCACAGACAAGGTGACCGCAAAGTACCTGAGTCCTTCCTACCTTCTCAATTCACTGGTATCGTGCCATATCGACGCCTTTTTCTGTGCCGAACCCTGGAACACCAAAGCGGTCGTCGAAGGCGCCGGCCGAATCTTTGCACGGTCCAGGGACTTGTACCCGGGACACATCTGCTGCATTCTCGTTGTCAGGGAAGAGTTCATAGCTGAGAAAGGGGAGATCCTGCGCGACTATCTCAGGCTCCTTGTCGCAGTGCACGAATATATCTCCGAACATCCTGACCCGTGTGCCAGAATTCAGGCCCAATACACCGGAGTGCCTGCAGGCATTATTGAAATGATCCTGGCCGGAAGAGACATCTCTTTCGAGGACATCGTACCCGACCGACGTCGTATTGAATCCGTGATGCGGCTTGCCCTCAGAACCGGAATAATTGACCGACCCTGCGACCTGGACGCCTTCTTCCGCCCTGATTTTGTCTAGCCACACGGCGGGGCCTTGGACCCCGTCACGACTGCAGGAAGAGATCCACCCCGCCCGGTGGTAAAAAAAGGTTTTTTCCACGGAGACCGAACTTTTTATTCTCGGGAGTGCTCTCTATTCCGAGTCTCAGAAAAAGGAACTCCGGAGGATGGCATGCCGGCCAATGTGGACGAACTCGTAGTGAAGGTCGCCGACATCTGTACCTTTAAGTGGGATGTTATCCGCCACAGGCCGCTGGCTTACCTGGTGAGTGGATTCGCAGGGGGAGCCATGGTCGTTTTTGGGGCGACGCTGGCTCTGGCCGTGTCTGCAGGGGTTTCGGAAAAGCTGGCTCCAGGATTAGCCAACCTGCTCATGGGCCTGGTGTTCATGTTCTCGTTGGTCATCATTATGCTCAGCGGCATGACCCTGGTAACCGCGGACATGTACATAGGGATCATTGGTGTCTTCCATCGACGTGTCACTTGGGGTTGGTTCGTCTGGGGGGTCATCCTGGGATATTTGGGCAACTTCCTGGGAAGCATGTTCTTCATGTGGCTGATCAGCAAATCCGGGAGTTTCGCCCACCTGCCTTGGCTCCATCGGGCCCATGCCATTGGGGTAGCCAAGCTCGGGCAGACGGCCACTGAAGTATTTGTCATGGGTATTGTCTGCACCTGGATGCTACAAACCGCGGCCATCCTCTATGTGAAAGCCGAAGGCGACATCGCCAAGATAGCCATGGCCGCGTACGGACCCCTGGCATTCGTGGCCGGTATGACGGAGCACTGCATTGCCAATATCGGATTCCTGGCCTTACCCCTGTTTCAGCAGGACCTGTATCTCGAGACCGTAGGTGGAATGGCCCAGATCAATCCTGTGGTTCTCCATTGGGGCTTCGGACAATACGGCTGGGCCCATAACCAACTGTACACGATTCTCGGGAACATCATAGGGGGCATCCTGTTCGTGGGGATCGTTTTTCAGCTTGTCTCGCACCCGAAAGAGGTGGCCGCCCTGTACAAGAACAAAAAGGATTTCATGCTCAAGTTGTAAGGGGGTCTTTCGCCATGGACTACTCGCCCTTCAATCCCGTAGTTTGGTTGACCTTCGCCGGGTTTCTCGTCGTGGTCTACGTGACTGTCAAATTCTACCATGGCAAGTATCCTAACTATCCATATGAGCCTGAGGAAAGTGATGAACATACCTTTGGCCGAAAGCAGGTATTCACTGAACAGGCTCGGGAAAACCAGACAGATCAAGTAAGGAGGGAGGCAAAGAATGAGTAAGTCGGAATGGATCCCAACGTTGTGTTATCAGTGCAAATCGGAGTGCGCCATCATCGCTCGTGTGGAAGATGGAATGCTCAAGGAGGTTCGTGGCAACCCCCATGTGCACGGTAAGGCCTGCGTCAAGGCAATGTCCGGTGTCTCTCTGGAGTATTCTCCCGACAGACTCACCCATCCCTTGAAGAGGGTCGGTGAACGGGGTGAGGGGAAATTCGAGCGCATCTCCTGGGATGAGGCCTTGGACATCATGACCCGCAAGCTCCAGGAGCTGAAGGACCGAGGAGAGTCCCACAAGCTCACGGCTAGCTTCTTCCCCCACAGCCTGACCGACCCCAAATGGCGTTTTCTCCATGCCTACGGCGGATTCCTGATTACGGCCTTGCCCCACTGCGACTCGGCCAAAATCGTGGCCTGGATAAAAAGCACGGGCGGTGTGCCAGTTCACCACATTCCGCCAGCCTGGTTCACCGTGCCCAAGGATGGCATCATGATGCTCCTTGGCCGGACAGCCTTCGGATGTCTCGAGGACGCGGTCATCCCCAAGCATATCCTTGACGCGAAGGATCGCGGAGCCAAGCTGGTCGTGATCGATCCGTTCTTTACTCCTGACGCGGCCAAAGCTCACTGGTGGATTCCCATCCGGCCCGGTGGCGACGCTGCCCTGTTAGTGGGCATGACCCATCACATCGTGACCAACGGTCTTTATAGCAAGGAGTTCGTGGCTGACTGGATCCGTGAGGGCGACTTCGACAAGCTGAAAGACTACCTTGTTGACAAGACCCCTGAACGGATGAGCGAGATCTGTGACATCTCTCCCGAAGATATCCGTAAGCTAGCCGAGATGTGTGCTAAGGCTCCCTCGGTGGGCATCGACAGCTTTAAGGGCGCCATGCTCGGGAACGCCCTGGACGTGTGCCACGCGTGGTGCATCTTTCTGGCTGTGACCGGAAACATCGACAATCCGGGTGGTCAGCCTCTCCCGGACCTCGTGCCCCTCAAGCCGGTGGAACCAGCTCCCGCGCCGCCCGACTTGCACCAATTGGGCTACCACCGCACAGGCCCGGACAGAGATCAGTTCGAGAAATACTCCTTCATCATGGAACCGACCTGGTACGCAGCCCAGGCGATTCGCAACGACAGCCTCAAGATGCACGTGGTGACTGAGGCCAACCCGGCCTTGACCGTCATGGGAGACCTAAGCTGGCGGGACGCTGTCCGGATGAAAGACCCCGACGGCAATTACAAGCTGGAACTCCTTGTCTCCTTTGAGATCATGATGTCCGAAACGGCCAAGCACGCAGATTTGGTCCTTCCGGACAAGAGTTTTTTCGAGCGCTGGGAGCTGGTTTACATGCCCTGGTGGTACAACTACGGCCACGGTGTGGCTATACGCCAGCCCGTTGTGGAGCCTCCAGGAGAATGCCGCAGTGCCAACGATGTATTTATTGAGCTGGGTAAACGGGTTGCGCCCGAGTACTTTCAGTTCGATAGCCTCATTGATTACTACGATATTGAGCTCTCCGGGATCGGACTATCTATACAGAAGCTCAAAGAAATGGGTGGCCACTGGTCGTCCGGGACCATGGGATTTCGAAAATATGAGGAACGAGGTGGTTTTGGTACACCCAGCAAAAAGGTCCACCTGTACTGGGAAGACCTTGAGGAGACAGTGCATGGAAACCAGGCTTTCCCCCGGGTGGAGCCTCCCGCAGAGTACCGGCAAAAAGTGGAGGATTATCCCTTTATTCTCGTTTCCTACCGGACCATCTTTCACGGAGGATCCGGTCAATGGACTTTCAATAACCCGCAACTCCGGGACGGCCGATCCGGATTCAGCAAGAATCCGCTCCTCATGAACCCCTCAGCGGCCAGAAAGCTTGGCATAGGAGATGGCGACACCGTGACCGTTGAGTCAGCCACGGGAAAGGTGCAGGTGGACGTTTGCCTCACAGAGCGAATCAGGCCCGATTGCCTATGTCTGGGGCACGGCTTCGGTTCCAGCGTAGGCAACGTAGCTACTGCCTGCGCTGGTGTAAGCGACAACGATCTCATACCTGACGCCGGGATGACCTTGGACTATCAGGATCTCGTGGGCGCCGAGGCGCACGTGTCCACGCGCGTCCGCATCGTAAGATAGGGAGGACAGGACATGAAACAAATGAGCATGATGGTTGATCTTAACCGGTGCATCGGCTGCAAGACATGCATCGTTGCCTGCAGGAATCACCACGAGATAATCGATCATACCAAAGCCATGCCGGACCAGATGCCCTATTACCTGCGCGTGGAGACCCGTGAACGAGGGTCTTTCCCAGACCTGTCTATGGATACGTGGGTCGTGCCATGCCAACATTGCCCGGATCCCCCTTGCAGGTCCGCTTGCCCCCAAGCGGCTATAAGCAAGGATTCAGAGACCGGAGTGGTTCGGATCGACCGGGAAAAATGCGACGGCTGCGACTTCAAGCCCGAGATGAAGGTGGAAGACAAAGTCATGCCGGCGCCATGTAAGTTGTCCTGTCCTGCCGGCCTCAATGTCCAGGGTTACGTTCAACTCGTCAAGCAGGGCAAGTATGAGGATGCGATCAAACTCATCTTGAAGAGAGTACCCCTGCCGGGGGTCCTGGGCCGAGTGTGCCCGCATCCCTGTGAAGAGGTGTGCCGCCGCAAGGAAGTTGACGACCCTGTGTCCATCCGCGAACTGAAACGGACGGCGGCGGACAAGGTCAACTTCGAACAGCTTGAGGTCCCCAAGATAAAGGAGAACAATCACAAGGTAGCTGTTATCGGCTCGGGACCGGCTGGTCTCACTGCGGCGTATGATCTCAGACTCATGGGTTATAAGGTTACCATTTTCGAGGCTCTGGACGTTTTGGGTGGCATGCTCCGAGTAGGCATTCCAGACTACCGGCTGCCCGTTGAGGTTTTGGACGAAGAAATAGGATATCTGCTTCGCCATGGAATCGAGACACGCACAGGGGTACGCTTCGGTACGGATGTTACCATGCAAGACCTAACCGAGGAAGGCTTTGGAGCCGTGCTTTTGGGAATTGGCCTCCAGAGTGCCGTGGAACTCAAAGTTCCCGGAAGTGACGCGGAGAACGTGGTAGACGCGGTGCGCTTTCTCAGAGAGATCAACCTGGGCACGAGAGAGCAAATCGGTAAGAGCGCCGTGATCGTTGGTGGCGGCAATATGGCTATAGACGCCGCCCGCGCTACCAAACGATTGGGCTGTCCAAAAGTGACCGTGGTCTGCCTGGAGGATGAGTCTGACATGCCTGCTTATGTCGAGGAAATCGAGGGGGCAAGGCAGGAGGAGATCGAGTTCGTAACTCTGGCAGGCCCGATGGAAGTAGCACTTGATAAAGGCAAAGTCGTCGGTCTCAAATGTACTAAGGTCGAGCCGGGTGTCCTGTTCGATGAGTTTGCCCGTCCTATGCCTGTTCCAGTGAAGGGCTCAGAGTTTGTTATCAAGTGTGACACGATTATTCCGGCCATCGGCCGAAAAATGGACGCTCCATGGATGTCAAACGGTACGGACCTAGCGACCACCGCTGGGGGCGCCTTTCATGTTTCCCACCAGATGCAGACGACCGTACCCTATGTGTTCGCAGCAGGTGATGCGGTGCGAGGACCGGCCTCAGTCATTCAGGCCATCTCTGATGGGCACGCGGCGGCAGAGGCAATTCACCGATACCTCCAAGGGCTGCCCCTCTTGGCAGAACTGGCACATAAGGAAGAAGCCCCTCCCCCTGAGCAATACAGGTGGATGGCTGTGCCGTCCGGTATCTGCGAGACTGCTCCGAGGGAGAAAGCGGCTTATGTGGACCCAGGGGAGAGATCCGTGTGCTTCTTGGAGGAGTGCCTTGGCCTCACGGATGAGCAAGCGCAATCCGAAGCCAATCGCTGCCTCAACTGCGGCTGTTCGTGCATGCAGAGCTGCCCGTTCGATGTGATCCAGTTTGACAACCAGGCGGGAACCTCTCACAAATGTGACCTGTGCTATGATCTTATCACTGCCGGTAAGGAACCGGTCTGCGTCGATGTCTGTTTGACCGAAGCGCTCTCGTTCGGTGAACGAGAGCTGCTGCAGCTCAAAGCTAAAGTTATGGAACGGACCACTATTGAGGCGCTGAGCAGAGCATCGCACATTTACGTGAAGTAACGTTCTGCCTGGGTTATGAGGCGGGCGCACTTCGGGACTTGGACCGGGGTCGCCCGCCGTTTCGTTCAGGCGTACAAGAAGTAGCGGTGTGTTGATGACATGAGCACGCTATGCTGTGCTCATCTGAAGAGTTCTTATCTGATACTGATCCTGGATTCTAGAGGAGACGAACAAGCACAATTCTGAATGGTTGCGGATGACCTATGATCTCTGTGATGATGATGCACACAGAATTACATACTAATATACATATCTTACTGTATAGGTTCACCTCTTGTAATTTATATGATTCTTTGCACGCCTATATCGTCACTCATACACATTTGGTATTATAATGATATGCATTCAGATATATTTATTATGATGTTATTGCAAATCTCCTTCTTGTCGCTGAACCAACAGGACATTCGACCCGTAACATAAGCTCCTGTATCGTGATGATCATCTCGAACCCATGAGGCGGAATACCAGGCGTGAGGCCGATGACCGGGACAATGCAAAATAGCGGTGCACTTTCTGGGAAAAACGGCAGGCAGATGTCGCAGAAAGCAGATATGATTTGAGACAGAAACACATAATTATATATGTTTGTTACTGTTTCTCAACATCTATTTCGCTGAACAGCCGCCTTGTGATCCCCGGTGGCCAAACCTGATCGATTACCGCTGGGTGATCGGTTTTGATGAGGTCGTTTGTTTGTCTTCTGGCAAGCTCGCTTGAGGTGGGGCTAAGGTCTTTGACTCATGAGCAAGTCAAGGATAATATCCGTAGGGCTTTTCTTCTGCGCTATGATCGCTGGCCGAGTCTGTAAAAAAGAGATGTCGCTCTCTTTTACGGACTCACCCCCAAAGGCCCATTCAATGTCTTGGGGTACGCCTTGGAAGTGCTCTTCTATCTGTTTTCCATATCTTCCGATCTCCTTTAATTCTTCGTCTGACAAGCAGAATTCCGAGCATTGATCGGTACGAACGTCTTTTTCAACTACGCCGCTTTCAGTACAGCAAATGCACCGCCTCTTGTCCCCGAGCCTCTTCTCAAGAATGCCCAGCGTGCGTTTATCCAGGATGAAATAGTCCGGGGTGACGGCTCCGCTCACAACACTCTCCCCCAACCCCCAGTTCGCTTCAATAATGATTTTGGTGTCGTCGCCGGTATTAGGGTCTGCTGTCAGTGTGACACCCGCCGTTCGTGCATTGATCATTCCCAAAACCGCGACACCAATGGGATCGCTCTCTATGGGTAAATCATTTTGGGCTCGGAACGCGAGAGATCGAGGGTTGAAGGAACTCGACCAGACCCGAATGACATTCCTCAACAAGTTGTCCGCTCCTCTCACGTTGAGGTGGGTCTCGTACTGTCCCGGACGGCTGACTGCTCCGGCAGAACGGACGGATACAGGCGGATTGGGCATGCCACATCTTTGTTGCAGTTCATAGTATCTGGTCGTAATAGCTTGAGCCATATCCGATGGCATTTGCTGATTTTCCACGATCCCACGGAGGATCGAGCTCACTTCCGCCCATTCGGACAGCTTCCGGTTGCCCCGGCCATGTGTATCAAAAAACTTCCTTATTTCTTGAGCGGCCTCCGTCTCATGAAAGAACTCATTGTATGCGTCCACAGAAAGGGCAAAACCGGCAGGCACAGGTAATCCCGTGCGAATGAGTTCCCCTAGGTTGGCGCACTTCTTACCCACCAGATCATTATCCTCGCTGCACAACTCTTCAAGCCAGAACAACCATTTTCTCGCCATCCTGATCCTCCTGTTTCATGGAGTGTCAGTCAGAAACCTTATATACTCGACACAAGGTGCCTCTGAGATTGGTGGAGGCGATCTGTGGATTATAGGGTGGCTCGCTGTTGGTCAAGATGTTGATATTGGATTCACGCCAGCCATGTAGACCGTCTGCATCTTTTTCGGGAAACCACCAGCCGTAGCTGGGGGCCACGACCCTCGGATCGATCCCGTCCGTAAGAAAAGCCCTTTGCTTGATTCTGCCTCTGCGATTCTCGATGTACACCCAGTCTCCGTCCTCGATGCCCAAGCTCTCGGCAGTTTCAGGGTGAATCTCAACAACTGGATTTGGCTCCATTCCCCGCACGCTGGCCACCTGTCTGTTGTTTGAGTGCCTGAAGCCCTCCGGGTGCCACGTCGTAAAAACCAAAGGATATTCCTTGGCCAACTCGGGAGCACTGTAAAACGTCTCAGGAGGTTCATAATACACAGGAATGGGATCGTAGCCCCATTCCTCAAAGAGGCTGGAGTAAATCTCGACCTTGCCGGAGGGCGTACTAAAACCCTTTCGTTCATGCTGTCTGTAAGCTTTTTCGGCCATGAAGTTTCCGATGCTGCGGAATTCCTCGAACGTGAGCCCCAAAGGTTTCAATATAGTATCTAGGGCTTCGTCAACCTCTTCCCAAAAATATTCACCCAGTCCCAACTTCTTTGCCAGTTCGTTGATCATCTTCTTATCCGGCCACGCCTCACCGATCTGTGTGACTCTTTGGCGGACATGGATGAAGGGAGACCTGAATGCAACACCATTGACTTCAAGATACGTGGCTGCGGGGAGGACGATATCGGCCAATTCAGCGGTAGGGGTCATGAACTGATCGGACACATAGAGGAAATCCAATTCGTTGAGCGCCCTGTACACCTCCTGTGCATTTGCCCAGGTCATTAGAGGATTGTTGGCGTGAACACAGAGCACACTAACAGGATAAGGCCTCTTGTTGAGGATTGCCTTGACCAAGAGTTGGGAAGGCACAATACGAGCAAAGGGTACCGGTGCGAATCCTTCGTCGGCACCGATCATCTTCCTTCTTTGATCGCCACTCAATCTCTCATCCAGTGTGAAACTCAAGGCTTCAGCCTGACCTGGAGCATAGGTGGGCTTCAGGCCCAAAGGCAGATCGGAATAGTCTATATCCCCACCTGGGATCCCCAGATTCCCTGTAATGGCCCTCAGAATGGCAATGGCCCGAGCCGTCTGGACACTATTGAGGTCGTCGTCCATCGCGTTCCCATCCTGGATGGATGCCGGTCTCATTGACGCATAGACTCTGGCTGCCTCGAGGATTTTTTCTTTGGGCACCCAGGTAATTTCTTGCACCTTTTCGACCGGATAATCCTTCACATGCTCCTTAAGTTTATCAAAGCCGACCGTCCAGTCATTTACGAAAGACTTGTCATAGAGGTCCTCATTGATGATGATGTTCATCATTCCTAATGCCAAGGCTAAATCCGTCTTAGGTCTCGGTCGGAGCCATAAATCAGCCTTCGCAGCCAGTCCGGTTTTCCTGGGATCGATAACAATGAGTTTTGTCCCATCGTTGAGTGCTTTTTGAAGCCGGACATAATTGGGAGGGTGTGTGTAAGCTATGTTGGCACCCCACATCACGACGCAGGCAGGGGGATAGTCAAGATCCGGCGATGAGTCTGTTCCAATGGTGCTGTAACCATACGTTATAGTGGCGCCTAGGCGTCTCGGCACGGAACAAATAGTCCTCGTATCGCAGACGTTCGGTGTTCCAAAAACGTTGCACAGTCTCACGAGGTAATGTTCAAAGCCTTTTGGATCCCCATGGCTGAAAACGACAGACTCCGGGCCCCATTTTTCTTTTGCTTGGTTCATAGCTTGTGCTATAGCACCTAGAGCCTCATCCCACGAGATCCGCTGCCACTTGCCTTCACCTCTTGCGCCGGCCCTCTTCAGAGGATACTTGAGGCGGTTTGGATGGTACAGGGTTTCGACGGCAGCCAGGCCTTTTATACACAAACTCCCCAAATTGGCCGGGCATTCCGGATCCCCTTCGACCCGGGTCACATTCCCATCTCGAACATGCACGAGCACGCCGCACATGCGGTAACACAAGTTGCAACAGCTCTTCACAATTTCGTCCCAGGCTGACCGTGCCATAAGCAAGCCTCCTTCAAAATCGAACAGATATCTTTCTCCCCTGCAGAAGGGTCAAACGGTAGAGATAGGCTTCACGCGGTGGACACCGCCGATCTCTAAACGATCGCAAGCGCATCTACTTTGCCTTCTCCAAGATGTAGACTACGCCCATGTGTCCATCGACCTTGATCCGATCTCCAGTCCTAAGCTTCTTCGTCGCTTCACGCGTGCCAATAACGGCTGGAATTCCATATTCTCGAGCGCAGAGCACGGCATGGGACAGGCTGCCTCCTGCGTTGGTAACCACCCCACTGATGATGCTGAAGGCTGGCGTCCATGGAACCGCCGTTGCAACGGTAACCAGGATTTCGCCTGGCCGTAATTGATCTAAATCCCGCTCATTGACAATAACACGGGCTGTTCCTTCGACAACACCCGGTGCCGAGGTACCGCCGTAAAGATCTGCTTTCAGCTCAGGTCTCACATTCGGCGGCGCAAAGGCGACCCTTGTGACGGCATTTTTCCTCGCCACGTCCGGATAGCTGTTGACGTCTCCATAGAAGGGTTTCGGTTCGATTTTTAGATAGCCTTGATATTCTTCCTTCCGGGCTTGAACATAAGGCTTCAGATCTATTCTCTCCATGCTGATAGAGGCCTTCCTTATTTCGGGAGGGAGGAGATAAAAGATATCATCACGTTCTTCGATGACACCCTTTTCAGCAAAACGTTTTCCGTATTCCAGAAATATCCGTCTGCCGATAGCTGCGGCCTGTTGATCAAGATACCAATTGTGCTCCTCGCTGAATACGCTGCATTTTTGAGCGACCTTCATCAGCTTTTCAAACCATTCTCGTTGACCTGCTGGAGCTTTTGCCAGGATTTCCTTCTCCGCTTCCTCCCTCTCTCTTGCCAATCGCTCACGATCTTGATCGAGACTGAAATTCCCCCCCTTGGCAATGTTCTGCTTTATATCTCGCAAAGGAAGACTGGGATCCTCAATCCAGCTGGGACTGCTTACGTCCCACAGATCGATGTTCCTCCATCCCTCCACTCTAAGCCATTGATAATATTCTTCCAGCCATTTTTTGCCTTCCTCAATCCTCTCAAGTTTAGACAACAGATCCCTGTCCTCCGTGTTCACAAAAACATCTTCAAGTTTCAATTCAACGGCCTTTCTTCCAAATTCCCACAGATCCCTGTTCACACGAAATAGCCGGTTATCGAAGCCTGAAAGCAGCTTCTTAAAGGTGAGGTCCTCCTTGCCCAACCCCAACAATTTTTCGCAAAGCTCCGAGAAGAGGCCGTAGATGGTAAAAACGGCATACATCCAGTAGAAATGAATCTCTCGCCATCGATAGTGGATTCGGGAAAAAAAAGCCTCAAAATGTTCACGAAGCTCTATGTCCCCTGCATTCTCGACGTCAAATTGCTTGAACTCCTCAACCACCGCCATCCACACTTCCATTTCTTTCTTCCAATTGCCGTCAAAGTCCTCGATGAAGGGTCTTATATTCTCTCGGAACGCCTTTTCCCTTTCTGGGACCTCCTCGGGTTTGCATTCGATCACGCTGAAGTAGGAATACCCGTCAATGATTCTTTCATCCCACCCTTTCGTTTCCGGTGTCTTCAGCTTTTCACAACCGTACTGCATCCCATAGGTCAGCGCGTCGGTCCACAAAAAGCCGGTGAGGGGGACGAGTCCTTTGGGAAAATGGGCCAAGTCGGCCATCCAGACCTTATAGGCTTTTAGGTCCCGGTCGGGATCGAATTCAAATTGAGTCATTCCATAACATGCTGTCATGTCAATCCTCCTTTCCCCTGTAAGAGGTTGTTGTATGAACGGTGATCCCATCCTCACTTGCCTGGTGCTATCTGGGCGCACCAACAACCGTTTCTTGTTGCAAAAATCGATGATATCCGGAATTATGCGGCGGGCTTGCCATTTTGACCCTCTTGGCACCCTTGAGGGGTAGAAGGGTCGTTGCGCTGACGCCGAAAAGGTCTCCGTGGGGAGTCCCACGTGAGCGGACCCAAGCAAAACCGTAGTGACGTTGATGAAAAAGCCCCTTTCGGTCCGTTTCTGAGCGTACTACACCCTCCGCCACTCCGTCAAACAGTTTTTTGACCGTGCGCGTCACCGGAACACAGCTCGGTAATGTCGGGCCGATGGGAAGACCGACTCCACTTGGACTTGCCACATTTGACCATGGTATGCGACCTTCTTCCCCTCTTTGGTCCGATTCTCAACGTCGCCGCGACTGTTGTACACCTTGACTACCTTCCCGGTAGGCTGCCTGGTACTGGTCACGATAAACCCGATCCTCGGGAAGAGTTCCCCAGCGTGCCGAGGATCACAGATCCTATTGCTGGACCACATGGCCTCCTCGGACTCTTGAAGTTAATGAAGGGCGAACCATTTGGTGATGTATTCATCATAACTCACCGGAAGGTCGGTCAGGTTGGTCACATCGGTCATTTCTTTCAGTTAGTTTCTGTTATATCAGCACATTACTGCTGGCAATTCGTATGACCGACCTCCACCACGACTGACCTTGTGCCGGTCTTCGAGGGAATTCGCCACGAGTACTCGGAAGCGGTGAGTGGAACATACCGGCTAGGCTTCGAAAAGCCCCTTTGAATGGGCGTTTTGAGTATTAGCCAAAAAATTAACGCAAAATTCGGGGCAGTTTACCATTACCGAGAACCTAACTTCGCTTAGAATCGATCTCAGGGGCATTCTCGTGCGATTCTCGTGACGAGTCCCATAGGCGTCTTTCCGAAGCAGGCCGGCGAGACGGAAATGACGGGATTTTGACAGGAAGGTCGACGCGCACAGAGGCTCCTGTGCTATGGTTGTGGGCAGTAGTCCCATAAGATCGACGGTGAGTCATGACCATCCCGGAAGACCCCACGGAACGGAAGAAATGGATGATGGATGTCCTCAGAGGCTATGGGGAGGAATTCCTCATCTTCGAGCCGGAGGATCAGCCGAACGTCTTCGCGGAGAAGGAGCGCCAGGTTACCGAGACACTGAAAAGTGGGAAGGTCAACCCCAGCACTTTGCAGCATTGGCACTACCTGGAACAAACGAGGAGCCTCCTTCGTGACCGGTACGGCATCTTTGAGCGCGCCGATCTCGTGATCGACTGCCCTCTTTTCCTCGTACGGCCACGTGGTCTAGATCAACCACAGGATTTCCGAAAGGCCTTCCAGCTGGTTATCCGCCGCGGCATGATCGGGTTCATCTGCAGGAGGTACCGGAATTGTACGCGGGAAGGGTGCCCGTTCAAAAAGCGGAGGGTCCTCGACATCTACGATCTCATCGCCCTTCTGGACGGGAAGAGCCTGCCTCATGCAATTCGCGTCGTCGAGTCGTACTTTGGCGTTGAACTTGGGGATTTCCCCGACAAACAAGCAGGAGACGGAGGGAAGAAGATCCCGGCCGCGGCGGAGAATGGGGGAACTAACCAGCAGTGGATACGGTACGCGGTTCGCAAATCGGACCTCGAGAGACTCTTCTCCATCCCCATGAAGGGCAAAGGCTCTGGTAAAAGGTTCGTGGAGACGGCCCTTGCCGTTATCCTCCGAGCCCCTGAGGCTCCGTACGATGGATACAATTCCGACACCGGGCAAGCGATCCTGCTCAGCAGAACCTTCGATTGGCAAAACGTACTTCCCGAGATGGGCACGGCGTCAAGGTTGTTCCTGTGGGTTCATTGGCGACAGGCCGAGGCAGGCTCGAAGCTCCGGATGACCGTCCAAGACGTGGCAGATGCCCTTGGGGTGGACAAGCGGACCGTTCAGATGCACAAGAAGTTCCTCGTTGACAACGGCTACCTGGAGGTGGACGAGAGGAGGAACCTCTGGGCAGCCAACTACGCGGGTCATGATTAATATATAGTGTGATCTTAAATGATTGTAGTTATATTTTCACCCCCTTACAAAAAATATCGGACGCCCCGTTCGATATTTCCTCTAACTCCACCTATATATAATAGAGGAGTACGTACCAGCTAGATTACCAGTACTTGGATCAGTTACTTGATATCCCATATCACCTATTGATCTGATCTATCCACCACCATTCATGAACCACTTATCCATTCTTCAGCATTGCCTGATTCTTTGTTCATATCCATCATTTGATCCATCACTTTCTCTAAGCTTATGCACTCTCTTAATCATGTCGTGTATTCCAATCTTCATGTCCGATCGGATCCTGTTTACGAAGTTATATGTATTTACGACATTTTACATAAAGATATATTTATAAGTACTTGCTTCCTTATTGTTTTTTTTCTCAGTTTCTCTCTTCCCGTCTCAGGCTCATGTCCTCAGACGTTGGGTTCGGCCCCAGTCTGCCCACGGTGTTCGTTCCGATGTGTTTCCTAGAGGCTTGGGATGGTCGCATGGTTTCGGTTATAATGCACAAATACGAATTACATGATAATATAAATATGTTATTGTTTATGTCAACCTTTCTGATCGTATCCATGAGCATTTGTACGGCTATATAGTCACTTATGCATACTTACGAACATATTGTTATGGATTACCATATATATTTTTTGTGATGTTCTTGTAAATCTCCTTCGTATCGTAGTGCTCAACGCCTGTCGGCATTTCAGGGATCTGCACAGGCAATTCTCATTAATCGACATTACCGCGCTGTCTTCGGGCGACGAGCACGGCGGCAGGAAATGCTTGACGGGCTGAGGGACAGTGAAGTAGGCTCAGAAACAGGGCAAAAGTGCTCTTTTCATCAATGTGACGACCGTTTTGCCTGCGTCCGGTCGCGTGGTACACCCCACGGAGATCTTTTTGGATCAGCGGGGCGGGCTCTCTTCCTCCAAGGGAGCAAGGAAAGCACCAAGAGGCCGGACAGCCGCATAATTCCAGATTAGAGGGGGAAGATCATGGCAGACTCTAAGCCAAATATGCCATTGTCCGGTTCAGTAGCGATTACTCAGATGCCAATTCCCTATGGTTCGGCCATTAGCCTGGAGCACGCGAAGAAGGTCGCGGCCGCCGCTATCGCCGAGGTACGCAAGAACAACTGGACCATGGCGGTGGCAGTCACAGATACGGCCGGCTACCTGGTCTATTTCGAAAGGATCGACGCGACGCCGGTTGGTAGCGTAGCCGTGGCGATCAGTAAAGCGCGGTCGGCTGCCCAGTTCAAGCGGCCGACGAAGGTATTTCAGGACGCACTGGCTGAAGGCGGGGAAGGCCTCCGTATCTTGGGCCTGGAGGGCGCTGTGCCTGTCGAAGGGGGACTTCCTCTCGTCATGGATGGCAAGATCGTGGGTGCGATCGGAGTTTCAGGCGGCACGAGTGCGCAGGACGGCCAGTGTGCCGAACCCGGGGCACAGGCATTGAAATAACTTCAGCGTGAACGTGGTTCGTGTGAACCCAGGACATCGTGTCCTCAAGATCACTCTCGATAGGACCCAAGATGCCGAATCGCTCGTCTATTTTCCTGAGCAATAGAAAACCCGCGTCCGAGATGATCCTCGTTCCTTAGGAACGGCTCTATGTCCTTGCTTTAGGGAGATTTTCAGGGGGCTGCCTCAGAATTTTTCGAAAGAACAATGTCTTTCCTTCGGTTTGGCGCGCCCGACGATGCTGAGTTACTTGCCTCTCACTTTATCAAGCTTGTGCTTGAGCTCTTTGTTGCTCGGCTCCTGAGCAAGAGCCTTTTGATAAGCTGCTGCGGCCTCTTCCTTCCGACCCAGGGCCGAGAGAATGTCACCCAGGTGTTCCAAATGAGCTTTAATGGGCTTCAGTTCAACAGCCTTTTCGACGTGCGGAAGAGCTTTTTCAGGGCTGCCTTTTTTGAACAACACCCAGGCAAGCGAGTCGAGAATGTACGCATTGCCGGGCTGGATCTTCAGGGCCTTCCGGATAAGTTTCTCTGCTGGGTCCAAATCCTTCCCTTGCTCCGCAAGCATGTAACCGAGAGCGTTCATGGCGCCGGGACATTCCTGGTCTATTGCCTTCTCGTACCATTTTGCAGCCTCAGCGTAGTCCTGCTTCACGCCGAGTCCCATTTTATACATGTATCCCAGACCCCACTGAGCCCGTGAGTAGCTTTGCTCAGCCGCTTTGCGGCGCCACTTTATTGACTTTACGTAGTCTTTTTCGACCCCACGGCCGTCTCGATACTTCACAGCAAGGTTGTTCTGTGCTCTTGCGTAGCCCTGCTCCGCCGCTCTTCTCAACCATTTGACCGCTTCAGCCGGGTTGTCGTGAATACCAACTTCCGTTCCGCTGTTCATCCTTCCCATATGGTATTGGGCCACCGGATCTCCCTTTTCCGCAGCGGCCCTGATCAGTACCGTTGCCCTGGCACTCCTGTATATTTCCTTGATCTTCTCTATAGCTTCAGCATCCCCTTTTTCACGCAATGTCATCAAGTCGCTCAAACGCTTGGATAGGTCTGCGAACGATGACCAATTCAGGACGTCATTGGTCTCTGCCGGTCTTTTCGCAGATTGGCCCTTTTGCTCACATAAGGCCAATATTGGATTCGAACACAATATAACAAGAGAAATTACTGCTATGATAATCCGCTTCATGGGCTCGGCCTCCTGAGACTCGATGATATATCGATGTTGGTTTCTTGGAGCTCCAGGTCCGGCGATACGACCTTCATGTCATCTGAGGGCTGCTGTCAGTCTTCCTGTCCGAATTCTCCCGTTCATCGTTTCGCAGTAGCGGTTTCGAGGAGCTTCACCACCTGAGAGGCTCCCCTGGCCCGGGCGCAGGAAAGAGGCGTACAGCCTGCCTTGTTCTTGCACATGGGGTCCGCTCCCTTGCTCAGCAGATACTGCACCGCTCCCAGGTCGCCCTTCGCGGCAAAGTAGAAGAGCAGGGTATTACCGTGGGAGTCCTTGGCGTCCACCGGGATTCGCTTCTGCAGGAACCCCATCAGCACAGGGAAGTCCCTGGGGTCCGCGTTGCGGAGACGCTCCACGGCATCCGCCTTCAGCGAGGGCTTCCTGGGCGTATCCTTGGGTTCCGTGAAACCTACCGACGCGGTATCGGACGGGGAGGTGAGGCTCCGTCGCTCCAGCGCGCGGGAACGTGCGCTGAGCCTCCGGGTCAGAGCGTCCCGGTTGACGCTCTTGGGTATGGCCATGAAGGTGAGCTTCTTCGCTCCCGTGGCAGACGCGATACGCCTCCCACCGGGAAGGTCTCTGTGGTGATCCCCGTCGCAATTAATGTCGCTGCTGTCGCAGGCGAGCTTGAGCAGCCCACGCACGTCGATGTGGTGATCGTCCGAGCAACTCGGGTCGTTGCTGTCGCAGGCCAGCTTCAGCAGACCACGCACGTCGATGTGGTGATCGTCGTCGCAATTTGGGTTGTTGCCGTCGCAGGCGAGCACCCCTGAGGCCATCACTACCGCAGCAGCAAGGGCCACAATGACTATCACGAAGCGTCTCATCGGGCTTTCCTCCTTGGAATTTCTCGGTCTGTATAAAGGTTCCCGGTTGACTCGGGTTTCTGACAGAAAAATGAAAAGAGTCTTGGAGATTCCCCCTCGCCCTTCCCTCTCCAGCCGGAGGAGAAGGAGAGGGAGATTGCTTCGTCGCTTTGCTCCTCGCAATGACAGGCCCACACCGCTGTGGTACTGGCGCTCCATCTCCAAGGATGTCATTGCGAGCCCGACCAGAGGGAGGGCGTGGCAATCTCAGCGCATTGGGGTGTGTGAGAAGCATTGAGATTGCTTCGTCGCTTCGCTCCTCGCAATGACAAGCCCCTCCTTTCGCCAACAACCCGCCTGGACTATGTCATTGCGAGCCCGACCGGAGGGAGGGCGTGGCAATCTCAGATGCTTGTACGCGTTGAGATTGCTTCGTCGCTTCGCTCCTCGCAATGACGGGCCCACACCGCTGTGTCAGTACCGCCCCATCTCCAAGAATGTCATTGCGAGCCCGACCAAAGGGAGGGCGTGGCAATCTCAGATGCTTGTACGCGTTGAGATTGCTTCGTCGCTCTGCTCGTCGGAATCACGGGGCCGAGTGCGGTGCACGAAATCGCCGATAGGAGGTTCAATCGCCTTCCCCGACAAGGATGAAGGCCGCCCAAAAGAGCGGGTGGTCGTACCCCGCTCTGCGTATGTCGTGCCTGGCAAGTTTGAGCGCCTGCAATTTGTCTTTTCCAGCGAAGAGGTACGTGCAAAACTTTTCCGTGAGCATCGTGGAAGAGGAGGTCTCCACGGACCAAAGACTCATCAGCACGGACCTTGCCCCCGCATACTGAAACGCTCTGCCCATACCCATGATCCCCTCACCGGAGACCTTTCTTCCAAGGCCGGACTTGCACGCGGTCAACGCCACCACATCCGCCTTGATTCGTAACCCCATGACCTCACTCATCCGCAGAAGACCATCGGTGCCTGCGGGGAGCAGCGAGAGGAACAACACCGGTTCCTTAACACCGTCCACGTCATCCCCATAGGAACCGTGAAGTGCGAAGACAATGTGCCTGAACTGTCCGAGTCTCGGCGCGAGCCGCTCAAGGAGCATCTGCTTGGACGCGGAAAACCCCGTGAACGCCTCCGTTTGCTTGTGAGCCGCGGCCAACCGACGGGCAAGCTCTCCCGTCTCGGGCAATCTGGGTAGATCAAGACCGGTTTGCCCCATGTATCGTCGTGAACCGGAACCCAGGGTCTTCGATTCAGTGAGGGCAAGCTTGTGTGCCGATAGCTTCGCAGCTCTCCGATCCTTCAAGCTGGTGACCGGATCCGCGATAACGAGGAGCCCATGCTTCGGGACCTGTCCCCTGCCGCAGGTCCGCGCGAGGGTGAGTGCGGAGAGGGACTGGTAATAGACCACAGGATTCCTGTCACCGAAGAACTGCACACCAGTTGCAGCAGGAAGTTCACCCTTTTGAACGATCCTTCCCTTCCCCTTCACCACGAGGGCTTCAAAGGGCAAATCACTCAGCGTATCGTCGGGGATTATGATGATCGGCTTACCCGCGGGTATACTGCCAAGCACATCCGACAAGAGAAGATCGAACAACCGCCTCCCTGATGCGAAATCGAAGGAGCGCAGCCTAGCCATGATTTCTTTGTGATCATAGGGGGGTTGGACCAGGAGAGGTGTCCGGAATTTCCGTACCAATGACTGGACCGTGGTCTTCTCAACGGCCTTCAGGAGGGCCTTCACCATTGTGTTCCCATGCACCAGGTAGATCAATACCGCAGAATTGGTCACGTCATAGGCGATGACCCACTCCCTCTCGCGCAGCGCGCTCCCGTCGAGCCCCACGGATTTGACGGGATACTTCGTCGCTGCAAAGAGCGGGTGCTTTTCTCGTACCTCCTCCCGATGACGCTGGATTTCCTCATCGAGTTTTCGAATCTTCCGTTCGTTATATTCGATGAGTGGCGCATCCTCATCACGGACCGCTTTCTGTCGCCTCGACTCCAGGATGCTTCGCCGATTCGCCAGCTCATTGTCCTTCTCCAGTACGTCTTTGGGTACATCAAAATGCATCCTGCTTGGCCTCTTGGAGATCGCCTCCGCGAATGCCCGTGCCTTCGAGAAATCGGAAATGCTGAACGCGTCCTGTGGTTTATTCAGTTTCAACCGCACCCTGGCTAGTCCTTCGTAGGGATCTGTCCGACGGAACCCCCTGGAACTCACATCGAAGTATGTGGCTCGTTGTTCAGCCGTGAGTGATTTCCGCTGTTCCTCGGTAAGCCCAATGGCCCGTCTGTAGTACTCCGCAGCAGCGGCATAGTCTCCCAGGTTCTCCATGGCAAGGCCCAGACCGGTACACGCAGCGAAACGGTTCTCCCAGTGCTGTTTCTTCTCAGCTTGGGCGAGCAGTTTCCGATAAGCTATCTCAGCCGTCTTGAAATCGGACCTCAAGAGCGCCAGCCGAGCCTTGCCGAGCGGGCTATGTGACTTTTTCAGACAGATTTCGGCCTGGTCATACTCGCCCATGTCCATGTGCAGTTGTGCAAGCAGGGCATTGGTGAGACGAGAGTCGCGGGCAAGTCCCAGCTTCTCCTGTATCGCCAACGCCTTTTGATAGTGGTCTCGTGCCTTGTCGTACCTGTCCGTACCCCAGTACACGACTCCCATACGCCAGAGCGTTTTTGCCTCCTGCTTGGGAACCCTAATCGTGCGAAAAATCTCAAGCGATTCCGTCAAGTACCTCAATGCCTCCTCGGGACGTCCCAAGGATTTGTGGATCATCCCCACGGAACCGAGCGCGTCGGCCTCGCCCTTCACATAACCTATCAGTTTGGACAGCTTGATTGCTTCCCTGTACGCATCAAGGGCTTTGTCCGTCTGTCCCAATGAGGTGTACGCCCTGCCCATTCCGTTCAGCGCTTCGATCTCGCCCTTCACATATCCGGCATTGCGCATGATCTCACGAGACTGCCAGTGGTATTCCAACGCCCGGCCGAATTCCCGCTGCGCCCTGTTCACCCGACCGAGACTGTTCAGCGCGGAAGCCTGGTCCTTCACAGATTTTATCTTTCGGGCAAGCTCCAATGATTGCTGGGAATATTCCCTTGCCTCTTCGTATCGCTCCTGAATTCGACACAGCTCCCCCAGATGGTTGAGGCTCTCTGCCTGGCCTTTCGTGTGCTTGATTCTCCTCCTGATCGCCAGGGATTTCTTGAAACATTCCCGTGCCTTGTCAAGACGACCCCAGTGCTGATAGACGGTTCCCAGCCTGTCGAGCGCGTACCCTTCGCCTATGGCTCCGTCTGATGCTCGGTTGAGTTCCAACGCCTGCTTGTAAGATTGCTCGGCTTTTTCAAATTCACCCATATCCAGGTACACGGACCCTTCTCCACTGAGGCTGCGAGCCTCACCGCGCTGGTCCCCCGATGCTCGGGCGAGTGCCAATGCCGTCTTGTGGAGCGCGAGCGCTTCATTGTATTCACCCAGAATCTTGTGCATGAGACCAAGATGGTTCATGACCTCCGTCTTCTTGCGGAGGTGGTCCAGCTCCTCATAGATTCTCAAAGCCTTTTCGTACCTGAGCATGGCCCCGTCATACTGTCCGGCATCCCTGTACACGTGGGCAAGACCGACGAGAGCCGAAGCCTCACCCCTCCTGTCATGGAGATCCCTCGCCAGCTTCACTGCCTCTTAGAACCGTTTCTCCGCTCGCTTATATTCGCCATCGGTCCTCAAGAGGTCGCCCTTGGCGCAGAGGAGACGCATCTTGTCCAATAGGTCCTGCACCTCTGCGGAGGTCCTTGTTTCCTTACCCGGTGGCGGGGAAGAGAGACCGCCCGACGGAGACGAGCTGTTTCGGGAACCTGCTACGCGTTCTCCCATTAAGGGGGAAGCTGCGAAAAAGGTTATCAGGGCGGCGATTGTGAAGCCAGTTATGACTTGCAGAAGGCTGGATGCGGAGGAGTCGGATCTCGGGCCGATCCTCCGATTCCGTCGAACGGATGATCTCATCTCATGCATGGCTAGTGCCCCCCTTCTCCCGCGTAGCTTCCGGAACCGTACCCTTTCTTTTCCGGAACGCGGGCTTTCGGCAGGAACGAAAGACCTGACAGGCAGGGATACGGAATGCCCCCGAGTATAATGGATCTCTCTTTCGCAACGAGATTCAGCTCAACCAGAGGCACCTCTCGTGCCCTGACTCATCGTTCTCGTTGGACAATACGTGCGAAGACTCTCCTCCTCTAATTTTTACCGTCCATGCGTACATGATGCAAGGGCATTTTTCGACGCAGATGCTCTCGCAGGGGACGAGATTGCTTCGTCGCTTTGCTCCTCGCAATGACATTCCCGTGGCTTCAGGTCATTTCGGTTTCATGAATAGGCCAGGACGTGTCATTGCGAGACCGACCGGAGGGAGGTCGTGGCAATCTCAGATACTTATAGGCGTTGAGATTGCTTCGTCGCTACACTCCTCGCAATGACAGACCCGAACTTCCCCGCCATGACACAGGGTCGGGTTCCGCGAGCCATTGAGATTGCTTCGTCACTGCGCTCCTCGCAATGACAGGCCCACACCGCTCTGTCACTCGCACCTCATCTCCAAGGATGTCATTGCGAGACCGACCAGAGGGAGGGCGTGGCAATCCCAGCGCATTGGGGTGTGTGAGAGGCATTGAGATTGCTTCGTCGCTCTGCTCCTCGCAATGACATTCCCCAACCTCGCAATGAAAAACCAGTCCGTATGACCTCGGCGTCGAGGGAGTAGCCTGCGCGCGACCCTCTCATTTCTTCACCCCGGCAGCCTCGAAGATCTTCACCACGTCGAGGTGTCCCTTCTTCTTTGCCCAGAAGAGCGCGGATGCGCCCGATTCGTTCTTCCGGTTGGGGTCAGCTCCGGCTTTGAGGAGTTCCTTTACCACGTCAGTATGTCCCTGAGCAGCCGCGTACATGAGAGCGGTCCCACCGTTCCTGGCCATGGGCTTCACGTCCGCACCTTTTTCCAGGAGCAGCTTCACCATGGGAAGATTGCCCCGAGAAGAGGCTGCCATGAGCAGGGTATTACCGTGGGAGTCCTTCGCGTCCACCGGGATTCGCTTCTGGAGGAACCCCATCAGCACAGGGAAGTCATTGGGGTCCGCCTTGCGGAGACGCTCCACGGCATCCGCCTTCAGCGAGGGCTTCCTGCGCGGATTCTTGGGTTCCGTGGAACCTAGCGACGCGGTATCGGACCCGGGGGTGAGGCTCCGTCGCTCCAGCGCGCGAGAACGTGCGCTGAGCCTCCGGGTCAGAGCGTCCCGGTTGACGCTCTTGGGTATGGCCATGAAGGTGAGCTTCTTCGCTCCCGTGGCAGACGCGATACGCCTCCCACCGGGAAGGTCTCTGTGGTGATCGCCGTCGCAATTCGAGTTGCCGCCGTCGCAGGCCAGCTTGAGCAGACCACGCACGTCGATGTGGTGCTCGTCCGCGCAACCCGGGTCGTTGCTGTCGCAGGCGAGCTTGAGCAGCCCCCGTACGTCGATGTGGTGATCGCTCGAGCAACTCGGGTCGCCGCTGTCACAGGCCAGCTTGAGCAGCCCCCGCACGTCGATGTGGTGCTCGTCGTCGCAACCCGGGCTGTTGCCGTCGCAGGCCAGCACCCCCGAAGCCATCACTACCGCGGCAGCAAGGGCCACAATGACCATCACGAAGCGTCTCATCGCTCTTTCCTCCTTGGAATTTTGAGGTCAATATAAAGGTTCCCGGTTGATTCGGGTTTCTGACAAGAAAATGATGAAAAGCTCTGAACGCTGGGATTTCCACCGGTAGCGTGGGTACTCCTCTCCGGCTGACAGCGGTTTGCTTCAATTCGCCTCGCCAGCCAGGATGAATCCCGCCCAAAGGACCGGATCATCGAATCCGGCTTTCCTCACTTCTTGCCTGGCAAGATTCAGAGCTTCGAGCTTGCTCTTTCCTTCTTTCAGATGGGTGAAGAAACTCTTCATCATCATCACCGAAGGTTCTGCCGCGACTTTCCACAGCGACATCAGGGCCGCCTTTGCACCCGCATACTGGAACGCTCTCCCCATCCCCATGACTCCCTCACCGGAGATCCTTCTCCCAAGTCCGGTCTGACAGGCTGTGAGAGCGACGATGTCCGCATTGAGCTTCAGTCCCATGACCTCGGAGAGTCTGAGAAAGCCGTCCCTGTCTTCCGGCTGTCCGGGGATAGTCAGGAACAGGACCGGTTCCATGATGCCAGGAACTCCGTTCTCGATGGCCCCGTGAGTGGCAAAGACGATTGACCGATACTGATCCAAGGGAAGACTGAACAGCCGTGATTTGGTAGCATCCATTCCGAAGTACACGTCGGTCTTATCTGGTTGAAGTTCCTTAAGGAATTCCCCGAGTTCCCTGGTCTGAGGCAGAGGGTCCAGCTCCACGCCAATCTCGGCAGACATGGATGTCAGCTTCTCCTTAAGCTGGGGGAGCATAGCGATCTTCTTGACTTTCTCTGCTTGGGCTACTCGTGGGTCGTTCTCCGTGAATACCGGATCGCACATGGCAAGGGTCTTGTCTGGTTGTTCTTTTCCCTTTCCATAGAGTCTCGCCAGAGTCAGAGCCGTTATGGACTGGTAGTACGAAATCGGGTTCCGGTCTCCGAAAAAATCGACGTCAACGACCGACGGCATTCCCTTGACGTTCGCAATCTTCCCTTTGTCGCTCAAAGGAAGCATTTCAAAGGGGAGCACACCGAGAGAGTCATCAGGGATAATGATGAGAGGAATTCCCTCCGGCAGGTTGGTGAATACATCTTCGAGAAGGATTTCTGACAGCTCCTTCCCTGACTTGAAGTCGAATTTCCTCAGCGCCTTATAGGGATCGGGACTATCGGCGACGGCGCTTACCGAATTGCGGAACTCCTTGAGAAGCTGAACAAGCTCTTTCCTCGGAACCGGTTTGAGGAGAGCTTTCACAATCTTCTTGCCCTTGGTGAGGTAGATCAAGAGACTTGAATCCGTGACATCGTAGGAGAGAACCCATTCATCATCTTTCAGCGCCGTCTGGGACAGGTCCATCGGCTCAGGGTATTTCGTCGCAGCGAAGAGAGGATACTTCTCACGGAGCATCTTCTTATGGGCTGAAAACTGTTTCTCTAGTTCTTTCACCCAGGGTTCCAGAGCCTCAATAGTCAGCTTAACCTTCTTCTTGTAAGCTTTGTGAAGGTTTTTCTTCAGGGCAGCAAGCTGATCGGTGATTTCTTGGTCTTGCTTCAGGACATTCGAAGGAATATAGTAGGTGGTATATTCCGGCAGGCTTGACATGGATTCGGCGAACAGACGGGCCTTTGTGTATTCCGAGATTTTCAGGGCATCCGGCAGTCTGTTCAGTCGCATAACGACACGCGCAAGTCCTTCGTATGGAGCGGTCCTGTAGAAGCCACCTATACGGGCGTCAAAGAACCTTGCTCTTTGTTTCTGCGTCAAACTTGATCTTAGTTCCTCGGTCAAGTTTACGGCCTTGCGAAAGAAATCCTCGGCTTTTGTATTTTCTCCCATACTCTCATGAGCCAGTCCAAGTGCGGTATATGCCGTGAAAAGGTTGTGGGCGTTTCTGTTTGCCTTGGCTCGCCTGAGTATTGTTTCATAGATCCGGATAGCCCCAGTATAATCAGCCCTAATTAACTTGAGCCGTGCGTTGGAGGGTGCGCTTCGAGATTGTTTGATGTATGGCTGGGCTTTACTGAGATCACCTAAGTCAAGGTATAGGTTGCCGATTGATCCCAAGAGACTCCGAGCGCTAATTTTCAGGTTCTGATAAATCGCCCTCGCTTGTTCAAAGGATTTGAGGGCCTCATTGATCTTGCCTTGATGCGCATACCTTTGTCCCAGATTCTTTAGGGCGATCCCTTCACCGTGTTGGTCTTTTATCGCACGACATATGGTTAAGTACTTCCGGTAACAGACAACAGCCTTGTCGTCCTGTCCCCATTCCCCATATACCGTTCCCAGATTGTTCAGAGCAATTCCTTCTCCCCGGCGATCCCGCAGCTGCCTGGACATCACGAGCGATCTGTCAAATAGCCGGACGGTCTTATCATATTGGCCTCTGTCGGCATGAATCGTCCCGAGGTTGTTCAGGATCATTTCTTCTCCAACGCGATCGTGAAGATCTCTACAAATGACGAGCGCCTTCTGGTAGTACTTGATTGCAACGTCATAACGCCCCATATCGGCATTCAGACCGCCCAGACCCATTAAGCTCCTAGACTCGCCGCGGCGATTTTGGAGTTCTCTCTTGATCACAAGGGAAGCCTGGTAAAGCTCCAGAGCCTTGTCGTATTTTCCCCATATGGCATAGACAACGGCGAGGTTGTGAAGAGTTTTGCCCTCTCCGAATCGGTTCTTCGATTCCCTGTCTATGGCAAGAGATTGCTCATAATATTGGGCAGCCTTGTTATATTCACTCATGCCTTTGAATACGATGCCCAGATTACTCAGGGTCTTTGCCTCGCTGTTTCTGTCTTTGAGATCCCGCCATATGCTCAATGACTCCTGGAAGTACTCTATTGCTTTTGGACCCTTCCCCCAATGGTCGAAGACCAGCCCCAGGTTGCCGAGCGCCTCTCCCACTCCTGCCAGGTTGCCTAGTTTCCGCTGAATCGCAAGAGACTTCCGGTAGCACTCCTCAGCTTTTTCATATTTCCCCCAACGCATGTACACCACGCCAAGCTCGTTGAGCGTTCTGGCTTCTGATGTCTTGTCATCCAGCTCCTTACTTGCGGCCAGCGACCGGAGATGGATACTAGCCGCCTTTTCATAATGCCCTTGACGGAAATACATGTGGGCTAGTGTTTCGTTCCCTAAGCTAGTGTGATATTGTTCTCTCCCATGGAGGGTGAT
>CAZCDS010000080.1:0-28617 GCA_964497585.1 uncultured Syntrophaceae bacterium
AATCTGATCCCACACGCCGGTGGAACAAATGAACGGGATTTTTATAGGAGTTGCCAAAAGTTTTGGTTCATCCGACAAGCGCGTACCTTGTAGTGTGCAAAGGACCGGTCTTGAGTGTGAAGAAGGCCTTGTCTCGAAAGCCGTATACCTATCTTTAATGCGTCTTGATCTTATTGTTCGTTTTCAAGCATTCATTTCGCATTGGGCGTGATTATGATGCGCATCACCGCGACAACCACTGCGAAAGCCGAAAAGACCTTATTAGCAAGAGTTGAGCTATCAATTCCGACAAAAGAGGTCTTCCAACATTTCCGAATCCGTAGCCTCGCCCGGAATTGAGGTGGGCGTTCTGAGAAGGAATCTCGTGCGTCTTGCGACACGTGTTTCCCTTCCGTCTCACGGCCTACATATACGAGGCTTTCATTCAGATCGCCTGCATTATGATCGTCGCAAGACGTTTATGAGGTTTTACAATCGGCTCCCGAGGGGTCTTTATTGAGGATGTGTGCACGGTAACGCTTGGATTCACCACACCGGAACGCAAGACAGGTTGAGGCCTCGCCTTTCCAGGATTGGAATGTCATAGCAGTCTTGAAGCCGAGTGCTTGCTCCAACCTTCTTGAAGGCTCGACTGGAATCCCGTGAGCCGGACCTGTCACTCCGTTTTACTCACGTTTCTTTCTTCCAAACATCTGGTAAATTACCACATAGAAGAGCGGAATAAAAAAGACTGCCAGGGATGTTGCCGTAATCATCCCGCCGAGAACGCTGGTACCGATGGCCTTTTGCGCTCCCGCACCGGCGCCGGTGGCCAGCGCAAGGGGCAGGACACCGAAGCCGAAGGCCAGGGAGGTCATGACGATCGGACGAAACCGAAGTCTGGCCCCTTCCAGCGTGGCCTTGATCAACCCCATCCCTTCTTCCACATTGGCTTTGGCGAACACGACGATCAGTATCGCGTTTTTGGTGGTCAGCCCCAGGGTAGTGAGCAGCCCGATCTGGAAATAGACATCATTAGGTAGTTCCCGAAACGACGTGGCCAACACGCCGCCGATGGCACCAAGGGGAAAGGCCAGCACGATCGAAATGGGCACGGTCCAGCTTTCGTAGAGAGCTGCCAGCACGAGGAAGATCACCAGCATGGAGAAAGCGTACAAAGCGGGCGCCTGAGACCCGGCCAATCTCTCCTGGTAGGAAATCCCGGTCCAATCAAATCCGATCCCACGGCTCAATTTAGAGATGAACTCTTCCATTGCCTGCATGGCCTCACCGGAACTCCTCCCCGGCGCCGGTTCACCCCAGATATTTATGGACGGAAACGCGTTATACCGTTCCAGCCTGGGCGAACCGGAAGTCCAATGTCCGGCCGCAAACGAGGAAAAAGGGGCCATCTTTCCGGCAGAATTGCGCACATAGAGGTTTTTCAGATCCTTGGGCAACATGCGGTAAGGGGCGTCGGCCTGGACGTACACGCGCTTCACTCGTCCGCGATGAATAAAGTCGTTGACGTAGGCGCTCCCAAAGGCCGCGGATATGGTACGGTGAATGGCGGTAATCGCGAGACCCAGGGCGCCCGCCTTTTCCCAATCGACATCGATCCGATATTCGGGCACGTCTTCCAACGCGTTGGGTCGAACTCTGATCAATCTCCGGTCATGCCCCGCCATGTCCATGAGCCGGTCGCGGGCTGCCATCAGTTCCCTGTGGCCGATGCCGCCGCGGTCCTGTAGCTGAAGATCAAAACCCTTGGAATGGCCCATCTCAATGACGGCCGGCGGCGGAAAGACGAACACCATGGCGTTACGGATTCTTGAAAAGGCCCTCATGGCCCTTCCGACCACGGCCTCGGCCTTCAGATCCGGCCGGTTGCGAAGCTTCCAGTCCTTGAGCTTGACGAATGCCAGGCCTACGTTCTGTCCCCTACCGGAAAAGCTGAAACCGGCAACCGTGAGTATGGATTCCACCGCGTCGTTTTCTTTCGCCAGAAAATGGTTTCTGACGCCGTCCAGGACCTTCTTGGTCTGCTCCAGGGCTGAGTTAGCCGGGAGCATTGCCTGGACAAAGAGGACCCCCTGGTCTTCATCCGGGAGATAGGAAGTTGGCATCCGCTGAAACAAGAATAGCATTGCTCCCACGATCAAAAGGAAAATTAACAGGTAGCGCAGTTTCTTGGAAAGAGCGTGGCCGACTACTCCCAAGTACACGTCCCTGCCTCGGAAAAAGACCCGATTGAACCCTCTGAAGAATGGGCGCATAAAGAAAATTGCGTTTTCCGAAGGTTCATGCCCTTTTGCCACCGGTTTGAGAAGGGATGCGCAGAGAACCGGCGTCAGAATTAAGGCTACAACCACGGAAAGAAGCATGGAGGCGATAATGGTGACAGAGAACTGGCGGTAGATGACGCCAGTAGAGCCGGTGAAAAAGGCCATGGGACCGAACACTGCTGCGAGTACTAACCCGATCCCGATCAGCGCACTGGTGATTTCGTCCATGGATTTGGCGGTGGCTTCTCTGGGTGGGAGCCCTTCGTCACGCATGATCCGTTCAACGTTTTCCACCACTACGATGGCATCGTCCACCAGAAGGCCGATGGCCAGGACCATGGCGAACATGGTGAGCATGTTAATGGAGAATCCAAAAATCCCCAGAACCGCAAAAGTCCCCAGGATCACGACCGGCACCGCGATGGTCGGAATCAGGGTGGCCCGGATGTTTCCCAGGAAAAGGTACATGACGAGGAAGACCAGGAGAATCGCCTCAAAAAGGGTCTTCACGACCTCTTGGATGGCCACTTTGATAAAAGGGGTTGTGTCGTAAGGGTAAACGACTTTCATACCCGGCGGGAAATAGCGGCTCATCTCTTGCAGTTTCGTCTTGATCGCATCGGCCGTATCCAGGGCGTTCGCGCCGGCAGCCTGCCGGACAGCGAGACCTGCCGCAGGTTTGCCATTGTAGTATGCGTCGACATCATAGGATTCGGTGCCCAATTCCGTCCGTCCCACATCTCTGATCCGCACGATGGAACCGTCCGGATTCATGCGGATGGGGATAGCGGCAAACTCGTCAGGGGTTTTGAGAAGATTCTGGACCACAATTGAGGCGTTCAAACGCTGGCCATCCACCGCCGGAGCTCCGCCGAACTGACCGGCAGAGACCTCCACGTTGTAGGCTCGAAGTGCCGTGATGACGTCGTCAATCGTCAGGGAGTAACTGGTCAGCTTGTCGGGGTTCAGCCAGACACGCATGGCATACTGGGAGCCGAAGACCTCCACCTCACCCACTCCCGGCACTCGAGCCAGCACCTTCTCGAGGTTGGATTGAGCATAGTCTCTCAGGTCATTTCCATCCATGCTCCCGTCTGCCGAGATCAAGGACACGATGATCAACCAGTTTCTGGTGGATTTGCTGACCTTCACGCCCTGCCGCTGCACCACGTCGGGCAGGCTCGCCATGGCTAGCTGAAGCTTGTTCTGAACCTGGGCCCAGGCAAGGTCCGGGTCGGTTCCGGGGGCAAAGGTCAACTGGATGCGGGAGGACCCTGCTGAATCACTCGTCGCGGACATGTACAGCATCTTGTCGAACCCGGTCATCTTCTGCTCGATGATCTGCGTCACGCTATTCTCAACCGTCTCCGCAGAAGCGCCCGGATAAAAAGAGTCAATGGCAATCGAGGGCGGGGCAATGGGCGGATACTGTGATATGGGGAGATTGTGGATCGCCAAGCCGCCTGCCACCATCATGATGATGGCGATGACCCAGGCAAAGACCGGACGATCCAGAAAGAATCTCGATAACATCGAGCGCCTCCGTTAGTTCGTTTTTCCGGCCTGCCGGGCAGTATTCCCGGATTCCGCACTGGATTTCCGAGCCGCGTCAAAAGGTACAACCTTGACGGAGGCGCCGGGACGCGCTCTTTGCAGCCCCTCCACAACGAGACGATCGCCGGATGCAAGACCGGAGGTTACGAGCCACTTGTCGCCGATGGTGCGATCTAGACTGAGTCTCCGTTGTTGGATTTTGCTTTCCGCGTCTACCACAAGAGCGATGGGGTTGCCTTTGGGATCGCGCGCGACTGATTGTTGCGGTACAACGATAGCCCGTTCATTGACGCCTTCTTTCACGACGGCTTTGACGAACATGCCCGGCAAAAGAACTCCTTCCGGATTCGGAAAGACAACCCGCAGGACGACCGATCCGGTCGTCGGATCCACCGTGACATCGCGAAACTGAAGCGTCCCTTCAAGGGAATAAGTTGTGCCGTCTTCCAGGACGAGCTTGACCTTGCTCTGGTTTCTTCCGTTTTGATTGAGCCGACCGTCCGCCAGGCGGCGCTTCAATCGCAACAGTTCCCTGGTGGATTGAGGCACATCCACGTAAATAGGGTCCAGTTGCTGAATGGTTGCCAGAGCCAGGGGCTGATACGCTGTCACCAGAGCACCATCGGTCACGTTGGACTTGCCGATACGGCCGGTGATGGGAGCGGCGACACGGGTGTAGTCCAGATTGATGCGAGCTGTCGCAACCGCGGCCTTCCAATACTCAATATCGGCCTCGGCCTGTTTCAGGGCGGCCTCTCTGTCGTCATAGTCCTGCTGGCTGACCGCATTCTCGGCGAGGAGCGCCCTGTATCGCTCGGCCTTCGACTTGATCGCAGGGAGATTGGCCTCAGATTTGGCAAGGGCCGCCTTCGCACTGTCGAGCGCCGCTTGAAAGGGGGCAGGATCGATCTGATAGAGCACCTGGCCGGCCTTGACGTCGGAGCCTTCCGTAAACAGGCGTTTCTGAATGATGCCGTTGACCTGTGGACGGATTTCGGCGACGAGGTACGCAGACGTGCGTCCCGGCAATTCAGTCGTCAGCACCAGCTCCTGCGGCTGGACCGTGACCGTAGCCACTTCCGGGACAGGTGCAGGCCGGGATTGCTGCCGGCGGTCGCACCCCCCCAGCAAAAGGCCAACCGTCAGAGCGGCGAGAACCAGGCTCCACGTAAGAGATTCATAAAACGTATCACGGAGTTGCATGAGAGACTCCACAAGCAATGAGCGGTCAACCGATGCTTTGGAGAGAATACTCCACATGGTGTCCAGATCCTCCACCACCTGTTGTGTTGTCGGCCAACTCTCGTTGCTCATTGCACGTTCCCCGCGTCGGAGCGATTGCACGAACTGGTCGGGGAAATCGAGAAAATCCTTTTGAGATTGTCCATGATAACGCAGCGAATTGCATCCAGATTGTCAGGTTCGTAACGTTCCCAGTTCAGTGTCCGCTTAACCGCACTCGGTGAGATGTGGAATATCAGAATCCCTCCCGTAATGACAAAAGCCCGGAGTTTGACCTCCGGATCGTCCGGCCCCTGGCCCATGATACGTGCCACCAAACCAAAAAGAGCCATGTCCAAAGGTCTCATGAAGCCTTCGAAGAGAATGCCGAAAGCTTCAGTGGGAGAGAGTTGTTCACGGAAAATGATACTGAGCCATTTATCGGTCTGGGGACGACCGAGGAAACGGGTAATGAGGAACTCCAGCAACTCACACAGGAGATGGAAGCTCTGTTCCCTGGTAAGCGCCTCTTTTTTCAGGGATTCCTGGACTTTCGCAAGTTGAGGCCCGACCAATCCGTTTATTTGCTCCACAATGTGGTCCGCAACGGCGAGGTAGAGTCCCTGTTTGCCCCCGAAATAATATTGAATGGCAGCGAGGTTGACCTGGGCCCGCTGTGTAAGCATGCGCGTGCTTGCCCCGTCGAAGCTGTACCTTCCGAAGAGATCAAGACCTGCCTCGATCAGCGACTGTCTGGGATCGTCAGCAGACACCCCTCTTCGCCGTCGGTGACCCATAATGCTTCCTCCTGCAGCCACATCGGTTCAGCAGCGCAGCTCTGATTCGTCCCCGGGTCCTGCAGCCCCAACCCCGAAGCTGCGGCATCCATGCGGCACCAATTCATGTTCTGATATAGCACTTTCACGTAGTAAGTCAATCGTTTGTTTTACTCAAATCCGCGGCGTATTTCATGATGGAATTTGCCCCATCACACCGAATTCTGAGATGCGTGAAATGCGCCTCCGCGTGCCTCTAGGGGGAGAGGTGCAGAGAGAATCCCACCCACGCTTCACGGAACCGGCTGAGGAGGATCACGCTATCATGGAAAAAATTGCAGTTCTGCTAGGATATTTTCGGCTGGTTTCCGTTGCACCTTCTATGCAAAGAAAAAACTGCGTTGCTAAGTACGCCGTTTCAGAAATACGATAACGTACGATTTCGCGATCAAGCACAAAATACCCGAGCGTATTTAGAAAACAAAGTACTGAGGTTCGCAACAGAATCGGCATCCCCGATTCCGAAATTCGGAATTTCCAAGAAAAATATCCCGAGAAGTGCAGAAAGTGAGTCTCAATTCGCGGGAGACCCTTACTTCATGAACGACTGAATGAAGTCACGTACCTCCTCTTTTGTCCGGAAGACGCCATAATGCCCTTCCAGGAGGAGATCCGCTTCCAACGCCATGAGCTTTGCCAGAGACGCCTGATACTGTTTCTCGTCGGACAGCAATGCCGGATGGATAGGCCCGTGGACGTCCTGGCCGAAGAGCACGAGTTCACCGTCAAGACGGGTGGTGTACACCACCGAGCCGGGAGAATGGCCCGGCCAGTGAATGGCTGTCATACTGCCGCTCCCGATCCTCAGGGTGGATTCCTCACCCTGAAGCTTGACATCAACGACGAAGGGTTCGAGGCGGGCTCCATACCAGGAGGCTCCGGTCACTTCGCTGTCACCGGCTTCAAGGTACACGGCGTCCAGTTCATGGGCGACGATAGGGCAGCCGAAGTCCTTTCTTACGGCTTGAGCTCCGCCGGTATGATCAAAGTGACAGTGGGTCAGCAGGAGATATTCGAGCCGAACATCCGGTGCAAGGCATTTGGTGATGTGCTGCTTCAGGCGTGAATGCCCGCGGCCGCAACCCGCATCGATAAGGGCGGCCTTATCGTCAAAACGTACGAGATAGATCGCGGCATCCGCCGGATCTGTCAGCCCTCCGCCGCCCACTTGCCAGAGATTGTTCCTGATTCGTTTGCTCACTGGAAGGGCTCCCATCGGTGTGGAAAAGCATACCATGAGGCAATAGGACCGCTCAAGAGATACTCCTCAGGTAAGCGTTCACGGGGAACGGCTCTTCTGCACGTCATGATTGACTTGGGTCCGTTTACACCTGACGTCCTCCCTCCAGCGCCCGAGTCGAGGCTCCTGGGGAATGGAACTCTGTATCTCCGGCCCGGTGGACGATGCTTGAGACGGCCGGTTTCCAGCCGTCGAGGGATTAAGTGTGGCCGTTCAGCTCCGCGTGGGGGTGCCGCACGACCCGTCTCGCCACAGTGTCGCAAGGCAACACTGTGTTGCCATAGAGTACTTTGCCAGGGCTGGGAGTGGTCTGTCGCACGGAAGAGCCGCCAGATAGTCCTTCGGGCAAAAGCCTCTCTGCCAAGCACAGAGACCGGACCGGCCAGGATTCTCTACTCATCCGGGCCGGTCATAGCAATCCGAAGATCAGGTCGAGAAAATGTAAGGATCAATACCGACCGTCTACTCTTTCCCCACGAGAGACTTCATCACAGGCACCTGTCCGCGGCTTGCAGCCTCGATCAGAGGCGTTCGTCCCTGCCTGTCCCGGGTGTTGGGATCAGCACCTCGCGCGATCAGGAGCTTGACCACATCAATTCGGCCGTTTCCGGCCGCGCCGAAGAGCGCGGTTCTGCCGGATCTATCCTTGATCTCGGTCTTGGCTCCTTTTTCCAAGAACAGCTTGACGGTGTCGACACTACCCATGGAAGCGGCCCGCATCAGCGCGGTTCTCCCATTTCTGTTCTTGCCGTTCACATCGACGCCCTGCTCAAGGAGCAGCTTCACGATCTCCGTGCGACCGCTCGAACAGGCTTGAAACAGGACGTCCGAAGCGCCCCCCTTGCTTGACTTGAGCGTTCCTCCCTTGGAGAGGAGGAGCTTGAGCACATCGACCTGACCTCCCATCGCAGCCCAGATGACAGCGGTCCGACCGGACCGGTCGGAAGCCTTGATGTCAGCGCCCTTGGACAAAAGGAATTTCACCATCTCCACCTGCCCTCGCTGCGCGGCGTCCATGAGAGCGGTCCGTCCCTGGCGGTCTTTCGCATTGACATCGGCCCCCAGGGAAAGCAGAAACTTGACCGCATCCAGGTGGCCGTTCATCGCCGCCCACATGAGAGCCGTCTTGCCGCTCTTGTCCTTTGCGTCCACATCGATCTTCTTAGGGGGTGGCTCGGAGCGGGCCTCCCGTCTGGGTTCCGCCGCTGCCAGCAAGAGCAACGCTTGCGTTTTCAGCATCCCCTCTTGATCGCCGGCCCTGTTGGGGCCCACAGACCTTGTCTCCGGAACGGTTCTGGGACCGGCGATTGCGGTCGCCGTTTTTCCCGTCGCCGGGCATAAGATCGACAAGGAAGTGAGAATAATGCCAAAGACCGCTATCGCCACGAGGACTGTACTGATGCGTTTCATCAATCGCTCCTCCTTTCAAACCGTGCTGTTGCTCGGATATCCGAAGCTCTTTTGTTGCTTGAGGGAATCGAAGACCTTTGAAATCGTAGACCGCCGTCGGCGTGGATTGGTTCCATGGCTCGTTCAAAAGGCGTACCTGAGTTCAAGGATCATGGGACGGTCCTCGCTCACAGTTTCTTGCGAGCCCTGCCGGGGAAGGGCCTCCTATCCAACGACTCGGAAACTTCCTCGGGAAGAACGCGCCATTCAGTTTGAGGGTGAACAGCTATTGATTCTGAATGGTCAGTGTCTCCCTGTACGCAGCCAGTATGGCCGCCGCCATGACACGGGACCCCGCTCCGCGATCGCCGCGAGGTTGTTCTGTACTTCGTACAGGTGCCGAATCGCGTCCAGGACTCCTTCAAGCCCCTGGAGATAGAAAGACGCGGCCGGCCTTCCGGTCTTGACACTCCGTACAATCGATTCCGCGGCCAACATGCCGCTCTTGAGCGCGGACCCGATCCCCTCGTAGGTGATGGGCAAGATCACGCCGGCCGCGTCCCCGACCAGAAGAACGTTGCCCTGAGCCGGCACAAACGCTCCTGAGAGGAGTTGCTCGTGCAGCAACGCGATCGGACAGGCGTCTTTCCATTGGGGTGAGTGTTCGGGCTGAAAGCCGTAGGGTGCAAGCGTTTCCTTGATCGCTGTTCGCAATTCGCGAATGGCACGGCCCGCGATGAGAAACACCTCATTCTTATGATTGACGTTGAATCGCGGTTGTGCACGGCCTTTGGGAAAAAACCAGTGAATGAACTCCCTTTCCAGATTCAGCCTCCCTCGGTAGCATTCCCGGATCGGTGCGGAGTATCGGACCTTGAGTTCGGGGAAGATCGATCTTCTCACCTCGGAAGCGCCCCCGTCCGCTGCAATGACGAACCGTCCCCGGAACTGTTCCGTGTTGTCCTCTCTGCGAGCCGTGACGCGGCAGACGCCTTCTTCCGACGCAACACAGACCACCTGCGATCCCTCCTGAATCGTTGCTCCACTCTTCCGGGCCCGTTGAAGCAGCCAGTAATCCAGATCCTTTCTCCAGGTGAGCGGCGTATGCCATTCCAGCTCCAGAGGCTTGGCTCCCGCAACATACAGCCGGTGACCTGTCAGATAAGGCGGGTCGACCAGTACACTGGGGGGGATTTCACCGAATTCTCTCCGAATAATCCCGTGGGCCCATCCACCCATCACCATGCCCGAGCAGACCTTGTCACGCGGCAGTCTTTTCCTCTCGACCATGAGTGTGCTCAAACCGCTTTCCGCACACCGCTTAGCAGCCGCGGAGCCGTCAGGCCCCCCGCCTACTACGATGACGTCAAAAGAGCGCGACTGCTTCATAGAAATTCGGGCTCCTGAGCACTGAGTTTTCGCGGCACCAGTCTGCCGGATTCGAGGCCCGCTGATGCATTTGCTTCCGCTTCGCGCACCGCGGAAGGGCGCGGTAATGCCGTGCAAGAATCTCCTCAATTCACCCGGATCACGAAAGGGATAGAAACTCCATCGCGTTTTGGCCGAGGATCCGTGCCAGGGATTCCTCCGATATTCCCAGTGTAAGGAGTCGTGTGATTTCGCGGTCCCACGCATAGGGAAGGGCCGGGAAATCAGAGCCGTACATAATACGATCCGTCCGCATCGTACTGAGGTTCGGGACATTATTGAACGGCAGATAATCGGCCAGCACCATCGCGGTGTCAAGCCAGAGATTATCGTAGTGCTCAATCATACGTCTGTACGCTTGGAATTCATCAGCTCCCAGGTGGGGCACACATATTTTGAGCCCAGGATAGCCTCTCAATATGCGCTCCACCTTGTCTGCCGAGTACAAAGAATGGGGATCCCGTTCATATGCGTATTCGGGAAGCTTTGGCTCACGTCCCACATGCATGACCAAGGGTTTTCCGTGCTTCGCGCAGATTTCGCAGATCCGGTGCAGCGTTGGGCTGTCCATCTCAAAGAACTGCACATGACCATGAAGCTTCACCCCCGAAAGCCCCAGCCCGAAAGCCTCCTCAAGTATCTCCGTAGCGCCCGGCTCACCGGGGAACACTGTGGCGAATCCTGTGATCCGAGGATCCAGGTCGCACAGTCGCGCCATATGCTTGTTCAGATCACGTGCCAATCCGGGTCTGTGCGCGTAGCTTAAGGCCACCACACGGTCTATTTTCCGGGAGAAGAGAAACTCTATCACCTCCGCTGCCTTCATGCGATAACGTATGGGCCAGGCAAATCTGTCAAACCAATGCCAGATGGCTTCAAAAAACATGTCGGGAAACACGTGAACATGGGCATCCACAACAAAAGGCAGAGAATCGGGGACGGCCTCCCCTTCGGGATCGTTCACCGCGGATAGCAACAGCTTTCGCTCGGTCATCGTCTCCTATGCACTCCATCGGTCCTTCCGCTTGGGCGGCCAAAGGGTCATGGTTCGTTCCATCGTAGTGCGCGTTGAAAACAACACGGTGGTTTGACGCCGTAAGGACAACCTGGAATGGTTGCCCTCCCAGCAGCCCGCACGGAATCAGTGGGGCTATCACGCCATGGCGTGATAGCCACAGCCCGACTGCAGGGACCCGTTAGCCTTGATCTCAACCCGCGTCCCTCCAGATATTTCTGAGCTCGCGCTCGAGCTTCTTCACACGTTCGGTCAGTCTCCTGTCAACCTTCAGCGCTCTCTTCACCCGTGTCACTGTGCTGCTGACGCTACTATAGTTGTCCAGACCGAACGCCTCACCGATTCTTGACAGAGTCTCCCCAGACAGACGCCGACTGAGATAAATAGCCACGTTCCTCGGTTCGTTGGTCATGCCCCTTTGACTCCACAGAAGCTCCAAGGGGTCCGTCTCATATACCGAACAGACCGCGGACCTGATTACGTCCAGTCCCGGCTTCGGCTGCCGCGATTCGGGGAACTCTCGACCGCCTCCGAGGTCCTGAAACTGCTCCTTTGCCCAGGCGATGAACTCCGGCGATCCCAGCACCGTTGGGGTCTTTGCCCCTGAGAGCAAGCCTGTGAGTTCATCCGAATCCGCTCGGGACATAAAGCGTCGGTATGTGGTGAGCCGTTTCTTTTTGGCCCTGCCCAGCATCGAGAAGACAGACGCTTTGTCAAGCCAACTTTCCGTGCGTGCCCGGGAGAGGTACCCCTTGTGACTGCTCCATCGGTATCGGTCGATCCGGTTCACCATTTTCGCCCTGAGCGGGGTGCGATGAATATATCGGACCAGCTTCAGGAGATAGGTTGCCGCCTCCACCACGAGAGCTTTGTACCGTCCGCGAAAGAGCGATCCGTCACACCGGTGGGACCGATTGAAGCGCTGCGTGTACACGCCATCTACGTGTCTCATGAACCGAGATAGATTGGCGTCAGGCGTCTGAAGCAGCAGATGATAATGATTCGGCATCAGGCAGTAGGCTGCAATGCGAACATTCCACATGGTGGAAGCCTCCTGCAACAGCTCGAGAAAACACGCATAATCTGCCTCATTTCGGAAGACGAGCACGCGTCGTCTTCCTCTATTCAACACATAGTACCACGCGTCCGGATACTCAAGTCGAAGTGGCCGGGCCATGCACACCTCTCCCTTCTTGACCCGCAGCGTACCACACATTTGAGAATAAGCCAAGAATAGGTTTGACCCCTCTAGGACCCTTCTGGATGGCCTTCTTACCCCCTAGCCGGAAACCAAATTCCTTGCACTTCTGCCGGGGAACAAGCTATTCTCTCGTGGCATCAGGGGGCCTCCCCGCAAACTTTAATCCCGGAGCCTGAAATTGGATACGAGAAGAGCGCTTCTGAGGGCACTCATCGCAATAGCTTTCATCCTTGCAGTGGGCACCTTGGGCTACCGGACGCTGGAAGGGTGGACCGTCCTGGAGAGCTTGTACATGACCGTCATCACTATCACCACGATCGGGTTCAAGGAGGTTCACGATCTGGGCGCTGTGGGGGAAGTGTTCACGATCTTCATCATCGTTCTGGGGATGGGGACAACGGCTTTCCTTCTTTTGACGGCAACCAGATTCGTTGTGGAGGGAGAAGTCAGCAAAATTCTGTCGAGGCGTCGATACATGAAAACCGTGGAAAGACTCAAGGATCATTTCATCATCTGCGGCTATGGACGGATGGGTTCATTCGTCTGCAATCAGCTCAGAGAGCAGGATATTCCCTTCGTTGTGATCGAGCATCGCCCGGACGTCCAGGACTCCCTTGTCCACGCGGGGTATCTTCTCGTACCCGGGGACGCCACTAAGGAAAAGACGCTCATTGCGGCGGGAATCAATAGTGCCCGTGGACTGGTGGCCCTCCTGGATTCTGATGCCGGCAACGTCTATGTTGTTCTGACTGCGCGTCGCCTGAATCCCGAGCTCGATATCATAGCCAGAGCGGGTGAGCAGGAAGCAGAGGAAAAACTCCAATGGGCCGGCGCCACCAGGGTTATCAGTCCGTACGCGATAGGAGGCAGGCGCCTGGTTCTCGGGATTCTCAAGCCGAAAGTCATGGGTTTCGTCGAATTGGCTTTGGATTACAAAGAACTGGACATCGATCTGGAAGAAGTGGAGATAGCCGAGAGTTCGTCGTACTGTGGACAGCGACTCATGGACACGGGCATCCGCAGGGACCTCAACCTGATCATCGTGTCGATCATGAAGCATGACGGGCGAAAGGTCTTTAATCCCGGCCCCGACACAATGATCGAGGCTAAGGATACGCTCATTGCAATGGGGGACAGAAACAGCCTGAAAACACTTGAGAAGAAGGCCGGATCCGCTTGAGTTATCCTGACCAGCGCTCGACGGCCTCTTCGTTCGACATCGGACGAAGGTCAAGATCGCCGGCTCTCGTTTTTCATTTTGGGTCGGAACCTGCCATTTCCGCCCATATTCTCATGGCGAGGCCCCGTTGCACCCCGCGGTGCCGAAGACGAACAGGTCACGTATCAGCATATCGGTCGGCGTGCCATCCGACGGGACGATTCCGGACGATGCTGCGCAGTGGTAGTAGGTTCGCGGGATGGAGTCGGCCCCGAAGGTCGATCTGTAGGTCTGACTCCTCTCACAACGTTACGCGTACAGCCCCCGGGGTCATCCACTGGACCACAGAGCCAATATCTTGTTCCCTTGGGCATAACCTACTGCTGAAGGCCCGCCTTTCTGATGGCAGGGCTCATCCGACTCGGGCATTTCCGTCAGGCCGCCACCTGTAGGAGAGCTTCAGGTGACAGGCCGATCTCAAGTCATAGTTGACGCCGAGGTTGGGGGTGGGATATGCTCGGCAGTCGTCATTTGAGCCAGGTAGCGGACGCAGACGTCCGGGTTCGGATACCGGAGGACACCAAGGGGGACAATGCCCCCCGCCGGCGCGTTTGTCGGAAATACCACGGGAGGAGGATGAGATGCGCAAGCTTGCCATATGTTTGGTTTTATTGCTGACAGTGCTATTGGTATTTTCACCCCACGGTTGGAGCCGGAGTCGCATTCCGGTAATCAGAATCGGGCTCAACGTTCCCATTACGGGAGATATTCCCAAGGTGGGCGAGGGCTCCAAATTCGCTGCCCAGATGTGGTTGGAAGACATCAATAAGGCCGGCGGGTTGGAAGTGGGCGGAAAGAAATATCCCGTCGAGTTGATAATCGAAGACAATGAATCCAAGGCCGAATCTGCTGTCAAAGCCAATACCAAGATGATCACCGAAGACGAGGTCATTGCCATCGTAGGGCCCCAGGCTTCCAGCCAGGCAATACCGGCCGGAGATGTGGCCAACAACTACCAAACCCCCATGATCAGTCCATGGTCCACCAATCCCAACACTACAAAAAATCGGCCTTATGTATTCCGTGGCTGTTTCCTGGACCCGTTCCAGGGGCTGGTTGTGGCCAATTTCGTCAAGGACAAATTTGGCTACAAAAAAGCCGCGGTCCTGTTCGACGTGGCCAGCGATTACCCGAAGGGATTGGCTGAAGTCTTCAAGAAGGCATGGGAAAAGAAGAACGGTCCAGGCTCGGTCGTGGCCTATGAAAGCTTCACCACCAAAGACACGGACTTCAGCTCCCAGTTAACCAAGATCATCAACTCGGGCGCTGAGTTCCTGTTTACGCCCCAGTACTACAACGAAGTGGCCCTGATCGTAAGACAAGCCCATGAACTGGGATGGAACAAACCCATTGTCGGTAGTGACAGCTGGGGCTCGGCTGAAACCGTGGCACTGTGTGGGAAGGATTGCTACGGCAGCTATTTCAGCACCCATTATGCCGCGGCACGGGCCAAAGGGGCAACCAAGGAGTTTATTGATCGATACAAGAAAAAATACGGCTACGTGCCCGATGAAGTGGCCGCATTGACCTGGGATTCCCTGCACCTTGTCCAGCAGGCCATTCAGGACGCAGGCAAAATTACCGGCAAAGTCAAGAAGGATCGCAAGGCAGTACGGGATGCCTTGGCGAGGATCAAGAACTTTGCAGGAATTACCGGTAACATGACCTTCACTGAAGATGGTGACCCCATTAAATGCGCGGTCATTGTACGCATTAGCGACAAGGGCGAGTATGAATTCTATAAATCGGTGTGCCCGTAAAGTCCAGCTAGCAGTCCCCCGGGAATCGAGCGTCATGCCCATCCACCGTGGATGGGCAACGCCCTGGCAACAGGTTCGGGGGAGCACGAAGTAAGGGCAGGATCCTTCCATGCGGTTGCCATGGGCCCTGCCCTTGTTGTTGTCTGCAACGAGAGCATATCCATGGACTTCTTCCTGCAAAACGTGGTGAACGCTCTGCAATGGGGCAGTTTCTACGCCCTCATCGCGTTGGGTTATTCCATGGTCTACAGTATCATGATGGTGTTCAACTTTGCCCACGGCGATGTCTTCATGACCGGTGCTTACATCGGTTTCGGTGTAGCTACACTCCTGCTGGCCCTTGCCGCCACCTTGGGGTTCACTTTGCCGGGATGGACGATTCTATCGCTCACCATTGTGATCTCCATGGTGCTGACTTCCTTTCTGGGTGTGTTGGTTGAGCGCGTCGGATATCGGCCGTTGCGCGATGCCCCCAGAGCCTCTGCCGCGATCACCGGGTTGATGATCGGTATCATCCTGGAAACCGGCAACCTGGCGATTCTGGGTGCGCGACGCCTGAGTTTTCCCGAGCTGATCCAATCGACTACGTACGATCTTGGCGGTGTCTTCGTGACCAACAAGAAGATTCTCATTGTGGTGGTCTCGTTGGCACTCATGTATGCATTGCACTGGTTTATCCAAAAGACCCGCTGGGGCATGGCCATGCGCGCCATGTCCTTTGATTTTGAAATGGTGCCATTGATGGGGGTCTCGCTCAATGTGATTGCGCCCCTGACCTTTGCCATAGGCTCTGCCTTGGCTGCAGCGGCAGGTATTCTGTATGGCTTGGCCTATCCGGTGCTCGATCCCTATATGGGCGTATTGCTCGGCTGGAAAGCCTTTGTGGCAGCCATCCTGGGAGGCCGCGGATCTATTCTGGGCGCCGCCCTGGCGGGTTTTCTCCTCGGTTTCATCGAAATCTTCGTGCCTATGATCTTTCCTTCGACCTTGCGCGACCTGATCGCTTATTCGATCATTCTGCTCATTTTAACGTTCCGTCCCTATGGCTTTTTCGGTCAGACGCACAGTACCCAACTGCGGTTGTAGAGAGGTGGGAACTGAGGCGCTGACAACACACCATGACGTGTCACGGACCCATAACCAGGATAAGCAGGGAAGAGGCCCTCGTGCACAGCCAAGCTCCGCATTCCAGGATGAAACGCATTCGCGCCGCTTTTGCGAAAGTGCCTATGCTCGGTTGGCTGATCGGTATTTTGTGCGCCGTATATATCGAGAACCTGTTTGGTGATCCCTTGTCCTACGAACTGTATCTACCCAAGGTACCGGTATTGTTCGGCTGTCTCATCATGTTCAAGAAGCCCCTGCTGATCCCCGGCGCTCTGGCTTATGTGGCGCTGATCTATGTAGTGCCCGTAGCTGCAGTGGCGCTCGTCGGCGCCGGCCTTACCAATCGCGTGGCCGGGATGCTGGATCGCGGTCCCCTGTGGTTGTCAGGTCTGATCCATTTGGGACTGCTCTATGCTGCGCTCCACTACTGGGCCGATGTGAGCGATTACCGGCTGCTGGTGTTGAAGCTGACCATGATCGCGGTGATGTTGACTTTGAGCATCAATGTCATCAATGGATATATGGGAGAGTTCTCATGCTCGCACCCCGGTTTCATGGCTTTGGGAGCGTACGCGGCATCTACTGTCACGTTGCTTTTGTTTGCCAATGATCGCATGTTTGGGAAGGCTATGCTCCCAATTGACCTGGGACCCTATGTTTTCCCGGTGGCCCTCATCATCGGCGGATTTGTGGCGGCGGCAGGCGCTCTCATCGTGGCCATCCCGTCCTTTCGCACCCGGGGAGACTACCTGGCCATCATCTCCCTGGCCTTCATGTTTATCGTGAAAAGCTTTATAGAAAACATGGAGTGGGTGGGCGGCCCCCGTGGCATGTCGGGCCAGCCCAATTGGTCGAGCCTGCCGGTTGTTTTTGCGTGGATGGTCGCGTGCATCTGGATCATCAACAACTTTGTACGCTCCATTTTAGGCAAAGCCCTGAATGCCGTACGGGACAATGAAACCGCGGCCGACGCCATGACAGTCAATACCCGCAAGACCAAGATGACGGCCTTTATGCTGGGAGCCTTCTGGGCGGGGGTGGCAGGTGGGCTCTTCGCGCACGTGATGCGCTTTGTGAACCCGGGCACCTTCGGCATTCAACGTTTGGCCGAAATCTTGGCCATGGTCTACTTCGGCGGGCTCAACTCGGTGGTGGGCTCCATCTTCGGCGCGGTAAGCATCAACCTCATCAGCGAGATGTTGCGGCCGCTGGAAATATACAAATGGATTGTGATCCCCCTGATATTGATCCTGGTGATGATCTATCGACCCACCGGGCTGCTTGCGTTTCGTGAGTTTGATGTGAAAGAGATTCTCAAACCCAGGGATAGGTGAAGACAGAGGCCGGCACGACGGACCCGGGAGAAGTATCCATGCCGCTACTTCGGATATCCGACATGACCCATTTCTTTGGCGGGCTCAGGGCCGTGCACCAATACAATCTCTCCATAGAGCCAGGAGAGATCTGCGGCCTCATCGGTCCCAACGGAGCAGGCAAGACCACTGTTTTCAATCTGATCACCGGTATCCACCGCCCCACAAAGGGTTCGGTGGAACTGGAGGGCCGCAGCTTGCTCGGCCGAAAGCCCCATGAAATAGCCGCGCAGGGGCTGGGCCGCACCTTTCAAAATCTTCTCCTTTGGCGCCACATGACGGTTCGGGAACATGTCAAAATGGCTCATTACTCGCAGTTGAGCTACGGATTGACGGGAGCCCTGTTCGGCACGCCACGACGCAATGCTGAAGAGCGCCGGGTCGCGGAAAACAGCCTTCGCCTGATGGAGATGTTTGACGTGACCAAGTACGCCGACCTTATTGTCGGCAATCTCCCCTACGGCGCGCAACGTCGAGTGGAAATGGCCCGGGCAATGGCCACCAAACCCAAGGTGCTCCTTCTGGACGAACCCACCGCCGGCATGACTCCCGATGAGCTGGTCCAAATGATAGGAACTATCGGCCAGGTCCACCGGGACTTCGGCGTGGCCATTCTTCTCATCGAGCACCGGCTGAAGTTTGTCATGGAACTGTGCCGGCGGATCCAATGTCTGGTCTTCGGAGAAGTGATTGCAGAGGGCACACCGGACGAGATTCAAAACAATCCCAAGGTGATCGAAGCCTACCTCGGCAAGGAGGAGGTTGCCTGATGCAATTGGTTGTCGAAAACCTTCAGGTCTCCTATGGGAACATAAGGGCGCTGCACGGCCTTGGCTTCACCATCGAGCGGGGTGAAATTGTCTTCATGATCGGCGCCAACGGTGCCGGTAAGAGCACCACCCTACGCGCCATCTCCCGTATGGTGGCGCCGGAAGCCGGTTCCCGCATGACGTTTATGGACCGGGACCTCCTTCAATACCAACCGGACAAAGTGGTCAGTCAGTTGGGGATCTCCCATGTGCCGGAAGGCCGACGCCTCTTCGGCAACCTGACCGTCATGGAAAATCTGCAACTGGCCACCTTTGCCCGCAAGGACAAAGGCAACTTCAAACGCGACATCGATCAAGTTTTTGCCATCTTTCCCCGCCTTCAAGAACGAGAAAAACAAGCCGCCGGGACCCTCAGCGGAGGCGAGCAGCAGATGCTGGCCGTGGGCAGAGCGTACATGAGCGGCCGCGAAATGATGCTGTTGGATGAGCCCTCCATGGGGCTGGCGCCGCTGCTCATGCTCTCCCTCTTCGAAGCGCTCCAAGAGATCAACAAGGCCGGCACAACCATCCTGCTGGTGGAACAAAACGCCCGACTGGCCCTGAAATTCGCACGACGCGGGTATGTGATGCAGAACGGTTATATCGTTTTGGAAGGTGAATCCGGGACCTTGTCGGAGAACCCCGAGGTCAAGAAGGTCTATTTGGGGGGCTGATCCAGACCCGAATCTCTTTTCCACAGGCCCTGCCAATATTTGCCAAAGATAATCTCCGAAATTCTCGTCGAGGTTTCGAACAGATGTCCCCTCACCCATACTCGATGGGGAGGCTCGGAGGGGAGATTACTCACCCCTCCGAATCCAGTGGCTGACGGCCTTACCGAAGACCACCGTGCAATCCATGACGAAGCCATGGAGGATTGGGGCACGACCTATGAACTTCGGAGCGGCGTCAGGTGACAAGGATGCCGGAGCCTCCCTCCTACGGGCAATCGGTTGTTGTTTTGGACACGTGACGTAAAGATAAGGCATGGGCAACCGGCTGCAAGAGAGCCTTGCTGAGTCAAAGTTCAGGGCTCGGAGACGGGGCCGTGACAAAGCAACCTTCTTTCGCGGGACGGCAGGCGATATCACAGAACTCCATATACCCCGAGAATAGCAATTACCTGGATGTTCGCAGCCCGGACGGCAGCCTGAACAGCGGTCAGTCCTTTCCGATTCCTGATGTCGGTGTCCGCGCCCATTTCCAAGAGGGCCTTGACCACGCCCGGCCGGTTCGCGTACGCGGCCACAATTAACGCGGTTGACCCTGCACGATTTCGGGCGTTGACGTCCGCGCCTGATTTGACAAGCAGCTTGACTACGTCGGTCTTCCCTGAGGCCGCAGCATGTATCAGAGCGGGAGTCCGATTCTTGTCCCTCAAATTCGGATTTGCTCCCCTGGCGAGGAGCAGTCTCACCACGTCGGTCTGCCCTCTGAGAGCCGCGTGCATGAGAGCGGTCTTGCCTCGTCTGTCTCTTGTGTCGACCGTCGTTGCTCTTGCAAGCAGGAGTTTGACAAGTTTGATTCTCCCATCACGGGACGCCACCATGAGCGGCGTGAGGCGTTCCCGGTTCTTCAGACCAGCATTCGCACCGTTTTCCAGAAGCACCAGGCCAGCGTCAACGCTTCCTCTTCGGCATGCTTCCATGAAGGCAGTGCGGCCCTGCTTGTCTCGTGCGTCAATGTCCCCGCCCGCGGCGAGAAGCAGTGCCACGATCTCCGGGCGATTTTGAAGCGCGGCCTGAGCCAGTGCCCTTGTGCCCCCTTTGTCTTTCAAGTTCGGGTCGGCTCCGCCGCTCAGGAGCGCCTTAACAACCTCTTTGTGCCCTCGCGCGCTTGCGTGAATCAGTGCGGTCTTGCGTTGAGAGTCCCTCGCATTTACGTCGGCTCCTGCCTGGAGCAGAAGCCTCACCGCGTCTTCCTTGCCCGCCCGGGACGCGAGCAGGAGCGGAGTCATGCCGGTGTTGTCTGCCTCTCGCAGGTTTGCTCCCCTTTCCAGAAGGACTCGTATCGTTTCGGAACGTCCGTTGAGTGCGGCGGCCATCAATGGGGTGTTCCCCATCCCATCGGCGGCCTCGATCTTCGCGCCGCGGTCCAAGAGCATCAGCGCAGCCTCTGTTGAGCCTTTGCGACAAGCTCTGTCTAACGCAGTCGAACCCCGACGGTCCTCGGCATTGACGGAGGCCCCCTGGTCAAGCAATAATTTAACGATTTCCGGATGGTTTCGTTCCGCGGCATAAAACAGTGCGGTTCTCTGATTCTTATCAGTGCCTTTGGGGCTGGCGCCATGGTTCAGCAGGAACTTGGCAACCTCCAGGCGGCCTCCTTTGCTCGCGTAGATCAAGGGGGTTCTCTCGAAGTCAAATCCGGCATTGAGGTCAGCTCCTTTGGAGACGCATTCCTTCACTGCGGACAGATCCCCCCTCTTTATGGCATTAAGCAGCCGGTCCTCCAAGCGCCCCGCCTCGGCCGAAGAAGACCACAGGAGCCCGAACCCGAGGAGAGACAGCGACGCAATGCCTAATCCGCGGAGAATCGGATGTGTCAGGTTAGCGGTCACGGCACAGGCTCCTGAAACGGCAATGGATGGCACACTTCACTTGCGTTTCGCTTTTCTGTTGAATAGCCGAACAATGTCGTTGAATCCCTTTCCTTGCGCATAATCGAGTGCAGTGTGTCCCCGCGGGTCCTTGAGCCTCGGGTCGGCGCCGCTCTCCAGGAGCACCCTCACAACGTCCCAATGGCCTTCCTGGGCCGCACAAATCAGCGACGTCTCCCCACGCTTGTCCCTGGCATCGATATGGGCTCCCTTCTTCAGGAGCGCTTGCACGATTTCCGGATACCCTCTCCGGGCCGCAAGAGTCAACGCGCGACTGCTTGGCTCCGCCCCTTTTTCCAGGAGCATTTTGACGATCTCCAGATGCCCCCCGTCGATGGCAAAGCTCAGCGCCGTTCTTTGGAGTTGGTCCTTGAAATCAACCTGAGAGCCCTTTTCCAGCAGTAGCCTGACCACGTCGTCATATCCCGATGCGCAGGCCATGTCCAAGGGGCTTTGCCCGGATTTGGTGCGAGCATTTACATGAGCGCCGTGCCTGAGCAGTACCACCACGACGTCGAGATGCCCTTTGCTCGCGGCCTCCATGAGCGCGGACCTGCCCGACGCGTCCCTGGCGTTTGGATCCGCTCCGTTCTCGAGAAGGATCTTTGCCACATCCTCACGGCCCCATCCCGAAGCCACCATCAGAGGGGTCCTTCCTCTATGCCGGCTCATGTTGGCGTCCGCGCCGTGTTCCAGGAGACGGCGTACAATGTAATCGAACCCCGCCCGTGAAGCTATAAAAAGAGGCGATTCGCCGGCTCTATCGGCCTCATCGATCCGGGCCCCTTTGCTCAGTAAGAGCTTGACCGTGTATTCGTCACCGGTGGTGCAGGCGACGTTCAGGGCCGTAGCCCGGGTCTTGTCAACCAGGTTGGCGTCGGCTCCGTTTTCCAGAAGGAACCTGACGATGTTTCGGCGACCTATCCCAGCGGCACTCTTGAGCGCCGAAGTCCCGAATTTGTCACGGTCGTTGACGTCCGCACCTCTCTCGACGAGATATCGGGCAATTCGTATCCTTCCCGCGTCGCACGCATCTCTGAGAGCCGTTCTGCCGCTCTTGTCCTCGTGCTTGACGTCCGCTCCCTTATCGATCAGTAATTTGACGGCCTCCAGATTACCTTGCCGGGACGCGTGCATAAGAACGGTCCTGCCCAGCCTGTCAACAGCATTGATGTTTGCGCCGTGCCCGACCAACTTTCTGGTCTCTTCGATCTGTCTGCGGTCCACTGCGCGAATCAGCTTCTCTTCCAATCGGTCAGCCCAGCCGCCGGCAACGTCCTGGACCACCATCAGAAGAGCAATGAGAATTGAACATCCCAGGGGCCGTCCCATAGCGCTCTTTCTCCGTCCCGAGAATCACCCGGATTTTCCGTTTGCGTCAAATTCGGGAACTGCGGATGTCATTCTAGCGATTTTGCTTCTCTTTCACAACGAGGTAATAATCGATCGGGAAGATATCACGGAGAGGACGTTAAACGACCAAGCAACACGATAGGACACGTGGAAACAGTCAGCATTTTGGTTGACCGGCGAGCGTTCGATCAGGTACGCTACGTGAGGAGGAAACGTGTCTTTTTCGGTTATGTAGAGACGGTTTTGCCTCTGTCGGGTCATGTGGGAAATGGTCCCATGACATTTGCGAGATCGGGGAACCGTTCCCCCGACTCGACCGCTGCTTGGACACCAGCGCAATGGCAAAATCGCCGCAAACTTCCGCAGGAAATTTGCACCTCCTGGTCTCGGAGGGGCCGGGCCACCGGATATACGCCCGCAATAGCGTGACACAGCAGCGAATCCGGGGGGAAAACAGGGAAGCGAAAGATCAACGTATAGTATTGAAAGAAACCGGTCCGCCCTACTTGTCGCGGAGGTGGATTCACGTGAGAAGGTTCATGCTTGCAAAGCACGTGTTTGTTGCACTTCTCTTCGCCTCCGTGCCGTTGGTCTTTTCCCAAGACTATGACCAGGCTGTAGCTTTGGATAAGAAGGTCCGTGCATTTCTCGACAGTCACGTCGGAACGTGGCACGATATGAACGTCCCGGAACCGGACGGCAAGCTGCTCTACGACATCATCATCAAGAATAAGTATACGAAGGCACTTGAGATCGGTACCTCGACCGGGCATTCGGGAATCTGGATTGCCTGGGCACTCAGCAAGACCGGTGGGAAATTGATAACGGTGGAAGTTGACAAGGCGAGATACCAGACGGCAGTGGAAAATTTCAGGAGAGCCGGACTTTCAAAATATATCGATGCGCGGCTTGCCGACGCACACGAGCTGGTGCCGAGATTGAAAGGACCATTCGACTTTGTCTTCTCCGATGCAGATAAGCATTGGTATAAGAACTATTTCGATGCAGTGGCACCGAAATTGGTCGTCGGCGGCTGCTATACATCGCACAATGTCTCGGATCGCAGGCGTGGCGGCTTTGGATTAGGCAGTTATGCCGACTATCTCAAAAGCCTCAAGAATTTCAAAACAACCTTTAACGACAGCGGCGCCGGCGTTGCCATCAGCTACAAGATATCGGAAAAGTAGGTGGCTGTGGAAAACCCTCCAGGCTCTGAGCTTGAAAGAAAGCTCGGCCTCTTTCCTTTAACCAACATCGTTATAGCCAACATGATTGGCGCCGGTATTTTTACCACGAGCGGCCTGCTCATGAGCGATCTCGGCAATCCACTTGTCATGCTTGCCCTGTGGGTTGCCGGTGGTATCATCGCCCTATGCGGTGCGCTTGCGTACGGAGAGCTGGGAGCCGCGATACCACATGCCGGCGGTGAATATGCGTTCCTTTCGAAATTGTACCACCCGCTCTTTGGATTTCTCAGCGGGTGGACTTCCTTGATCGTCGGGTTCTCGGCCCCGATTGCAGCCTCGGCCATCGGCCTTACCGAATATCTCATCCGGGCCTTTCCGCAGCTCGTCCTCTACGGAGATCCCGATGGTCTCAAAAAGATAGTCTCCATCTGTGTGATCCTGCTCTTCACCGGAATTCATATGCGGGGACTTGAGTTCGGTGCACGGATTCAAAATGTCCTGACGGTTTCAAAAGTAATGCTCATCGCCTGCTTGATAGGAGCCGGTCTTTTGCTCGGGTCGGGCACTATCCAGCACTTTGCTGAAGGAACCACGTTCTCCTTTTCCTTCGGGGGATGGAAGAAAGTGGGCCTTTCCTTAATGTGGATAATGTTTGCCTATAGCGGGTGGAACGCCTCGACCTACATCGGCTCGGAAATTAAGAATCCAACAAAACATATCCCCGGATCGCTCCTTTTGGGAACCGGCGTGGTGATGCTCCTTTACATATGTCTCAACATTGTCTTCGTCTACGCGGTTCCTCCCGAGGAAATGAAAGGCGTGATCTCCATTGGTGGGTTGGCCATGGGAAAACTCTTCGGCCCTTCCGCGGAGGTCATCTTTTCGTTGCTGATCTCCTTCGCTCTTCTTTCCTCGCTGAGCGCGTTCATCATTCTCGGTCCGCGAGTGTATTACGCCATGGCGAAAGATCGGTTATTCTTTCAGGGACTGGTACAGGTGGATCCGAGATTTGGAGTGCCGTCCCGAGCCATTGCTTTGCAAGGGGCTATTTCCTCCGTGATGGTGCTCTCTGGAACATTCGACCAGATCTTGACCGTGATGGGGTTTGCTCTCGGGATTTTTCCTCTCTTTGCGGTAGCTGGAGTGTTCCGGCTGAGATCGTCGGGAACGACGAGAACGATGTCTTCCGGGTACCTGTGGGCACCGCTCGTATACCTTGCGACAGGGGTGTGCATTCTCCTCCTCTCTTTTTTCCAGAGGCCGACCGAGTCGTCAATCGCCATCCTGACCGTCCTGATCGGTGTGCCGGTTTACTTTCATTTCAAGAGAAGTCACATCAACATGAGAGGCTGAGGAAGACAAGTTGTCATGGAAACGACAAAATACACGGACTCGTCCGGCGCGTCTCCCGGGAAGGTGTCGTTTATGCTGTTGACAAAGGCCGTTCGAGGTCCATGCGCCGTCAGGGGAGGGGAAGGCCGAAGAGGGCGAGAAATTAGATCGGGCGTATTTGAGCGTCTACAACACAATGGGGGCGGTTTTCAGGCTTTCCCAAAGCATTGAAGCGCGAGAAAAGAATAAGGAGACCCAGCGCGTCTGCGAGGGGTTTCACAGGGAATAGTACAAAGCGAACGCGGGACTGAAACCCTCGCCTCTTTTATGCGATTTCTGTTCCGAAGCAGTATTCCAAGGACGCTCGCCCGGTAAGAAGACGTTAGCACATGCGCGATGTTGCTGCCGGGGCACTTTAGCTGGTGACCCTAATAGATGGGACGAATCGGAGAGTCAGTATTGCGGCGGCCGGTATGTCAGTCCCAATCCAACAGCCGCTGTTCTCCTTCGAGTCCGCGGATTGCCGTGACATCCTGGCTGACTTCGAGCGTGCCCTTGTAGGTCCCGTCCGAAGACCTGACGGCAAAGTACCTGATATAAATGAACCGACCCTGCATCTGGATCCAGAATTCTGCGTCGTCTCGTGTTCCCGCTTTGAATTCATCGAGGATCTTGTTGACAATGTGAACGCTCTTGGGTGGATGACAATTCTGAACAGCCCTGCCAATGATGCCGGCGCTTCGGGGAAAGATTCTCTCAGGGCCCTTTGAGAAGTACGCGACACGATCATTCTCATCCACGAAGGTGATGTCCACCGGAAGGTGGCCGAGCATTAGGTTGATCTGTTCCAACGAGAGCATACCGGTATCGAGCCCCAACTGATCCAAGGCCCACTTCACCGGTTCGGCGGCGGGAGCTTCAGGTTGTTCAACCGCTTGTGGGGACCACCTTTTCTCGGGCTTAATCCACGCGTACCCGATTTCTTCTTCACCCTGTGCGACCTTTGCCCAATCGGAATCGGAAAAGACGTCCAGGCACATCGGGAAGAGGATGTTCTCTTCCTTGTACACCATACCTCGGATCGAATTGACCACCTCTCGAACCGCTTCCACTGAGGAAGTGGGGTCATCCTGGGCCAAGGTCTGCCGCGCGGTTTTCAGCGCCACCCGGATATCGTCGTGGACCGCCCACATGACCTGCGGCGGCGCGGTGATTCCGTGGGATTCGAGCAAAGGGAAGAGCTGGTTCTCCTTTCTTGCGTAATGCACGTCAACCTGAGACAAGCGGTCAAGAAGCTCACCGAGGTTGTCTCTGGTCTCGCCAAACGTCTGCCGGTCAGGAGGATCGCCGATTCGATCCAGGAGCGGGTCCATTTGGGCGATGATCTCTTCGGCCGCCCTGTTCTCCAGCTCGAAGGTGTGAACGGGATGTCCTTCGGGCGCCGTAACCGTCTCCTGACGATCGAGCGACTCCTCGAACACTGCAACATGAACGTCGCAGAGTCTTTTGACCTCGGTCTCGGGCATGCCTTCCCGAACCAGTTCCTGTTCCATCGCGGCGATTTCGGTCGCGTCGACATCCTTGATCAGTTCGATGAACTTGGCCTTGACCGCGTGAAAATCCTTTCCTTCATGGAGATCCCGGATGATGCCCTTGAGCACTTCCCTGCGTTCCGCGCTCTCGATCGGTCGGTCTGCACGGACTCCTTCCACCGCTTCCCGAGTGCCTGCACGCTCTCCGGCCTTGTCGGCGATCTCGCGGTTGATCTCTGCGATCAATTCCTTGAGGTCAAGCTTTCCGACTGCTGCGACTCGGTGGAGCGTTGCGATCTTCCCCATGGTCTTCCGCATGAGAGGGTTCTTCAAGTGCTTGAATTCAGGAGACTTACCGAGAAAGTAGTCGAGTAGGAATGGATAGGCGGTCAAGAGATCGTCGATTTTGGTCTTCTCGTTGATTTCCATGGGGCTCCTCCTGCGTTCATTCCTATGCACCCTTGGCGACAACCGTCGTACCCGTAGCATGTTCACTTAATATATGCGGCGGTAATTGACATTTGGCAACCCTCGGGTGCAACTCGACATGATAGAAACCCGCAGGTTACCACACTGGCTGATCTCAAATGATGGGCTGTATCATGGACGTATCCCCCGCAGAATGGTCTCTCGAGAAAATGTCAGTTAATGAGGTAGCGCTTTTGATTGGTGATTGCTGGGAGGCTTGCGTATGATCCAGACAGTTCCCACGAGAGCAACGAGGATCACGGCCTGGACAAAAAAGGCATCGCTGAAGGCGAGAATGGTGGCCTGCCGCTGGAGCTCATGGTAGAGCGCTGCGGCGGCCGCGTGGCCGTGAACCGTCAGGGCATGCATCTTGAGGCTGAGGTAGGATTTCATCTGCTCCAGGGGAAACGAGAAGTTGGGATTGAAGGGCGTGAGATGATCGACCAGACGATATTGATGGAACTGACTCCTCCTCTCCAGTATGGTGCTGATAAAGGCCACGCCGAACGATCCTCCTAAATTTCTCAAGAGGTTGAACATTCCGGACGCATTGTTCATTTTCTCGACCGGGACGTATGCCATGGTAAGGTAGGCCACGGCCACAAAAACAAAGGGCATCCCAATGCCTTGCAGGACCCTACTTATCACTGCAGTGCGAAAGTCGATTTCTCCGTTGAAACCGGCCATGTAGTAGATGGAGTAGGCAGTCACAATTAACCCGAATGCCAAGAGCAATCGCCCATCAAATCGTTCGGAAAGTCTGCCGGCCAACGGAAGCATGAGCAGAGTTATAGCTCCCCCTGGGCCCAATACCAGCCCAGCCAGAAATGCGGTGTAGCCCATCACGGTTTGCAGGTAAAGCGGCAGGAGAACGAGTGAGCCAAAGAAAGAAAAGAAAGTCAGGAACATGACGGTGCTTCCTGTGGCGAAACTGCGGTCCTTGAATACCCGCAAGTCCAATATGGGACGCTCCTGCCTGAGTTCCCGGGCGACCAGAGCCACAAGACAGACGATTGCTATCACCGAGAGGAAGAGGATGAAATTTGAAGAGAACCAGTCGTCGCGCTGGCCTTTATCCAGAACGACCTGCAGGCTTCCCAGCCCAAGAGCCAGGAGCGAGAAACCGATGTAGTCTATTTTTTCCCCTTGCATCCGGCGTTCCTGATAATGCGGGTCAAACACGAACAGTGAGATCAAGATCGATGCAACGATGCCAAGTGGGAGATTCACATAGAATATCCAGCGCCAGGAATAATTGTCGGTCAGGTACCCCCCCACCAGCGGTCCCAGGATCGGGCCCAGGACGACCCCCATACCGAAAATGCCCATGGCCAGCCCACGTTCCTCAGGCGGAAAAGTCTCGAGAAGAATGGCCTGTGACATGGGCTGAAGTCCACCGCCTCCAATCCCCTGAACAACGCGGAATGCGACGATCTCCGTTAAACTGGTTGCCAGACCGCAGAACACAGAGCTTACTGTGAAGAGAGCGATGGAGCCCATAAGGAATCTCTTTCGTCCGAAGGCTCGGGCCAGCCAACCGCTCATGGGAATGACGATGGCGTTGGAGACAAGGTATGAGGTCAACACCCAGGTGACCTCATCCTGTCCGGCTGAAAGACTGCCTTGAATGTGGGGCAGAGAAACGTTGGCTACACTCGTGTCCAGGATTTCAATCACAGGACATTCCCCAGATTTTCGTAGGTGAGTAGTGTTTTGGTGTGGGATTGTTT
>CAZCDS010000081.1:0-27618 GCA_964497585.1 uncultured Syntrophaceae bacterium
ATGCCGACCTGCTTCGATCCATAAACCGTATGGCCGGAGCGCTCGTGAAAGCAGGGGTCGAGAAAGGCGACTGCGTGGCCCTCCTGCTTGGGAACAGACCGGAGTTTGTTGTCAGTTACTTTGCAACGGTGAGGATCGGAGCGATAGCGGTTACGCTCAACCCGGTCTCAACGGTCTACGAACTGGGGCACTATTTCACGGAGTGCAGACCGAAGGTCGTCGTCTGCAAGCCCGAGAACCTGCCCAAGATTCATGAATTTCAATCTCATGCCGACAACGTCGAGACTGTCATTACTACGGATTCCGCGGAAGGCACTATTTCCTATCAAGAGATCCAAAGGGATTTTCCGGACACCTTTCAGGCCTTGGACATGAAGCCGGAGGATCCCGCGGTGGTCATATTCACTGCGGGTCTGCTCGGCCGTGCTCTGGGCGCCACGCTGACGCACGGCAATCTGATGCACAATTCCTGCCTCCTCAAGGTTCAGGCGAACGGTGGTCCCGAGCACCACGGTCTCGCGCTGATTCCCCTCTTCCACGCGTTCGGAGCAGCGGTGAACTTCCTCGGTGTGATGCAGGTCGCGGGGACCGTATACCTGGTCGAGCGGGTCGATTTCGGCAAGCTTATACCCTGGCTCCAGGCAGCCCGGATCACCTATTGCGGCCTGGTTCCGATGGTCTACTACGGTCTCCTCTACCATCCTGCCTGCGCCTGCCTGGACCTTTCAAGCTTGACCATCGCCATCAGCGGCGGCGCGCCTCTCTCAAGGGAGATCTATGAGCGATTCTGCGAACGATACCAGATAGACGTCTTTCAGGGATACGGACTCACCGAAGCGTCGCCCGTGGTGTCCTGGAACTGCATCAATTTTCCGAACAAACCCGCGAGCGTGGGCTTGCCGATTCCCGATACCACAATAGAGATCCATGACGAGTCCGGCAACCCCGTGGCTGTAGGCGTAGAGGGCGAGGTGGCAGTGCGGGGGCCAAGCGTGATGGCCGGCTATTTTGGGAAGCTCGCGGAAACCGAAACCGTAATACGCAACGATTGGCTGTACACGGGAGATCTCGGACACCTTGACGAAGACGGGTATCTCACCCTGACCGGCCTGAAAAAGGATCTTATCATCACCTCGGGTTTCAATGTATACTGCCAGGAGGTCGAGGAGATCTTAATCAGGCATCCCGAGGTCGCTGACGTGGCGCTCGTGGGTGTACCGGATCTCATGAGGGGTGAGGTCATCGAATCTCTCATCGTGCCGGAGCCTGGAACGAAACCTGTCGAGCGTGATGTAATAAGATTTTGCAGGGAGTATCTCTCCCGGTACAAGTGTCCGAGGAAGGTTCTCCTCGTTAAGGAGATCGTGCGCGACCGCCACGGCAAGCCTGTTAGGTGGAGCTGAGCGTTCACGGGTCGGGCGAGCTTGGATTCAAGGTCTTGCCTGGCCGCATGGGAACATACCGTGAACGACATTGTGAAATTCAGCCCAAAGAATCACCCTCTCCTCTTCCCCTGCCGAGAAAGGAGAAGGAACGGGAGAGTTCGAAAAGAATGGCATGAGTTTTCCCGGTTGATCGCAATTTGCTGTGCATTGCCATTCCAAAGAGGGAGTACGTGGGGGTGAAATCTGGCCGGACCCTCGTCGATCTCGTCCTTCCGGAGGATTCGTCTATCGGGCCGGACTACCGCAGGCGAGTTGAATGGCTGGTCCTGCTGAGACTGGTGGTGACCTCCCTGCTGCTTGGCGCCACGATCTTCTTCCAGCTCAGCCAGACCGGCGCCTATCTTACCTATCCTACCGTCGCCCTCTATGTTCTCATCGGGGCGACTTTTCTGTTGAGCCTGCTGTACGCGGTGTACCTGCCGCTGATCCCCAACTTGTGGGGATTTGCGTTTGCGCAGTTGGTGGTTGACGTATTCTACTATACGGCCCTGATCTATTTTACCGGTGGGGCCGCCAGCGTCTTTGCCCTGATCTACATCTTTCCGATTGTTGCATCGGGCTTCCTCCACTTTCGCCGGGGCGCGCTTCTGATTGCCTCGTTGGCCGCGATTCTTTTCGGCCTGTTGATCACGCTGGAATTCCACGGCATCATCCCTGCAGGAGAATGGCCTCTTGGCGCATCCACCGCGAGCCTGACGCCGGGTTACATACTGTGGGTGATGGCCGTCCATTTCACGGCATTTTACCTTTCAGCATTTGTAGCGAGTTCGGTTGCAGAACAACTTCAGAAGACCGAGACCAGACTGGAACTCAAAGAGACGGATCTCGCTCTGCTCTCGGAGTTGCATTCCAGCATTGTGCGCTCGATTCCCAGCGGTATCGTAACAACGGACGAATCGGACAGGATAACCTTCGTCAATTCGGCAGGAGCCAGGCTGCTGGGGGCCTCCACGGAGGAACTCATCAACGCACCCTTAAGAGAAGTACTTCCGGGAGTCCGGGAGCTATCCACTGCAGGCGCACGAGCAGGAGACACGTACGGTACTGCCAAGGAGATACGTGGAGAGAAGGCATATCTGGAACTGAGCGTCTCCAACCTCAAGGGCGAAGACGGCGGGCCCAGTGGCCGTCTGGTCATTTTTCAGGATGTCACGCATCTGAGAAGAATGGAAGAGCGCGTGAAAGTCAGTGAGAGGAAGGCCGCGCTTGTGCGAGTCGCGGCAGGCATGGCCCATGAGATACGCAACCCCCTCGGCGCGCTCAGAGGAGCCGCTGAGTTGCTCTCGCAATATCCCGGCGAGATACGGGATTCACAGAAGCTTCTGGATATCGTGGTCAGGGAATCCGATCGTCTCAATTCGCTCCTTTCAGATTTCCTGGTGACGGTCAATCCTGATCGCGGGCGGAAGGCGCTGGTCATGCTCGATGATATCGTCGAGGAAACCTGTGATCTATTCTCACGGGAGCCGCGAGCCCTGGACCGCATTACCTTCGAGATATTTATCAGCAAGCGTGTCGAAGTGGAAGGAGACCCCACGCGGCTCAAACAGGCCGTCTGGAATCTCCTTGCCAATGCACTTGAAGCCGTGCCCGACAAAGGGACCGTCACGGTCACCTTGGTCTCGGATGAGGATTCGGGGATGGCAATCCTGAATATCCGGGATACCGGGACAGGCATATCATCGGACATCAGGGACCGGATTTTTGATCCCTTCGCCACAACCAAGAACGGAGGTACAGGACTGGGACTTCCGATCGTGTTGAGTATCGTGGAAGGTCATAAAGGAACCATCGAAATCGGTGGCGTGCCCGGCGACGGTACGAGTGTTGAGGTCCGACTACCCCTGGCGGGGTCATCCGCGGCCGGTGGAGAGGGAGAGCTGCTCAATGGGTGAACGCCTCCTCATTGTCGATGACGAAAAGAGCATGAGGGAATTCCTCGAGATAATGCTCAAATACGACGGGTACGACGTGCGGGCGGCGGGGTCCGGGGAGGAGGCATTCGAGATCTTCTGTGAAGCGGAGCCGGACCTCGTTCTCACTGACGTGAAGATGCCCGGAATGAGCGGTCTGGATCTGATTAGAAAGATCCGCTCACTCGATTCCGCCGCGCCCATCATAGCCATAACAGCCTATGCAAGTGCGCAGGACGCCATACGTGCGGTCCGAGAAGGCGCATACGATTACATCTCCAAGCCGTTCCAAATTGAGGACCTCAGGGCGGTCATCCGAAACGCGCTCGAGGCCCGACGCCTTCGGATGGACAACTTCAAACTGCGGGAACAGTCCGACAAGCCTTACCAGTTCGGTGAAATAATCGGTAAGTCCCCGGAAATGGCTGAGGTCTTCGACATGATCCAGAGGGTCGCTCCGTCCAAGGCGAGCGTCCTGATCATCGGAGAATCGGGCACCGGCAAGGAACTCGTGGCAAAGGCCATCCACAACCGTTCTCCCCGGTCTACCCGGCCGTTTATTCCCGTCAATTGCACTGCCATACCCGAAACCCTCCTGGAATCCGAGCTTTTCGGGCATGTCAAGGGTGCGTTTACCGGCGCAGTCTCACACAAGCGCGGTCTCGTAGAAATTGCCCATTCAGGTACGCTCTTCTTCGACGAAGTCGGCGAAATACCGCTTTCAATTCAGGCCAAGCTGCTGCGCTTCCTCCAGGAGAGGGAGTTTCGTAAGGTCGGGGGCAATGAGGACATGAGCGTGGATGTTAGGGTTATCGCGGCCACGAATCGGAATCTGGAGCGGGAGATCGCAGAGAGCCGCTTCAGGGAAGACCTCTATTACCGGCTCAATGTGATCAGGATCAAGCTTCCGCCGCTGAGAGACCGTGACGAAGACATCCCGTTGCTCGTCAATCACTTCCTCGCGAGGTTCGCCAAGGAACAGGACAAGGAAATCACGAGAGTCTCGTCCCTTGCCATGAGGGTCCTGTGCAATTACAGCTATCCGGGCAATGTCCGAGAACTGGAAAACACCATCGAGCGGTGCGTGACTCTGGAACGGTCCGACCAATTGACTGCCGAGCATCTTCCGTCCCGATTCTCCCAAGAGGACGCGGAAGCTGGAATCGGCTCGGAGCAGGTAGATATCCCGCCGGACGGGATTGACCTGAACCGCGCCACGGAAGAGATGGAGCGCAAACTGATCAGTCGAGCCCTCCAGATCACCGGAGGAAATCGATCAAGGGCCGCACGCCTCCTGGGAATCACCCAGCGATCTCTCCGCTATCGACTCGTGAAACTCGGGATGGATACCGGCGAGTCATAACTCCGGCACGGTCCCCGGCGGTTTGTTGCACGACCGTCAACGGCATTGATCCGGTCGAGTGCGGTCGGCTCAGGTCGGGAACAAGAGAGTACGATTATGAGAGACTATTCCATTGTATTGGCTGCCGACCTGCCTTCCCCTGCGGAGGTTCTCTCGGTCATCAAGAAGGTGGGTCTTACTGTGGACGGGGTGAAACTCGCGGTCGCGACTCTCCTGGAAGCGGGAACCGACATTGTCAAACGCACCCGCGACCTTACCGAAGACAGGCCCATACTGGCCGATCTGAAAATCGCGGACATCGGTTTCCAATCTGCAAGCGGGTGGGATGGCACCAATGCCAAGATCATCGGGAGTCTCGAAGGTACGGGAGTTACCCACGTGACCGTTCACGGCTTTCCCGGACCGCTCTCCGTTGCAGAGGCGGTTGGTCGGGCCCGAGGCGCAGGTATCGGCGTTCTTTTGCTCCCGCTCATGAGCCATGCGGGCGCGGGACTGTTCTTCTCCCGTCCCACGGAGAGATCTCAGGTCGTGGAACAAACCTCGGCCGCGGGGTTGGACGTGACCTTCCCCGAGGGCCTCGGCTGTGAGGACGTCACCGAGGCGATCCTCCTGCTGGGGGAGGCGTTCGAAGTCGAAGGATACATCGGCCCCGCGACGCGGCCCGGAGATCTCGAGCGTTATCGCGCATTGACCAATAGGGCGATCTGGTGCCCCGGATTCGGACGCCAGGACCGACTGGGGAGGAACCTCGAAGAACAGTTCCGCGATTGGGCCGGGATTGTGGGTCCCGCGTCCGCGGCCATCGTGGGGTCGGCAATATTCAAGGCTGCGGACCCTGCCGCGGCCGCGTCGGAGATAGCTGAATTCCGGGATCGAGCAACCGGCGGATGATGCCGGAACGCTCTGGCAGGATGTGGCCGGCACACTCTGCCTGAAGCGCGCGAAAAAAAGTGTGCCGGCCCGAAAAAAGAACTTGACAGACCAGAGTGTCCCCCCCGCCATCGAGGGATTTGCCGAAACCGTGAGTGACCGGGGAGCCCCCATCTCACTTTTTTGATCCTCCAGTGCTACTCAACCGGAACGACCTGTATCATGTCATCAAAGGGAGTCAGCCGGTCAAGACCGCGCGAAGTCACCACGTACGAATTCTCTATGCCTGCGAGTCCCTCTCCAGGCAGAATGAATTTCGGTTCCAACGCGAGTACCATCCCCTCAGCGAGGGGAACCTTCGAGTTCTTCCCGATGAGTGGTAGCTCGTTGAGTTCCAGTCCGAATCCGTGCCCCACGAACGGGACCGGCTGAGGATGCCCCATGAAGCCCTCTTCCAAACCGGCTTCGCGCACGATCGTTAACGCGACATTGTACAGCTCCTCTGCTGGCATGCCCACGCGGGCTCTCTCGACCATCGCCGCTTGAATTTCCAGGGCTTTCTCGTGGACCCTGCGAAACTTGTCGGGCGGCTCTCCAAGATAGAAGGTCCGAGTCTGATCTACGAGATATCCGCCGGCGGTGCCGCAGTGATCGATTACCACGGGCTCATGTCTGCCTATCACTTTGTGTCCGGGTCCCTGGGGAAAGGAAGCATTCGGTCCGGTTCCTCCGGTCGGGCCAACAGAACAACTCGGGACTGAGAGATTGCTCCCCGACATGATGTGTCCGTAGAAGACCTCGGTGTTGAACCCCCTGACCCGAACGAAACCCTGATGTCCGTTGCTTCGCTGAACGGCTTCGACACGTGCGGCGAATTCGATTTCCGTCAGGCCCTCCTCGAGCAGGTTCTTGACTTCACGGAACATCGCGTCGGCCATGGCCGCGGCCTGGTTCACAAGCTGCAGCTCGTAGCGCGACTTGATCATCCGCACCTGTTTGACCAACGGAGAGACGTCCCTGATCTCGCTGCCGGTAAAGATTTCCTCATACATGCGGTAGTTGTTGACGGGGAGCACGTCCAATTCCATACCCAGCACTCCGGGCATCTCGCCCGATTGAACCCGAATATGTTCCTTCACTTCACCGAGTTTTCCGATCGGATGAATCGCGTGCAGCGGAGAATCTTCCACCGCCCGCTCGAAGTTTCTCCTCACCAGGAGTACCGGCGCGCCTGACACGGGCACGTAAAGGTGGGCGTCCTGCGCCGTCCCTGAGAAATAGAACAGATCCGCTCGTTGTACGATAAGCGCTCCGTCGAACCCGTCGTCACGGAGCAGTTCCTGCAACCGGCTGATCCTCTGTTGTATCTCCTCTTCAGGAGTTGAAGCCATATATCTGGTCCTCACGTCTTCGGGTTACCGGGGTAGGACGGAATCCTTCAGGTCGAATCGCCTACTTCTGAGGTTCAATAACTACCTTGATAGAGTCTCTCGCCTCCTCGACGAGGGTGAATCCCTCGGAGGTTCGGGCGAGAGGCAGCCTGTGGGTGATCATGTCCGCAACCTTCAGTCTGCCGGAAGCGATCAGCTCTATTGCGGCTCGAATGTCCCTCGGGCTTCCTGCGTACGAGGACGTGATCTTCACCTCCTGCCACCAGACATGATTGAAGGGGATTTCCACCTTCGCGTTGGGATCGGCGGGCGCGAAGAAGAGGATGGTTCCCCCGCGATCCACAAGGTGAAATGCCTGATTCAGAGCAGACATGGCTCCCGTGCAGACGATAACCAGCTCCGCGAGCCGACCGTCGTTGGACTCCTTGAGCCGCTCAGGAAGGTCGTCGCCCGCGGGCAAGGCCGCGTCTGCCCCGAAAGTGCGCGCGACTTCGAGCCGCTTCGGACTGATGTCCACAGCCACAACTCTGGTCGCTCCAGCGGTGCGAGCGAGCTGGATATGGAGCAGCCCTGCAATGCCGCTGCCCACGACGATGACTCGTCGACCCGGCTTCCAGCCAGCATTGTGCTGCCCCCGGTAAACGCACGCGAGCGGTTCCACGAAGACCGCTTCTTCATAGCTCATCGACTCGGGCAGACCGTAGACTCCGTGCCGGACGTTGATCGCGGGAACCCGTACGTATTGAGAGAAGCCGCCGGGATCGAAGTTCGTGCTCTTGAGCGTGTCGCACACCGAATGATGATCGGCCAGGCAGTAGCGGCACATGTTGCACGGGACGTGATGGGAGACGAAGACCCGGTCACCCTCCTGCCAGCCCTGGACGCTCTCGCCGACCTGAACGATGTCCCCTGCTATTTCGTGTCCGAGCACGATCGGCGCCTTGGGCACTCGGTACCATTCCAGCACGTCGCTCCCGCAAACACCGCTGGCAACGATCTTCACGAGTATTTCATCGGGGCCGATGCGTGGGACGTCCATCTCTTCGACCCTGATGTCTCGATTATTGTAGTACATGGCAACACGCATAGGCATGACTCCTTATACGGGTTCGCTGGAGAACCGGTACCTCGAATGCTTCCGCGAAAACAGTGACCGTAACCAGGTGTTTCCGCGGCGGCACACAGCTTCTATCAGCCAGGAACCAATGGTGAAGCGGCACACATCAGTTTCCTGAAAAACACTGCGGCAAGTTGCAGAAAGGCTTGCGAACGCGCGCAATGCCGTTACCCGAGACAATGTCTGTTGAGGTGTCCGGTGTCCCGGAAGACAAGCGAGAGGCTTGTCCGGCATTGATTTCATTCGGAGAGGACTTTTGTCAATTACTGGAGAGCTGACAATTTCGGCTCCCGTCGCGGAAATGTCCGATAAACGCGCACATCTCTTCGCGTGCAGTGCTATCCACGCGCCGGCCTTCCGACAACGAATTTCTGAGACCTTCGAGATGCCTTCGCGCAAGCTTTCAGCCGTCCTACGCGACCTTCGCGGCGCTCTTTTCTTCCTCGTAGATCTGCAGAGCGATCTCGGGCTTCTCGTTGTGATGGATCACCGCGCGAACCGCCTTGATCATCCCCACCGGGCAGTCGGACTGGAAGATGTTGCGGCCCATGTCAACGCCGACGGCTCCCTCGGAAACCGCGTTGTAAGCCATCGTGAGAGCTTCGATCTCCGGGAGTTTCTTCCCGCCCGCCATAACGATCGGCACCGGACAGGTAGTGGTGACCCTCTCGAAATTCTCGCAATAGTAGGTCTTGACTATATTCGCGCCCATCTCAGCGGCCATCCTCGAGGCGAGGCTGAGGTACCGGGCGTCGCGTACCATCTCTCTTCCCACCGCGGTGACAGCCACCACAGGGATCCCGGATGCATACCCCGCGTCGATCAAATCGGAGAATTCCACGATCGTCTGGTGCTGGTGCTCTCCGCCGATGTATATCGAGAATGCCATTCCCGAGACGTTCAAACGCACGCAGTCTTCCGGGGTCACATTCCACGCCTCATTCGAAAGGTCGTCCGCCACGACGCTGTTGCCTCCTGAAACCCTGAGAACGATCGGAACCTGCGTCCCCGGCGGTACGGAGGTGCGCAGAATTCCCCGGGTCAACATGAGGCAATCCGCGTGGGGGATCAGCGGCCTGAGCGTATCCTCCATGACTTCCAGCCCGGACGTGGGACCCTGGAAGTATCCGTGATCCACCGCCAACATCACCGTCCGACCGGTATCGGGTTTGATGATCCGGGAGAGCCGGTTCTTCATTCCCCAGTCGAGATGTGCGCTGCCCTTCAGATGGAATTCCCCGGCAGAGGGAACCGAGGAACCCTTGACATCCCGCGCTTCGACCAATCCTTCAATGTCCGCCATGGCTGCCCTACCTTAGTTGGAGTTTACAAACGAAAAGATGCTAGCAAAGCCACGACGTGGTGTCAACCAGCGGCTTCGGCACTGGGCTCCGGAGGAAATTCCTCGATTCGACCGAAGGCGTGACCAAGGAACCGGTTCTAGAAAATTGGCACTTTTGGAACTGTCAACGAGCCGGCTGGAAGCGTTGGCGAGACACCATTCCCTGTGATGTTCTCCCGAATCGTTGCGGATTTTCGTGATATGATGGATTGGGCCGGGTTGACGTGGTCGATGCACATAGAGACCGCGTCGCCAGAGAAAGCTGGTATGCAAACCACAACCGCCGGGAAACCACCGCGTTCCGATAACAGGTCGTTGAGGAGGGCCGCTCAGTTAGTCGATCCATCCAGGACAGCGAAAGGTAGACACCATGTCGCTCAATGACAATATCGCTTATTGGAATCCGCACCTGGAGAAGCTCCCCCCAGAGGATCTTGAGACGCTCCAGCTCCGGAAATTCCGGCGTATTGTGCGGTGGGCCTTTGACCGGTCCCGGTTCCATCGCGCCCTGTACGAGGCTGCAGGAGTCGTGCCAGAAGATATCCGCACCATGGAGGATGTGCGCAAGGTACCAAAGGTCGAGAAATCTATGATGCGCCCGATCCAGAGAAGAGACCCCTTTCCCTATGGCGACGCGCTCTGCGTCCCCCTGGACGAGGTAACAGCGTTCAGACAAACAAGCGGAACCACCGGACAACCCGTGTACCAACCCGACACGTGGCAGGACTGGGAATGGTGGTCGGAATGCTGGGCAACGCTCCTCTGGGCTCAGGGGTATCGTCCGCACGACAGGGTTTTCATTCCTTTCGGATACAACATCTTCGTAGCCTTCTGGGCAGGTCACTACGCCTCGGAGAAGATCGGTTGCGAGACCGTTCCCGGAGGTGTCCTCGACACGCCAGCGAGAATCCTCAAGATGCAGGAACTCAAAGCCACCGCGATGATGGCGACTCCGACCTACGTCCTGGGACTTGCCGACGCAGCCAGGAACAAGCTTTCCCTGGATCCCGCGGCGGATCTTCAGATCAACAAGATCACCTGTGCGGGAGAGCCGGGGGCCCTCGTACCTTCCACCAAACGCCGCATCGAACAGGCATGGGGAGCCAAAGTCTATGACCACGCAGGCGCTACGGAAATAGGAGCCTGGGGCTTCGAATGCAGCGAGCAACCGGGCGGGCTCCATGTCAATGAGCCGATGTTCCTCGCCGAGGTAGAAGACCCGGACACCGGCGAACCCGTCACGGAGCCGGGACGAACCGGGAAACTCGTCATCACCGCGTTGGACAGGAGAGCGCAGCCCTGTATCCGCTTCGATGCCAAGGACATCGTGGAAATCAGCCACGATCAGTGCCCATGCGGCAGGACCTTCCGCATCTTCAAGGGAGGCGTCATCGGGCGAGCCGACGACATCACCAAGGTCAAGGGCGTGCTTCTCGCGCCGTCGGCCATCGAGGATGTGGTGCGCTCAATCCCTGAACTCTCCGAGGAGTATGAGGCGATCGTGGACAAAAGGAGAGATATTGACCGGATTGTGCTCAAAGTGGAATTGGCGAAAGACGGGACCTGTTCGGAGGAAGAGGTCAGGGGGAAACTCGCTACCGAGCTTCGCGTGAAGACCAATCTCGGATATGAGCTAGAGTTCCATCCCTATGGATCCCTGCCTCGATACGAGGTCAAGGCCAAGAGATTCAAGGACCTGCGAAAAGGGGAGGCAGACAAATGACACGGCATGATACTCCGATTGCACAGATCGGCGCGAAGGTAGATGATCTGGCGAAACAGGCCCGTGAGTTGTATGACCTGTCCGAAAACTTCCCCGCAGTGAATAGGAACGTCAAGCGAATTCTCGCATCAATAGAGATGCTCAAAATCAACGTGGAGCAGGTCTCCGGCCCGGCCGATCAGTGAGAGAGCATCCTGTCTTGCCGTTTGGGAGCAGCGCTTCAGGCAGAGTAAGTCCCTGCTGGACAGACCGACTGTCTCGCTGAAGCGGGGTTTGCATCCGTGATTCACTCGTCATACAAGAAGGTTTTCTCTGAGTAGAATGCGTGGGACTCTACCGGAGGTAAAGAGTAGAGCGTGGCGGCCGGTATGATGGTCATTCGATTGCACGGGAATCTCAGGAGGGGTAGAATCTTTACAAGACCAGAATCCCGAGCCGACTCAGATTGCACACGACGCAAGGGTTAAAAGGGAGCATGAAAAGGGCCCTCGATCCCCAACTGAAGGCTATGCGAAAAGAAATACTGGAACTGGCTGCCAAACGCGGAGCATACAACGTGCGCGTGTTCGGATCGGCCGCCCGGGGAGATATCCGTCCGGACAGTGACGTCGATTTTCTTGTGGACATGGAAGCAGATCGTAGCCTCTTCGACATGGGTGCGTTGCTCATGGATCTTCAGGATCTTCTCGGTCGCGAGATTCACCTTGTGACAGAAAAGGCCCTTCACTGGTCCATAAGGGATCGGATAATTGACGAGGCTGTTCCGTTATGAAAGACGATCGGCTGTATCTTGTACACATCAGGGAGTGTATCGAACGAATTGAAGAATACACATCCGGTGGCCGGCAAGAATTCGTTGCTTCGCGGCTGATTCAAGACGCGGTGGTACGCAATCTCCAAATCATGGCTGAATCGACGCAACGTTTGTCCGACGATATCCGAATCGCCAATCCCGATGTCGATTGGCGGGGCATTGGCGGCTTCCGAAACGTACTGGTGCATAACTATCTTGGATTGGACGTGAACCGGGTCTGGCAAGTTGTGGAGCGAGACTTGCCAAAGCTCATGAGACAGGTTGCGACGCTACTCAAGAGAATTGAGAAACGGCCCACGCAATAGCTTCTGAGGAGATGAACCGCCCATGCCGAATCCGATCTATCTCGACTACAACGGAACAACGCCGCACGATCCTGAAGTGATCGAGGCAATGCGGCCCTTTCTCGAACAGGAGTTCGGCAATCCCTCCAGTTCGCACTGGTACGGGATCAAGCCGAAAAGAGCCGTAGAACATGCCCGCAGGCAGGTCGCCGATCTCATAAATTGCGGTCCCGAAGAGATTGTCTTTACCAGTGGCGGGACCGAATCGAACAACCACGCGATCAAGGGTATCGCCGCTGCGAAGTGCGGTCAGGGGAATCATATCATTACGACGCAGATCGAGCACCCTGCCACGCTCGAAGTCTGTCAACACCTCGAAAGGCTCGGTTACCGGGTCACCTATCTGCCGGTGGATGAGTACGGCCTGGTGGATGTCTCCGATGTGGAGAATGCCGTCCGCGACGAAACAATACTCATCACCGTGATGCACGCGAACAACGAAGTCGGCACGGTCGAGCCGATAGAAGAGATATGTCGGATCGCCAAGGCGCGAGGCATCGCGTTCCATACGGACGCGGCTCAATCTCTGGGGAAGATTCCGGCTGACGTGAATACGCTCGGCGTAGACCTTCTCTCTGTCGCGGGCCATAAAATCTATGCACCCAAGGGGATCGGCGCATTATACATGCGGGAACCGCTCAAGCTTGACCCGTTTGTCCACGGGGCAGGCCAGGAGCGAGGCCTGCGTGCGGGGACGGAAAACGTCCTGGAAATCGTCGGTCTGGGAAAAGCCTGTGAGATCGCGAAGCGAGACCTTGAAAAAAACATGGCGCTCATGCAGAGAACACGGGACCGGCTCCACGAGGGGCTGAAAGCCCAATTGCAGGAAATGAGACTCAACGGGCATCCGGAACAACGGCTCCCAAACACCCTGAGTCTCTCGTTCCGCAACCTGGAAGCCAACCGCATCCTCGAAGAGATCGGCCTTGAAATAGCCGCTTCAGCCGGAGCAGCCTGCCATTCGGACAGCGTACAAATATCGCACGTGCTCGAAGCAATGCACGTCCCGGAAGAATGGGCCAAAGGCACCCTGCGATTCACCACGGGTAGGATGACAACGGACGCTGATATAGACAGAGCCGTCAACGTCATTGTCGAAGGAGTGAACAAGTTGAGGAGCCTGGCATAGGCACCCGGTCTCGTGACGGCTTGCGCTTGCCAGGCTTTTCCTCAAGCAAATGAGTGCGAGTCTTCCCGGCCTTGGGCGCCGGAGGCAGGGCCGTACGTTACAGTGCCCTCAGGTTCTGCGGAACGTCTTATGTTAGAAGTAGCGCTATCGGTCGACGCCGTGAAAGGCATGACTAAGCTGGTTCAATGAAATCTCGCACCCTTTCGAGTAGACGCGTCTCATCACGCCGTCTCGGTTACCTTCTCGGCGGTGTGGCTACGTGCTTGCTCATTACGGCCCTGGTTCTTTTTCAACTCCTCCCAGATTATACCGACACCGTGGAACACCAGCGAAGCTTGTCCGGTTCGGTGGCCCTTGACCGTAGCGGGCGTGTCCTGCGCGTCCTTCCCGATTCTGACGGCCAGTTCTGCATATGGGTCCCGATTGAACGGGTTCCCGAATGTCTGAAGCGAGCAGTGATCGCAGCCGAGGATCAACGGTTCTTTTACCATCCCGGTTTTGATCCGATTGCTGTAGTGAGGGCTCTCCATTCGAACGTGAGCGAGGGTAAGATCGTCTCCGGCGCGTCGACCATAACGCAGCAGGTGGTCCGTCTGATTCATCCGAGGCCCCGGACGTACACTTCCAAGGTGATAGAGCTGGCGGAAGCTGTGAAGATGGAATGGCAGCTCTCCAAGCAACAGATCCTTGAGCTGTACCTGAACCTTTCTCCCATGGGTGGAAACATCAGGGGAGTGGGGCTCGCCGCACGCGTCTACTTCGGGAAAGAGATCGGAAGCATAAACGTGGCCGAAGCAGCCGTTCTCGCGGTCCTACCCCGGTCCCCATCGCGCTTCAATCCCAGGAAGCCCGCGGGAAGAAGGCGGGTGCTCGCGGAGAAGGACAACGTGCTCAGACGCATGGTTGCCCTCGGCCTGCTCGCCCGCGACCGGCTCCCGGGTCTGCTCGGGGACACGGTGAAATTCACTGTGAGGTCTCTTCCGCACGAGGCCCCCCACTTCGTGGACTTTGTTCTTGCGAGCGCGTCCGGAAGGCGTGCCACAATCGAGACAACCCTGGATCTCGACCTTCAACGCTCCCTGGAGAGAATCGTGCGGTCCCACCGGGATCGACTCGCACGTCTCGGCGCCAAGCAGGTCGCTGCTCTCATCGTCGGGGTTCGACACGGAGACGTCTTGGCGATGATGGGATCGCTCGGATACGAGCCGCGTGACCAAGGTTACAACAACGGAGTGCTCGCCATACGGGGCGCCGGTTCCACGCTCAAACCCTTTCTCTACGCCCTCGCCCTCGACCGAGGGTACACTGCCTTCTCCGAGATACCGGACACCTCCAGGAGCTACACAACTCCGCGAGGTGAGTATCTCCCCTTGAACGCGGACCGCAGATCCTACGGGCCCGTGACCATGCGAACCGCGCTGGGCAACTCACTCAATATGTCTGCGGTAAAGGTTCTCAAAGGGGTCGGCATAGAGGAGTTCTACCGGTTATTGAGGGAGGTGGAGATTGTTGGTAAGGGAAACGGATCGGCTCAGGACTATGGCCTCGGAATGGCCATTGGGAATGTGGAGACAAGTCTGTACCGGCTCGTCCAGGCCTACGCAACCCTTGCACGCGGAGGTCTCTCCGCTTCATCGACCATACTCAAGAGTGAGGAGTCCGTATCCTCACGGGTATTCTCGCGGGAAACCGCGTATATCGTTTCTCACATGCTCGCCGATCCCACAGCCCGCCTGCTCACCTTCGGAAATCCTGACTATTTCGATTTCGGATTCCCCCTCGCGTTCAAGACCGGGACGAGCAGCAAGTATCGAGACGGCTGGATGGTCGGTTACACCTCGGAACACGTCATCGGCGTCTGGGCGGGTAACTTCGACGGGAGCCCCACTGAGGGGGTTGCCGGCGCCAAGGCGTGCGGCCCGATCTTCACGCAGATCGTGCGACATCTGTACCGGTCGCGGGCTCCGGCCTGGTTCAAACGACCCGAGTGCGTCAAGGAGATTGCCATCTGCTGGATGTCAGGAAAACCAGCTTCAGCGCGGTGTAGGTACACGATGAAAGAGCTTGCCAGGGAGGGGACCTGGCGCGGAGTTCAATGCGATCTGCCTCATGAGTCAGACGAGTTCGTTCCCCTGGGGGCGCCGTACGCGCGATGGCTCTTTCGCCGTGAGCTCGAGCAGGGTGTCGGCAGGTACAGGTTGTCCGCTCGGGAACCTCGTTCCAATTCTGTGGGAGGCAGATACAACCGCGAGATCATTCATATCGATGGAAGGCCGCCGATCGGCCGGACACCTCGAATCAGTATTGTTCACCCACATGAGGCTGATTGCTTTGTTCTCACACCGTATGAGGAGAATCGGATTCGCTTCCGGGCGGTTGCAGACCCCCTGGCCCCTTTTGTCATCTGGTTCGTGGACGCGGTCGAGATAGCTCGGACATCGCCTCCATACGAATTGTTCTGGGCGGCCGAGAGGGGATGCCACGTCATTGACGCGATCACGCCTGACAATGATGGGGCGCGTATTACCATAAAGGTCGAGTAAGTCGGCTCGGCGCCCTTTTTCGACTCAATCGCGAGGCGCCGATTATGCAAGAACGGGCCAGAGCAGCCCCCAGTACCCCAATGCCGGCTTCTTGGAGGGCCTCTCTGCCATCGCGTCAGAAGCCCGAGGAAAAGAGGTCTCTTCTCCAGTCCGCGGGGGACCGGCTTTCAGAGTCCTTCCCTCGGTTAGCGGCAGTTCGCTCCGAAATGTACTTGAAACGTGCGCCTACTCTGCTAGCATAGGAGATGAACAAGAACAGACCCGGAAGTCAACACTCGAGCAACTCGGCTATCTCCACCGCAGGCGCGGGAGCGCCTGCCTTTCTCAGCCGAAGACCCGTCCGGGCCGACTTCGGTTGTCGGTGTTCCAGTCAGCTCGGAAACAATGTGAAGCGGTGATGTCGCGGGGAACGGAACATCGCCAGAGGGAGGGAGCCAATGGCCGTAAAAGTCTTGATCACGAGGCACTTCAAAGAGGACAAGCTCAACGAGGCTCACGCACTGCTCATGCAGCTCAGATCCCTGGCCACTGTGCAACCCGGATATATTTCAGGCCAAACCCTCATCAGCACTCAAGAGCCGAACAAGCTTGTGGTCGTGAGCACCTGGGCTGGCCCCGGCGCCTGGAAGCAATGGGAAGCAAATGAGAGGCGGCGGGGATTCACCAGGAATATGGCGGAGTTCCTCCAGGCACCAGAGTCTACGGAAGTCTTCCTGGCCGGCGTCCAGGCTGACGAAGTGTAGACGGGGCTCACTTTCACCATATTTGCCCATGCTGAGAGACCCGGCGCGCACGTCAAATCTGCGAAGGGATTATATCGTTCTCAAATTGACGAGGTATTATGAATTGGCCGCCTCCTGAAGGGGATTGTTTCGTCAGCCGCCTTGAGTGCCCCCGATGCGGTCAATCCCATAACGCTGGGGACGTGCACACCGTGTGTGCATCGTGCGGCGCCCCGCTCCTGGTATCCTATGAACTCGATGCAGCCGGAACAAGCCTCCGGCCCGGGGATCTTCAGATACGGCCCCCTGATATCTGGCGCTATCGGGAGTTCCTGCCGGTTCGGAATCTGCGCAACGTGGTCAGCCTCGGGGAGACCATGACGCCGGTCATCCGAATCGGGTCGGTTGCCCAAGACCTGGGCATGGAGCATCTCTTCGTAAAGGACGAGGGAAGACTTCCCACAGGGAGCTTCAAAGCGAGAGGCCTTGCCATGGCCGTGACTATGGCAAAGGAACTCGGCGTGTCCCGGGCCACGATCCCCACCGCGGGTAATGCCGGCGGAGCGCTGGCCGCGTACGGCGCCCGGGCGGGCATGGAGGTGTATGTCTTCTGTCCGGAAGACGCTCCCGAGATCAACGCCAGGGAATGCAGTCTCGCGGGGGCTGTAGTCTGCCTTGTCAACGGACTCATTGACGATTGCGGGAGGATAGTGCGAGAAGGCAAGGAGATTGCGGAGTGGTTCGACATGTCGACGCTCAGGGAGCCCTACCGCATCGAGGGCAAGAAGACCATGGGCCTGGAACTGGCCGAGCAGTTCGGGTGGCAACTCCCGGACGCGATCTTCTACCCTACCGGTGGAGGAACCGGGCTCATCGGCATGTGGAAAGCGTTCAATGAACTGGAAAGGCTGGGCTGGATAGATTCCAAGCGCCCCCGACTCATCTCGGTGCAGTCCGAGGGATGCGCTCCCATAGTCCGGGCCTTCGAGGAGGGGGCGGAAACCGCTCGTCCGTGGGAATCGGCCGATACCATTGCCGCGGGGATTAGGGTTCCCCATGCACTCGGGGATTTCCTTATCCTCAGGGCCATCCGTGAAACGGGCGGAACGGCAATCGCGGTCCCCGACGAAGCGATCCTGGAAAGTCAGAAAGACCTTGCCGAAAAAGAGGGCATCATAGCCGCGCCTGAAGGCGCCGCAACGTTGGCTGCTCTGAGGGTAGCCTTGGCTCGGGGGGATATAGGCAAGGATGAACGGGTGATCCTCTTCAACACGGGCTCCGGCCTCAAGTACCCCATGCCGGGCAGGTTCATTCGAATCGACAAAGACAAGCCCGTTAACTACCATCAGATACTCGGGGCTCATTCCCAAGCGCTCCATGAAACGTGATCTCCACGTGGGAGACTACTTCCGAAGCGGGATTTCGCCTCATTCTCAACGCGTGGGAACGAAACGATGTCCGCAATCATGCGCTGTCTGAGACGTAGATTATCTTGCTCCCTTGCGGCTCGAATTGAAAAGGAAGTTCCTGTAAAGATGAGAGCGCGTCTCTGACTCTATTCTGATTCTGTTTCTCAACATAGAAGAGCAGAAAACCGCCACCGCCCGCGCCGAGAAGCTTACCTCCGATCGCGCCTGCCGCACGCGCCGATTCGTAGAGATTGTTGATCTCGTCGTCAGTAATCGTGTCGACGAGTGTGCGTTTGAGCAGCCATCCCTCGTGGAGCAGCTCGCCAAAGCTATTGAGCGAACGCCCGACTCTGAGTGTTTCAAGAGCCTGCGGTACGAGGTCTCGCATCTGGGTGAGCACGTCCATCTTGCGGTCGGTACTGGCTTGCTGTTTCACCAGAATGTCGCCCGCGCGCCGGGTCTTTCCCGTGTAGAACATCAGGAGATTGTCCTGAAGAGCGGCCTTGGTCTCGAGCTCACACACCACCGGATCGACGAAAACGGTCTCGTCCGGGTTGAATCGGATACGGCATATTCCACCGTATGCCGCTATATATTGGTCCTGTTTCCCTATTGGGTCGCCGAGGCGGCTGATCTCGATTTCACACGCTTCTCGGGCAAGGCGTTCCGCGGACGCGTACTCTCCCTTGAAAGTATGCAGTGCATGAAGCAGGCCCACCGCATACGTACTCGAGGACCCGAGACCCGTACCCGCAGGAATGTCGGCCATCGACGTTATCTCCACTCTGTCAACCACTCCGGTCATCTTCATTGCTTCCCGGATGATAGGGTGATGCACGTCGTCAACCGAATCGACGAGTTCGGTCTTGGAGTACTTCAGCAGGATTCGATGATCGAAATAGCGGGTAAGGTGATTGACCGTGATGTACACATACTTGTTCACCGCGGCGCTTACCACCGCGCCCTGCTGCTTGCGGTAATAGGCCGGCAGATCGGTGCCTCCCCCGCAGAAGCTTACGCGCAGAGGTGTGCGGGAAATGATCATGATTCACCTCTATGATCGTCTTGTCCGAAGAATGCTGAGTAAAGATCCCTGAAGAGCTGAGTGTTTTGCCGGGTAGTGAAGCTGTAATGCGGTTCGGATTCGCATTGCGGGAACCGGGTGAAGGCGATGATGTATGCCCCGTCCCAGGAAACCGCACACCGGACAATAGTGTTTCCCCAGGACGGGGTACCCTCAACCCTCCTGATACATTCGACAGAAAAAGCATTCCGGATGCGGTGAAGCCGAAGCATATAGGCAAACCGGCGAGGTGGTCAAGAGTTTTTTGCTTACCCCCAGGAATGCCGACGTTATACCGCAGGGTTATGGTCCGCTTCGGGTACGGATTCACACTATTTGCGCGCGTTTTTCCCTCACCCCCGGTACTCATACCAAGGCGCTGGTAAGCAGGTGACAAGGGCTCTTGCCGTGGGATTGCCCACACCTGTTTGCAGAAAAGTGGGGACGCCTGCCACAGAGATCCTGCGCCTGTGGCGCTGTGAGCACCGCCATGATGAGACTGGCCTCACTCCATATCCGGGAGGGCAAGCAGGTTGGTTGCCAAGAGTGTGCCAATCGTATCACGACAGTCCACGTAGCGGCTCTGTCGGCCGCAGCAGACCAACCCTGAAGAACCGACGTATTTCCGGGGAGACGAATGTGAACCGGATAACCGCTTCTGTGTGATCTTGTGCGGAATTGATAGAGATCACTTTGGCAAACACTTCTCCCACGGTTTCTCCCCTCTCCTCGTCGAGCAGCTCGATCTTGATTTCTTCCCGGGGGTCCAATTCCTCCGGCAGAACGATCACCGCGGATCGTTCGGAAAGGTGTGTTATCCACGCCTCGCCGGATTTGTGCGTCACGATTTTGCCATGGAGGTTGCCGATTCTCACCGGTATCTTTTTGACAATGGGCGAGGGTTGCTCGAGCGTTTCGGGCAGCTTTACCGAGTACGTGCCCGAAATACCGCGCACGTCGTACAGATTGACCGTCCCATGCAACCCTTTCATCTCGACGCGAACGACATCTCGGATCTCTACGATATCGCGCACCCTGTCATACGCGGACTGACTAATGAGGACCTGCCCGCCCAGGGTATATGATTCTATACGCCCCGTGAAATTCACTTCCGAACCCACGACGCCGTACTTGGTTCGCCGCTCGGAACCTATATTTCCAACGACAACCTTACCGGCGTTGATCCCGATACCCATTTCGAGTCGGGGTAGGCCGTCGCTCTCATTCATTTGATTAATGGAATCCATGGCCGCTTGCATCTGAAGAGCGCAAGCCACGGCTCGTTCCACGTGGTCATCCATATGCGTCGGCGCGCCAAAGACCGCGAGTATTCCGTCTCCCACAATTTCGTCAACCGTCCCCTGGTGATCGAGCAAGATTTCGACCATCCTGCCCAGGTACCGATTGAGCAGCGCGAGTATTCGTTCAGGGGGCATGCCGACCGTATGGGCCGTGAAGCCCCTCAGATCGGACATAAGTAGTGATACTTCCCGAATCTCGCCCCCAAGACTCAGGCCGTCTTCCGATTCAAGCAACTGGTCGACCACCTCCTGCGCAAGATAACGACCGAAGGTATTCCTGATGAAGTCCCTCTGGCGGAGCCCCTCGGCCATCCTATTGAAAGACTCCACGAGTTTGCCCACTTCATCGCGGCCAGGAGCAGGGAGACTCTGTTCGTAGTCTCCCTGACTGAGCCGCTCCGATGCCTCGGCGAGCATTTTGACTGGGCCGACAATCCGGTTGGCCATCTTCACGAGAATAATCGAAAGCAGCACCACAGCAACCAGTCCCAATAGGAAATGCGCAGCCCACAGGGTGAAGATCGGAATGAGCGCCTCCTGGAGCGGAACCGAGAAGCCTACGTAGATGTCTTCGAGCGAGCACTCCTGAAAACCACCATAGGAGAGCACCCCGTTGGACTCTCCAATATCGAAATGGGTTTTCTTCCCCGCGGTCACCGCGTTCATCATTTCCCTGTAGAGCTCACCGCGGGAGCCCGCCAGACTCTTGTCTCGCACGGCCGAATCGCTACCCAGTACCAACCGCCCGTGCCGGGTAAAGACAAACAGGGAAGCCCCCTTGTATTCCTTATATAGCTTGATCTGACTGAGCTTTTCCTGGATCGTTGTCAGCGGCACTTCATATCCGATCACGCTCTTCAGGCTGCCGTCGGTGCCGGTCACCCTCAGGGCCACGGTGACGACTCTACGCCCTGTCAGCATTGAGCGACGTAAGGCTATCACGATGGGTCGTGGGCTTTCCGCGGCTCGTCGATACCAGAGTTCCTTTCGGGGGTCATAATCACGGGGAAGCTCCCGGGCCGGAAGGCTGCTCACAAAACGACCGTCAGGGAATCCCACGAAGATCGCGTTCGTGAGGAGGTCCGGTTTCATTTCCTTAAGTAGTTTTCCCACCTCCCTGCGACTGACGGGAAACGAACGTTCGAGTGCAGCCAGATTCAGCAATGTTTGAACGCCCCTCCATGCGCCCGTCTCGAACTGATCCACCGCCTGCTGAAGTGAAATTGCGGAACGTTTGACCATTTCTTCGAGCAGCATGTTTCGCGCGATGTAGTACGATACGATGCCGGTAACCGTCATGATTGCGATCACCGGCAAGAGAACATAGACAAGGAACTTCGTACGAAGTCGTTTCATAGTCTCTTCATTTGCTCCACCACCGCTCTGCCGAAACCGGAACAGGACACTTCGGTCGCGGCCGGCATGAGCCTGGCAAGGTCATAGGTAACGGTTCCCGCCTGGATGGCTGCTGATATTCCCCTTTCGATAAGATCCGCTTCTTCGTGCCATCCGATATGATCCAGCATCATTGCTCCGGAAAGAAGCATGGAACCTGGGTTAACCTTGTCCTGGCCGGCGTACTTCGGAGCACTCCCATGGGTGGCCTCGAAGATCGCGCAGGAATCTCCGATGTTCGCGCCCGGCGCCATGCCGAGTCCCCCCACCTGGGCAGCCAGGGCATCGGACAAGTAGTCTCCGTTAAGGTTCGGTGTGGCAAGTACGCCGTATTCCTTGGGCCTCAAGAGAACCTGCTGGAACATGGCGTCCGCGATGCGATCGTTCATAAGGATCTTGCCCTCGGGGATTTGACCTCCGTGCCTTTGGGCCACCTCATCCTCAAAGACAACGAGATCCGGAAATTCATCCCGGGCCAGCTCGTAGCCCCAATCCCTGAAAGCCCCCTCGGTGAACTTCATGATGTTTCCCTTGTGCACCAGAGTCATCCGTTTACGTCCCTTGTCCCGTGCAAATCGTATCGCGCGTCTCACAAGCCTTTTTGTCGCGGTTGCGCTCATGGGCTTGATGCCTACTCCGGAGGCTTCATCCAGGCTGATTCCCAGAGTGCTCTTGAGGAAGCCTATCACCTGCGCGGACTCCCGGGTTCCGGATTTCCATTCGATCCCCGCGTACACATCTTCAGTATTCTCCCTGAAGACAACCATGTCCACATCCTCGGGTCGCTTCACCGGCGACGGGGTTCCCGGAATGTACTTCACGGGACGCACGCACGCGTACAGGTCGAGCTTCTGCCTGAGGGTAACGTTGAGACTGCGAAAACCGCCCCCCACAGGAGTGGTCAAAGGTCCCTTGATAACGACAACCGCCCTTTCAATTGCGTCGAACACAGCCTCGTGCAGATGCACACCGTGCTTTCGAAAGGACGACTCACCTGCTGGAATCTCCCACCAATAGATTTTCCTCTTTCCTTCGGATACGATGCCGACAGCCTGCTCCAAGACCGGTCGAGCCGCGGCCCATAGGTCCGGTCCCACTCCGTCCCCCTCAATGAATCCGATGATAGGATTGTCAGGAACGCTGAGGGTACCTGATTCTCCGGCCCCGCGGGTACGGTCACGAGTGATCCATTCTCCCTGATCGGGAGCGGACGTGATTACATGGTTCATCCTGTACGCTCCGTCGATACGATGTCCGCCGCAAACGGCTCCGCCTATAGTAAATCTCCGCCTACTCCGGTGGAAGCTCGTCCTTTGCCATCCCAAAGGTGACCCAATGTGGCGCGGCGCTCTCATTTAAGATTGTGTAACCTTGTTCCTGAAGAAGTTCTTTGAGCACTTCTCCCTGGTCTTTATTAACGCCGGACACGATCCAAAATTTGTGCAGCTTGGCACCCCGCAGGGTGCACAGCTCTCTCAATACGTGAAAGGGCAAATTGGCCGCTACAACATCAAAGGGTTGGTCGACAAACAGTCGAGCCTCTCCTTCTCGCACCTCTATCGCTTCACCAAGCGAATTAATTTCCACGTTACGGCGAGCGGTGTTTACTGCCAGCCGGTTCTTATCAACCGCGACAACGCGCTGCACGCCCATCTTGGTTGCGGCCAGAGCGAGGATTCCCGTTCCGGTCCCCAGGTCAAGCAGCGAGGATACCTTGGTTCGCCTGATAATTCTATTCAAAAGATGCAGACAGGCAATAGTTGTAGGATGACTGCCGTCTCCGAAGACAACCGACGGATCCAAGAGAAGCGCATCTGGCGGAGCATTTTCATGGTCCGGTGGAACGAAACTTACACCGGCTATTTCTATGCCGCGGGGCGGAATCCCCGTCTGCCAGTCGTCATAGCGCATAACGTGGAGCGAGCTGACGCTTCCTCCGACTTCGCGTATGACACTCTGCACGTAGGTATCTTCCTCACGAAGGAAGAACAGATAAACAAATTCCTCCTCGTTCCAGAGTCCGACAAACGAAGGAGGAACAGGAGGCAGACGATCGCCTGGATCACCCCGGATCTCGTAAATATACAACAGATCGTCCGGGGCAATCATGAGTGGCGCTTCTTCCTGAGGGAGAAGGAATGGTCCTACCCATTACCCAGGCCGGCGGGCCGGTCTGCCCGCTCTGCACGTAATACGCGCAGGCTACTCCGGCAGACGGCAAACCACACACCTTCGCGCAGGCTGACGGCCACACGCACCCTGCACGCGCGAAATCTCTCTACTGGCGACCCGGCCGTTAAACCCTAGGACTCGAACTGAGAAAGATTGACTTCTATGCTCACATAGAGCTCAACCGCGTCAATCACATCCCTCTTGGCCCGAGCCAACCCGGCAACTTCCGCGGGGGTGAGATGTTCTCGATCAAGAAGCGTCTTGATTCTGTCGTTTATCTCAATTAAGTGTTCGGGTGAAGCCAGTTGTCGGATGTCAATTGCAGGGGCCTTTTTTTCCGGAACAGGAGCTTTGGCCGGGGTAACGGGAGCTTTCTTCTCCGCCGGTGGAGCGGCCTTGGCCTGTTTGCTCCAATTGTCCAGATCTTTCCATTTGGCGATCGTCGCCGGACTCACCCCTACTCTTTGAGCCAGTTCCTTGTTTGTGATGTTTCCGCCGGAATCGAGGAACAGCTTCAATGCCTTGTCGCGATGGGCTTTCTTCCTGACCACTCCACTTGGCCTTTTGGTTGCCGGCCTTTCTTGTTTCTTGAGTTCCTGATCCCACTTGTTCTCTTTTTTCCACCGCCCCACTGTAAGTGGGTTCACCTTCACAGCGTCGGCGATGTCTTTGTTGGTGATTTTGCCCTTAGCCTTCAGGAACATTTTCAATGCTTTTTCTCGGGCCTCTTTCTTCATTCCTTATTCCTCCCATTCTGGTGCCAATCTCGATGGCTCAGGATATTGCCGAAAATGGAGACTCCCTAGGCGAATTATACTGCGGTTTAAAAAACTGATAACATAGTTTCTCAGTCAATGCAAAAATATTTTGTGATTCTCCATGCTTTTTTGCCTCGAGGGCTGCACTTTCCAGAATGAACTGACATTGAGGATAGAACCGGAGTGAGAGTTCAGCGTGAACCCGGCCGGCTAAACAACCCACAATGCCGGCTCCCAGACCGACGCGTCATTAATCACAACATCTGACGCTGTTCGCAGGAGTTCACAAAACTGAGGCGATGAGGCCCGTTGAGGCAGACTTGCTCTTTTACCGGCGCGTCCCCTACCAGTAGATTGCACCGTACCACCTTTCTTTCGTACGGGCTGGGACCAGGTCCTCTGGCGAGGGCAAGAGTGAGGGTAAGTGCACCAAACTCTGACGCAGGATGGACAGATGCATGAACAGTCCCGCGACGATGGTGACGGCAAACGCGCTACGTGAATAATGAGCTTGCGACAGCCCTGGAAGCAGTGTTTAAGGGCCGCGGCGAACTATAGGTTCACCTTTGCTTTAGTAATTCCACGTTTCCGAGGTAAAGCTTCGATCGATGACCTGTCGCAGGCGGCACTCCCATGCGCGGCCTGACACAGGGATTGGCAATGAAGACTGAAACCCGGATGCTTGGTCTACGAATACCTATCGGTTCACAGGTTAGAGACATCCCGCGTTTCGGTTCAGTTCGGACGTGAGGTTCCCCGAAATCGTTCTCTGGCACGGAAACATGTCTTCAGGTCCCAACGCGGTGTCGTGAAAAGATTCACGCGTTACTATAAAAGACCCCACCGGAGGCATAGCCTCAGGTCAGAATAACAGTGTCATGTCGCTGCGGGAGGGGCGCAGCATGCCGGGCCCGTACAGATGCCTGCCGCCGGTCGGCGCGCGGGGCCTTTCATACTACGTTGTGCCTTTCAACACAGAGAAGTTGGTATTAAAGCCGCCTGCCCCCCTTTTGAACAAGAGGGTGAAGGAAGATTTTGCAAGCCAGCGCCGGATCTGTCCAAGTCCTTTCCGTGAAAACCCATTTCCCTCTTGTACTGCATCACGCCGTTCAAGGTAGGGGCATCTGTCTCAGACGACATCTTCTCTGAAGAACAGCGGAACCTGACAGGAAGTACGGTTCGTTGCTTTTCCGATCACGGGGAAAGCACAAGAGGAGGATGGTGCCTGAGGACGGACTCGAACCGTCACGGGGACAAGCCCCAAGGGATTTTAAGTCCCTTGTGTCTACCAATTCCACCACTCAGGCCTTCAGCGGCAAAGGTACCGCGGGTTGCACTCAGAGTAGCATCTCCTGTGCGCCCTTTCAACTCGGGCCAAGTCTCCTACAGTGGACGGTTTGGCGCAGTTTCTGATTTTCCTCTGAAGGGAATTCTCAAGACCCATGCGGCCGCCGGGTCGTCTTCTCAGCTCCTTGCCCCGGCCACAAGGTAGATAACGGACCGCTCGGAGGGATTGGAGATCAGGAACGATCCGTCGTGGGAAGCGTGGGTTGCGCGCCCCCGGTCGAGTATCATCTCATCGCCGGAGGTTTGAATTTCCAGGGGACCGGTCGCCGCACAGAGGATCTCCTCGTGACTGTCGCCCACCAGGATCAGTCTCCCTCCTTCGCGGCTTCTCAGCGTTCCGTAGCTTATGTGCCAGGAATGGGCATAAAGATTCCTCATCCCAAGAACGCAATCTTCCCCGCAAAGAGAGGCCGGATTGTCAAGGTCGAAGGCCCTCACTCGGTGGGATCCTTAGGAGGACGCGAAAACGCGAAAGGTACGACGTTGACCAACTGATTCGGGCCCAGCGCGGTCAGCCAATCTTGCGGGTCAAATTCGCGTCCAAGATTGATGCCGATAGCTATCTTGCCCGTGTGGACCAGGATGAGGTACGGATAGTTGTCCCAATGCTCGGCGCCGATGGTTCTCAGTTGACGAAGGAAAAGCTCATCGAGGTCAATATCCTCAAAGAGATCTTCTGTACTGGACCAACACAGGTCAGCAATCGACGCCATCAGAGAGTCACTCCTCGGGACCCGCGCTCGGGCCGGTAGGTTCGTGGACCCGGAATCTCTTTGCCGTGGAATGCAACGCGCCCCACATCCCAAGAAACTTCACCCATCAAGAAAGACCTAGAGTGCCGACCCTCGTCTGTCAAGGAATTTGTTGCGCGGGCTTGTTCTTTTGAGGATCCGGTCTCTCTTCGGCGGCACGACGGGACGGAGCCGCCCTATTTATAGCTTTCGACTTTACCGGCTCTCAGATATTCCCCGGCCAGAGAAATGAATCGCCGGCTACCCATGACCGGCCCTGACATCCGAAACCCTTCTTCCGAAGGGGCCGGTCGGCGCTTGACATAGCTCTTCCTCACGTCTAATATTTATTTACAAGAGCCATCGTTTCTGGCGGCTCTTCAGCCATTTCCCATCGTGAAGCGACACCCTCAAATCAAGGGCGTTTCGGAATTCGCGCTCTGGAAAACCGCTCCTTTTGGCGGTGCGCGTTTTCCCTGTGGGGTGCCGGTCGGAGAGACGAGGACGATGAAAAGTTACGGCGGGCCGTGACCGAAAGGCGATGAAAGAAGCTCCTTCCGCGTTGACCGGTGGCACCTTCAGCCGAGACCCGACTCTTGCCCGCCCTTCACCAGAGGATTGCGGTATGACCCAAGTTGTGGAGAGAGAAATCCAGCGAAATTCAGCACTTCAGGCTTCCGACCTAATCACGGTGATCAATCAGTGTTACCAGTGTGGCAAGTGTTC
>CAZCDS010000082.1:0-27424 GCA_964497585.1 uncultured Syntrophaceae bacterium
ACGTTTTCACAGGACGATGCTCAACGAGTTCTATCAGGTGGCTTTTCGCAAGAAGCTCTACCGGTCCCTGGAGGAAATACAAAAGGATGCGGATGCCTGGATTGCGTGGTATAATGGTTAAAGGTCCCACACGGGAAAGTACTGCTTCGGAAAGACACCAATGCAGACCTTCATCGACAGCAAACACTTGGCCGAGGAGAAAGACCTTGACAGATTACGGCCTGACGCCCTCATAGCTGTCAGGTAACTTACCACTGTCAGATGAAGTCCCATCCATTACATCCTAGGTTCAGTCGCCGTTCAAATCCTCTTGTGAGTCTTCGTCATCCAGTTCCGATTCATCAAAGTCTTCCATGTCAGAATCGTCCAGCTCGTCGTCAGTCAGCTCGTCGGTGTCCGAGTAATCTTCGTCATCATCGTCGATGTCTTCCCAGTCCTCCTCCTCATCGTCCGTATCGTCGTCCCAATCGTCCTCATCATCCAGGTCTTCTTCCTCATCGTCGAGGTCAACCTCATCCGTCTCGTCTGACGAAAACGCCACCGGACCTTTTTCAGAGAGAAGTTCCGGGCGTGAGGAGGCTCCTGAGGGCACCACATCTGTGCAGCACGGATCATTGTCGAATTCAGAGGCGTGCGCAGACGAAGAGTCTCCGAAAGATAATCGCGGGTATGTCAGACCATCCATTCCTTCCATCTCCCTCAAGAAGTCTCTGACGCGCCGAACGAAGATACCGGAACGGTGACTGTAACGACATCCGGTTTTTGCCGAACGATTGTCGTTTGCCGTGCGTCAGGGCTCAGGAAGGATTGCACTACCGAGGTTATCACGAAATCGGACTGAAGTCATGCGATGATCTAGCCGGTTGGCCGAGAGGCGGCGGACTGCTCATCCCCCGGATTTCGATCAGCCTTCGCGGGGGCTATCGGATGTGTCGCGGCGCATTTGCGTACCAGGGGTCGCGCGGCGGGTCCTCAGGGGATGTGTCTCCTCGGGAATCTTCAAGGGCCGTGACAACCCAGACGAGGCCCTTCATCACGGGCGATCCGAGCAGCTCCTCCACGGGCTGTCTGAGGGTGTAGACGAGCCTCGGACAATTCGATTCGTGCACGAGCAATCGTCCCCTCATGATGATCTCCCGGGTGCGCTCAAGTGCGGATCTATAGTTGGCAGCCACTCTGTCCCGTACCGGTACCACCGCCGCGATTGTGTGCCGGTCTCGGTAGAAAGGAAATCCCGACGCTGAACCCGGTGGGAATCCCTTGACCTTAGAATCACCCTCGTCGTAGAAGGTCAATCCTTCCAGGGTGCGCAGGTAAGACGTGGAGAGGTCATCGCGGGCGTCAACAAATATGCGGTCGACAAGCAGCCGGTCCTTTGCTTCCAGCGCTGCATCGCCGATCTCCCACAACCCGCCTTGCTTTTCCCACAGGGCGTGGTACCTCTCGTCGGTTCGCTCGCCGACGACGCAGATGCATCCCGGATCCAGGTCGGGCCAGCCGATGCCGGCCCGAATTCTCTCGAATTCCTCCCTGCGTGTTGAACCGGAAACTGCTATTGTTCCGTCTCGCTGATATTCTGCATACATACGCGACCTCCTCACATGCGGGGTTTCGCAGCTTCCCAAGGGCCCTGTTCCTCAGAAGTCGCCGCCGCCGGGAAGTCTCCCTGTTATGAATCGATTCTCCCAGTGGTACAATCGCATTTCATTGGCGATTGCAAGGGCCATGATTTCGTCGTCATGGGAGAGTCGCGAGTCGGGTGAAACATAGTTCTGCTTGAAGGTCTTTTTCTCTGCGTCCCATACGAAACCCTGCATTTCAAAGAGTGTTGTCTTGCTGTATATGGTCAACCCATTGCTTTCAAAGGTCTGTGCGAGTCTGCTGAGCATCGCTTCCTTGGTGGTTTTGTTGGTGATCCATCCGAGGCGTCGTGTTTCTTCAGGTATCTTCCGGTCGGTGTACGTGTGATAGTAGAGATTGGGATATCCTGTTATTTGCGGGTATTCTGCCATTCCTCGTTCGCACACGGCAAGGGTGGCTAGACCAGGGCCGTTTCTTTCGATGCCGAGCAAGCCGAAATTGTACCATGCTCCTAACAAATAGGCATCGATTCCCGCCATCTCCGCGCGAACCCGGTTGGACCGATAGGAAGCCACCAGCTCACCTGTTTCATTGCAGATGACCTGGATGACCGTATAGTCGGCTCCTACGCCTTCACCTACGTCCATACCAAGACTGTAGGTAAGGTCCGGGTCGGGCGGCTTCCACACCTGGAGCGGGCCGTGATCCTGTTCGACAAAACGAGGGATGACCGAATCCTGCGACGAGAATCGCAGATAGCCGCTACGCATAGGCGGACTCTCAGCGTGCTGCATCATATGTTGAATGACATCCTGATCGAACCATGGCATGCCGGTCATAATGAACGCGAGGTGTGCGGCAACAGGATATTCCTGGTGAAACTTCTCCCAAGAATTATGGCATTGATTCTTTCTCGTGTATCTGGCCCACTTCATTTCCGCCCGGCTCACCTTATGGCGTTTGGCGTACTCTTTTTCATCCTCTGTCCACGAGAGCCGCTCTCTCGGTGCCACCGGCAGGCTGTATTCAGGAAAGCCCTTCCAGCTAAGGAATATGGGCGCCATATCCGATTCTCCCCGCTCGGCCGCGACCCAGGTCCGGTGGAAGAGGTTGTGTGTGCCATTGGCTGTAGATTCCCAGAAGACGAGCGTGTCCCAATGCTGCGGCACGGACTGGTTAATCGCAAGCACCGGTTCATCCGGTCGTTCCCAAAAGGCAACTTCGCTCGCGTGAACGTAGTGAAGCGTACCGCCCCTTCCAAGGTTGCGGTTGGCCGCGGTGTCTATCTGGAGCCGCGAGTAATGGGGAGGCGGATATTCGATAACACGTGCGCTGCTCCTCGCCAGAGGAACGGCCATCCGTACGGGCAGATGCCTGTGAAACCGGTGAGCCATGGAAAATATTGTGCGGGCGCTCTCTATGGAGTGGGCTACAACAAGTCCGAAGCGATTGCGATAGCGGGTGAGCAGCGCAAATATGAAAGCCTCGATAAGCGTGGAAATGCCAAGCTGACGCGCCTTGCAGCAGATGAAGCGTGCAGGAATTTGTCTCTCGCGGCATTCCATGAGCTTCTCAAAGACCAGCTCCTGGGAACGGTTCATGATCAGCGAAACCATTTCCCCGCGCTTGTCGATAATTTTCAGATTCTCGATAAATCGCCGTATATCAAAGTCAGTTCCTTCCGGTTCCCGTACAAAGGAGGAGAACCGATCGAGAAGCATCTCCGATCGGAGTCGTGCTTTCCGCAGCCACCCCGCGTTTTCGTTAAACGTGTCATCCATCGAGAGCATCCCTTCTCCATATTTCCTGCCCTCGAGCTCCGTGGTTGGAGTCGCTTGCCAACAGGTTTTCGATCTGCGCTTCCAGCCGGTCCAATCGTCTCATGATTGCAGCCGCGTCATCGTATTTGAGCTTGGTTTCCATCATGGATCGTGATGTCTTTATCAACGTGTCCATCACCTTGATCAACTCCATCTGATTCTTGGCCGCGGGCGGTACTTCAGCCATAAGTATTCCGATGAGGTCCAACGCGGAGGCAGGATTCATGCCGGATTGCGCGATCTGCTGCACCTTTTCCAGAAACTCCGGTGATACTGGAACGTCGCGTCGGTCCGCAGAGTTGTTAGGGGGGTCACGTTTTGTGACGCGGTTGGCTCCAGTTTCGACCATGTCGTAATCCTCCGTAGAGTTCTCCGGCTTCTGCGTTCGGTTGAGCAAAAGTGGCTGTTGTTCACGTCTCGCGGGAGATCTTCGGATTTCCGTTCGCTGTTTTGCGGCCTTTGTGGAATAAGATATGGCTGGACGGACGATTATTCGTTCCGCGTCGCAGAAGTTTCAGTGTGGCTATGGTAACTCTTCGGTCACCCGGACATCTCTGCTGTCGCCCCTGTTCCGAAGCGCGGAGCTCCGTCCGCTCCCGCGTGTCCCTCTCGAAGTACCTGTAGGTGAACCTCTGGAAATTGACCACGATCGGTACGCGGGGACGCATGTGCCCCTCGGAGAGGACCGGGAAGGGTTTGGTGAGGGCCCTCGGTCGAAGATCCGTGTAGGTCGTGCGAATGGGCTCGGCTTCGGAAAAGCCGGCACCGCGTACCGCACGCCTACGTCCGGGCCTCTCCACAGTAGCATCTTCGTACATTGTCGGGCGGTTGAAAAGGGTTGTGCGGTATCAGTTTTCCCGATGCGGCTCCTCGATGGCTGGAACATCTATGCCGAGCCCCTGGTAATAGCATTCCAGTATCTTTGGGTTGTGGACGAGGAAATCGTGGATGAAGAGCGCCACCCATCGAGCCTGGGCCTCATCCACCGTGCCGAGGATCTCCTGTTGGGCGATGTGGACGGCCTCGTGCCAGAGCGTGTTCAGGCTCAGGGCCATGTCCACGTTCTCGTCGATGTAGATGATGCCATCGCGATAAGCAGCCTGGCCCAGGATGCCCTCCGAGCATTGGAAAGGAGAGACGTCGCTGACGTCGTACGTTCGACCGAATATGACAACTTCAGTTGCGATTCCCATAAGCAACCTCCAGGAATGTGCTCGAGACCGACACCTCTCAGAGTTCCTCTTCCCATTCGCCCCAGTAGTACGGCTCCATCTCCTGGTACCGGTCAGACCACTCGGGCCACTGACCCTGAGCGCACCAATGCTTGTCCGGCTCCTTGATCTTCACCGCTTTGGGACCGAGGTGACACTCGGTCTCTTGGAACTTGATGCACGTTCTGCACTTCATTGACGACTTTCTCATAGTTTAATCCTTTCCTTTCCGTGGCTTAGTGCGCCCCCGAATTCGGGTGCATGCCTTCGGGAGCGATCTCGATGAACAGGGCACAACTTTTCTTCCAATGTCTTGTCGGTCGGTTGCATCCTCGCAGGTGCGGGCGTCACCGAAAGAGACCGTGGCTCGGGTGGTTCCGATTTTGACGCTCAATGCATGCTGATTCTCGGCAAACGGATGAGAGCCTCTTCGTTTCGTTCGTGAAACTGCGTGCAATAGTGAGTCTGCAGTGCCGCTTCCCTGTCCGGCTGCACCTCGCTCATGTCCGCCCCGCATTCGGGACAGGCGTCCGGTGGTTCCCAGAGGTCAGCCCAGACCCAGTGATCGCAGACCGGACACGCCCATATGACCGTGTTTTTCCTCACATCGGCCTCACTTCTTTACGAGGGAGCGGGTCCAGTCGGGTTCTGCGAGCATCCGATCGGGATCGACGAGCCGCCCCCACGTTTTTGCCCTGCGGACGAGCAGGCGCTTGACCGCGGAAACGTCTGAACCGCTGCTGTTGCGTTCCGCTCGCAGTTCTTCGGCCTCGGGATCGGACAGGAGGTGAGGGCAGGGCTCAGGGTCCAAGCACCGGAGGTAGTCCGCGTTCACCCGGGGCTGCGGTGTGCCGCTCCCGTTGAAATGGATGACGTATCGAGTATTCCGGGACTGGTACGCGTGACAAGCCTCCCGTGTAATAGTTGAGTTCCAGCGGCACTCGATGAGTCGATGGGAGTTCCGTTCCTTCCACTGTTCCACAGTAAGCGGCTGGCTGGTCATTGCGCAGCCTCCTTGCGCGCTTGCTTGTCGTCATGCCAGTCGTACGGAACGTCGAGTCGTATTCTGAGCTTTCGCATCGGCGCGAAAAGCCCGCATTCCATCGACTCGAGAAGGCTCTGGGCTATGGGGTCGTCGAGCGCTTCCACGTGAGCCCGCAGAAGGGAAAGCTGTTCGTGCATCTTGTCGAAACAATTGGATATGAGCCTGCGATAATTGACGTTTTGCATTGCTATCCCCCTTTCGGCTTGGAACCCGGCTTCCGAGTCTTGGGAGTCGAGTTCGGTTGTTTCCTGGTGTTGTGATCTCGGGGCCGGGCAAATGCACGGGAGTCACAGAAGCAAGAGGTATTTACCCAATAGGTTAACAACCATTCGCGACCCGGCCAATCCTTTTTTCGCTTACCTATTTAGTACAGGGCCGATTTGAGAGATAAGAACGTATGTTCTCTGTCCCGATCTATGGGACCATAATTAACCAAAATTGTCAACCATAAAAACGAAATTAAAGCGAAAATGACTGGTAGAGCCAGTGGAAGCATTCCGCAAGGGGACTCCCCCTCGCGAAACAGGAGGAAGGGCGTCAACGGGCCGGCGTGGGCAAGGAATTGATCCGAGAAGTGCAGACCCGTCGACATCGGGCTGTGGTCCGCGCGGAAGCGTCGCGTGGACCGTGCACCTCATCCTTTCAACACGTCTGATCGACCATTAGGTGCCCGACAAGCCTGTGAATGCAATCTGAATCGGGCGAAATCGGCCGGAATGAAAGGCACTCAATCTTCCGGGGGATCATGGTCACTTCTCCTATGACTCCTTGCCGACCGATCCTGTGGTTGACACACTCTGGCTTACGGAGCGACTCAAAGGCTTCCAGTATCCGAGTTGCACCATGGCACGCTCCCAGTCGTATGTGTCCCCTAGGGTCCAATCGCCGTAGCCCCGGGAGAGGTTCGTGATGCGCCGTATATTTTGCAGGGCCTCGTTCAGTCGGTTTTGCTGTTCCTGTCGATCGGCCCTTTCCCACATCCAATTCGTCCTGGCCTTTTGCAGGTTCAAATCGGACATGGCGAGATTGTTCGCGCGGAAGGGCGCGTCACGTTCCCATTCCAGTTCCCTAAGCCAGTCAGCGTGTTTGAGATTTGACAGGACCTTTCGCCAGTCAGCCTGACTCGAGAGGTAGCTGTGCTGGGATGCCAGCAAGTTCTGCAGATCCGCCATGGAATCGCGGTATTTGCTGTACGATTCCCCTCCGAGTTGCTTTGCGAAGTTCATTGCCTCGCGAAAGCGATCCGAGTACCCGCCCCCGAGATTCCGCATGGCGGATTGATGAAGGGCCGAATCAAGCGCAGGGCCGCCCCGTACGTTGAGGCCGCTCCGCTTGATTCCGGCTCCCGCGGCTCGTCGGACGTACTCATCAAGCGCGTTGCGCTGTCCCCCGAGCACGTGGGCCATGTACTCTCGTACCGTGGGATCCTCGGGGCCGGGGGTAGAGGTCCCCCACTGCCCGTATGAGCTTCCCGCTCCCTGACCAGCACTCCCTGTCCCGTGGTCCGGTATGGCCGCCAACATGCGCGCGACAAGGTCGGAGATCTGCTGCGTCGGGTCCAACCAGGGGTTGTCACCGAACTCGGAGTAGTTGAAGTTCGAGTTAGTAGCCATCAGTGACTCCTTTCGTCATCTGAATTGCGCGAAACAATCGTCTTGGGTTGCTTTGGTCTAGCCGAACAGAATCAGGTTTTTCCCGTCCCGTAAAAGTCGCCCGTGAGCCGAACGGGAGGAGAGCGTGCCGGCGTCCCGGTGCGGCTCCCAGATAGACCAAGCGTCACAACCGAATGGATTCGGAGATGGCTTCTTTCTGTCATGTTGCCTTCCTTCTGATTTGAGGGGTGAGATATCTTGACAAACGGGTGTTACGCGGTAATATCTTCTCGTGGGTATTATGAATTACTACCGGATGGTGGAATGTCGGAGCCTTCGGCTACCGTCCGGTTTGAGAGTGAATGAAGAATCCGGAGGGCAAAGACATGCAAGAGGACAGACTGGAGGTAATGACTTTCAAGGTCCCCGAGTACTTGAAAGAAGCCATGAAAGGTATTCCGAACCGCTCGGAATTTATTCGGAGCGCCATTCTCGCAGCCCTCGGGAATATTTGCCCCCTGTGCAACGGAACAGGGATACTCCTCCCGAACCAGAAGAAACACTGGGATCATTTTGCAAAGCACCACTTCATCGAAGAGTGTGAGCGATGCAATGCAATGCATCTCGTCTGCAAACACGGGCGCGCGGACCGCATGCACAAGTGAGTTCCTGAACACAGTGGCGGAATCGATCCAGGAGAAGCCACGGCCGAAGGCAAAGGATAGCCATAATGAATCGAATCACTGCCACCATTTTCGTTTCGCTGATATTCCTGGCCCCGCTGACGATCAGTGCCTCGGGCGTAACTCATGCGGGCAAAATAAACGTGTTCGTCAGCATATCCCCCCAGGCCTACTTCGTGAACCGAATAGGAGGACCGCACGTCCATATCACCGTCCTTGTGCCTCCGGGCAGGGATATGCATACATTTGAACCGACTCCCCGGATGATGGCCGACCTGGCCAAGGCGCGACTTTTTTTCACCATCGGCGTCCCGTTTGAAAAGACATTCATGAGAAAAGCAGGGTCGACCTTTCGGAACCTTGAAGTCATCGACAGTAGCCGCGGCATCGAACGCCGTATGATGAGCGAAGCGGAGAGTGAAGCGCATGAACACAGTCATGGAGAGGGCGATCGCAAAAACCACGGGGGTGAGCCTGATCCCCACATTTGGCTTGATCCGGTGCGAGCAAGAACGATAGCGACCAACATTTTCCAGGGGCTCGTGCACGTCGATCCGCGTGGGCGAAAGACATATAAGCGGAATCTGGATGCCCTGCAAAAGGACCTGGACAAGCTGAATATGAGCATTTTCCAGCGACTGGCCCCTTATAGAGGCAAGGATATTTTTGTCTTCCACCCTGCTTTCGGTTACTTCACGGATCGATATGGCCTTAGGCAGGTTCCCGTTGAGGTCGGGGGCAAGCAGCCGACGGCCCGGCAACTGTCTCGGTTGATAGACCGGGCGAAAAGTGCGGGGGTGAAGGTGATATTTGTGCAGCCGCAGTTCTCAGAGCGGAGCGCAGATGCGGTAGCCAGCGCGATCGGTGGCGTAGTCGTCCGCGTTGATCCACTTTCATATGCGTATCTAAAGAATCTTAACGACATGGCGGACAAGATGGCCAAAGCGCTGGCAAGGTCCGGGGATTGATACGATCTGCGGACGGGGTTCCGGATTCATGGGTCTTATGCTGATCAAACGCTTTCCGGGAGAATATGACATGAAGGATGAGCCGGCAATTGCTTTTACGGACGTTACCTTTTCGTACAATCATTTCCCCGTGCTGGAAGCGGTAAGCCTCCGAGTGGAGAACAGAGATTTTGCCGCGATCGTAGGACCGAACGGAGGAGGCAAGACCACATTACTCAAACTCATGTTGGGTCTTGCCAATCCATCGCAGGGAGAGGTGCGCGTTCTCGGAAAACGACCCCGGGAAGCTCGACGGCGCATAGGGTATATGCCGCAACACGCGCACACTGACCCTCAATTCCCGATTAGTGTGATGGATGTGGTCATGATGGGACGGATCGGTCATGGCAGGTCCTTCGGACCGTACGGGGGCGCAGACAGGAAGGCCGCTGAACAGGCCCTGCAAAAGATGCACATGTGGGAGCAGCGAAGGGTTCATCTTTCCGAATTGTCAGGGGGGCAACGCCAACGGGTTTTCATTGCTCGAGCTCTCGCCAGCGAACCGGACCTGCTCCTCCTCGACGAGCCCACAGCAGGCCTTGATATCACGGTCGAAGTGGAGCTGTACGAACTGCTCAAAGAGTTTTCACGGGATTTGACCGTCGTGATGGCGTCCCATGACCTCGGGTTTGTGTCCCGTTACGTGAACAAGGTGATCTGCGTCAAGCGCAACGTCGCGGTCCACCCAACATCCGAGATTACCGGCGAGATCATCAACGAGATCTACGGGTCGCCCATGAAAATGGTACGCCACGACCGCACGAATTCGGGAGAGTGTCAACAGTGCAAACCATTTTGAGCGACTTCCAGCAGTATCCATTCCTCCAGTATGCGCTTGCGACCGGCGTGCTTGCAAGCGTGGCCTGTGGCGTAATCGGGACCTTCGTTGTGGTCCGCCGGATAACGTATATTGCAGGCGGGATATCCCACAGTGCCCTTGGCGGCCTCGGAGCCGCACTCTACATCCAGACGATATACGGATGGAAAGGTCTCAATCCTCTCTACGGCGCAGTGGCCGTATCCCTGTTGGCGGCACTTGTCATAGGTATCGTGAGCCTCCGGGCTAAGGAGCGGGAAGATACCGTGATCGGGGCCGTCTGGGCCGTGGGCATGGCCGCGGGGGTCATATTCATAGCCCGGACGCCCGGGTATAATGCCGATCTGATGAGCTATCTCTTCGGGAACATCCTGTTGGTTTCCGCGCAGGACCTCTGGCTCCTGGCGGCCCTGGACATACTCGTCGTGGGCATCGCCATGGTCTGCTATAACCAGTTCCTTGCGGTCTGCTTCGATGGTGAGTTCGCACTTCTGCGTGGCCTGAGAGTCGACTTGTACTATCTTCTCCTGCTCTGCCTCACTGCCCTGACGGTTGTCGTGCTCGTCACCGTCGTGGGAATCGTCATGGTAATCGCGTTGTTGACCCTACCCACAGCCATTGCAGGGTTCTTCGCCAGGACGCTCAAGCAAATGATGGTCGCGTCGACACTCATTTGTATGGTCTTCACGACATCGGGGCTTTTGATCAGCTACGGGCCGAATTTTCCCGCGGGAGCGACTACCATTGTCATCGCGGGCGCGGTCTATCTCCTGGTGTTGTTCGGACGAGGCGTGCTGGGGACACGAGGCTCCATCTGAATCGCGGTACCACGTTGCTCTCAACGGCGCTCGTTACATGCAGACGACCCACTGGTGCATCTATAAGCGGCGAGACATGAGTGAAGGGACAGACCATACTCGCACTCCTCATGGCTCCTCGCGGTCTCCCGCGCGCAATGTAAGGAAACCCGACAAGCCATCAGATCATCATTGTTTCGGAGCTCATCAAGCGTCTATGATAGAACCGAGCCAACTCACTCCGCGGTGAGGAGATTGTCCGGCTCATCAAAAGCGAGAGTTCTGGGCATATTCTGCCGCGCAAATATGGGGCTTGCTCTGTAGCACAAAGCGACCAAACATTCGAAAACGATTTGAAAGAACGTGCACCGGTAACGGCGAATGCTCGCTTAGCTCAAGCCGCAGGTCCCCTCGGTCATCCGGATTCTCCTTAGCCTTGCATCCCTTCCACCCAGCGCTTCAGTGCTTGTGCCCCGCGGCCCATGCTTGGCGCGACTTCCTGGACGAACAGGGCCTCATCCGATTCCGTCTTCGGCGGGTTACACTTGTATACCTCCAGCGCTTTGGAACCGTCGTAGTCGACGAAAGATATGCGCGCCCCGTAGTCGTTGGGCCTGAGCATCAGGGAGTCACCCGAAATAGTGGCCATGTGGTGAGGGTGCGAGAGCAGCGAGTGTGCAAGTTCGTTGGAATTCACTACGCCATTGCGCACAAGATCATCGGAGAGTTCGTTGAAGTCCGCATAGAAATAGAAAGTTCCTTCAGGGACGGTTGCCTTGATACCCTCTATGTCATTGAATTGTCTGCTCATCTGATGCCCAACCATGCGATGGATGTTGCGCGTGCTCATGAAATATTCTTCTATTTCGTCATTGGGCTCGTACGCGACCCGGGCCGCATACTGAATCGGCGTCGCAACATTGGTGTACACAGTGGCCGCAATCTTGTCGAAATCGTTCTTGAGTTTCTCCGACTCTTGCTCGGGCAGGATGCACGCGCCGAGCCGGTACCCGCCTGCCGACCGGTCCTTGGAGATTCCGTTCAGAACGAAGGTCGCCTCAGGATAGATCAGTCCCATGCTGGTGAAATTCTCAAAGTCGTACGAGGATAAAGCATAGATCTCGTCGGCCAGTACAAAGGTATTGTATCGCCTACAGACATCTGCAATGACTTCCAATTCCTCTTTCCTGTAGAGTATCCCCGTGGGATTGTGCGGATTGTTGAGAATAAGCAAGTGCTGTTGTTTTTCGTGGGCCAGTCTCAAGAGAAGGTCCTCGAGATCAGGGGCCTGCAATCGGAAATCGTCTTCGGCTTTTGTATAGATGATGTGGTAATGCTTACCGAGCAGCTTGAGCTGCGGGAAGTACCCTACCCACGACGGTGACGGAATTATAACGTGCCCGTTGATCATGGTGAAGAGGGTAAACATCAATCCCTTCGTGCCCGTGCCCACGACGACTCTCTCGGGATCCACGTCGAGCCCGAAATGCCTGGAGTTGAAGCCGGCGATTGCTTCCCGAAGCTCCGGAATGCCTTCGGAGACCGAGTAGTGTCCCTGGTTCGCGTTTTTTGCGAGCGCTGCCTGGAGAGGCCGTGGGACTGGAAAAGGGGACTGGCCGAACGCGAAGTCCGTATAAGCGCATTGGATTCCGAGACGCCGGCACCTGTCGCGCTCTTTGGCCACCATCATTCCGATCCTGAGGTTCTCCGGCATCACGATTGAATCTACGTGCGGGTCAATGACGAGATCCGGGGGCATCGGGAATCCTCCTTGATGTCGTGGTCATAAGACACTTCCCATGTCTCCTCATAACGACATGGTAACTGCTCGACCACCCTCGGTCAAGTAGGAGAGTGGAAACCCGGTACAGCCGCGAGAGGGGCGGCAACGTGATGCCGGTCCGAGTTCCCGCGGTTCGATCACTCGCATGATGGTGTCGCAGGTGGAGTGGGCGGAATTGAAATCCCCGCGAACAACGTACGCGGTGGTATGCAGGGCCGGCCCCCTTGAGCCGCGGGACCCCTGCGAAAGATCAGTCGGGCGTACAGCGTTTTGTTCTCGCTGAGACACTGTGCCGGTTACTCCTGACCGGATTGAACCCCCTATCTCAACTCCATTTCTCCGCAGTCGGGATTTTCGCATTTCCATATGGCGCGGTATCCGCACGCGTAGTCTTCGCTGGCAGGACAGATGGGTTTCCAGGCCGACCATCTGCCTCCGCATTCCGGGCACTTTGCCGTAAGCACGGGCACGCCGTTGAGCCGCGAGATTATCGAGGCCAGGTACTCCAGGAAACCGATATAGTTGTCCAGTGCGCATCCTTGATTCGTCATGGTTACCTCATGAAGAGGGGCAGCATTCGTTGCCGGTTCCGCTAAAAACCCAGCCGCCGTCCAACGTTTCGATGTCGCAACAGATGGAACCACTTACCGTATAGATTCGCGATCGGAAATCGTATCCGCTCAGGCCGTTATCAGAATACCAGCAACATTCGGTGCTCCCCGAGAGATCGCCGCTGCAGCCGCCGGCTCCACTTATTCCCATGGCCGATGTGCCGCTGATGTGGTTGACGCAATCCTCCAGGGTCAAGTAGTAGCCTCCAAAGACTCCGCTGTCGAACGCGCCCGACTGACCGTCACAGTACAACGGTGCCCTCGCCGGTTTGTATCGCCAGCCACCCGAGTAGAACTGGTAACATTTGTACAGATAGCCGACCTTGTTACTGTTGCTGAGCTGACGCCGGACATCGTAATCGGCCGCGTACGTTCCTCCGCATCCGTTGCTGAATGTTACGTACACATAACCGCTCCCACAACACCCGGAGCAGGCGTGGGTCCCTGAGAATTGGAGCTGTCCCATCAAGGTGGAGGCTATCTTGCCGTTGCTCCTTTGGGGCTGCGAAACGGAATTCGTCAAACAGTACGGCGATACGGCAATGTCCGCAGCCGACGCGTAGGAACAGGCTTCCCAGCCGGAAAACGTCCCGTACCCATACTCGTACAATGTCGTGCCGGAAACAGGATAGACATCAGAGGAACCTATTTTCGCGGTGACCGTCGTGAAAGCGGAATCACCACCTCCGCACCCGTCGGAGCCGCTCCAGATTATCGTTCCGCCACAACAGGCAGGGTTCCCCGAAAAACCCGCATAGTCCGGATCACGCGAGATGTATCTCGTAAATCCATCGGAATTGTACATCAGGGCTGAATCCCATTGAACCGACGATGAGCCCGTCCCCGCGAAGGTGCCGTTCAATTGACCGCCGGAACATGACTGGTCCCCGGTAATGACGCCGGGAATCGAAACAGAGTTGGACCAGTCAGCGTTAATAGTGCCCGGAGCGCTGAGTGTCATGACGGGCGGAGAAAAGGAGCCGTTGACTCCGCAGCAATCACATCCGCATCCGTTCGGGTTATCCAGGCCCGCGCCGAGAGCATAGGATATGGTGTAGCCTCCACAGAACTCTTCGGTAAGAGTCCCCGTTCCCGAGCAATTGTCGAACCATTCGGAGATCATCTCCGAATCAGGCGTGTAATCGAGGATTAGGACGTCACCGGCCTCCATGCCTAAGGATGTAAAGGTTCCGTATTGACCCTCGAGCTTGCCGCCTCCCTGAATCTGATACATGTCTGGACACTCGGTAGGGCACTGAACCTTGATCCTCCGGATCTTCGCGGACGACTCCGCGCAGATCGCTTGGGAGTCCTCCACGTAGACCTCGAGAACCGTGCATCCCACAGCCTTGACTCTTGCGCCACAATCCTGGGGGTTCATCGGCCGGGACGCGTCAGCGTACTGCGGCTTGTTGGCAAAGTTCAGCACCGGTTGATCGCAACAGGTCGTATTCGCCGCATCAAAATGGGTCCGCTCCACCATGTTGCTGAACTGAAACAAATATCCTCGCTGCGAATGTTGACACTGATACTCAGGCAGCTTGTAGGACCAGGTCGCGGCTTCCTGCGCTTCAGGAAAGCTGAGGTCCTGGTAGATATGGTATGCAGTATATCTCCCGGATGTCATTGCAGCCTCTTTCGACAACGGTTGTTTCACGGGAAGCGTTTACCGGGCAGGACCTCTCTGCAAAAATGATCCTCGGTCTGTCCCCGTAAACTCAAATTCGATGATGTTGGTGGATGATATTGTGGCGCCGACCGCGCGCGGGTCTGTAGATCAAAAAGACGAAAACAGCATGGCGCGCGGTCGACGTACGACGGATTGGGGCGCCTACCGGAGCAATTCGTACGCTCGCGCGCGATCACTGGATGTGACATAAATTCCGGATCCTGGTCGAATTGTCACGATCCCATCAAATTGCGCCCCATTCCCGGATAACCGATACACCGATCTGAAACCCGAACACATCGGTCACGTCGGTGAATTCAATACGAAACTTGAAGAAACGTCCGCCGACGTTGTGCGGCTTCTGTTCCTGCGCAAAAAGCTTGTTGCTCAGGTTGTCCAACCGGTCGAAGGTGTAGGTGGTGTACGTATCGGTGGCCCCGTCGACGAATACCTTTAACGTGATGTCCGTGCCCTCGGTTTTCCCATACATGGTGAGAATGCGTATGAGCTTCCTGAATTCCGGATTGTTGAAGTGCAACCAACCCGTTTCCGCCCATGCGCTTAAGGGGGAACCGAGATCGGTCGTCTGGTCCGGACCGAAGAGTCTCAGCACCCGCCCGCTGTAGTCGCCTCCATAGAGCCCCATCTGGCCGAGTTTCCCCGGTGCGTTGGCGTTGTAATGGTACCCTGTGGCGAGTGCGGCAAGGGATATGGTGAAGGGAGGCAGCCAGGTCTTCAAGGTAAGATCGTATATGATCAGCCGATTGTTCGTTTTCTGTTCGGTGCCGCTCGCGATCATGGGCACAGACCAGATGACCCAGTTCCGTTCAGGCCAGTACACGCCGCATGCCTTGTGCAGGTGGTCCAGATCCAACCTGGGAAGATCGGCTGACGGGGCCCACCAGGAGAGATCCTGGCTTATCTGATAGACCTTTAGACCTGCAAAGTACCATGCTCCGGCCTGATTGAGGTAGTAGAGCCCCATGAGGTTCTTCATGTCGGCCTCGGTGTGGGGGGCCCGTACGAGCACCCTATTGTTGATGGGCGCCTGTCCCGCGGCTTCGGCCCGCTCCACCGAAAATGTCTGGGGACTATATCCGTTGAGCAGATACCAATCTTCGGTCTTGGCGATGAAACCCTGGTTGAATGCCTGTTCCGCGGCCACGACAACATCCTGACCGCCGATTCTGATGCTCGAACTGTCCGCGCCTGCAAAACCGTATTCCTCAAGTGCGCGGGAAATGTCGATCTGGTCGGGAGCGTCCGGGCGATTGCAGAGAACCATCCGGTCGCGAACAGTCAGCGCGAATCTATGTTTCTTCAGGGGTTCCAACACAGGCCAGATCCTTGTCTCGCTGATATAGGTTTTATCGGTCAGGCCGCTGTCAACCTGGAGCTTCATCCAGTACCCGTGTGAATATTGCGGGCTGAGAGGGCGGTTCTGTTTCCAGTCCGAAGGCATGGTCCAGGAAAGCTTGCCCTTGATTCCGAGCGTTGTTCCTGAGGGTTCCACGGTGCCGTCGGTGAAGCCGGAGAGGTCTGCCCACACGGTTCCTGTCCAGTACTGCCCGGACATGGCAGCGGCGTTCTCATTGTGGTAATCGTTGTGCACGGATAGTTCAACCGCGTTAAAAGGAGTCAGATACCCGATGTAAATGGCATCGGTCGCCTCCATGCCGGCCGGATTCTCCAGGTCGCCGTCGTTGAGGCGGGCAAATGTCGGATAGGTATTGTCACTCACTTCGACGCTAAAATCCTTTGTGGAATTCTCCGACTCGTCCCGGTAAAGAAATCCGAGGGGTATGTCCGGCTGGCCTTCGCCGATAACTTGCAACCTCTGGCATGGCGCCTGGAAGAGTACTCTCCTGAGCATGGTATTTGTCGAAGTACCCGACTCGAATTTCAATCGGAACCAGTAGCCGGGCACACTGTTGACCACATGATAGTCCGCCTCGAAAACGCCGCCGGAATGCATCACGGTTCCCGTGGATTGGAGACTGTTCGTATTATCGGTCCAGCCTGCACCGCTGCCCCAGGAGCCGGAGTACCCCTCCACCGCAAGCGCGCCGTCGGAACCATTGCCCGATTCCATCTCAAAAAAGAGCCCGCTCACGCCGGACATGTCAGTACAAACGACAATCCACCCGCTTCCCGAGTCGAGTGAACCTATGTCCGCCCAGGTGTCCGGATCCTTGTCACAGACTTCATTGGTGATGTCGTGCCAGTTGGCCCCGCTGTCGAAGGTCACGAGCGCGGCCTTGGGAACCGCCCAATCCGCGCCCGAATCGTCCATGCAGCCGGCAAAGACGAGAGGAGGGTTCTTTTCTCCTTCGGTAATCACCGCCCTGTCGTTCAGGGGAGCGACGGAAACCACGCCCGCACCGGAACCAAGATCGTACGCCTGGTTCCAGGTTCCGGACCCGCCGCTGACGGGAAGGTGATCCGTGGAAACATACAATTCGTTTCCGCTTTCATGTTCCACCTGTGCCAGCAGATATGCGTTTTCGTTGGTGGGAAACCTCACCTGTCTGAGACAGACAACTGCGATGTCCGTCCCACTGAGACCGAAACCGTTATCCGGCCCCGTATGATATTCGGTACCCTGCCGCGTTTTGAGCCCTCCGTCCACGAGATCCACATTTTCACCGGACATCAAAGCGTTGGGAGGAAAGGCAAGTGGATTCTGCCGCTTGTCACGTATTCCTCCGGTCCAGTCGAACAGGTTGATTACCTGATACGCCTCCTGAGAAGTGTTTTCCATCCTCTAACCCCTTTCCGTGATAAAACTGTATGGAAAAAGTTAGTTTTTGAAGCGGCGCGGGATAGCGGCTAATCGTGGTAACTGGAAGTAGTTTTTCCTTTGCGCCGGAAAAACTCAGCGGGACCCACTATACAGCCGGTTTTGTCCGTTTGGTTTCAAAAGTTGGTGCGGGCAAGGCAAGAGATATTCTGCAAGATTCCGGTGGCCTGGAAGTTTTGCGATCCGTCGAGAAACTTAGCGTTCGACCAGATTGGCACGGAACCGTGAACCCTGCTGCATGGGTCGCCTTCGGCCCGTACCCAGTGACAGCACCGACTCAAGCGAACAGGTCACGCATGATGTCTCGGAGGGTTTGTCCCGGTCGTCTGCGGATCATCCAGTGGGCTCTAACCCAACCGCCTCCGCTGGGGTCGTCCAGCGGGCCTATGCTCGTCATGGTAATGCCCCCGGAGATATTGTCTTCCTCGGCCGTCAGGGCCACGGTCAAAGTGAATCTGTCGGACTCCTGCCATTCGAACCAGACGGAATCGAGTGGTTCTTCCGGCACATCGTATTCTTCGCCAGGCGCATATATGTACAATTCCGGGAGGTTCATTCCGATTGTTTGCTCTGCGACCTGATAATTGTGGAGCATCGTGTCGATCCAGTCAATAATCTCCCGCGGAAGACCGGTCCATGGCTCGACACCGCCACCGTTCACCAGGCGACGCGCCTCGTCCGGAGTTATCCTCCGCGGCACATACTTCCTGGGGGGATGCATCTTATACCGGAAGTAGAGTTGATCGAGCGGATCAATGAGCTGCAGCTCGCCGCAGAGGTCGTATTGCCATACCTTCATGGTCGTGTCTTCAGGAGGGAAGGGCAAGTCAGGATGCCGCTCTTTCCTTGCCTCCTCCAATTCCGTCTGGGCCCTGGCGTGCTCCTCGGCGGTTTCTTCCAGGCACCTCTTCCACACGGCTTCTCTCACCGGATCGAACCAGTTGAAGAGTCCTTCGTAGAACAACCGGGTGTCACAAGGAGCATTTACTTTGAGCCAGGCCAAAGCATTGCCGTCGAGGTCGTCCACGTGGAGGTGAATATCGAGCCAGGGGGGATAAGGATAAGAGATGGCTCTGATGTCATGGAACTGAAGCCTGACCCTACTGCCGTTCAGGTTCCACGTCAGTTGCATCTCATCGGTCACTTCCGCTGCCGGGAGCTTCACACCGAGGAAAGACGCAACTGCGCTTACCTGGAGGACTATGGTTCTCGCAAGATCGACGATCAGACTTTCATCGGGTAACCCGAGATCGTACGCGGCGGTACCGGTGCGAATGATCTTGGCTATGTCCTCTATTGTCCGCGCAACAGACCGCGGACGGTCTCCATCCATGTATCACACTCCTGGTTTGCTTTAGTGAGCCCATGCGCCATCTACTAGGGGTCAGGGAATTCATTGATTGAAAAAGAGCGAATTGTCCGTGCCGCGCACGGGCTGGGACTTCCCACCGGAAAAAGCCGTTTGCAGGGGGCCAAGAACATGAACCGTGAATGACTCCTTAAGTGACTTCACTTCATGCCTCCGGAATTGACATCGAACCCATATCCGGCATGCTGTTGATGCTGATCTCTGTCACGTTCAACCGTCGTCGGAGAGAGCGTCCCGAATCATTTCCCACAGGGTTCCCTCCGCCGGTCTTCGCACCCTATAGTAAATGAAAATGCCTGCTACTCGACCCGGCTCTTCCGCGGGCCCTCTTGTCACTATTTCCACGTGGCCGGACCAGTGATCGTGGTGTTCCGTGAAGGCGACTTCGATACGTGGGGAGTACGTACGCAGACCCCACTCCACAGCGATTGGTCCACCTGAAGGTTCCCCCAACTCAAAGGCTTCAGGTGGCAACGACACGCGACAGTCAGTCAGGTCCCTGCCGATGGCCCGACCGGCCATGCGGAGATTGTGCTGCATATGATGGAACCACTTTCCGCAGCCATCGGAAAGGCCCGCCAGCCCGTCGAAATCCCGTCGGTGAATCAAATCCAACGCGTCTTCGAGAGGAAGGGTGATCCCGCCGCCCGTTGGCCGTGATATCCGATAACGGGGATCGGTCTCCGATTTCCTCATGTCATCACCCGATGTCTCCATCCAGTTGAACAGAGAGTCCTGAAGTGATTGGCCAACCGGGTACCTGGAGAATGACCCGAAGACCAACTCCTCGCCCTGCAGGTCTTGCAGATCACATGCAATGAGCATGTCGGACGATTCGTCAGAAGTCTTGGCGAAATCGTCGTTGAAGTGCATCTTCAGCACAGCTTTGGGAAACCGCCACGTGAGCCACTTCGCGTAAGAGACGTCCGTGTTCGGGAACTTAATGCCCAAGAAGGCCGCGAGTAGCGAAAGCTGCAGGATGAGCGACCGGGCCATGTCCAAGATCAACATACTTTCCGGTAAATCGACCCATTGCGGGCCAAAGGAGTAGGACAGGTATTTCCCCGTGAGTTCGGCCAAATCCTCCAATGTTTCGGGAAGGGGACCTTCGTAGTGACTCATGACGCATCTTTCTGATCGTGCGGTAGGTATGGTGTTCTTGACGGTCAATCTGCTGTCTGGTCTGTCTATACATTTTCGCGCATGCTGTCAAGCAACCGAATCCTATCTTTAGCGGAGATGCGCACCAGTTTGTGCACCCGCGTCAGTTACCGGCCAGCCCAACAAGAAACGAGCAAGTGGTTGCTTTAGAGGCACAACCGTGTGGTCCAACGCAAGCCTGCGTCCATATGATGCGCCCTTGCCTGATGACTTGATCAGGGCTCCCATAGCCTGTTAGGATCACCCAGCAAGTCGTCCCAAAAGCCCGCCTCTTCCAGGCTCCAGAGCTTGCGAGTGCCGTCATAGAACCAGGTCCCGGCAAAGGGGTCATGCCGCAGGACGTGAGCCATCACATCATTTCGCATCACGTATGGCAGGTGCACGACCAACTTGTTTCGTTCTCTGGCCCAATCTATCAAGGGCTTCGGAGACTTACCCTCTGTATCGACCAGGACCCCCCGTATGGCCGAACGACGAGTCCCGGGTGGCAGGTTATCCAGCTTCCCAGGCAAATCGATAATGGCCTCGTTGGCCCAGAAGCCCGCTTGCCTGCGGTTCTTCAAGTAGAGGCCAGCCTGGTCTGCAAGAAATCTGCGCAAGTCCGTTTCACGCGGATCATACACCTCTTTGGTGAGAATACGCGTTGGCGCAAGAGTTCTTTTGGTGATGGGCTTTCGACCTTCGATGTGCTCGAGGACTTCCTCCATGTGCGAATTCACGCGAGCGCTGCGGACACTGTACGGATACATTTCTTTGACAAAGCGAGGGTGCAGGACGTCGACAAGGAAGCCATAGGGCATGAACCTCGGAGCGGCCTTCTTGCCGATGATGCTGACAGCGGTTTCCGTTGATGCCGGAGACGGAGACAAGGCCTCCCGTTCCACCCAGTCAAAGAAGTCAATTGCCGCTCGCAATGCCTTCTTACTTTTGTGGTTGACCCCCTTGAACCCTATGGCCCCGTGGAACGGCCTGCTCAAATTGACGACTGCCTCGGAATCGTCCGGCAAAGCCCAATCTGCAGCAACCAGACCGCCCAAGGCTATCAGAAGCTTGCGAGCCCTGATGCTTGCCAGAGAAGTGAGGGCTCTAAATCCATTACGAAGATACCGCGGTGTCTTGGCAACAGTCCCAAACTTCAAAGGATCAAAGACAATATCGAGTCCAATGTCCCTGATCATGCGATACGCTTCGAGCGCGGCCGGATCCCCAATCAACCTGTCTTCCACAGGATCGAGACCGATGAGCACCGGTGTCCATGAGTCAGGGCCCTGGCCTTTGAGACCTTTATGGAATCCATCCGAGAAGTTGTATCCATCGAGAGAGTCCCGGATACCGGCTCTCATGCCCTTCAAGGGTGCGTCGAGAAGCTCGAAGATGTCATTGTGACTGTTTGTGCGGCGTTCCGTCTGAAAAATGGTCGGCGGTTCCTTGAAGCCCGGCGTGTTGAAATACTCGGTTCGTGGAGGACTCCAGCCAAGGATGGCCTTCTTCTGTTGTCTAAAGAATTCCTCCACCTTTCTCTTCTGCTGCAGCCCCTCCAAACCTAACTCTGCCGCCTCCGCCATTTCCTGGATCAACCTTTGGACGGCAGGCGACTCATAGGCCCGCTTGAGCCCCCGCCCTATGGCCTCCAAAAAGGAGTCGGGGGGAACCGTGTCCCGGTAGTAGCCGTACGGGAAGCCCGTGGGAACATATTCAAACCGGTCGCTGTACGGTTCCTGGCGATCAGGCGGAGAGTCCCAGTCCATGGGATCCAAATCCACCAGCTCCGTCGCAAGCTCGATAGCAGAAAATCCACGCGCGATGCCGGCTTCTTCTATGGCGTGAATGTAGTCGACCAGCCTCTGTGTTCGAGGGCTGAGCGTTCCCTTGTGAGTCGCGGAATGTCGGGCTTCGCCGCGCTCTGAGGAAGATCTGTTGTCCCGGGCGCCTTTAATCAAGCCGGCTCTGAGTTTGGCGAAGAACGTCTTTTGTGCACGCCTTGGGAGGTCCTCGAATTCAGTCGTCATGGCTTTCTCCTCTGCCTGATGCTCCCAGGATATATTCGCTTTAAAGCTGCCGAACCATTTTGATTGACCGAGACGCGTTACGTGGGGTACGCTCAAAAACAGGAAACACCATGCTAGTTCGGCAACGTAACGGCTGCGTTGTGGCTATCTGCTCCTTTCAAACGTTGACCTATGCACTTTGCGAGCTCAGCGGAACCATCGCCTGCACCGGCATGAAGTGGATACTGTTTATGCGGAGGATTCTCACATTTGTCGCACTTCTCTCATGTTTGCTCAGCTCGCCGGTATGGGCTCGGGGCAGCATCACATTCCTCATGTGGCAGCCCAGCCATCCTCAGCTCTGGAACGAACTCATCGCAACCTTTGAAAGAGAGACGGGCATTCGGGTCGATCAGGAAATAGGTCCGAACTCATCCACCGCCTCTCACGCGCTGCTGGCGCAGAAGCTCAAGAATCGAGATCCCGAGCCGGACGTCTTCTTGATGGACGTCATCTGGCCTCCGGAATTTGCCTCGGCCGGGTGGGTGCACCCGCTCGACGATCGGTTTTCCAAGACGGATCAAGCGGACTTCTTTCCCGGCGCGATTGCGGCATGCACATTCAGAGGGAGGATCTATGGCGTTCCGTTTTGGACTTCCGGCGGCCTCCTCTATTACCGAAAGGATTTGTTGGCCAAATATGGCTTCGCGCCGCCTCGGACGTGGCGGGAATTGGTCGATGAGGCCAGGGTGATAACCCGCAGTGAGAGAAAGACCCAACCGGCTCTGCGCGGCTATTCGGGCCAGTTCAAACAATACGAAGGGCTCGTCTGCAACATGCTGGAATTCATGCTCGGCAACAGAGGGAGGCTTCTGCAGGGGCGCCCCTCCAGGTCAACCATCGTCGAGCCGGCCAATCTGGAGGCAGTTGAATTCGTCCGCAACCAGCTAATCGGGTCGGTTGCCCCACGTGGAGTGCTCACGTACGAAGAGCCTGAATCCTTGCATATGTTTATCCAGGGTCACGCGATCTTCCATCGCAACTGGCCGTACGCATGGGAGATCTCGAACAATCCCAGGAAGTCGAGAATTGCCGGTAGTGTTGACATTACGGTGCTTCCTTGCTTTTCCGGCGGCAGGAGTGTCTCGACGCTGGGCGGTTGGCAATTCGCTATCTCGCGTTTCTCGCGCAAAAAGGACCTTGCGTGGAAGTTCGTCAGATTCATGACTTCACCGCGAATCCAGAAGCTTCTTGCCATAGGGACTTCCCAGCCTCCCGGAAGGAGGTCGGTGTACAAAGACCCTGATGTTCTTAAAAGGAACCCTCATTTCGCGAAATTGATGAAAGTCTTCGAAAACGCGCAACCGAGGCCTCGACTGCCGTTGTATCCGCTCTACTCGGATATCTTGCAGAGGTTCCTCCATAGGGCTCTGACGTTCCCGAGATCTCCCCTTTCGGGTCCGGCACGATCGGTCGACCGAAAGGTAGACGAGCTGTTGGAGCTGACCCGAGAAGCGGAGATGGGCATGTCTCACGAGGGATCGGGCCATGTCCAATAGACACCCGGGTACGGAACGGTCCGTGACAGGGTACGCCTTGATGGCACCGCTGTTGCTCATCGTAGTGGTCTTCAGCGTATGCCCGGTGGTGTACTCCGTCGCTCTAAGCCTGCACCGGATCATTCTAAGCCTACCCGGCCTGGGTGAACCGTTCGTCGGCGTTGCCAATTATATACAAATGGCGCAGGATCCCGTAGCGCGCAGTTCACTTGTCACAACGCTTGTATTTGTTTGTATATCCACGATTCTCGAGATTACCGTCGGACTGTTCATCGCTCTCACCATGAATGAAAGCTTCAGAGCACGAGGCACTGTGAGAGCGATCATCCTGATTCCCTGGGCCATTCCCCCGGTCATCGCTTCACTCATGTGGCGATTTGCCTTCAACGATCAATACGGTGTCGTGAACTACCTCGTGTACGGGTCCCAGGTTGGCTTGTACAAGGCCTGGCTGGCCGATCCGTACTGGGCCTTCGCCGCGATTGTCCTGGGAGATGTTTGGAAAACGTCGTCTTTCGCTGCCTTGATCATTCTTGTGGGACTCCAGACGATCCCGGACGAACTATACGAAGCCGCGAGAATAGATGGAGCCAATACCATTCAGAGATTCTTCGGGATCACATTGCCTTTGCTCAAGCCCGCGATCCTGATGGCGTTGCTCTTTCGTACCATGGACGCGTTTCGCGTCTTCGACCTTGTATTCGTCATGACGCAGGGCGGTCCCGGAGACGCGACAAACGTATTGCAGTTCTACGGTTATAAGAAGATGTTTGCGGAAGGCATGATCGGCTACGGTTCCGCGGTCTCGGTGACGGTGTTCCTGTTGGTTTTTGTGGTCTCGATCGTATACGTGAGGTTCATTGGGACGGCCCTGCTTCGCGGAAAGGAGGCGGCCCTGTGAGGGAAGAGACCGTCCAACGGGGACTGTTGTACCTGGCGATTGGAGTCGGTATTGTTTTTTCACTGGCTCCTTTTGTGTGGTTTGCCCTCATTGCGCTCAAGCCCCAGATGGAAATCACGGCAATTCCGCCATCGATCTTTCCTCATCATCCAACCTTTGAAGCCATACGAATGTCGGTGGAGCGATTTGGTTTGCTCCATTACATAAAGAACAGTGTTATCGTCGCAGGCGGCACCACGTTGATAGGCGTCTGCGTGGCCTTGCCGGCGGCGTACGCGCTGGCCCGCCTGGAGATAAAATTCCGCAGAGTGATCCTCCTTTCGTTACTGGCTGTGGCAATGTTTCCTCAGCTTTCCATCGCGGGACCCGTATGGAAGATTCTTCGAGCTATGGGATGGCTGAACACCTATCATGGCTTGATTGTTCCCTATCTAGCCCTGACTCTGCCCATAACCGTGTGGATTCTGGCCAATTATTTTCAGGAACTCCCCCCAGAGCTTGAAGAGGCTGCCAAGGTCGACGGAGCAACTGTCATTCAAACGCTCACGAGAATCATGATGCCCTTGGCTGCGCCGGGAATGTTCACGGCAGCTATACTTACGTTCATCTACGCGTGGAATGAATTCTTCTTCGCACTCCTCATCATGACCGAACGGGATTATCAGACCGTACCGGTGGGGATAGCCCTCTTCCCCGGCCAATATACGATGCCCTGGGGCGAGTTGGCCGCGGCTTCAACGATTGCTACTATCCCTCTGATAATCGTTGTGATCGTTTTTCAGAAGCGTATCATAACAGGACTCACAGCAGGCGCCGTAAGTGGTTGAGATTTGTGATGCACAGAAAAGGGGGGAGGGGAACATATACCTGAAATCTGAGACAACCCCACCTCGTGAGTACCGACTTTCAAACGAATTTTTCGGCGGTATTCCAACAAAATGCATGTTATTCTTGGCAAGACTCTGATATACAGGGCGAAATCACCGAAATCGGGACCAATAGCGTGCGCAGGAGCTAAGAAGACCCAAAAGGGGTGATTCGACCGGAATTCAATCGAACGGTCATGAGGACCTTTCAGGGCGCGCTGCCACGATCTGAGGATTGACTCGATGTTCCGATCCGTTGTGCAACACCTTGCTGCACTTGTCTCGACAAGGCAATGACTGATCTTGCTCCCGGCAAACCTAAAGAATTTGACAGCCTCGGTGGAAATTCATGTCTGTAGCGGTCATATTTGTGCTTGCGGTAATATTGTTCATGCTCGTGCTGCTGGTTGTGACGCCGCTGGGCCCTGATACGGTACTTATGGGTGGACTCACCCTGTTCCTCGTTTCGGGAATCATCTCTCCCGCGGAGGCTCTCAGCGGCCTTTCCAACGAGGCCATGGTCTCAGTGGCCGTTTTGTACGTGGTTGGCGCGGGTGTCAGGGAAACCGGTGGGACAGATCTGATCATCCATCGAATCCTCGGACGTCCTCGGAGCCTCGCTGACGGACAATTGAAGCTCATGGCCCCTGTTGCAGCTCTCAGCGCCTTTCTCAACAATACCCCCGTGGTTGCCGTCATGATTCCCGCGGTGCTTAACTGGTCGAGGAGATTTCGTCTGGAAGTATCCCGCCTGCTCATCCCGTTGAGTTATGCCTCGATGTTGGGCGGCACCTGCACCCTGATCGGCACGAGCACCAATTTGGTGGTCGCCGGTCTGGTTAGGTCGGACACGAATCTGGAACCGCTCGGCTTCTTTGACATAGCGTGGATCGGGGTGCCGTGTACCATTGTCGGCCTGCTTTTTGTCGTGCTGTTCAGTAAGTGGTTGCTTCCCGAACGCAATTTGCCGATCAGTTGCTGGGAGAACCCTCGCGAGTACACCATCGAAATGGTCGTTGAGCCGGACGGGCCGCTGGTCGACAAGAGCGTCGAAGAGGCAGGTTTACGTCACCTCCCCGGCATGTTTCTTGCGGAGATCGAACGGGGCGGACACCTCCTCGCTGCCGTGGCTCCCCAGGAGCCTCTTGAACCGAATGACCGATTGGTCTTTGCCGGCCTGGTGGACGCAGTGGTGGATCTGCAGAAGATACGTGGGCTAAAGCCGGCCACCGAAGAGCTTGTCAAGCTCGATTCACGGCGGTCGGAGAGGATTCTCGTGGAGGCGGTGGTCTCCAATCGCTCCTCTCTCGTAGGGAAATCGGTCCGGGAAGGCGGCTTTCGGTCCCGTTACAACGCCGTCGTCATTGCGGCGGCCCGCCATGGCGAACGACTTAAGAGCAACATCGGGGACGTGATTATCCGTCCCGGTGACACGCTCCTCCTGGAGGCCCAGCCGTCATTTGTAGAGGAACAGCGGCATTCATTTGACTTCTTTCTTATCAGTCCGATCGAAGATTCCGTTCCCCCTCGTCACGAACGGGCCTTTGTCGCGATGGCGATCCTGGGTGCATTGGTTCTGATCGTTTCCCTGCGTTGGTTGAGCATACTGCAAGCCGCAATGGTCGCAGGGGGAGCCATGATCATAACCGGCTGCGTTAACGGCACCCAGGCCCGAAGAAGCGTAGATTGGCAGGTCTTGCTGACTATTGCAGCTTCTTTCGGCATTGGACAGGCTCTCGTGAACACCGGCGGCGCCGCCTTGATTGCAGACTCGCTCATTGAGCTTGCCGGAGGGGATCCATTGGTAACACTCGCAGTCGTGTACCTGTTGACGGCTGTTTTCACTTCACTCATAACCAACAACGCGGCGGTGGTTCTCCTCTTTCCCATCGCGATCACTGCGGCTAACGATCTTCAGGTGAACCTGCTCCCCTTCGTCATGACGATCATGGTCGGAGCATCGGCTAGTTTTGCCACACCCATCGGTTACCAGACCAACCTCATGGTGTATACGGCCGGAGGGTATCGATTCACCGATTTTCTCAGGATCGGACTGCCCCTCAATGTAGCGATCGGAGTGGTCACGGTGCTGCTCGTCCCCCTCATATGGGGTTTCTATAGTGCTGCGCGATGAGACTGAGTCCTAAGCGAACGAGGCCAGGAC
>CAZCDS010000083.1:0-27128 GCA_964497585.1 uncultured Syntrophaceae bacterium
CAGCACCGTTCACGAGGCAACCCATAATGGTACCCATCAGCACGCAACTTGGTATGACGCTTGCGTAGCGGCTTCCTACTCTCCCAGCGGCTCGGTTCTTCAACTCTGAACATATCCTCTCCTGCATCTGATCTGCCGTGAAATCGGGATAATTACGTCGAACGGCGGTCAAGTATTTGGTATTACTTTAGATTCGGAGACCCATGATGGTTGATGGTGCATGAGTACCTTACTGGGGCGGTCTGATGGCCAATGAGACAATCCTGGTTGCGGAGGACGATGTAGACATCCAGGAGCTTCGGAGGCAGCACCTCTCCAAAGAGGGTTACCGAGTTCTTTGCGCCGACACTGGTGACGAGGCCCTGCTCAAGGTGGTTGAGGAATGGCCGAACCTGATCCTCCTCGACCTCATGCTTCCCGGTATAGGCGGTCTGGATATATGTCGAGACCTCAAGTCGGACGCGCGAACAGCCAGAATACCCATTATCGTTGTCACGGCGAAGGACGATGAGGTGGACATGGTAACCTGCTTGGAGGTCGGGGCGGACGAGTACCTTGTCAAAGCGTTCACCCCCACGGTGCTCCTGACGATAATCAGAGCCGTGCTGAGGAGAGCGCGGCGATCCAACCCGGTCAAGAGAAACATCCTGCACGTCCGCGAGATCACGGTCGACCTCGATCGCCACGAAGTCGCGGTGGATGGTCGTGAGGTGAGGCTGACCGTATCTGACTTCAAGATCCTCCATCTCCTAGCCAAGAGGCCCGAATGGGTCTATTCCCGAGAGCAAATAATAGAATCGCTCAGGGGTCCAAACTATCCTGAGACCGACCGATCGGTGGATGTTCAGATATCCGGTCTCCGCAAGAAGCTGGGAGAAGTGGGTCACTTCATCGAGACCGTACGAGGCGCGGCCACAGGTTCAAGGAGTATTGCACCTATGGAAGCAGCAGCTCTCTGCTCGAAAGACTTGCAGGAGGAATCGGACAAAAAAATCCCCCAACCTCGAGGTGAGGATGATTGGGGGAAGATATGGATAAGAGTTGAGTCGTCTCCATGGTCGCTGCAGGTTCACCCTAAAGGGGAGTAGACCGTTGCCACGTTGGGTACGCCCTACGCCTCTTTCACCGCCCGCACTTCTCGCACCAGGACCTCTGCCTCGCGAAGCTTCCCGATGATCTGCTCAGCGCTGTATCGCTTGCGCGTCATCCTGACTTCCCTTGATGTCCAGATACTGCCTGACACAAACTCAGAACCTGGACTACTTTTCGGGGGTCAGGTCAGTAAATCATAATTTCGATTAAGTTGATTGACTTACTTAATTGATCTTGGTAGTACTATCGGCTGTGAATGCAAATCTGTGGGGCCACGACGATGAGAATCTCAACTAAAGGCCGGTATGGGTTGAGAGTCATGATGGAACTGGCAACATGGTTCGGTCAGGGGCCTGTCTTCGTCGGAACCATCGCCACAAACCAGGACATCTCGGCTAACTACATTCGCATCTTGCTGGCAGCTCTCAAGGGCTCGGGCCTCGTCAGAGCGGTTCGGGGACCAACCGGAGGGTACGCATTGACATGTGATCCTGGCGAGATTACGGCCCTTGATGTCATTCGAGCACTCGAAGGCCACGGCTGGCCGGTCACATGCGTTGCCCAGGAGGAATGGTGCGGCAGATCCAAAACATGTGCTGCCCGAGATCTTTGGGGAGAACTCGGTGCGGCAATGGAAAAGGTTTTGTCCGATATCACCCTGAAAGAACTCGTAGCGAGGCAGCGTGCAAAGTCCGAAGACGCTGGGATGTTCCATATCTAAGTCAGAGACCAGCGATTTGCGCACGATTTGGGATAGCAAGGAGTTAAATTCGTGGACGATTCATATGACCGACTCAAAGATCTGCTGCACCAAATGGGTGGGGCAGTGGTGGCCTTCTCGGGAGGCGTGGACAGCACCTTGCTTCTCGCAGCAGCCCAGGAGGCGCTCGGCCACAGGGCACTTGCCGTGACTGCTCTTTCTCCGATCTACCCCGAGGCAGAGTTGTCCAGGGCCAGAGAATTGGCCAATGGCATGGCCGCCCGTCATATGGTCATCAAGACAGGCGAATTTGAGCACGCCGCTTATCGGGCTAATCCGCCAAACCGGTGTTATTTCTGTAAGAAGGATCTTTTCGAAAGGCTGAAAGAAATCGCGTCACAGGAGGGGTTGCCTTTCGTGATCGACGGTTCCAACGCGGATGATCTGGGAGATTTCCGGCCAGGCCGAGACGCCGCAAAAGAATTCGGTGTCCGGTCGCCATTTGTTGAACTGGGGGTTGGCAAAGCGGAAATTCGTCGCATAGCGAAAGAACTTGATCTGCCTAACTGGAATCAACCCTCCCAGGCTTGCCTGGCATCCCGAATTCCGTATGGGGAGGAGATTACGCTCGCTAAACTCGATCGCATCACGCGTGCCGAAAACCTGCTACGCGCTCTCGGCTTGCTCCAAGTGCGTGTGCGCGATCACGAGGGCCTCGCGCGGATTGAGATCTCTTCGGACGAACTCGATCGGGCCCTTCTGCCGAACACCAGGAAGCAGATCCTCGATAGATGCAAAGCGGCCGGCTATACCTACGTATGCGTTGATTTGGCAGGTTATCGTTCCGGAGCTATGAACGAAGCGCTGACTCATCAGGAAGCCGGAGGAGGCAGCTCATCTTGAACACCGAACATTTGCCAGTTGTTTCGCCTGCTGAGGCCAAGCCGAAGGCCGTAGCCCTTCTATCCGGAGGACTGGACAGCACCCTTGCGATAGGACTGATGCTGGAACAAGGAATCGAGATCTTGGCCGTGAACTTCGTGAGCCCCTTCTGCACGTGCAGTCCGCGGCATGAAGGGAGCTGCCACAGGGCTACGCAAGTAGCGTCCTCGCTTGGAATAGAGATTCGGGTGTTCAGCAAGGGAAAGGACTACATGCGCATTGTAGAACACCCGCGTTTCGGCCGCGGCCGCGGCCTGAATCCCTGTATTGATTGCCGTATCTATGTGCTGCGAAAAGCTGGACAGATCATGGATGAAACAGACGCGTCCTTCGTCGTAACAGGAGAGGTCTTGGGTCAACGCCCAATGTCCCAGCACCGAGCGGCGCTCGAACTTATTGAGCGGGAAAGCGGCCTTAAGGGCAAACTATTAAGGCCTCTCAGCGCGCATTTGCTGGAACCTACCGAACCGGAACGATCCGGCCTGGTTGATCGAAGCAAGCTCTTGGCGATTCACGGGCGTTCGAGGAGAGCCCAATTGTCCCTGGCCCAGGCGCAAGGAGTCGAAGTCTTTGGTTGCCCTGCCGGCGGTTGTCTGCTCACCGACCCCCTGGTTGCACGGCGAATGAACGACCTCTTCCTCAAATGTCGCGACTGGAATATGCAGGATGCCAGATTGACAACCCTTGGCCGACATTTTCGACTTGACGACAAGTTGAAAGCTATTGTGGGTCGCAACGAAACTGAGAACATGCGGCTGCTGCAGCTCAGCGGTTTCGGCCCACGGTTAGAATTGTCCGATCATCCAGGTCCGCTCGTGCTGTTGAGAGGCGATTTTGAGGAAAGCCACCGCGCTGACCTGGGAAAATTGCTGCGATACTTCTCCAAAAAGGTCAAGGAGGAAGCCGTCGGAGTCAAACTTCAGCGAGACGGAGAGAGTCAAGAATGGTTGGCCGACGAGGTTGCCACGGAAAAGGAGATAAACTCCTGGCTAATCTGAGTTGGTGCAAGACTTGTAAGAGTAGTCGGCTGCAACAGAGGTCCCGACAGGGCGACCGATGAGCGATGAAGAAGAATGAATCGAATTCATCTCGACCATAACGAGACTACAAGGCCGGACCTGGCCGTACGGGAAGAGATGCTCTCGTGCCTGCACAATAACTTCGGCAATCCTTCCAGCGTGCATTCATTCGGCCAGGAGGCGAGACGGATAGTGGATGAAGCCCGTAAAAGCATCTCCAGGCTAACCGGCGAGTCCGCGGTGCTTTGCGTGGCGGCATTGCAGGTAAGCGAAGCGTTCAAGATCGTAGTGGAAGCGAACCGTTCCGGGCATTTCTTGCAGATCTTAGATGTATGGTCAGGTTCATTCACGTCCAGACGAGTGGAAAAAGAGGATGATTGCCCCTGATGCGGAAAACGAGATTTCGAATACCTCGAGGCCGAGAAGGGCTCGAGGACCAGAGTGCTTTGCAGCCGAAATGCTGTTCAGGTTTCACCGGTCCAAGCGATGGCAGTTTCCTTTGAACACCTTGGTGAGAAATTAAGGCCATTCGGACCGGTTTCTGTCAATGGGTTGGCGCTGGAATGCGAGATCGAAGACTACCGAATGGTCATTCTTCCCGATGGACGCGTCATGGTCATGGGGACCACGGATGCGTCAACGGCCAAGATCCTCGTGGCCAGATACAAGGGAAGCTGACTGCTGTCGAATTGCGCAGTCAAGGGGCCTATTCGTGAAAGACCACGACGGGTCTCAGGAGGTAACGGAATGGACACAATGCGATCTGAAAAAAGTCTTGACAACACGGTGGTCGTGGTGTTAATGTCCACTAAGTAGATAGACATAGTAGAATATGGTGTTCTCGTATGCCCATGTCTCAAAAATGTCAGTACGCTGTGCGCTCCGTCTTTCAACTGGCAAAACGGCAGGGCACAGGAGCCACCAAGATCAGTGAAATCGCGAAGGCTCAGGCCATTCCCATAAGATTCCTGGAGAATATCCTGAACCAGCTGAAGGGTGGCGGCTTTGTCGAGTCCGTTCGCGGCAAAAAAGGTGGCTACCTGTTAGTACGTTCGCCCAAAGAATTGACTGTCGGCGATATTGTTCGGTTCGTGGAAGGCCCGCTCTCCCCGGTGGAATGCACCGCAAGTGGCAAGAAGGGTGCATGTCCCATGTATGGCCGCTGCGTGTTTCTATCCCTCTGGAAACGTGCCCAAGACGCACTGGAATCGGTATACGAAGGAACGACCTTCCATGATCTCGTGGTCCAGGAAGCTAACGAACGGCAGAAGTGTGCCTTGGACTTCTGCATTTGACCCCTCGGAAGCGTCACTGACCGCGGCTTGGGCATGAGCGTTCGATCCAGTGCCTTGATATCGGCTCCGCGGAAGACGGAGGCACTCGTGCAACAAGCAGGTCGGAAGTAGCAATAGTTGGTTATCTCGACTATGTTTATCGGGTTATTCAATGAGAGCCTCGGATGATCCCTGGGAACCGGCCCCGTACGAATGCCTCCCCGTGACGCTTTGCAAGGAGATATGATGAACAATCCGGTGAGCAGGCCTGAGACCGTCGCAGGACTCAAACTGATTCCGCTGGCGGCAAGGCTGGCCGGCCATTCGTTCAGTATCATGCTTGATAAGCGGAATCGGCGTGTACGCCGCGAAAAGGGCGTGAACCCTGCCGACGCCCTCTTCAACTTTCTGAAGCTCTCCGTACTGAAACACGGTCTCTTGAAGTACCGCCACGCGGTGAGGTTCGGCGAATTTGTCGTCCTTGATAGCACCATTCCCCCATATCCTTCACCGGCCTTCGACAAGAGGATTGCCAACTATATCAACACACTCGATATGAGACGGCCTCCCTCAGGAATAGCGTCGGTCTCAACGACAAACGCTTGTCCGTACTCATGTGCATTCTGCTCGACCGATGCTCGGAGAGCAACCGACACGGATCTGGATGAGGAACTCCTCAAGAAGACCATTCGCCAAATCGAATCCCTGGGTGTGGCCTCGATCATCTTGCACGGGGGCGAGCCCCTGTACCGATACGACCGCTTTCTGAGGCTGGTCAAAGAGGTCGATCCCGATACTTGTCTCTGGATGTTTACGACCGGTTATGGTGCTACGCTGGAGCGAGCCCGTGAACTCAAGGACAACCGGTTGTTTGGAGTGTGGGTCAGTTTGGATCACTACCAGCCTGAGGTTCACAACCAGATGACAGGTCACCCGGAAGCCTTCCAAAACGCATGTCGGGCCGTGCGATGTTTCAGGGAGGTGGGTGTTTATACATGCCTCTCGCTCGTGCCGCCCAAGGAGTTCGAAAAGTTCGAAGAATTCCGGAGGTACTACGATATGGCAAAGAGACTCGGTGTTGCCGAAATCGGGGTCATGGAAACCAAGCCTTGTGGCCGTGAAGTGTGCCGCGGAGTCAAGTCTTATGGTGCTGCGCTGTCTCAATGGCAGAGAGAACTGCATCGCAATGGAAAGTTTAGGGATCATCCGCCACTTAGCGGATTATCTACATGGCTCGAACAGGACACGGCATTTGGTTGCAGGTGACGTTTCGAATATCTTTTCGTCACCTCGACAGGAGAAGTCCAGCCATGCGTGACCTGCCCACCCAAAAAGTGGTCCAGATTCTGAGTTAGTGTGTGGCAGTATCTGAAGCTTATTGGGAGGGCGTTCCAGGATCAGGTGTACGTGGAAAGTGGCGCCATAAAACGCACGATATATCGGGATGCTATCCACCTGTGGGAGACAAGGGCGGGACTTAGAGCTACCTATGGCAAGACAGCGCCCCTAAGCTCTTGAATTATCATACCTTAACGACCGAGCTACCGTCGTTGTGGCGGAGCATAATGAGGATGAGGTCAGGGTCGAGGACAAACAACGGGAAAGAGCCTCTTGCCGGAACGACACCAGAGGAAGAAGAGTCTGGCTAGCTGTCTCAGCATCCATTCGGATGGATTGAGTGCAAGCACAATCGAGGAATCCGCCGCACAGGCAAAACCTTGGATTCGAGGAAATTGCACCCAAAGTGATATGATCCCTCAGTTTAGGCACAGATTCGTGCCCGCCGCTGGGAGGACCACACAGGACCCCCCCCAGCAAGGCCAGCAGAGCCACCGCAAACGAGCCCGCGAGCACACCCAGTAGTATAGCCTTCCGCGTTTTCATTGGAGACTCCCTATCTTTGGAATTCAAGCTTCCTGGCTTATTAGTTGTCAGATGGGCAGAGATGTGACCAGAAAACTGGGGCCAGGGGAGTTTTCAGCAGCGGGCATCATCATGTCCACCAGGTGTTCTCTAGCTTGACTATCAGCTTCGCCCCCGGATATCCTTACAGGGCCAGCCGGCTCTTGGTTATCTCCAGGCTAGACCCAATGGAGAGACACGAGGAACACCGGAATCTCCCCGGCGCGCTTTTTCGCGTCCCTGATGCGCTCTCTCGCCCGTTTTCATGGACTATGGCTCGGCGGGGAGCCGTTGACGAGGTCTAAGGGGTTACGGGATGATGACCAGGAGAAAGAATTCCGACTTTCACTTGCGGTCGGTTCGAACCCCTGGGAGAAGATACGGTGATTTCCTCAAGGAGATTCTTGCGGGACTTTTGCGGGACTCGGTTATGCTTCGTTGTGCTTTGTGGTGCAGTTTGCAACGGGAGCGCTCGGCTAAGTGGTTGATATTGTTATCGTCTATATCTTGCAGTCAGACTGAAAATCCTTGTGTCGGTGGTTCGATTCCGCCCCTCGGCACCATATTATATCTAATGATCCCGCTTAGTTATCCGACCAATGACGAGCGGGATTTTTTTCTCAGGATTACCGGTCCGGGACTTTTGGCACGCCGCGTCAACTGAACAGCTAGGGTTGGCTGATTCCGGGAGCGAATAATCGGTTGTCACGCCCCGCGATCTACGACCGACGAGATCGTGTCGGTCCCCGAATGACACCCCTGCCGGCCGGAGTCTTCCTGCAAAGCGCGCTTCAAATCATGGGTTCGAGTGTGAGACAATCCGGCGAGCACCCTTGCATTACCGTGACGTCTGTTGCTTTCCAGGCAATCTGCGAAACAAGCATAGACTTCGAGACTGTCCCATGCCTTTTCCTGCGCTCCGATACGGACTTTACTATAGACACCTAACTCGCTAATCCGTGTATTGTTCATAGGATTGAGCCACCTGTGAATAGGCTTGTTCTTCTTGACGCTTGAACTCGGCGGGGTCGAATTGACTCACGGCGCGCCTCCATGACAGAAAGATAAAATGGTGCTTCCACGGCACATCATCTTTGAGCCGTCCAGCTTACCGCCTGCATAATGCTTTTTCGGCTGCTTGCAGGGAACATGATTACCTCACAGAGCCATTTTGTGAAATAGATCTGAGACTGCTGCTCAATCTTCATTGACGATCTCTGGTCTCATCTCAACTCGAATGAAGCGTTCTTCTGGTTCTCCGGGCCCTAATTTCGATGTGGCCAGCCACTTCTCCCATAATCGAACGCCCTAGATTAGGACTTCTTCGGCTAGCGGCCGCCCCGAGAGAGCTGCTTGATCCATGCATTGGCTATCCGCACGGCCTGCCAATTGCTCTACGAACGCCTCTAGATTAGTCACGGTCTGCTGCTCGCTAAAGCAGCGCAAATCGTTGAGATCCCCGTCCAAGACGAGGGTAGGAATGCCGTAGCGGCGCTGTATCCGCCGGGGCAGGCCGAAACGGCTGTTTGTGTTGTAAGGGCACGTGCGGGCGTCGTGGAACACCACGCCCTGGGCACCGCAAAGCTCGACCCAACGTATCAGATAATCCTCCTTAAACTCCTCGTCGCGAACGTTGAAACACTCCAGAGAGGCTCTGGCCATGGATCTCCATGGGTCATCCGGGTCCAGCGCCTCGAAAAGCCAGGAGTTGCAGTAGGTGGAGGCCGTCACCGCCGTTTCCAAGTGGGCGAAAGTGTCGCTGAGCATACGCAGCCTGCCCCACACCGGCATGCCGTCCCAATAGAGCCGCCAACGTTCCCCCGGTACGGCCGCCTGGCCGTGGGCCGTCTTCTGCTCCAACTCGTCCAAGAGCAGTCGGTAATACTCGACCGCCTCGGAAGTGCCCCGGAGCACCACCGCCGGAGCCATGTGGACGCAGTGATCAAAAAAGGTCAGGGGCGCGGGGCGGCGGGCGGAAAACTCCAAGACCTTGCGCCAAAGGCCGGTACATTGTCTGGAAAGCCCCACCGCCTCGACGAGGCGCTCCGGTGCCAGCCGTTTTCCTCCAACCCGCTCCAGAGCAGGAACCAAGTCCTTTAGCTGACTGGTCACGTCATCAAGGTGTGAGGTCTTAACCCGGTTGATAACCCTCGGGGAGTGGATGCCCACCAGAGGAACGCTCCAGAGGCGCGCGTAGTACATGAACCAGTCCTGTACTTCCCGGCACTGGTTATTGTTGAACACGATGACATCCGGTCGGGGGGGCTCCGGAAGCCCGTGGGAGCGGCTTAGAGGGGTGACGCCCTTGATATGCGCCCCGATGTCGCTGGTCAGATACGAGCATATTTCCGGTGAATAGCCGGCGGCCACGGCCAGAGGGATGGTCTGGGCGGCCATGCGACTGGCCCCCAGCATGGCTCCATGGTTCTCGGGAAAGTAGACCTCAAAATCCAACGCCCAGAGCAGTTCGGCAGGCCCAATGCTGCTGCACCAGGCCACTCTCCGGTTCGGGTCGGCTGCCGCCTCGCCCAGGGATTGGTAATAGCGCCGCATGAGCTCGTGGAGATGCGCCGTGCAAGCCGGCTGGTTGGCCTTAGCCTCTGACTTCGTCATGATGTTCCCCCTTCCCCCGGCGCAGGTAGGCCCAGGCCCCGGAAAATGAACTCGACAATTTGTTCCACGTGCTCGGCCCGCCTGGCCGGGTCTAGGTTCCATCCCCGAAGAACCGGAAAGACCATGAGAAATGATATGAGGTTGGCGGCCAGATCGGAGTCCAGACCCGGCCGCACTTGCGCCAGCAATTCTCTCCAAAAGCCGACAACACCCTGATCATCGCTGGCTAGAACGGCCTTCAAATGGCGACGTTCCAGGTACTTTGTCTCGGTGTACACGAATAGAAACAGATCGTGGTTTTGTTCTACGAACTCCAGCGTGCCGGCCAAGGCCAGGGCCAAGTAACGGCTGGGGTCCTCAATCCCTTCCAGTCCCGCCACTTCCAAATGTCGGCGCCAAAGGGCCTGCATATGCTGGTAGACCAGGAAAAGCACGTCATCCTTGCTGGAGATGTAGTGGTATAGCTGCCCTCTGGACATGCCGCAGGCAAGGGCTATTTCTCGAACGGAGGTGCGGTGGAATCCCTTGACAAAGAAAACCTTGCAGGCGCCTTGGACGATCTGAGCATGCTTGCGCGCCACCAGGTCTCGGTCCTTGGCTCCGACAGGCACAAGGCTGGGATCCTCTATGTCCTTCGCGCCTCGGGCCTCAGGCGAATGGAGCATCACGACTAGCCTCCCTTCACTAAAGTGCGTAGACCGACCGGTCGTCCTAAACATAGCACAGGCCAAAAGCACGTGTCAAGGAGTCCAAGCCATATGCCCCCTGGCTTACCGTACGAGCGGGTTCGGGCTAGGCCACAGAACACCCGTGTTGAGCCATGCCCTTCGCATGGCTTAAGAGCAACCAACCGAGGGAGTCGATATATCATTCAAACATTTCGGCGAGATCGAGCGAGAACGAGACAACTTGACATCGCTACTCCCCGTTGCCCCGGCCACCCCCTTCCTCCTTTTCACGCTCCAGCCCGGGAATGCTTGACGCGAAGTCGCGGCTCGCTTGGCCGGCATAGAGCCACGAGGATATGCGTTCCCAGGCGGGGCCTGAGGACCAAAGGAAGATATGGACGGCTGGCGTGCCTGACCCCCGAACAGGCTGCCAAGTCAGCTATCCCGATGGAGGCCAAGTCGCCGATTCCTCAGCAGTATGATTTATTCGTGGGGTCTTTTCGTGGATATGAGCCGCCGGTGCTCCCGAAGCCTTCGGTGATTCGACGAGGAGGAAGCCCGAGGGGATTACAGAGCAAAAACTTCATGCCGGGGAAACTTTGGAAATTTAGCAAAGAGTCTCAACACATGCGAAGCAAGCACGGTGAACAGCAATTATTTATATATGCCGTTGGACGAAATGTGAATTTTGGGGCGAGAAGTCAGGGGAGAGCGTTGGGGGTCAAGCCCTGGGATAGTCCGGTCGATCTTGGTGCGCTGGGTGAGCGGTGCCGACATGAGCTTCTTGCGACACTCTTCTGCAGCTCCTGGAGGGGCCAACTTCATCGTCGCCGTCAAAAACCGAAAACGCGGAAATTCGCGGCGGCGATGCCGCTACACGCCAAATTCAGGGACTGAACATGCTGAGCCCCTTTCTCTTGCAACCAGAGCGCCACAGAGACGCGAGAAACATTCGAGTACCTTGTCATATCGGGAAATGAAGAATCGGGCATATCGCGTCTAAGGCACTCTGCTTTCTTAGGTGCCCTAAACCATACTTGCCCCACGCTCCACAAGCAGCTCACGCAGGACAGACCTATGACATCTATGCTCGTCTTCGCAGTAGCACCGGAGAGACATGTTGGTCTGATGAGAGAGCGCAGCCAGAAGATCAAGAATCTTACTCACATCCGGTCTATTCATCTCGGAGCGAAATTTCTTCTTGAAGGCAGACCAGGACGCTTCATCGTGAGATGATTTTCCCTCCTTCATGAGCTCCGGAGTGGGGGAAAGGTTAGGAAGCCAGACATCGTAGAAGTCCTTCTTCGCGTAATCCGATTTTGGGACACCCCGTGGAGGACGCCGGACTGTCCCGACACGGAGCCCTTCTCCCTTTACTCTGGGAGAACCGAGTCTGATTATTCGAATAGACATAGAAGCTCCTTTCCATGGGGTGAGTTGATTGCGCGCGTCATGCCCGACGGTCCCCTAAAAGGGTATCCTGAGCTTACTCTACCTGGCTCTCGTCTGCAACTGGTGAAAATCACTGCTCCTGGTGCCTATTATAGTAACCGACGCCCGGATCAACCCTCTCCTGCGTCGCTTAAACGCTGACCTCAGTGCCGGTTACTGTAGTTGACCATGGTCCTTGATGTGAAGACATAGGGTGGTGGTCTCCGGCGATGAAGAAAAAATGGCCAGGCGGTCGCCTCCTGCTGTTTCCAACCATGTGACCCGAGGCTTCCCGAACCGAGCCGCGGCATGGTTCGGCTGCCCACTTTTCGTTGGAGAGACGGTTGTATTGACTGACTCATTCGTCCGTGATAAACGGCAAAGAATGTACCCGGACCTTCGCCGAGTGCTTTTTTTTATCTCAGGAGCGAAGACCGACGTCGGCAGCCTTCATTGCCGAAAAGGAGAGGCCATCATGTCAAAGAAGATGGGACGGCGAACATTCATGAAGGGGGCATCTACAGCCTTCTTGGGACTTGCGACCGCACCTTTATTGAGCACCGATCGTTCCTACGCAAGATCGGAAAAGAGTCCATCGGTCAAGTATCGAAGCCTTGGGAAAACGGGGTTGAAGGTAACCGTCGTCGGGATGGGGGTGATGAATTGCAGTGACCCGGCCGTGCTCAAGCGCGCATTTGATCTTGGGGTGAATTTCTACGATACCGCGCGTGTTTATATGGGTGGCAAGAACGAAGGTCTTGTCGGCAAGGCTTTTCAGGGAAAACGGGACAAGGTGTTCATACAAACGAAATTTAAAGTCGCTTCCTCGGAAAAGCGCAATCGAGCGGCCGTTGAGATAAGTCTTAAGCACCTTCGGACCGACTATGTTGATGTCCTTTTGGCACATTCTCTCAAGAGACCCGGCGAGGTCTGTAATCCTGCCCTCACGGAGTTCCTGCAGGCAATGAAAAAAGAAGGAAAGGCCCGCTTCGCAGGCTTCTCCTGCCATACGGGCATGGCGTCCCTCCTGAAAGCGGCGGCAAAAGCCAATTGCCACGATGTGGCCTTGGTATCGTACAATTTTACTCATTCGAAAAGGCTAAAGGAGGCTATCGCGTTGGCAGCCAATTCAGGAATCGGCGTGGTAGCGATGAAGACGCAGGCCGGTGGGTACAAGGCGTCCGACATGGGCGGTCTCAACCCTCATCAAGCTGCACTCAAATATGTGCTCATGGACCGGAATGTTTCTACAGCTATTCCAGGCGTTACCACTATTGAACAGATTGAGCAATGCGCTGCAGTTATGGGGACAGAGCTTTCAAGTAACGATTCGGATGCCTTGCAGAAGTATGATTCTCACCTTCGAGGGAGGGTATGTACCATGTGCGGTGGATGCGAAGGAGAATGCCCGCACGGAGTAAGTCATACTGATTTCATGAGAGCTGTTATCTATTACGATGGATACAAGAACAAGGAGCTTGCCGAGGAAGTGTTTCGTGAAGGGGGACTAATGGAGGCAGCTAAACTGTGCTCTGAATGTTCATCTTGCTCCATAACCTGTGAGAGAGGGCTTGACATACGCGCACAGGTGCAGTGGGTGAAACGTGTTTTTGCTTAGGAAGCTTTGGTGGATCTGAGGCGGGGGTCTGGGATAATGAGACACGACTGGCTAATTCTTATATGGTTATTTGTCTGCCTTGCTCTTCCTGGGGAGGCGTTCTCTGACGCATCGAACATGAAATCGCTTGTTCCGAGAGAAACTCCTGGTGGTTGGGCTCTGAGAGGTGCCCCTCAAGTCTTTACGAAAGAGACGCTGTTCGAGCACATTGACGGGCAGGCCGACCTTTTCTTGCAGTATGGATTTAAGAAGTCGATCTTCGCAGTATATCGGAATAAGAATTCGAGCCGGGACAAGATTGACCTCGATATTTACGACATGGGTGACGTGGTTCACGCATTCGGGATTTTCTCACGGTTCAGGCAGGAGGGCCGGTCAGCGGGAATAGGCTTGGCTTCATATCTGGAAGATAGTTATGCTCTTTTTTATAAAGGCAAGTACTTTGTTGTGCTCCAAGCCACAGAATCGAACTCTTCAAGGCTGAAACAATTAGCAGAGATGATAGAATCGAGGATCACCGACAGCTCACTACCTCCAAAGGAGATCGGGTATTTCCCGAAACGCGGACTGAAGCCGGACTCCATCGAATACTATCCAAAAGGGCTCATGGGGCATCAATTTCTCAAGAAAGGCTTTAGGGCAACCTACCTGGTGCCGGGCAAGACGAAAATTGAACGGGACGCCGCGGCCGAGAGCCCTGATTCGAGCCTGTTTTTAGCCGTCTTCGACAATCCTGAGGAAGCGCAGAGGGCGCTCAAGAGCTTCAAGGAGGATCTGTCCAAGAGGGGAAGCGCCCGGGAGGCAAGCCCGACTCACCTGGGGTTCGAGATTCTGAAGGGGCAAGACGCTTATCAGGGACGCATCACAGTTGTACAAAAGGGTCGTTACCTTGCAGGTGCGGCAGGATTTGAACGCGAGAAGGACGCGCAGGGGCTGCTGGCTGAACTGATCAAGCAGATCGAGTGACAACCGCCTCCCCATTTCTCGAAACTGAGCGATCTTGACTCCGTCGAGTCATGACCAACGCGTGAGAGCGCCTTTGCGGGCAATTGGGTACCATCTCTCCCGCGGGCTATGGTCCCCAAGACCTTCGAAGATGCAAGGTAGCATTATTACAGAGAAAATGAGAGGTGCACGATGAGAATGAAACTGTTCTTTGCCGTAGCTGTCTCGTTGGTTTTCACCACAGGTCTTCTCGCCCCGGCATTGGGGCAGGAGATGAAACCGATCACGCTTCCTCAGCCTGAATTGGACAGGGGCAAGCCGCTGATGCAGGCGCTGAAGGATAGGAAGAGCTCACGGAAATACCGTAACGGAAATATTTCGCGTCAGACACTCTCAAATCTCCTGTGGGCTGCATTCGGCATCAACCGGCCCGACTCCGGCAAACGGACCGCTCCTTCTGCCCTCAACCGTCAGGAGATCGACGTGTACGTAGCCATGGCTCAAGGACTCTATCTGTACGATCCCAAAAAAAACGCTTTGACGCCCTTGGTGTCAAAGGACCTCCGAGCGCTGACCGGCATCCAGTCGTACGTTAAGAACGCGGCGCTTAACCTCGTTTACGTTGCCGATCTGTCGAAAATGGGCGAAGGAGAAGAACGTCTCAAGATGTACATCGCGGCCGCGGATACTGGTTTTATAGGGCAAAATGTCTATCTCTTTTGTGCTTCAGAGGGACTTGCGACAGTGTTCCGTGCGTCAATTGACAGGAAGAGGCTGAGCGAAGCAATGAAGCTGCGAGCCGATCAGAGAATCACTTTCGCTCAGACTGTGGGATTGCCCGCGTCCCGAAAACAGGGAGCAGCCGCAACACGTTGAGTTGGAATCGAGCCTCACGCGATCGGTTCACCATGCCTGACCGGCTGCCTCTTCAGAAGCGATGCCTGCTAAGCCGCACTGCGCTGAGCTTTGCATCTCCCTACAATTTTAAAAGGGGCAAGAAGGCTCTTCGGTCTTGGGCCTTTCCGCTGCAGCATGTCGACTTCTGTGTGGATTCTGCGATGCATCGGGGTGTGGCCGGGAGACTCCAGACAATGCCAGACTCATTGACATGGATACTGGATCAGGTACCATGGCCCTGGACTTGCATTTCTTTGTTGATAGCTGCATTTCCTTGCATTTGTTGCCTTTTGGGAAGGGGTTCCCTATGAAAGACGAATACAGGACCAAGAAGGAACTCGTCGATGAAATTAGCGGACTGCGCCAACGGATATCCGAACTCGAATCGGTAGTCGACGAACTCGAACAATCAAAAGAGCTGTTGAAAGAAAGTGAAAGGCGTTACCGGAGTATTGGTGAGCTCATCCCATTTGGAGTCTGGGTCTGTGGCAAAGACGGGGATGTCACCTATCTCAGCGATAGTTTCCTGGAGATGGCGGGCATGACGTTGGAAGAGTGCAAACGACTCGGGCGGACTGATCGGTTGCCGCCGGAAGACGTTGACAAAACCCTTTCCAAATGGAAGCGCTGCATGGAGAAGGAGGACTTCTTTGATCACGAGCACCGCATGCGGGACAAATTCGGAAACTACAGAGCCATCCTGAGCAGGGGTATACCCGTCCGCAACGACGAGGGTGAAGTGCTTTCCTGGGCTGGAATCAACCTTGATATCACTGCGCGCAAGGAAGCCGAGGAGGCATTGCGGAAAGCCCGGGATGAGCTCGAGAGTCGAGTCGCGGAGCGGACCGCTGCACTGAGAAGAACAAATGAAGCCCTCCATCTTGAAATTGAGGAACGAAAGCGAGCGGAGAGGGATCTTCGCAAAACCGTTGAGAGGCTTCAGATCGTGGTCCAGAACATGCCCGTGATGATGGACGCGTTTGACGATCAGGGCAACATCGTCTTCTGGAACCGGGAGTGCGAAAGGGTCACCGGCTACCGCAATGAAGAGATCGTAGGTAACCCGGAAGCAATGAAACTCCTGGTTCCGGAGCCGGCGTATCGTACCAGGATGATGGCGGAGTGGGAAAAGCGCGGCAAAGAATATCGTGACTGGGAATGGGACATGACGACGAAAGATGGTGAAATCCGCACAGTGGCCTGGTCCTCTGTTTGTGAGGAATTTCCCATACTCGGATGGAACCCCTGGAGGGTGGGCATCGATGTGACCGAACGCAACGCTGCCAAGATTGAGCTTGAGAAATCTCAAGAGCTCCTCAGACTTGTGCTTTCAAGCCTCAACGAAGCAGTCCTCATCGTTGACCCTCATTCAAGAATGATAACAGATTGCAACTCAGTTACAGAGACGATGTTTGGGTATGGCAAGAAGGACGTCATCGGAATGAAAAGCGATTTTCTGCATGTGAACGATGAGATGTACAGAAAATTCGGCCGAGAAGCCTTTGAGGCTTTCCGGAAAGATGGGTTCTATGCAACGGAATTTGAAATGAAAAGGAAAGACGGAAAAGTCTTTCCGACCGAGCATTATGTAAGCCCGATCCGTAACGAAGATGGCGAAATCCTCGCTGTTGTCAGCGTGGTGAGGGATATTACCGAACGCAAGAAAGCCCAGGATGCGTTGGAGCAGAGTGAGGAACGATATCGACGTATTGTGGAAACGACGAGGGAGGGAATCTGGATTATCGACCAGTACGGCGAAACGACCTTTGTCAATAGCCACATGGCTCAAATGCTGGGTTATTCCGTAGACGAGATGCTGGGCCTTTCATTCCTGGGCTTTATGGATGAGTCCCGGCAAGACAGCGCGAAGGCTCTTCTCGCACGCCGCAGGCAAGGCATAAGTGAACAGCACGATTTTACGTTTCAACATAAGGACGGCTCCCAGATATGGACAATCGTGAACACCAACCCCATTCTCGATTCACAGGGCAATGTCGAGGGCGCCTTGGCAATGATCACGGACATTACGGAACGCAGGAGGATGGAAGAGGAGCTGCGTACCAGTGAGGAACGCTTTCGAGTTCTCTTCGAGTCTGCACCGGAATGTATATTCCTTAAGGACCGTTCCCTGAGGTACGCGCTTGTCAACCCCTCTATGGAAAAGCTCTTGGGCCTCCAGTCTTCCGAGATTCTTGGGCGAACCGACAACGAGTTGTTCGGACCCGAGGTCGGAGAGAAGTTGAAAGCGATAGAGTCCCGTGTTCTCAAGGGTGAAACGGTAGAGGCGCAGCTTAGCAGGCAGGTGAAGGAGGATTTGATCACTTTTCTGGACATCAGAGCCCCAATTCGGACTGCCGACGGTCAGATAACCGGACTCTGCGGCATCTCACGCAACGTGACCGAACGGTCAGCCATCTTGCCCAGACCCGCTTCCGTGTTCTCCGAATACCCTTCAAAAGCCATGCGATCCACCCTGGAAGCAGCTCGTCTGGCAGCTCAGACTCAAAGCACCGTGTTGCTTACGGGGGAAAGCGGAAGCGGCAAGGACTACGTGGCCCGATATATCCACAACCAGTCAGGTAGAGCGAGTGGTCCATTTTATACGATAAATTGTGCTGCGATCCCCATGGATCTGGCCGAATCCGAGCTCTTCGGGCATGAAATCGGAGCCTTTACCGGTGCGACCCGGCGCAAGAGGGGGCTTCTTGAACTGGCAGAAGGGGGCACGCTCTTGCTCAACGAAGTGGCAGAGCTGTCGCCCGCCCTTCAGTCCAAGCTGTTGGACTTTCTCGACACGAGTGCCGTCACCCGGCTGGGCGGCGAAAAGAGCATCACGGTCAACGCACGGGTGATTGCCGCCACGAACCGGAATCTCGAAACGGAAGTCCTTGAAGGTCGTTTTCGGCAGGATCTCTTCTACCGTCTGAATGTGCTCTCCATTAAGGTGCCGCCTCTGCGGGAAAGGACCGAGGATATTCCCCTCCTGATTGACGAGCTTACATCCCAGTTGGCCAGTGAATTGCGCCTACTCAAATCTCCGGCAATCGATTCGCACACCCTGGACGCGTTGTCCCGATACAATTGGCCGGGAAATGTCAGGGAACTTCGCAATGTTCTGGAACATGCAATGATTCTTTCCGGGGGCGAGCGATTGGATCTGGCAGGCCTTGTTGAAGAAGAGGCTGTGCAGGACGGCTGGTCCCTGGAGGTAGAATTCTCTGACGGGCAATCACTTGATGAAGTCATTGCAACCGTGAAGCGTTCGTTGTTACAGGAGGCATTGCGCCGTTCGGGAGGCAAAATACAGGAGGCGGCTCGTATCCTCGGGGTCTCCCGTTACACGATCAGGCGTCAGATACAGAGCCTTGGCTTGAAGAGGGAGAAGCGGGAAAAAAGCTCGCAGGATGTGCGATGATGCCCCATGTTGAACGACCTGATATCGCAAGCGATACAGGCAGTCCCCTTTTCTCATGTGCGATCCTGCCTCATTTTGGCTGTCTCCAAACACGCTGCATAAACAAGTCTGCCCCCCTCGGACCGTAAATCCCTTACCATTAATATAGTCATTACAAAGGGTTGTTCATGCCCTATGGTGCCGCCTGAATAATGGTACACATTTTGCTCTCCTTTCATACCGAAAGTACTGCCCAACAGACCCGGAGGACCCGGCTTCCTGGTGTCCCGGCAGGGAGGCGCTACCAGGCAGTCGGGGCGGGACACGACTCAACAACACGACGTGAGAAGAGAGAGGATGGAATATCAAATCAAGAGAGAAGAAGACTTCATCAAAGAGTATCTAGCCTTGCTCATGCGGACTGCCGTTGACCAGTCTCCTGAATGCAATGGCAACGCGACCGGAGGTGAACGGTGACGTCGGTATCCCGCATCCTCGTAGTAGAGGATGAAGCATTGATCGCGGAAGACCTCAAAACGACGCTGCAGGAACTCCGATACCAGCCCGTTGCAACGGTCTCAACGGGGGAACAGGCCGTTCAAAAGGCCGAGGAGCTCAAGCCGGACCTGATCCTGATGGATATTCGGCTAAAAGGGGTCATGGACGGGATCGAGGCGGCAGAGCAGATACACCGCCGTTTCGCAATTCCCGTTGTGTTTCTCAGTGCTGCCTCCAACAGGCTCTCAGTGGAAAGATTGAAGATCACGGAGCCGTACGGCTTCGTGTCCAAGCCCTTCGATCCTTCCGAGCTTCACAGAATCGTAGAGCTCGCCCTTTACAAACATGGCAGAGAAAAACGGCTGAGGGAGCGCTTTGAGAGATATCAGACTCTCGTGAGAGAATCGCCGGACGCCATAGCTTTTGTTGAGCGCGACGGCCGGTTTATCGACGTCAACCTTCGCTTTTCGGATCTTCTCGGTTACAGCCGAGACGAGATCCTGAGTATGAACGCTCGACACATATGGGCTGATCCGAATGACCGGTCTGCCTGGCAAAAGGATATGGGGAAGACAGGATTTGTGAAGGACTACGAGGCGCTGATGCGGAGGAAGGACGGTACGGTGAAAGCGTGCCGTATCAATTCCAAGGAATGGCGCTCTGAGGACGGAAGAACACAATATCTGGGCGTCCTTCGTGACATGACCGAACTCAAGCTCGCAGAGCAGCGAATAGCTGAGGCCCACGAGTTCAATGTGAAGATCCTCGGTTCCTCACCTGTGGGAATCTCTACATACAGGTCCGACGGTCAATGCGTTTCAGCCAATGAAGCGATTGCCTCCTTGGCAGGAGCAACGAGAGAACAGATGCTCAGCCAGAATTTTCGCACGATCGATTGGTGGAAGGCTTCCGGTCTTCTGGCCGACGCGGAAGAGGTGCTTTCCAGAGGTAGCGACAAGCAGCGTGCTATCCACGTGGTCACGACATTTGGGAAAGAAGTCTGGCTCGACTGCCGGCTCAGCCGGTTTGTTTACCACAACACACCTCACCTCCTGTTTATGACGAATGATATCACTGAGCTGAAGCGGACTGAACAAGAGTTGAAGCGGTCCCATGATGAACTCGAGCAACGGGTGGAAGAGCGAACCGAGGAATTGAAGAGTAGCAAGGACACAATAGAAGCGCTCCTCAACGCGACCACGGACATCGTGCTCTTGCTCGATCGTAAAGGCATCATTGTGGCGATCAATGAAGCCGGTGGCAGGTTCCTGGGAAAAAGTTCCTCTGAACTCCTGGGCGAGTCGATTTTTGGATTGGTCAGTGAGGAGACAGCGAGTCTTGGGAAAGAGAAGACTGCCCAGGTCTTGCGCACCGGCCGGCCGGCTTATCTTGAACACGAACAGCGGAAGTCACATTTTGAGATTACGATCTACCCGGTTTCGCAAGACGACCGATTTCAGCACGTCGCCATTTATGCCAGAGACATAACCGAGCGAAAACTCGCCCAGCAGACCCTGAAGGAGCGTGAGGAGCGGTTCCGATCAACCTTTGAGCAGGCGGCCGTGGGCATGGCACACGTATCGCCGGAAGGCCGATTTATTCGGATAAACCAAAAGTTTTGCGATATTGTCGGATATGAAAGGGACGAGCTCATCAGGCTGACATTTCAGGACATCACGCATCCCGATGACCTTGAAGCCGATCTGGAGTATTTTCGCCAGGTACTCGCCGATAAAATCAATACGTACTTCATGGAAAAGCGGTACATACGCAAGGACGGATCGGTCGTCTGGGTCAATTTGACCGTTTCACTCACTCGTGATACCGGCGGCAACCCGGACTATTTCATCGCGGTCGTGGAGGATATCTCGAGGCGCAAAGGAGCAGACGCCGCACTGAGAAGGATGTCCAAAGTCTTTATGGAAGCCAGCGATCCGATTATGATCGAAGACTTGGACGGCATTATTGTTGATCTGAACCAGGAAGCCGAGCGGACCTACGAGTGGAGGCGTGAAGAGCTGATTGGCAAATCGATCAAGACTGTCGTACCGCCGCACTCACACGAACAGTGGGAGACATTGATGGCACAATGTAAACAAGGGAACGCTGTTCGCAATGTAGAAACCCTGAGGCGGACGAGAACCGCCGAAGACATACCCATATTGATGAGCATCTTCCTTCTGACGGACGAAAAAGGTGAACCGGCCGGATTGGCAAGCATTGCGAAAAACCTGAGAGAACTGAAGCGGGTCGAGGAAGAGCTCAGGGAAAGTGAGGCCCGATATCGTCTCCTCGTGGACAACGCGCCGATCGGTATCCTTTCCTGTGATTTGGAGGGAAGAATTAATGATGTGAATTGGAAACTGCTTGAGATTCTCGGCTCCCCTTCTGCTGAAGCCACAAAATCGATCAACATGTTCACTTTTCCACCCTTGGTGGAAGCCGGTGTTTCTGAAGCGTGCAAGCGTTGCATTGAGAATGGGGAAACCACCTCTTTTGAAGCCCCTTATACAAGCAAGTGGGGAAAAAGGTCACACCTGGGGGTCGTACTGACTCCAATGCAAGGCCCCGGCGGGAGCGTGTGCGGGGTTCAGGCCGTGGTGGAGGACATCACAGACCGGAAGAAGATCGAAAGTCAGTTACTTCACGCCCAGAAGATGGAGGCCATTGGAACTCTGGCCGGTGGTATTGCTCATGATTTCAACAACCTGCTTACCATAATCTCAGGTTATACCGAGATGCTCATGCTCAACAAAGAGAAGAACGATCAAGATTATGGGGATCTCAAGGCGGTGCACAGGGCAGCCGCTCGCGGCGCTGATTTGGTCAAGCGGATCTTGACCTTCAGTAGAACCCTGGAGAGCAGGCCTCGCCCGATGAATCTGAACAATCAGGTGAGGCAGGCCGAGAAACTGCTCAGCAAAACCATTCCAAAGATGGTGAAGATAGAGCTGATTTTGGCGGATGACCTAAGGAATATTAATGCAGATCCGATTCAGATCGATCAGATTCTCCTGAATTTGGCTGTTAATGCCGGGCAGGCCATGCTCGAAGGCGGGAAGCTGCGTTTTCAAACACAGAACGTCACCCTCGATGCGGAATATTGTAAGACACACATAGATGCCAAACCAGGCGAGAATGTCCTGCTCATGGTCTCGGACACCGGTCACGGCATGGATAGCACCATCGTGAGGCGGATTTTCGAGCCATTCTTTTCCACCAAAGATCCGGCAGAAGGGACGGGCTTGGGACTGTCAGTGGTCTTCGGGATTGTCCAGAGCCACGGTGGACATATTACCTGTTACAGTGAGCCTGGAATAGGAACCACATTTAAAATCTACTTTCCCGCAATACGCGATAGGGAAGAGGATTTGGATGTTTCAGAAAGCGACGAAATGCACGCACTCGGCACGGAAACAATCCTCTTCGTGGATGATGAGAACGCGATAAGGAGTCTGGGCGAGAGAATTCTCCAGAAAGCGGGCTATACCGTATTGACTGCCGCCAACGGCAATGAAGCACTGCAACTGTATGAGAGAGAACGGAAGCGTATTTCTCTCGTTGTACTCGATCTCATCATGCCCGGAATGGGTGGCAAACAGTGTCTTGACGAGATTCTGAGGATAGATCCGCAAGCGAAAGTCATTCTAACCAGCGGTTTCTCCTTGGATGTGGAGACCAAGCTTGCTTTCAAATCCGGTACAATCGGATTCGTGAACAAGCCCTTCAAGATGAGGGAATTGCTTCAAACGGTCAGAGCCGTGCTTGACGAGAAGTAGAGAAGTACATGTCGCGTAGTGGTTAGCTCGTAACCGTGCGCAGAGCGCTCGAAGGTGATTTTCGGTTAGTCCTGAACGGTCCCTCGGTCGACCTCCTCTGACAGTGTCATGGTGCCTTTCCCGCGGGGTGTCGAGCACGGCATCCCAAATATCAATGCGCTTCCGAATAGGTGATACATTTCGCAAGAAAACCGGTAAGTTGGCGGTCTACGCAAGAGCACGGACCACGCCCAGGCGTGGTCCGTAGCACCCCCAAGCTTTCTGAGGGGCCGAGGTGGGGTGCCACGGATGCGCCATGGCAGGTCCGTGTCTTCATGTTCCGATCTCACGTTACTTATTTGATTGCTCATTGGTGGCACTGGTAACGAGGATCGACCGGCTTGCACCTGCAAACAGCCTCTCAACCACGAGCAGGGAGACCTCAGGCGCCGGTCTGTCCTGCGCCCAGCGAGCCTCGACAAATAACACGGTACAGTCTTGAGAAGTGCTCCGATTGAGGGGCTTGAGGCGTCAAGATCAGGTGCCTGATGGTGTGCTACGGACCGTCAGCACCCAACCGGTCGTCAGCACTACGAAGTGCCTGAGATTAGGCCCTATGAAGCAATCGTGGAAAGGGGAGCTTGTCAATCTCAAACGGGTCTGGCAGAATGTTCTCGGTTACGACGTTCCGCTCTTCCCGCAAATCTTCCCCTAGCGGGACGTCGCAGGAAGACCAAAGCTATTCAACCAGATTCCAGGGTTCTCTTCCTATGTCCGTTCAAAAATTAGTAAAAGCACGCCAAGGAAGTCCGCATGAAAAATCGGGACAAATCCAAAGATCAACTCATCGAGGAGTTGGCGGAGTCGCGCAGGCAGCTCTCTGAGCTGCAGGATGTGCTAGCCGAGACTCTGGAATGTGACTTCAGACCTGATGAGCCAGGCTCCTCAGAGATTGTTCCATCCGAAGAACCGCAGACGATTGACCTGACCGGGCCCCTTAACGCCGACGTGACCTCCTGGGGGAGCTTCGAGATCGGAAGAGACATCTGGGGGACGAAGTTCGGTAAGGTACTCCAGGCCCTGCCCGCCCCCGTTCTCTTAGTGGACGGCTCCCATGACGTAATCCTTGCGAACCAGGCTTGCGGGAAGATTGATCCTAATTATGGGCAGATACTTGGCGCGCCTTTTTCCAGGCTCTTTTCAAATCCCGCTTCCGCAGAGAAAGCCCAGTCCCTCATAGAAGACGTATTCGTGACCACAGAACCACAGACTTTCTCGGCGATGCTGAAGATCGGGGAAGGTAGGCTATGGGGTCGCACGACCCTCCGATCTATCAAAGTAATGCAACAAAGATACGTACTCGGGATTATTGAAGACCTCACTTCTGAGAAGAGACAGATTCTTGCGGATCGAAAGCACCGGGAGTCACTGCAAAGAGCCTACGATGAACTTGAGGACCGTAATAGACAGTTGAGAAGGGAAGTCACTGAGCGCAAGCGTGCAGAGGAGAAACTGCGGTGGAACGAAACGTTGCTGAGCCAAATGGCTACTTCCTCACCGTTAGGGTATCTGGTCGTTGACAATCGCACAGATGACATACTGTATTTCAACCGGCGATTTTGTCAGATCTGGGGGATTGAGCACCTCGCTGACCGCATGAGGAATGGTCAACTCAACAATAATGCCATAATCCCTCACTGCATCCCACTGATACGCGATGTGGAGGCATTCGCAAAATCATACCAATCCCTTCAAGATGAGGAAAACCGCTCTGTAGGAGAGGATACGATCGACTTTGTGGATGGGCGCACGATCCGTCGATTTTCCACACAAATCCGGGACCAAGCCGGCCGATATCTTGGTAGGTTCTACATTTTCGAAGACATTACTGCGCAGAGGAGCAGGGAAAGGGAGTTGCAAGAGAGCGAGGAGCGGCTCGACCTCGCGCTGAGGGGAGCCGATCTTGGCTTATGGGACTACAATCTCCGGACGGGAGAAGCTTTCATCAGCGAGCGACGCGCCGAGATGGTGGGGTACTCCATCGATGAGCTTGATCCGCATGTCAGTACCTGGGCGACAATGGTTCATCCCGACGATAGAAAGCGGGTCCTGAAAGCCTTCGAGGTTCATCTGAAAGAAGAAACTCCTTTTTATGAGTGCGAACACAGGCTGCGCTGCAAGTCCGGAGAATACATATGGGTTCTGGCCCGCGGCACGGTAGTGGAACGCGACGCAGAGGGGAATCCGGTACGAATAACGGGTACCAGTCTTGACGTCACCGACCACCATCGAGCAAGTGAGTTGATTGCGGCCAGCCGCGCTAGCTTTAGTAGCATCGTAGAGGCGACATCCGATGGGGTTCTGGTTCTCGATTCGGGAAAAAGAGTGCTCTACGCCAACTCCGCGGCCACTTCCATGTTTCGGCGCTCAAAAGAAGACATCGGTGAGACATGGTTTGACCAGCCTGTGGTCCCGGGAGAGACGACCGAAATGGATATCGTTCGGCTCGATGGGTTGGCTGGTTTGGCGGAAATGCGCGTGGAATCAACAGAGTGGGAAGGGCAGCCAGCGTACCTGGCCATACTTCGGGATGTGACCGCGCAAAGGAAGGCCCAAAAAGTACAGCGACGCTTGGCAACAGCCATAGCGCAGTCCGATGAGGCGATCATCATCACCGATAGCGAAGGAATCATCGAATACGTCAACCCCGCTTTCGAAAGCCGATCCGGATACACCGAAGCTGAAGTGATAGGCAAGAAGACAAGGTTTTGGTACAATGATGTGCACGACGAGGAATTCTATCGTCACTTGATAGATACGATTCGCAGCGGGAAAATATGGACGGGCCGGTTTGTGAGCAGAAGAAAGGACGGCACGCTTTACCATGAGGACGCAACCGTCTCCCCCGTGAGAGACGCCTCCGGTAAGATCGTGAACTACGTTGCGCTAAAGCGTGACGTCACACAACAGCTTGAATTGGAACAGCAGCTCAGGCATTCCCAGAAGATGGAAGCCGTCGGCACTCTTGCCGGAGGTATTGCCCACGATTTCAACAACCTACTCCAGGTTGTGGTGGGTTATGGTGAGCTGCTTTCCACCCAGATCGACAAAACAGCCCCGTACTATAAAGACCTTGAGATAATACTCAAAGCAGGGTACCGTGGAGCCGACCTGGTCAAGAGGATACTCACATTCAGCCGGCAGGCTGAGGCCGATTTTCGCCCCGTCAACCTTAACCATGAGGTGAAGCAGGCACACAAACTCCTCCTTCGGACGATTCCCAGGATGATTGGCATCGAAACGAACCTTGCCGACAACCTGAAAACGGTCAGAGCAGACCCGACGCAAATTGAGCAAATTCTCCTGAACCTGGCTGTAAACTCGAGGGATGCCCTGCCGGATGGTGGAAGGCTTGTTATCGAAACCGAAAATGTAATCCTGGACGAAGAATACGCCAGGAGACATGTGGAAGTCAAACCCGGTCAGTATGTTCGTCTGACGGTCTCTGATACCGGTTGCGGAATGGACCGAGAAACGACAGAGCGCGTCTTCGATCCGTTCTTTACGACAAAGGAAACCGGGCAGGGGACAGGTCTGGGGCTTTCAACAGTCTATGGTATAGTCAAGAACCACGGGGGGCATATCACCTGCTACAGTCAGCCTGGCGCAGGCACTACGTTCAAGATAGATTTTCCCGTATTGGAGACCGAGATCGAGACCGATGTGACAGAGTCAGGCGGGATGCCGGCATTCGGAACCGAAACCATCCTGGTTGTAGATGATGAAGAATATATACGGGAATTGGCACAGAGGTACCTCATCAACGCCGGCTACACGATATTGACCGCAGGCAACGGGATAGAGGCATTGGCAGTATACCGCAAGAATCAGTCGGACATATCCTTGGTTATCCTGGACTTGATCATGCCTGAGATGGGTGGCATGGAATGCCTTGGAGAGCTTCTGAAGCTCGATCCGAATGTCAAGGTTCTCATAGCCAGCGGGTTCTCACCGGCCGGGCCGGCAAGGGAGACCATTAAGGCCGGGGTCAATGGTTTTATTGACAAGCCCTTCCGGGCAAGAGAAATGTTGAGGACCATTCGGAGGGTGTTGGACGAGGGCTGAGAGGTATCGGAGTTCCAGGAACAAAGATCACCGATTCGATTCGCCGGCGACAGGGAGCTCGCAAGCCCCTTCACATCTGCCTCGGCGCCTTACACCAACCGCCATGCGCTGAAAGGCATGGAAGTTCCTACAAAAGACGGCGACAGAGGCATAGCTCGGGACCCAATAACCGCGTCATATCGGCAAGGTAGGGGCGTAGCATGGAAGCCGTATCAGAACTCCCGCCGGGATTCTGGGGCGGTCGAGCGTTGG